>NZ_CP115450.1:628750-1257500 GCF_027627435.1 Kitasatospora cathayae | reverse complement strand
ATTCGGTAGGGCTTGTTAGTACTGCTTCGGCGTGGAACACAGGGTCTCTGGCGGGTGTGTCGGGCACGTTGTTGGGTCCTGAGGGAACGGGAGTTGCCTCATGGTTGCCGGCCTCACTCGAGGTAGCCCGGTTCGGGTTGTCGAGGGTGTGTGACTGGTCGTTGTTTGAGAACTGCACAGTGGACGCGAGCATCTGTGGCCAAGTTTTTAAGGGCGCACGGTGGATGCCTTGGCACCAGGAACCGATGAAGGACGTGGGAGGCCGCGATAGGCCCCGGGGAGCTGTCAACCGAGCTTTGATCCGGGGGTGTCCGAATGGGGAAACCCGGCAGTCGTCATGGGCTGTCACCCGCTGCTGAACACATAGGCAGTGTGGAGGGAACGCGGGGAAGTGAAACATCTCAGTACCCGCAGGAAGAGAAAACAACCGTGATTCCGGGAGTAGTGGCGAGCGAAACTGGATGAGGCTAAACCGTATTGGTGTGAGACCCGGCAGGGGTTGCCAATGCGGGGTTGTGGGAATGAGCTTCAGTCGTCTGCCGGCGGCTGGGCGAGTCAGAAACCGTATGGGTAGTCGAAGGACATGCGAAAGGTCCGGCGTAGAGGGTAAGACCCCCGTAGACGAAATCTGTACGGCTTGCTTGCTCATCTCCCAAGTAGCACGGGGCCCGAGAAATCCCGTGTGAATCTGGCGGGACCACCCGCTAAGCCTAAATATTCCCTGGTGACCGATAGCGGATAGTACCGTGAGGGAATGGTGAAAAGTACCGCGGGAGCGGAGTGAAATAGTACCTGAAACCGTGTGCCTACAAGCCGTGGGAGCGTCGTCAGTCGGCTTGCCGGCTGGCCGTGACTGCGTGCCTTTTGAAGAATGAGCCTGCGAGTTTGCGGTGTGTAGCGAGGTTAACCCGTGTGGGGTAGCCGTAGCGAAAGCGAGTCCGAATAGGGCGGTTGAGTTGCATGCCCAAGACCCGAAGCGGAGTGATCTAGCCATGGGCAGGTTGAAGCGCGGGTAAGACCGTGTGGAGGACCGAACCCACCAGGGTTGAAAACCTGGGGGATGACCTGTGGTTAGGGGTGAAAGGCCAATCAAACTCCGTGATAGCTGGTTCTCCCCGAAATGCATTTAGGTGCAGCGTCACGTGTTTCTTGCCGGAGGTAGAGCACTGGATAGGCGATGGGCCTTACCGGGTTACTGACCTTAGCCAAACTCCGAATGCCGGTAAGTGAGAGCGTGGCAGTGAGACTGTGGGGGATAAGCTCCATGGTCGAGAGGGAAACAGCCCAGAACACCGACTAAGGTCCCTAAGCGTGTGCTAAGTGGGAAAGGATGTGGAGTCGCAGAGACAACCAGGAGGTTGGCTTAGAAGCAGCCACCCTTGAAAGAGTGCGTAATAGCTCACTGGTCAAGTGATTCCGCGCCGACAATGTAGCGGGGCTCAAGCACACCACCGAAGTCGTGTCATTGCAGCAATACTCCTAACGGGGGCTGTGATGGGTAGGGGAGCGTCGTGTGCCGGGTGAAGCGGCCGAGGAATCGAGTCGTGGACGGTATACGAGTGAGAATGCAGGCATGAGTAGCGATACAAGAGTGGGAAACTCTTGCGCCGATTGACCAAGGGTTCCTGGGTCAAGCTGATCTGCCCAGGGTAAGTCGGGACCTAAGGCGAGGCCGACAGGCGTAGTCGATGGACAACGGGTTGATATTCCCGTACCCGCTTTGAAGCGCCAACGCTGAACCAGGTGATGCTAAGGCCGTGAAGCCGTCCCGGATCCTTCGGGTGAAGGGAAGTGGTGGAGCCGCCGGTCCAAGTCTGCAGTAGGTGAGCGATGGGGTGACGCAGGAAGGTAGTCCAGCCCGGGCGGTGGTTGTCCCGGGGTAAGGGTGTAGGACGTGGGGTAGGCAAATCCGCCTCACATATAGTCTGAGACCTGATGCCGAGCCGATTGTGGTGAAGTGGATGATCCTATGCTGTCGAGAAAAGCCTCTAGCGAGTTTCATGGCGGCCCGTACCCCAAACCGACTCAGGTGGTCAGGTAGAGAATACCGAGGCGTTCGGGTGAACTATGGTTAAGGAACTCGGCAAAATGCCCCCGTAACTTCGGGAGAAGGGGGGCCATTCCTGGTGACGGGCTTTGCGCCTTGAGCTGGGGGTGGCCGCAGAGACCAGCGAGAAGCGACTGTTTACTAAAAACACAGGTCCGTGCGAAGCCGTAAGGCGATGTATACGGACTGACGCCTGCCCGGTGCTGGAACGTTAAGGGGACCGGTTAGCTTAGTTTCGACTAGGCGAAGCTGAGAACTTAAGCGCCAGTAAACGGCGGTGGTAACTATAACCATCCTAAGGTAGCGAAATTCCTTGTCGGGTAAGTTCCGACCTGCACGAATGGCGTAACGACTTCTCGACTGTCTCAACCATAGGCCCGGTGAAATTGCATTACGAGTAAAGATGCTCGTTTCGCGCAGCAGGACGGAAAGACCCCGGGACCTTTACTATAGCTTGATATTGGTGTTCGGTTCGGCTTGTGTAGGATAGGTGGGAGACTGTGAAGCAGCAACGCCAGTTGTTGTGGAGTCGCCGTTGAAATACCACTCTGGTCGTGCTGGATGTCTAACCTGGGTCCGTGATCCGGATCAGGGACAGTGTCTGGTGGGTAGTTTAACTGGGGCGGTTGCCTCCTAAAGGGTAACGGAGGCGCCCAAAGGTTCCCTCAGCCTGGTTGGCAATCAGGTGTTGAGTGTAAGTGCACAAGGGAGCTTGACTGTGAGACTGACGGGTCGAGCAGGTACGAAAGTAGGGACTAGTGATCCGGCGGTGGCTTGTGGAAGCGCCGTCGCTCAACGGATAAAAGGTACCCCGGGGATAACAGGCTGATCTTCCCCAAGAGTCCATATCGACGGGATGGTTTGGCACCTCGATGTCGGCTCGTCGCATCCTGGGGCTGGAGTAGGTCCCAAGGGTTGGGCTGTTCGCCCATTAAAGCGGTACGCGAGCTGGGTTTAGAACGTCGTGAGACAGTTCGGTCCCTATCCGCTGTGCGCGTAGGAGTGTTGAGAAGGGCTGTCCCTAGTACGAGAGGACCGGGACGGACGAACCTCTGGTGTGCCAGTTGTTCTGCCAAGGGCATGGCTGGTTGGCTACGTTCGGGAGGGATAACCGCTGAAAGCATCTAAGCGGGAAGCCTGCTTCGAGATGAGCACTCCCACCTCCTTGAGAGGGTAAGGCTCCCAGTAGACGACTGGGTTGATAGGCCGGATATGGAAGCCCTGTGAGGGGTGGAGTTGACCGGTACTAATAGGCCGAGGGCTTGTCCTCAGTTGCTCGCGTCCACTGTGTTGTTCTGAAACAACGACTGCCTTGTCGGCGGGTCGACAGTTTCATAGTGTTTCGGTGGTCATAGCGTGAGGGAAACGCCCGGTTACATTCCGAACCCGGAAGCTAAGCCTCACAGCGCCGATGGTACTGCAGGGGGGACCCTGTGGGAGAGTAGGACGCCGCCGAACAATTCTTCAGAAAAGGCCCCATCCGGTTTCCGGGTGGGGCCTTTTCGCGTTCCGGAGCTCCTGCGGCTTCAGCCGTTTCCCGTGGCGGAGGCCACCGTGGACAGGTCGACGTTCCAGGTGAACTCGCCGGCCGGGTGGGCGGCGATGGGGGAGGGCTGGTCGGGGTTCTCGGGGTCGAAGGCGGACTCCAGGGTGTGGGTGACCACGGGGCTGGTCCAGGCGGGCATCGTCCGGTTCCAGGGGTCGGCCCGGTGGGCGACCTTCCAGCGGAAGGAGACCTGGTAGGACTTCAGCCAGTACCCGGGGGTCATCCGCGCCGAGGTGGAGAAGCCGGGGTTGTCGTTGAACTCGATCGCGTTCTGGGTGTCGTTGATGACCGCGTTGTTGTAGGGCGGGTGGTAGGGGCCGTCTTGCATCCAGGGGCGGCTGGACGGGGTTTCGGGGAAGCCCTTCTTCGACTGCACGATCTGGACGTTGGAGTCGGTGACCTCCTGCCAGAAGTGGTAGTTGGTCGAGACCCGCTGCGGGGCGCCCGGCGGGTTCTTCAGCCGTGCCACCTGCTGGAAGCCGATGCTCTGGGTGTCGTTCAGCTTCTGGGCGGCCGGTCCCTCGTAGTCCGAGGTGAACTCCAGGACGGGCCGGTCGAGGTCGAGGTTCGCGGCGCGGGCCTTGCCGCGGGTGGTGCGGCCCGAGGGCGTGGGGAGTTCGGCGGCTTCCGCCTTGCGCTTGGGAGGCATCCGCTGCAGGGATGCGCCCGCCCGGGGGGAGCGGCCGTCGGGTCCGGGCTCCGGCTTCTCGTGGGCGAGCGGGGCCGACAGCGCGCGGACGGCGTTGGCCTCGGCCTCGCGTTCGTGGCGGTCGGACGGGTCGGAGACCCGCAGGCCGTCGCCGCGGTCGGTGCCGGCGACCGGGCCCCGGCGTTGCTGGATGACGTGGGTGAGTTCGTGGGCCAGGGTGTGCCGGTCGCCGCCGTCGGCTCCGAGCACCACGTGGTTGCCCGAGGTGTAGGCGCGGGCGCCGACTTCGGCCGCGGAGGCGCGAGCCGTGCTGCCGGTGTGCAGCCGTACGTCGGAGAAGTCGGCGCCGAGGCGGGACTCCATCTCGCGGCGGGTGGTGGCGTCCAGGGGCTGTCCGGCGGTCCGGGGCACCTGGTGCACCAGGGAGCGCTGGAGTGGCAGTTCGTCCTGCGCGTCGGAGCCGCGGGAGCTGCTTGTACTGCTGGCGCCGCGTCGGGTGTGCTGGACCAGGCGGGTCACCGCGGCGTTGCCGATGGACCGTTGCAGGGCCAGTGCGGTGCCGGCCCTCGGACCCGGGCCCGGGCGCACGGCGCGGGTGGCAGCGGGGGTGGCGGCCGGGTCGGTGCGGCGGTCCGGCTGGTTGGTGCGCACGAGCTCGGGTTCCTTCCTCCTTGTGGCGATTTTGTGCGTATACGGCCCCGGGGGCGCCGTATACGCGCGAACGACGCAAAGCTACTGCTGTACTGATGAACCGTCAGTAGTGCGACCGGGGCAGACTTCGCCGCCCGCGGGGACCGTTCGCTTGCCCCGGGAGGGCGCGGCAGGCTTCCCCGGAAGGGCAGGCGGGCGGCGCGGGCGCGGTTCGGGCGGGTTGTCAGTCGACGGGCGACCGGTCACGGTGTCCAGCGGATGTTGACATGATCGCGGGGCGCGAGGGGAGGTGTGGAAGGGGGAGATCGCGGAGACGTACGGGTCGGGTCCGGTGTGAGGGGCCCGTTGACATCGTCGGGGCGTCCGGTGCACCTTTCCGGTCCGGTTGCCCGGGGAGGGAATGTCCACCTTGTGCCACCGATTCAGTTTCCCTGCCTGATGTCGCTCAACGATCCGCTGACGTTGAGGAGTTCGTGGCACGTGGCCGCCTGCTTGCCCGAGGCCGGGGTGCCCGGCGACTCGCAGGTCACGGTCGCCGTCACTGCCTGGTCCTCGGGGACCTGGATGGGAGTCACCCAGTGGTAGTCCTGGTTGCGGAAGGTCTCCAAGGCGATGGTGGTGATCGTCTGCTTGCCGGCCGTGATGGTCAACAGCCCCTGGTCGCCCTGGAAGTTGGCGACCACGATGTCCGTGATGTCGAACACCTTGCCGTGCGGGACCTGATAACTGCCGGTGGATGCGGCGCCGTTCGCGGTCTGCACGTCGACGGTGGCGGAGCTCTGCCGTCCGGTACCGGGCTCGGCCAGGCCCGGGCCGGGGGCGCGGCCACCGGCGCTCGGCTGGCCGGCACCCGGCTTGACCTGGCCGCCGGGGTTCCCGGCGGCGGGTGCCGTGGGCGCACCGCCGGGTGCGGCGGCGCTCGGGGCCGGGGTGGCGCTGCTCTGCTGGGCGACGGCCTGCTCGGCGGCCTGCTTCGCGGAACTGCGCACCGCCGGGCGGACCAGGGCGAACCAGGCCAGCAGCAGCGCGAGCAGCGCCGCCAGGAGGGCGAGCAGCCACTTGGGGAAGACCGGGAGTTGGATGAACTCGCCGTCGAGGAGGGGCCGTTGAACGATCGTGAGGCCTTCGGTCGAGGCGGTCCCGCCCTTGGCGTCCCGGCTCTTGGCGTCAGGGGTCCTGGTGTTGGTGGCCTCGGCGTTCGCGTCCTTGCCGGTGTCGGCCTGCTCCGGTCCCACCGTGACCTCGAACGGCCAGGAGGCCGGTTTGCCGAACCAGATCAGCTTGCGGGCGCGCGCCTGCAGGCGCAGCTCGCCGGACTCGCCGGGTTCGAGGCGCAGCCGTTCCGGGGTGGCCCGGAACCGCAGCTCCTCGCCGGCCTGTCCGGGCGTGAGGACCATGGTGGCGGGGGCGTTGCCGAGGTTGCGCACCGAGGTCCGGTAGCGGCCGCGCAGCCAGCCGCGGCGGCGCCGGGGCGCGAGCGCGGCCTGCAGCTCGTGGAACGGCGTCACGGTGACGGTGGTCTCCGGGACCGTCACCAGCTCGGGGCGCTCGGTCGGCAGGACCCGGATGCCGAGTGGGAACTCACCGGCCCGGGCGGCGGACGATCGCGGTGGGGCGAGGCGCACCGTCACCGTCTCGGACGTCCCCGGGTAGAGCGAGACCCGGGCCGGCTCGACCGTCGTCCACGGGGCGCATTCGCCGACGACCTCCAGCGTGTACGCCTCCACGATGTCGAGGTCGTTGCGCACCGTCAGCGTCGTGGTGGCCACGCCACCGGGCGCCACCGTCAGCGCGGACAGGCCGAGTTCGGCGGATGTGGTCATGGCGTGACGGTAGGACCGGCGGACCGTCCGCGGAGAGGGCCGTACGGGCAAGCCGTGGGCACACCCCTTGCCCGTGCGGACCGACCGACCCTGCCCGGCACCGCCGCAGGCCCACTGGAGAATGGAGAGCTCGATGACGTCGACCGAAACACCCCGTGGCGAAGCAGTCACCACCCCCCGGATTCCGGTGGCGCAACGTTCCGGCAGCGCCCGCCCGGCCGGCCCGCGCGTCCCCGTCCAGGCGCGCAGGCCCGGCCAGATACCCGTGGCGGTGTACGCCGAGGACCTCATCCTGCAGACCGGCGTGGTCCAACAGCTGCGCCAGCGGCCTGAGGTGGAGCTGCTGAGCGAGAGCGAGGCGGGCCGGGCGGAGGTCTCCCTGCTGGTGGTCGACGCCCTCACCGAGGCGGTCGCCGAGCACCTGCGCAAGCTGCGACTCGCCACCTCGGGCCGAATCGGCCTGGTGGTGGGCCAGTTCGAGGCCGGCGGGCTGCAGACGATCGTCGAGTGCGGGGTCGCCGCCGTGATGCGTCGCTCGGAGGCGGACCAGGACCGGCTGGTGCACCTCATCACCGCCCTGGCCAACGGCGAGGGAGTGATGCCGGGGGACCTGCTCGGTGAGCTGCTCGACCGGATCGGGATGCTCCAGCGCACCATGCTCGACGGGCGGGGCCTGACCCTGTCGACCCTGACGGCCCGGGAGGCGGAGATGCTCCGGCTGGTCGCCGAGGGCTTCGACACCAGTGAGATCGCCGCGAAGACCTCGTACTCCGAACGCACCGTCAAGAACGTGCTGCACGAGATCATCACGCGGCTGGGGCTGCGCAATCGGGCGCACGCGGTGGGGTACGCCATGCGGCGCGGTCTGATCTGAGCGGTGCGGCCGGTGGTGCGCGGGCGAATGAGACGTACGTGCGTCTTGGGCGGACGTACGTCTGAGGCGGACGTACGTCTGAAGCTTTGCCGAGGCACCGGATTGGCCGTGTCGGACGTCTGTGTTAGACGGGCGATCGTCTGGGACATTCGTCCAAGCCGTGGCGGCCTGCCCTTTGCGGACACCGTCGTTACCCCCGGCTCGGGCGCCCGGGCCCTGTTCCCGGGCGCCCGAGCCGGTGAGACTGCCGGGGAGACCGCCCCTGCCATCCTGTGAGGTCGCAAGTGACCGGCGCCACCGGCACTCCCCGCTCCATCCGGCGGCCGGCCCGGGCCGCCGTCGCGGTGCTGCTCGCGCTGGCGGCCGCCGTGCTGACCCTGGGCTCCGCGCCCGGTGGACCGGGCGGCCCGGTGACCCCAGCCGCGTCCGCCGAGGACCCGGCCGGCGGTCGGATCGTCTACGCCGGCACCAACCACCGCGGCCTCGGCCGGGTGACCGGGACGGAATCCAGTACCCCGTTGTTCGGGCCCGGCCCGGTCCACTTCGACCAGGAGCCCTCGGCCCGCGGCGACGAACTGGTCTTCACCAGCCTGCGGGACGGCCCGCTGCCCCAGGTGTACCTGCACGACGCGGCCGGCGCGGTGCACCGGCTCACCACCGGCATGGACACCGCCCACCCCGCCCTCGCCCCGAACGGCAAGGGCGTCGTCTTCGAGGCCCTGGAACCCAGGAAGGACGGCACCTCCCAGCACGTCCTGTGGGCGGTCGACCAGGACGGCACCGGCCTGCGCCGGCTGACCGACGGAGCCGCCGACGAGACCCACCCGACGGTCTCGCCCGACGGCCGGTGGGTCGCGTATGCCTGCGCCGGCGAGCCCGGACACATCCAGATCTACCTGCGGCCGTTCACCGGCGGCGCGCCCGTCAAGGTCACCAACGTGACCAGCGGGGACGCCGTCGACCCGACCTGGAACCCGCTGGACGACGACGCCCACCGCAACCAGATCGTCTACACCTGGGACCAGGGCGACAAGGGCCGGACCCTGATGCTCACCTCGCCCACCGGCGGCGACAGGGCGTTCTTCCCCGGCACCGGCTCCAACTGGAAGACCGGCTCCGCCTCCTGGCTGGCCGACGGCAGCGGGGTCCTCTTCCTCAGCGCCGATCGGCTCACCCCCAAGACACCGGTCCAGCAGGCCGACCCGCCGCAGCCCCCGCCGCAGCCCCCGGTGCAGCCCCCGGTGCTGAACCTGTACCGTGCGCCGACCTGTTCCTGCACCGACCCCCAACTCCTCTACAGCACCAACCGGTTGATCGCCACGCCGACCTGGCTGGGCCCGCAGAACGGAGGCGGGCCGGTGGTGGAGCAGACCAGTGCCGCCGCCGCCAACGTCGCCGACCTCCAGGACATCCGCCCCGACGGCGCCGACCCGCGCGACCTCGGCATCAGCGTGCTCACGGAGGACCCGGCCGCCGACACCAACACCAACCCCGACCCGGCCGCCGACCCGCTCTTCCACCCCCGCCCCGGCTACGACCCGTGGTACGAACGGCAGGCCTACACGCCCGACGGCCGGCAGATCGTGGTCACCCGTTACGAGGACTCGCCGGCCGGCCGGATCGAACGGATCTGGCTGGCCGACGCCGACGGCTCGAACCCGCACCCGATGAACCTCGCCGGGCGCGGCCCCACCGACCGGGACACCGACCCGTCCCTCTCCCCGGACGGCAAGCTGATCGTGTTCAGCCGCAGCTCCCCGGGCGGCGGACAGGAACCCGCCCGCGCGGGCCGGCTCCTGATCGCCCAGGTGGCCACGGGCGCGATCGTCGGCACCGTCCAGCCGCCGGCCGACCAGCCGGGGGCGGCGGACGGCGAGCCCTTCTGGTCCCCAGACGGCAAGCTCATCGCCTTCTCCCGGACCGCCGTGATCAACGGCAACCCCGGCAACAGGCACATCTGGACCGTGCCCGCCGACGACCTCACCCGGCAGAACGACCTCAGCCGCACGGCCTGCCCGGGCAGTTGCAACGTCATCGACGACAGCCCCGCGTTCGCCCCCGACGGCCGCCGGATCGCCTTCAACCGCAAAGCCGGCGACGGCGGGAACAACCGGCAGGACGGCGTGGTGGTCACCACACCGGCCGGCGACGACTGCACGGTGGTCCTGCCCGCCGGGCTCGGCGACGGCGCCTGCACCCGCCCGCTGCCCGACCGCTCCGCCGGCCCCTTCCAGCCCCGCGACGTCGCCTGGACGGCCAACGGCGCGCAGCTGGTGCTCACCTCCCGGCGGGCCGCGCCGCCGAGCGCACCGGAGGGGCTCAAGATCTACGACTTCGCGACAGCGAAGCTCACCCCGCTCGACTGGCGGCTGCCGGGGCGCCAGAAGGAGCCGGCCGTCCAGCAGTCCGTCCACCTGATGCTGAGCGCGCCGCCCCGGACCCCGGCCGTCCCCGTCGACGGCGGCACCGACGTGACGGTCACCGTCACCGACAAGGGCCCCGCGCCCTCGCCCGGCACCGTCCTGACGGCCTCGGTACCGACCGGCGCCCGACTCGGCCGGTTGACCACCCCGGTCGGGCAGTGCGATGCGGCGGCGTTGCGCTGTGAGCTCGGCACCCTGGCGCCGGGGGCGCAGGTCCGGGTGACCGCCACCCTGATCGGCACCCGGGTCGGCGACCGGCAGTTCGGCTGGAGCGTCACGGGGACGGTGGTCGACCCGAATCCTGAGAACGGGTCCGCGGAGACGATCCTGCCGGTGCTGGAGGCGCCTACGCCCTCGCCTACGCCCACGCCCTCGCCGACCGCCTCGCCGAGTCCGACTCCGACGCCCACGCCGACCCCGACCCTGACCCCGACAGCCACCCCCACGCCCGCACCGCCGCCGCGGGCCGGCCTCGGCGTGGCGGTCGAGGCCCAGCCGAACCCGGGCTACGTGGGCGGCCACGTGACCGTCAGCTACACCGTGCGCAACACCGGCCAGGCCCTGGCGACCGGGCTGCGCCTGACCCTCGGCCTGCCCGCGGGGATGCCCACCGAGGCGTTGCCCCCGGGTTGCCGAAGCGGGGGCTGCCAGCTCGCCGACCTGGCGCCCGGCGGCAGCCAGGTGGTCCGGGTGGTGCTGTCACCCGTGGCGGCACTGGAGACCACCATCACCGCGGAGCTGACCACCACGGGCACCGACGCCACCCCGGGCCCGCACCGGGCGAGCACCCCGCTGCGCATCCTGCAGCCCCGCATCGTCGCCGTCCCGCCGATCGGCAAGCCCGGCTTCGTGACCTCCGTCCGAGGCGTGGACTTCCCGCCCGGCGCCCCGGTCCGCTTCACCTGGCAGCCCGGCATCACCGCCGCCGCGGCCCCCACCTACCCGAGGGCCGACGGGACCTTCGCGGGCCAGCTGCTGATCCTCCCGAAGGACGAGACGGGCCCGCGAACCATCACCGCCGACGGCCCCGGCTTCTCCCCGGTCACCACCCCGTTCCTGGTGGTGGAAGGCAGCATCGGCCCACCGGGGGAGGTGGAGCGGCGGTGATCCGCGAGGTGGATTCGCGGGTTGGGGCCGGTCCGGTGGGGCGCCGGCCCGGGAGTCGGTGGCGTGGCGTGCCGCCGATGGGCGGTGTCTGTGCGCGCGCGGTTCGTGGGCAGGTGGGCGGGATGTCGCGGTTGCAGCGGGCCGGGTCGGGGCCGATCCGGTGGTGTGTGGGGGTTGAGGTGGTGTTCGACGTACCGGCCCGGGAGTCGGCGGCTCGGCGTACGGGGTTGTCCGGCGGAGCCCGTCCGTGCGGGATGCGCGGGGAGGTGGAGCGGCGGTGATTCATGAGGTGGACGAGGGGCTGCGGCTGCTGCTTGTCGAGGCCGGGCTGCCGGAGCGGGGGGTCGAGGTGGTGTTCGATGCGCCGACCCGGGACCTCGCGGCCCGGCGTACCGCGCCGACGGTCAGCGTGTTCCTGTACGGGATCCGGGAGGAGACGGCCCGTCGGCAGGCCGGGGCCGTTGCCGAGCACGATGCGGACGGGCTGGTGGTCGGCCACCGACCGGCGCCGCGCTGGTTCGAACTGGGCTACCTGGTGACCGTCTGGACCAACCGGCCGCAGGACGAACACCGGTTGCTGGCCGAGGTGTTGCAGTGTCTGACCGCCGTGGACGCGTTGCCCGTCCGGGTGCTGACCGGATCGCTCGCCCGGCTCGGGCTGACCGTCGGGCTGGACATCGCGGGGCGGGACACGGGCCTGCCGTCGGTGTCCGACGTGTGGTCCGCGCTCGGCGGGGAGCTGCGGCCCTCGATCGACCTCAGGGTACTCGCCCCGCTGGCCGGCGGGCTCACCCCCGCCGGGCCGCCGGTCACCGAGGGGCTGGTGGTGCACGTCGGAGACACCGACGACGGCTCGGGAGGCCGCCGGCTGCGCTACCACGGCGCCGGGGACCCGGGACCGGACGGCTTCGCCGCGCCCCGGGAGCGTGCGCTGCCGCCGGGCCGCAGGGCGCGGGGTGGAGCACGGTGAGCCTCGACCTCGGATCGGCGGTGAACGGCGCGCCGCCCGGCCACGACCACCTGTGGGAACGGCTGCAGCGGGTCGAGCAGCGGGTCCGGGCGGCGGTGCGCGAGCGCCGGGCCGACGATCCGGACCCGGACGACCCGTACCGTGGCCAGTACCTCGGCCCGGAGGCGGTGGAACGGATCCTGGCGTCCTCCGCCCCGACGGGCTTCGCCGCTGCGGGCCGGGCGGACGCGGCCGACCCGCCGCCCGGCTCCCGGATCGCCCGGCTCGGCGCCGACTTCGGCCTGCTCCCGGTGGACCTCGACCTCCTCCTCGTCGCTCTCGCGCCCGACCTCGACACCCGCTTCGAGCAGCTCTACGGCTACCTCAACGACGACCTGACCCGACGCCGGGCCACCGTCGCGCTGGCCCTGGAACTGTGCGGACTGCCGGGGGCGGGCGCGGGCCGCTTCCGGTTCTCCGCCCGCGCCCCGCTGATCGCCGGCGGCCTCCTGGAGATCACTGAAGCCGAGCGTCCGCTGCTCTCCCGCACCCTGCGCGTGCCGGACCGGGTGACGGCCCATCTGCTGGGCGACGACGAGCCGGACGACGCGCTCGCCGGCCTGGCGCGCCGCGCCGCACCGTACCCCGGAGCCGACGCGCGGCCCGTCGACCGGCTGCGCGCGACCGCGACCGCGGCGTACGGCGGGCCGGTGTACCTGCTGGACCGGGCCGGGCACGCCGGCCCGCTGGCGGTGGCCGCCCTCGCGGCCGATGGCCGACCGCCCCTGGTCGTCGACGCCGCCGCGGTGGCCGCCGCCCACCCGTCGGCGGGCATCGTGCGGGTGCTCGCGCGCGAGGCCCGGCTGGGCGGGGGCGGAGTGGTGCTCGGGCCGCTGGACCGGCTGGAACCCGAACGACCCGAGCGGGCGGCCCTGTTGCGCGAGCTGTGCGCGGCGCTCGGGCCCGTCCCGCTGATCGTGCACGGCCCGCAGGCGTGGGACCCGGCCTGGGCGCGGGAGAGCCCCGTGGTGGTCACGGTCCCCGCGCCCGACGCGCGCGAGCTGGCCGGGCAGTGGGCCCGCGCACTGGCCGCCGGCGGCGCGCCGCTGAGCGGGGAGCTGACGGAGGGGCTGACGGAGGAGCGGGCCGAGGAGCTGTCGGAGGAGCTGGCCGAGGCGGTGGCCGCCTACCGGCTGGACCGGGAGAAGCTGGAGCGGGCCGCCTCGGTGGCGGCCAGGACGGCGGCCGCCGAGCGTCGTCCGGTGCGCGCCGAGGACCTGCGGGCCGCCGTACGGGCGCAGAACGCCGCAGGCCTCGCCCGGCTCGCCCGCCGGATCGAGCCCGCCGTCGGCTGGGCCGACCTGGTGCTGCCCGACCCCACCGCAGGCCGGCTGCGCGAGCTCGTGCTGCGGGCCCGGCACCGCGACCGGGTGCTCGGGCAGTGGCGGATGCGGCCGGGCGGCGGCCGGGGCAACGGGGTGATCGCCCTGTTCGCGGGGGAGTCCGGCACCGGCAAGACGATGTCCGCCGAGGTGGTCGCCGCCGAGCTCGGCATGGAACTGTACGTCGTGGACCTCTCCACCGTGGTGGACAAGTACATCGGCGAGACCGAGAAGAACCTGGACCGGGTCTTCACCGAGGCCGCGCAGGTCAACGCCGTTCTGCTGTTCGACGAGGCGGACGCGCTGTTCGGGAAGCGCTCACAGGTCAAGGACGCCCACGACCGCCACGCCAACGTGGAGACGGCCTACCTGCTCCAGCGGATGGAGTCCTTCGACGGGATCGCGGTGCTGACCACCAACCTGCGCGCCAACCTCGACGAGGCGTTCACCCGGCGCCTGGACGTCATCGCGGAGTTCCCGCTGCCCGACCAGGCGCAGCGGCGCCTCCTGTGGGACCGCTGCCTGGGGCCGCGGCTGCCCCGCGGTGACGACCTCGACCTGGACTTCTGCGCCCGTCACTTCGAGCTCACCGGCGGTTCCATCCGGGCCTGCGCGGTCTCCGCGGCCTACCTGGCCGCCGGCACGGGCGCCCCGCTGGGCATGGCGCAGCTGGTCGCCGCGGTGGTCGGGGAGTACCGCAAGCTCGGCCGGCTGGTGCTGGAGAGCGAGTTCGGGCCGTGGCTGGGCGTCCTCGGGGACACCGGGCTCGGCTGACCCCGTGCTCATTCACGTCCGGGACGGTCGGGCCCCCGGGGCGCCTGTGCGGACCCGTCGGGCTGCCCGCGGGGGCAGCCGGTGCTGCCCCCGGTCCGGGACCTCGGGACATGGTCCGGACAGCACCCGCACCGCAGACTCGGGGGCGAGTGATCAGCAAGTGATCAGCGAGCGATCCGGATCCACCCGCGAACGATCCGAGCGATCCAGGATCGACCCGCGAGCGACCTGAGACCGACCTCAGATCGCCTCAGATCGACCCAGATCGACCCGCGAATGACCGGCGAAATGACTGGCCAGCCGAAGGAGCGCGTATGCCGTCGTACCTCACCCCGGGCGTGTACGTGGAGGAGGTCCAGTCCGGTGCCCGGCCGATCGAGGGGGTCGGCACAGCCGTCGCCGCCTTCGTCGGCTTCGCCGGGTCCGGTCCCTTCCACGAGCCCACGCTGGTGACCAACTGGGACCAGTACGTCCAGCGGTTCGGCGGCTTCACCGAGGGCACCTACCTGGCGCACTCGGTGTACGGCTTCTTCGCCAACGGCGGCGGCTCCGCCTACGTCGTCCGGGTCGGCGACCCGGCCCGGCAGACCCCCGGCGCCGCCCCGGCCCCGGTCCGTGCCGCGGCCCCGCCGGTCGCGGTCGCGGGCTTCCTGTACTCGGCGCTGCCCGGCGCGGGCGGCGAGGTGTCCGTCGAGATCGCCGACGCGGAGGGCGAGAACGTCCCCGAGGACCGGTTCCGGCTGCTGGTCCGCCGGGGCGCCGAGGTCGTGGAGAGCTACGACGTCTCGACCCGGAAGAACACCAAGGGATACGTCGTCACCCAGCTGCGCGACTCCAAGCTGGTCTCGGTCGCCGAACAGCCCGGTACCGCGCCGAGCCGCCCCGAGCGGCAGACCCACGCGCTCCCCGCCGCCCCCGCCCTCGCGCCCGGGCCGGTCGCGGCCCCCGCCACCCGGCTCGATCCCGCCGAGTACGTCGGCGACGCCGCCGACCGGACCGGCTTCTCGGGCCTGGAGGCGATCGACGAGATCACCATGGTCGCGGTGCCCGACCTGATGAGCGCCTACCAGCGCGGCGACCTCGACGACGAGGGCCTGCGCACCGTCCAGCTGGCCGTGATGTCCCACTGCGAGCAGATGGGCGACCGGATCGCCGTACTCGACCCGCCGCCCGGTCTGAACGCCCAGCGGATGCGCACCTGGCGCAACGAGGAGGCGGGCTTCGACTCCCGCTACGCCGCCCTCTACTACCCGTGGATCAAGGTGTTCGACCCGGCCAGCGGCCGCAACGTGCTGGTCCCGCCGAGCGGGCACGTCGCCGGGGTGTGGGCGCGCAGCGACGCCGAACGCGGCGTGCACAAGGCGCCCGCCAACGAGGTGATCCGCGGCGCGGTGGACCTCGAACTCCGGCTCAGCAAGGGCGAACAGGACCTGCTGAACCCGATCGGCGTCAACTGCGTCCGGGCGTTCCCCGGGCGCGGCATCCGGATCTGGGGCGCGCGCACCCTCTCCTCCGACCCCGCCTGGCGCTACCTGAACGTGCGCCGACTGTTCAACTACCTCGAGGAATCGATCCTCCTGGGGACCCAGTGGGTGGTCTTCGAACCCAACGACGACCGGCTGTGGTCCAGCATCCGCCGGAACATCACCGCGTTCCTCACCGAGGAGTGGCGGCGCGGTGCACTGTTCGGCCAGACCGCGGCCGAGGCCTTCTACGTCAAGTGCGACCGCGACAACAACCCGCCGGAGTCCATCGACCTCGGCCAGGTGATCTGCGAGATCGGCGTCGCCCCGGTGAAGCCGGCCGAGTTCGTGGTGTTCCGGCTGGCCCAGTTCTCCGACAGCACGAGCCTCGTCAACGAGTGATCCACTCCGTCGGTAACCATCGGAAGGTGACAGCACACCATGGCTGAAGGCGATCCGCTCTCCACACACATCTTCGGCGTCCAACTCGGCGGCTACAACGTCGAGTCCGTCAAGGAGATCAGCAACCTGACGGTCGAACAGGACGTCGTCGAGTACAAGCAGGTGACCCAAGAGGGCAAACTGATCGTCCGCAAGCAGCCCGGCGCCCGGCTGCCCGGCGAGGTGACCATCACCCGCGGCCTGGACAAGAGCGGCGCGTTCACGGACTGGATCAAGGAAACCCTCAACAACGGGGCGATCAACACCGCGCGGCAGAACCTCACCATCGAGGTCAAGGACACCACCGGCGCCACCCTGCGGCGCATCCAGCTGACCAACGCCTGGGCGAGCCGCTGGGAGGGCCCCACGCTCAGCGCGGGCGAGTCCAGCGCCGCGACGGAGACCGTGACCATCGTGTTCGAGGAGATCAGCGTCGAATGAGGCGGAAGATCGGCCTGGACGAACTGCTGGAACGGGCCCCGGCTCAGGGCCCGGGTCCGGCTTCGGTCCCGGCCTCGGGCCCGGTGACGCAGCACGAGGCCCCGGGGCAGGCCCCCACCCGGGGGCGGTCGCCGCACACCGAGTTCGAGTTCGAGCTGCCGCTCGGCTACGTCGACGACGAGGGCACCGTGCACCGGCACGGCGCGATGCGGCTGGCCACCGCCCGGGACGAGCTGATGCCGCAGATCGACCTGCGGGTCAAGGAGAACCCGGCCTACCTCAGCGTGGTGCTGCTCAGCCACGTCATCACCAGGCTGGGCGACGTCACCGACGTGCACGCCGGGATCGTCGAGCGGATGTACGCCACCGACGTCGCGTTCCTCCAGGACCTCTACCAGCGGATCAACAGCGAAGGCCACACGCGCGCCGCCGTGACCTGCCCGCACTGCGACGGCGCCTTCGAGGTCGACCTCGCCGGTGGGCGCCTGGGGGAATCGTGACGTACGCGCCTGCTCGGCTGTACGAGGAGATCGCGTACATCGCCTACCACTTCCACTGGCCGAGGGAGGACCTCCTCGACCTCACCCACCGGGAACGCGGGCAGTGGGTGCGTGAGATCGCGCGCATCAACTCCCGTGTCAGCGAGGGAGGGTGAGTGGCGTGGGGCTGCGGGGCTGGATCGCACGGCGGCGTCGGGCCGACGGTGGTGCGGAGGCCGTCGGGACCACCGGGACCACCGGTACCGTCGGGACCACCGGTACGGGCGAGGCCGCCCGGCGACGGCCGGCGGTCGACGGCGCGGACGGCGGCTGGCGTGCGGTGACGCCGCTCGTGCCGACCCTGGCCGGGACGGCGCCCGGGGTCAGCGACGGCCTGACGTTCCGCTCCCGGCTCGCCTCCTGGCAGGACCCCTCACTGTGCGGACCGCTCGGCCACGCGGTCCTGCCGTCCGCGCCGACGGGCATCCTGCGGGCGGTGGCGGCGCCGGGCGTACCGGCGGCCGTCGCCGGGGGCCGGGACGAGCTCCTCCTGCCGGCTGCCGTGGGCGGCGCGGTGGGAGAGGGAGAGAACGAAGCGGCGGGTCGGGAAGGGGACGGGGAACGGCGGGAGGCGCGGCCGGTCCAGCGGTCCGTCCGACTGCGGCGGCTGCCCGTCCGGTCGGGTCCGCGCCCGGCGCGTACGGGCGGGGGCGGCCGTGGGGGCGAACGGCGAGCCGGGGTGGAGGGCGGTGCGGCGACGCCTGGTGCTGCGAATCCTGGTGCTGCGACGCAAGTCCCGTCGCAGCCTGAGGCGTTGACCTCCGATGTGCCGGGGGGTGCTGCGCCGGAGGCCGGCACGCGGGCGCCCGGCGCCGCGACGCCGGATGCGATCGCGGTACCCCCGCGTCGGAGTGACGTGGCCGGTCGGGCCCAGCCTCATTCCGTGCGGCCGCGGCCCGTCGGCGAACCGCTGACCGTGGCCCGACGCCCACGGTTGCTGCCTGTGCGTCCGGTGCCCTCCGTCTCCCGGCCGGGCAGGCCGCGCGAAGGCGTCGTCGGGCCGTCGACGCAGGACGCCGACCCGGCGCTGCCGGTAGCCGCGGCAGTTGAACAGGCCCATGGGGCAGGCGGGTTGGTGAGCCGCGAGGCCGTCGCGCCTAAGCGGAGCGGGTCGGGCGAAGGGGCGGTCCAGCGTGCCGCCGCGATTGGCGCTGAAGCACCCACCCGTCCGGTCCTCGGTGCGCCTCTGACCGCGCTGCCTGCGAGCGCCTCACCCGTGGCCGCCACCGGCTCCCGGGCGACGGAGCGCGTCCCGGGGGCGGCCATGCCCGTTGTGCGTGCTGCTGCGGAATCCGCCGGTCCCGAGGCGAGTGGGCCTGGCGGCAGCCCCAAACAGCCGGCGACCCACCCCGAGCGTCGGCCCGTCGGCGGCCTGTCTGTTCAGCGCTCGTCGTCCGAGGCCGCTGCTCCGGGTGCCCTGCCCTCGCCTGCGCCTACCTCGGCCCCTGCCCCTGCCCGTACCCGTGGGGGCCTGGGCGCGCCGCTCGACGCGCTGCCGCCGACGGCGGCAGCGCCGGGCGGCAGTGCTCCGAAGCTCAGCGGGCGCCGACCGGTCCGGCGTGTCACGGGCCCGACGGCGGGTGACACCGGAGGCCGAAACGAGCGGAGTGTGCCTTCGGCCGGCGAAGAGCCACGCGTGCAGCGTGCCACTTCGCGGCCCGGTACCGGGCCGATGGGCCCAACTCCGCCGCCACCGAGGGAAAATGGTGCCCGACCTGCGAGGCGGAGCGGCCTTGCCGGGACGCAGGCCGACCCCGGCTCGGGGCGGGAGAGCGGCCCGGCGGTGGACCCGGTGACTGTTCCCGTGCGTCCGGTCGTTGGCGGCTCGGGCGTGCAGCGCGCCATCGAACTCACCAGCAGGAGGCGCGGGTTGATCGGTGAGCGCCCGATCTCGGTCGCCCTCGCCGCTCCGGCAGCGCCCTTCGCGAGCAGCGCGACCGCTCCCGCGGGCTCCCGCACGGCACCACCGCCGCCACCCGTGGTCCCCGTAGTTTGGCCCGATGCGCTCGCGTCTCGCGCGGACGACGAACCGGCTGCGGGGCCGTCGCTGACTCCCGGCGGTGGCTGGGAGGGCGGGAGCGGCGCTGCTCCGCAGCGCTCCGGGGCACGCCGTTCGCCGAGCGTGGGGGAGCGCCGGAGGACCACGGCCACGGCAGGGCAGCCGGTAGCGGGGGCGGTGGGTCGCTCGTCCGGCGCGGGCGTGGTGCGTGGGGTCGTGGGTGCTGTGCAACGCTCGGTTTCCCGACGTGCGGCTGCGGATCAGAGCTCGGCGCCTCTCGGCGCGCCGGGTGCCGCCGAGGCGGTGGCTCGGTCGTCCGGCGCGGGCGTGGTGCGTGGGGTCGTGGGTGCTGTGCAGCGCTCGGGTTCCCGACGTGTGGCTGCCGGTCGTCCTGCAGCGCAGGGGAGTTCGGCGCCTCTCGGTGCGCCGGGTGCCGCCGAGGCGGTGGGTCGCTCGTCCGGCGCGGGCGTGGTGCGTGGGGTCGTGGGTGCTGTGCAGCGCTCGGGTTCCCGACGTGTGGCTGCCGATCGTCCTGCAGCGCAGGGGAGTTCGGCGCCTCTCGGCGCGCCGGGTGCCGCCGAGGCGGTGGGTCGGTCGTCCGGCCCGGGCATGGTGCGTGGCGTTGTGGCTGCTGTGCAACGCTCGCGGTCCCGGCGTGCGGCCGAGCGTGGAGTCAGCCGGATGGCCGTCGATCGCCCTGCGGTGCAAGCGAGTTCGACCTCTCTGAATGCACCGGGCTTTTCGTCCGCTCCCGGAGCGTCGCGTGGAGTCGCGGCTCCCGTGCAAGGCTCGCGCTCCCCGCGCGCGGCGGCCCGTCGTCCATCGGTGCAAGGGAGTTCGGCGTCGCCGGATGCCTCGCCGATGACGGCGGTCCCAGCGAGCGGCCGGCCCCAACGTCCCCGTGCAGCGGTGCCGTCCACGCGCGTGGTCCGGCTCGCGCCGCCGTCGGTTCAGCCGCTGCCGTCCGCGGAGCTGCCGGCAGGGCCCCCGCCGGTTGTGCCGCGAGCCCTGCCTCCTGGGCGCGCCGAGAGCACTCCGCCCGCGCCCGTGGTGCGGCCCGCGCCCCCGGCGGTCCCGTCGGTTCAGCGGCTGCCGACCGCGTCCCGGCCGCTGCCGACACCGCAGCCGCCGGGAGAGCCCTCGCCGACGGCGGCGCGAGCCCTGACGCCCGCGCGCCCGGCGAGCACCCCGCCGGTACGACCCGCATCGCCCGCGCCGGGTACGGCGCGGCTGTTGCAACGGGTGGCCGAGCAGGCGGGCCTGTCCGGGGTGCCGTTGACCGCCGTCCCGGCGCGCGCGCCGGCCACCGTGCAGGCCGCCCCGCCGAAGGCCTCCCCGCCCGCCGCGCCCGCCGAAGCCCCTGACGCCGCCGCGCCCGCCGACCTCGACGAACTGGCCCGGCGCCTGGTCGAACCGGTCGGGCGGCTACTGCGCACCGAGCTGCGCCGGGGCAGGGAGCGCGCCGGGAGACCGTACGACCTGCGCCGATGAGCACAGGGAGACCAACACCTCACGCACACCCCTCACCGCAAATCGCAAGCCGCCAGCACGAAACGGGGACCGATGACCGACAACATCTTCGCGAGCAGCGTGTTCTTCAGCCTGACCATCGGCGGCAACGACCTGGGCGAGTTCACCACCTGTTCGGGTCTCGGCGCCCAGGTCGAGATCGAGCAGTACGCGGAGGGCGGCAACAACGGTTTCGCCTGGCAGCTGCCGGGCCGCATCACCTGGTCGAACATCACGCTGACCCGCGCCGTCACCGCGGACAGCGCCAAGATCGCGCGGTGGCTGGGCGAGATCGTCCGCAAGGTCGAGCCGAAGGACGGCGAGATCGTGGCGCTGCGGCCGGACTTGAGCCGGATCGTCGGCTGGCAGGTGCTGGGGATCGTCCCGGTGCGCTGGGAGGGTCCGTCCTTCGATCCCGCCAACTCCCAGGCGGCGGTGGAGAGTCTGGAGATCGCCCACGCGGGCCTGCGCCCGTCCTGATCCCGCTTCACGTCGAACTCGGTGCAAAGACGAACACCTAAGGAGCAGGATGTCCCCGGCGGTCCCCGCGAGCGTCACCCGGGCCCAACTGACCATCATGGAGCCCCCGTCCACGGTCGGCGCCCAGCCCGGCGGCGCGATCGCGCGGCTTCCGCTGCAGTTCAACCCGGCGACGCTGGTGCTCCGCAAGACCACCGAGTGGCGGCGCACGCCGTCCCGGATGGCGGGCCAGTCGGCCTTGCCGGAGTTCGTCGGCAGCGGTCCGCGTTCGCTCTCGCTCGACGTGTTCCTGGACTCGACCGCGACCCACGACAACTCGGTGGAGCGGGCGGTGGAGCAGCTGATGACGGCCTGCGTGCCCACCCCGACGAGTCTTGCGCGCAAGACGCCGGCCAGTCCGTGGATCCGGCTGGACTGGGGCACCCTGACGACGACCTCGTTCAACGGGGTGCTGACCGGCCTGTCGGTCACCTACACGCTCTTCGACGTGGACGGCAATCCGCTGCGCGCGGTGTGTTCCCTCTCCATCGACGAGGCCAGCGTCGACCCGGCCGGGCAGAACCCGACCTCCGGTTCGCCGGAGGCGCGCAGCACCCACCGGGTGATCGCGGGCGACAGCCTGCCGCTGCTGGCCTGGCGCGCGTACGGGGACGCGACGGCCTGGCGCACCATCGCGGAGGCCAACGACATCGACGATCCGCTGGCCCTGGTCCCGGGCGCGGAGCTGATCGTGCCGGGGATCGACGAACTCACCCGGGGCGGTCGGCGATGACCACTCCCGAGGCCCGGGGCGGCCGCCCGTTCGCCGCGGATCCGGTCGTCGAGGCGCCCGGACCGCTGCCGCCGGTCTGGGCGGCCCAGCTGGTGTCCTGCGACATCGAGGATAGCGTGGGTCTGCCCGACACGGCGGTGCTGAGCTTCCGGGACGCGGACCACACCTTCCTCGCCGCGACGGGCATCACCATCGGTACCGCTCTGCGGGTGTCCGTGGTCACCGTGCAGGGGCACACCCAGGTGCGGCTGTTCACCGGTGAGGTGACCGCGCTGGAGCTGGAGGTGGACACCACGGGCTCGTACACCGTGCTGCGGGCCTCGGCGGTGACCCACCGGCTGATGCGCGGGCGCCGGGTGAAGGCCTTCCGGAACATGACCACCGCCGACATCGTCCGCGAGGTCGCCGCGGGCGCGGGCCTGGCCTGCGGGCGGGTCGACTCCTTCCCGGTGGTCCACCAGCAGCTCTCCCAGGCGAACGTCCCGGACTGGGAGTTCCTCCAGTTCCTGGCGCAGGAGAGCGGTGCGCAGGTGCGGGTCGACGACGACGGCAAGCTGGAGTTCGTCCGGCCGCAGCCCGCGTCCGGGGCGCCGGCCCCCGCCACGCCCGCGCCGCAGAACCCGCTGGTGCTGGAGTACGGCCGCAACCTGCTGGAGCTGCGCGGCGTGCTGACCGGCGCGGCCGGCGCGGACATCGTCGAGGCGCGCGGCTGGAACGTCACCACCAAGAGCGCCCTGGTCGCCGCCGAGCCGTCGCTGACCTCGCCGGGCGTACTGCCGGGGCTTAGCCCCTCGGTGGTGGCCTCCGCCTTCCCCGGCCCGGCGCGGCTCACCGTCGCCGACACCCCGTACCGCACCCAGGCGGAGACCACCGCGGTGGCGCGGTCGCTGGCCGCCTCGGTGGCCGCCGGCTTCGGCGAGCTGGAGGCGGTCGTCGAGGGCAATCCGCGGCTGCGGGCGGGCACCGCGGTCGCCCTGGGGAACGTCGGCGCGGCCTTCTCCGGCCGCTACACCGCCACCGGGGTGCGCCACCTCCTCGAACCGTTCCGCGGCTACCGGACCACCGTGCTGGTCAGCGCGGCGCCGGACCGCTCACTGGCCGGACTGGCGACCGGGGGCAACGCGCCGCCGCGCGGGCCGCGGATGCCGGGCCTGGCCGTCGCCGTGGTCACCGACGTCCGGGAGCCGGGCGACGGGCAGCGCGGCTGGGTGAAGCTGAAGTTCCCCTGGCTGGACGACAGTTACGTCTCCGACTGGGTGCGCACCGTGCAGTGGGGCGGCCACGGGGGCGGCGGCGTGGTCAGCCCCGAGGTCAACGACGAGGTGCTGGTCGGCTTCGAGCAGGGCGACCTGGACAGCCCCTACGTGCTGGGCGGCCTCTACAACGGCGTGGACCGGCCCTCGCCGCACGACGTGCCGCTGGTCGACGCGACCGCCGGGACGGTCAACCGCCGCTCGGTGGTGTCCCGTTCGGGTCACCGGCTGGAACTGCTGGACGTACCGGGCGGCAGCTCCGGCATCCGGTTGGCCAGCGGGAACGGGAAGTTGGAGGTCCGGCTGGACCAGCAGCACGGGGAGATCGTCCTGACCGTGCACGGCGCGGACGGCGCGGGGACGAGCACGGTGCGGCTCTCCTCCTCCGGCATCACCCTCGACGCGGGCACCGGCAAGGTCGATGTGCGCGGCGGATCGGTGACGATCCGGGGTACGACGGCGGCCACGGTGGACGGCGGGGCCCAGACGGTGATCAAGGGGGCGTTCGTGCACATCAACTGACCCCGAATCAATTCGCAAGCGGCCATTCGCGAGCAGCATTTCGCGAGCAACGGAAGGAACGGAGACCGTACATGCCCCCCGCAGCCCGGACCGGCGACCCCACCGATCACGGCGGCATCCTCGCCACCCCGCCGCCGGGCGCCCTCAAGGTGGAGACGGTGCTGATCGGCGGCCGGCCCGCCGCGGTGGTCGGCAGCCTGCACGCCTGCGTCCCGCACGTGGAGATGGGCCCCGCCAACCTGGTGGAGCCCGAACTCGGCACGGTCACCAGGGGAGTGACGCTGATCGGCGGACTGCCCGCGGCCCGCATGGGCGACAAGACCACCTGCGGAGCCACCATCGTCAGCGGCGCGTTCGACGTGCTGATCGGGGGAGCGGCGTGAGCGTGAACTTCATCGGCCGGGGCTGGGCCTTCCCACTGCGGGTGAACGCCACCGGCGGCATCGGCATGGTGGAGCGGGACCGGGAGATCGCGGAGGCCATCCGGCTGATCCTCGGCACCGCGCCCGGCGAGCGGCCGATGCGCCCCGAGTTCGGCTGCGGCATCCACGAGTACGTCTTCGCCCCCGGCGACAGCACCACCGCCGGGCGGATCGCCCGCGAGGTGCGGATCGCGCTCGAACGCTGGGAGCCGCGGATCGGCGTCGACGACGTGGTGATCGCCTTCGACCGCGTCGACGAGGGCACGCTCTACATCGACGTCCACTACACCGTGCGGGCCACCAACGACCGCCGCAACCTGGTCTTCCCCTTCTACACCATCCCGGAGTCCCCGGCCGTGGTCTCCCCGGAGGGGGTGAGCTGATGGCACTGCCCTCCCCGAACCTGGACGACCGCCGCTTCCAGCAACTCGTCGACGAGGCCAAGCGCTACGTCCAGCAGCGCGCGCCGGAGTGGACCGACCACAACGTCTCCGACCCCGGCGTCACGCTCATCGAAACCTTCGCCTACCTGGTCGACCAACTGCTCTACCGGCTGAACCGGGTGCCGGAGAAGAACTACGCCGCCTTCCTCGACCTGCTGGGCATCCGGCTCTTCCCGCCCGCCGCGGCCCGCGCCGAGGTCGACTTCTGGCTCTCCGCCCCGCAACCCGAGACCGTCCTGCTGCGGGCGGGCACCGAGGTCTCCACCCTGCGGACCGAGACCGACGACGCGGTGGTCTTCGCCACCACCGAGGACCTCCCGATCGTCCCCAGCGCGCTGGAGCGGCTGGTCACCGTCTCCGCCGCGGGCGAGCAGTCCGACGCCACCGCCCGGCTCGCGGACGGCGCCGACGTGCCGTGCTTCCAGCCGCGCCCGGCGGTCGGCGACGCCGTGCTGTTCGCCCTGCCCGCCGTGGTGCCGCGCTGCATCCTGGCCGTCCGGCTGGACAGCCGGGTGGAGGGCGTCGGCGTCGACCCGCGCCAGCCGCCGCTGGCCTGGGAGGTGTGGGACGGCGCGCGCTGGATCGGCTGCGAGACCGGCAGCGACACCACCGGCGGCCTCAACCGGCCCGGCGAGGTGGTGGTGTTCGTACCCGCCGGACACACCGCCTCGGTGGTCGCCGGCCGCCGGGCCGGCTGGCTGCGCTGCCGGGTCACCGAGCCGCGCCCGGGCCAGCCGTTCTACTCCGAGTCCCCGACCGTCCGCCGGGCCGAGGTCTTCACCATCGGCGGCACCGCGACCGCCGTCCACGCCCAGAGCGTCACCGACGCGCCGCTCGGCACCTCCGAGGGCGTCGCCGGCCAGCGCTTCCGGCTCGCCCGGCCGCCCGTCCTGCTCGACGGCGGGCCGCCGGTGGTCGAGGTCGCGGCCGGCGACGGGTGGCAGCCGTGGACGGTCGTCGAGCACTTCGGCGACTCAGCGCCCACCGACCGGCACGTGGTGCTCGACGCGACCACCGGCGAGTTCCACCTCCCGCCCGCCGTCCGGGAACCCGACGGCAGCCTGCGCGCCTTCGGCGCGGTGCCGCCCAAGGGCGCACGGCTGCGCGTCCCGCACTACCGCACCGGCGGCGGAACCGCGGGCAACGTCGCCCGCAACACCATCACGGTGCTGCGCAGCTCCGTCCCGTACGTCGCCCGGGTGGACAACCGCGAGGCGGCGAGGGGCGGGGTCGACGGCGAGACCGTGGAGAACGCCAAGCTGCGCGCCCCGCACCAGCTGCGCCTGCAGGAACGCGCCGTCACCGCCGGGGACTTCGAGCTGATCGCCCGGCAGGCCGCGCCCTCCGCCGCCCGGGTCAGCTGCGTGCCCGCCGCCGACGGCGGGGCCGGGGCGGTGCGGGTGCTGGTGGTCCCCGACGCGGTGGCGGACGAGGGAGAGCGGCTGCGGTTCGAGCAACTCATCCCCGACGAACAGGTGTTGGCCGCCGTCGCGACCGCCCTCGACGAGCGGCGGCTGATCGGCACCCGGATCCTCGTCCAGCCCCCCACCTACCAGGGCGTCACCGTGGTCGCGCGGCTCACCACCCGCGCCACCGACCCCGACCGGGTCCGCGAGGCGACCCTCGACGCCCTGTACCGCTACCTCAACCCGCTGCGCGGCGGCGCCGACGGCTCGGGCTGGCCGTTCGGCCGGGCGGTGCAGTACGGGGAGGTGTTCGCCGTGCTCCAGCGGGTGGCCGCCGTGGCGGGGGTCGAGGAACTGCGGCTGTTCCCGGCCGACCCGATCACCGGACGCCGGGGCGCCCCCGCCGAGCGGGTCGAAGTCCCGCCGGACGCGCTGGTCTTCTCGCACCAGCACCAGATCGTGGTCACCGCGGCCGCCGAGGACGGGGCGTCATGACTCGCGGCGCCGTCCCAGGGCTGCCCAGCCCGCACCCGATCGGCGAGCTGCTGCCCGCGCTGTTCGCCGACGACGACCTCGCCCAGCGCTTCACGGCCGGCCTGGACACCGTCCTCGCCCCCGTCTTCGCCACCCTGGACAACCTGCCCGCCTACTTCCGGCCGCGCCTCGCGCCGGCCGACTTCCTGGACTGGCTGGCCTCCTGGCTCGCGGTGGACGTCGACCCGGCGTGGCCGGAGCAGGTGCGCCGTGCGGTGGTCGAGCGCGCCGTGGAACTGCACCGGTGGCGCGGCACCCGACGCGGACTCGTGGAGCGGCTGCGCCTGGTGCTGGGCGCCGGTACCGAGATCACGGACGGCGGCGGGGTCTCCTGGACGACCACCTCCGGCGGCGCGGCACCGCTGCCCGCACCGGGCGGTGAGGTGCTGATCCGGGTCTGGCCGCTGGGCGGTGCGGGGCTGGACGAGGAGCAGGTGCTGTCCGTCGTCCGGGCCGGCTGCCCGGTCCACCTGAGCTGCCGGGTCGAGATCCTGCCCGGTCCACCCGGACGAGCGGAGGGCTGAGCGATGCCGGTGTGCCCCGACTGCGGAACGGCCAACGGGGAAGGGGACGACTTCTGCGGCAACTGCGGTGCGTACCTGGGGTGGTCGCGTACGGCCGCTGCGGTGCCCGCATCTGCGCCTGAGCCTGAGCCCGCACCCGCGCGTACGCCTGAGCCTGCGCCCGAGCCCGCCGCACCCGCCGTACCCGAGACCGCGCGCACCGAGTCCACCTGGCGGAACGTGTCCCGAAGGGTCACCGCGCGCAGCAGGCGGAACCAATCGCCCGTCCCGGACGCCGCGCCGCCGACCGATCCGGTCCAGGAACCCCCGGCCCCGCCGGCCTCCGAACCGGGCCCGGACCCAGCTCCGTCGTCGCCGCCCGCTCCCGAACCGACCCCCGCCCCCGAACGGACCTCTACCCTCGAACCGACCCCTGCCCCCGAGCCGCAGGCCGACCCGGTGGCCGTCCAGCCCGCCAAACCCGTCGCACCGCGCCCCGTCGTCCGGGCGTCCGCGGCCGACGAGGCCCAGGACGGCCCGCCCTGCCCCCGGTGCGGCACCTCCAACCTGCCCGAGCGGCGGTTCTGCCGCCGCTGCGCGGCGCCGCTGACCGTCACCGCGGCCCCACCGAAGCTGCCCTGGTGGCGCACCCGTTGGCCGTTCCGCCGCCGGGTGCGGATGGGCGGCTCGGGCAACGCGCTGCGCCGTACCATCGCGCTGCTCGTGCTGGCCGCGCTGGTGGTGGCGGGGGTCCTGCTGTACCCGCTCGGCCTGAGCACCTACCAGGACGTGCTGGACAAGGTCCGGGGTACCGCGCCGATCACCCCGTCGCTGACCTCGGCGAGCGCCGCCGTCGAGGGCCATCCCGCGACCGCGGCCGACGACGGCCTCAGCAACACCTACTGGGGAGCTCCCGCGATCGGGGACTCCATCAGCTTCGGCTTCCGCACCCCGTTCCGGCTGGTCGACCTGATCATCCACACCGGCGACTCCGCGGACCCGGAGCACTACCGGCAGCAGGCCCGCCCGCTCGTCCTGTCCCTGGAGGTCACCGCCTCGGACGGGGAACTGCACCGCAAGCAGATCACCCTCAACGACCAGCCGGGCCCGCAGACCGTGGCGACCGGGATCAGCGACGTCGTCCAGGTGAAGCTCACCGTCCGCGAGGCGGCCGGCACCGGCCCCGGCCGCACCATCGCCCTGGCCGAGGTGGAGTTCTTCAAACGGACCTGAACGCTGCCGTGCTCCCTCCGCGCGGGGCGGCGGGTGTCAGCCGGCGGGCTGGTCGTGGGTGGAGCAGCGGATGCCGCCGCCGCGGTGGACACGCCCGCCTCGGCGGCGAGCTCCCCCACCCGCAGCCCGCGCACTCCGCGCCGCGCGATCACCCGCGCCGCTGCTTCCATGATCGACGTTTTACGACGAGGCCCCGCGGCGACTTTCGGACAAGATGGGTCCCCGGGCGGAATTCCTGGATCCTCCGCTGAACTTTCACGTTGTCACCACCTAAGGTGACTCTCGCTCCGCCGCCGACGGGCCGTTCGGCAGGCCCGTTCGACGGGGCACCCCATTCCCCTCAACACCCTGGAGCGCAGCGGACATGATTCTGCGTCAGCTTTGGAAGCGCCTGGCGGCGCCGGTCGTCGGCCGAGGAGCCGGCGCCGTAGCGGCGGCGGTCGCGCTGGTCGCGGCCGTCGCCCTGGGCGGCACGGTCTCCGGCATGTCCGTGGCGGAGGCCAAGCCCGCCTGGGGATTCGCGGGCAAGTGGGCCTGCTCCGGGCAGCCCGTCGCCGCCGGGAACGTCATCACCGACCACGACCCCGCGGGCTGCGGCGGCTGGGGCTCCTGGTACCAGCAGCCGGCCAAGGACGGGATCTGGACCTGCTCCGGCTCCCCGGTGGTGGCCGGCTACGTGATCACCGACCACCTGACCTCCGGCTGCCGGGGGATGGGCGCGTGGCGCCACAACCTCGCCCACGACGGCATCTGGACCTGCTCCGGCTCGCCCGTCGTGCCCGGCTACGTCATCAGCAACCACCTGCGAGCCGGCTGCGGCGGCATCGGCGCCTGGCAGCACACCCACCCTCACGACGGGATCTGGACCTGCTCCGGCTCGCCGGTGGTCGCCGGGTACGTGATCACCGGGCACATCACGGCCGGCTGCGACGGTGCCGGGGCCTGGCGCCACAACACCGCCCGTGCGGGCCTGTGGACCTGCCCGGGTTCGCCCGTCCCGGCCGGCTTCCGGTCCACCCTCTACAACGCCGGCGCCTGCGACGGCCTCGGCGGCTGGGTGCTCGCCCGCGCCTGACGCGCTGGGCCGTCCCAGCTGTCCCGGCGCCGGGTCAAGGAGCCGGGTCCGCCAGGACGGCCTGCGCCGCGTTGTGCCCCGGGATGCCGCTGACGCCGCCACCGCGAACGGCGCCCGCCCCGCAGAGCAGGACGTTCGGGTGGGCCGTGGCCACGCCCCAGCGGGCGGCGGCGTCCAGCGGCTCCTCGTCGGTGAAGGGGAAGGCGAGATCCCGGTGGAAGATGTGGCCGCCGGGGAGCCCGATCTCCCGCTCCAGCTCCGGCGGGGTCCGGGCCTCGACGCAGGGCCGTCCGTCGGCGTCCGTGGCCAGGCAGTCGGCGATCGGCTCGGCCAGCACCGCGTCCAGCTGCGCCAGGCTCGCGGCCAACGCGCGCTCCTTGGCCGCCGGATCGGCGAGGCCACCGGAGCCGCCGAACAGCCGGGCGGGCATGTGCAAACCGAACAGGGTCAGGGTCTGGAGCCCCTGCCGGGCGGCCTCCGGGCCCAGGATCGACGGGTCGGTGAGTGTGTGGCAGTAGATCTCGGACGGCGGCGCCGAGGGCATCCGGCCGGCCAGCGCCTCGGTGTACGCGGTCTCCAGCTGGCGGTAGCCCTCGGCGATGTGGAAGGTCCCGGCGAAGGCCTCGCGCGGGTCCGCGGCGGCGTCCCGCAGCCGCGGCAGGCGGCGCAGCACCATGTTGACCTTCAGCTGGGAGCCCTCCGGCGCGGGCCCCGGATCCTCGCCCAGCAGCCGGGCCAGGGTGGCCGGCGCGGCGTTCACCAGGACCCTGGGCGCGGCCACCGTCACCTCGCCGTCCCGGTGCCAGTACGTCACCTCGGCGTCGCCGTGGCCGTCGGTGGCGACGGCGGTGACCTCGCAGCCGGTCCGGACCTCCGCGCCGGCCGCCAGTGCCGCCTCGGCCAGTGCGCCCGTCACCGCGCCCATCCCGCCGACCGGGACGTCCCAGTCGCCCGTTCCGTTGCCGATCACGTGGTACAGGAAGCAGCGGTTCTGCCGCAGTTCGGGGTCGTGGGCGTGGGTGAAGGTGCCGATCAGCGCGTCCGTCAGGACCACCCCGCGCACCAGGTCGTCCGTGAAGGTCCGCTCGACGGTCTCGCCGAGCGGCCGCTCGAACAGGGCCGTCCAGGCCGCCTCGTCGCCGACCCGTCGGCGCAGCTCGGCGCGTGAGGGCAGCGGCTCGGTGAGGGTCGGGAACACCCGCCGTGCGAGTTCCCCGGTCACCCCGTAGAAGCGCTGCCAGGCCCGCCACTCCCGGTCGCCGCCGGTCAGCGCCCGGAACGACTCCCGGGTGCGGCCGGGGTCGCCCGCGTCCACCAGCAGCCCGGTGGGCTTCCCGTCCCGCACGGTGGGGGTGTAGGAGGCGATCCGGCGCCGCCGCAGCTCCAGCCGCAGCCCGAGGTCCCGGACCACCTTCCGCGGCAGCAGGCTGACCAGGTAGGAGTAGCGCGACAGCCGGGCGTCCACGCCCGGGAACGCCTGCGCGGAGACGGCGGCCCCACCGACCCGGGGCAACCGTTCGAGGACCAGCACCCGCCGACCGGCCCGTGCGAGGTAGGCCGCGGCCACCAGTCCGTTGTGCCCGCCGCCGACGATCACGGCGTCGTACCGGGAAGACACGATCGTGGTCATCCGGTCACGGTACGCCACCCGGCCGGGCCGGGGAACAGGTGCGCACGACCCCGGATCCCGCCCCGCGGCGGGCAGCAGTGTCGGTGCCGGTGGTTATGGTCTTCGGCATGGCGACAGTGATCTTCGTCGACGAGACGACATCGGGGGTGCGGCGGGACGCGTGGCGGCTCGCCGTGGCGGAGGAGCGGTTGACGCTGCGTGAGCTGCTCCGCCGCCGGGTGCACCAGGAGGTGGCCGAGCACAACGCCCGCGGCCCCGAGGTGTTCCACGGCCTGGTGCAGCCGACCCGGGCCGAGCGGACCCTGAACGGGTACCGCCGGCCGGTGGAGGACGGCCCGGTCGACCCCGAACGGCAGTTCCTGAGCGCCGTCGAGGCGTTCGGCCGCAACGGCTTCCTGGTGCTGGTCGGCGACCGGCAGGTCGAGGATCTGGACGCCGAGCTGGACCTGCGCACCGACACCGAGGTGTGCTTCCTGAAACTCGTTCCGCTGGTGGGTGGCTGATGACGGCGACGACCGATCCCTTCGACTCCGCGGCCGCCCGGCTGCTCGACGCGCTCGACACCGGCCACGTGGACGGCATCGTCACGGCGCTGTCGGAGGTCGACGCCGCCATCGGGGGCGACTGGTCCGACGAGCGGGTGCAGCCCGTCCGCGAGCGGCTGCTCGGGCTGCACCGGAACACCCGGGCCGCGCTGGTGGCTGGCCTGGTGAACTGGTCGCTGATGCTCTGGCGGCCCGTGGAGACCGAGAAGATCCGGCAGGAACGCAGCGCGCTGACCCGGCTGGCCGCCACGGTCTCCCGGGGCCTTCCGCCGGAGCCGGCCCGGGAGCTCCGCGAGGACCGGCTGCACCTGATGGGCCGCCAGTGGGTCATCGCCGAGCTCCACGAGGCCGAGGTGCTGGTCAGTGAGGAGCTCGCCGCGGGCCGGCCGGTCGACGCCGCGGTGGTCGCCGCCGTCCGCCGCAGCGCCCTGCACGTCCGGCCGCACCACAGCCTCGTCGTCGACCTTGCGGCCGCGCTGACCGAGCCGCTGCTCAGCCCCGGCGAGGCCTGGGCCGACCAGGTGCTCGCGGACGTCGCCGAGCTCGACGGGGGGCCCGATGGGGAGCCCGATCCGGCCGGGGGAGGCGACGGTGCGTGGACGGCCCTGCTCAAGCACGCCCTCGAGGTCAAGGCCGCCAAGCCGACCGCCCGTTGGGAACGGACCGGGCGGACGCTGCTCGACGCGGTCGGCCCGGAGCGGGCCCGCGAGCGGATCACCGCATGGCTCTCGCTGGTCGGCCGCCCGCGCACCCTCGAACTGGTCGCGGATCCGAACGGCGCGGGCGCCAACCAGCTCGACCCCCACAACCTGGACGCGCTGCGCGGAATCGCCCTGCTGCTGCCCCTGGCCCCGGCCCATCCCGACAGCGCCCGGGTGCTCGGCCGACTGGTCGAGTCCACGCTGCGCAAGGTGCCCGGCATCGGCCCCCAGGCGCCCAAGGTCGCCAACGCCGCCGTGCACGCCCTCGCCCGCCTGGACGGTGAGGACGGCCTCGCCCAACTGGCCGTCCTCACCACCCGGGTGACGTACAAGGGCACCGTGAAGGAACTCGACAAGGCACTGCGGGACCGGGCCGCCGCGCTCGGCCTCAGCCGGGCCGAGATCGAGGAACTCGCCGTCCCCAGCTACGGATTGACCGATCCGGGCCGAGGCGTCGAGCCGTTCGGCGACGCCCGGGTGGAGCTGCTGGTGGAGGGCACCAGGCTCCGGCAGGCCTGGTACAACGAGTCCGGCCGCCCGGTGAAGTCCCCGCCCGCCTCGGTGCGCCGCGAACACGCCGACGCGCTCAAGGAGTTCAAGTCCGCGGTCAAGGACCTCGAAAAGATGCTGACCGCCCAGTCCGAGCGGCTGGAGCGCCAGTTCCTGGCCCGGCGCAGCTGGCGGTACGGCCCTTGGCGGGAGCGGCTCCTGGACCACCCGCTGGTCGGCACGCTGGCCCGCCGACTGATCTGGACCGTCGACGGCACGGCCTGCGCCTGGCTGGACGGCGCCCTGCGCACCCTGACCGGCGACGAGCCCGCGCCCGCCGCCGACGCCCCGGTCGAACTGTGGCACCCGGTCGGCCACCCGACCGGGGAGGTGCTCGCCTGGCGCTCCCTGCTGGAACGGCACCAGGTCGTCCAGCCGTTCAAGCAGGCGCACCGGGAGGTCTACCTGCTCACCCCCGCGGAGGAGCACACCCGGGTCTACTCCAACCGCTTCGCCGCGCACGTGCTGCGCCAGCACCGGTTCCACGCGCTGGCGGGCGTGCGGGGTTGGCACAGCCAGCTGCAGTTGGCCGTGGACAACTCCTTCCCCGCCCCGAAGCGCCTGCTGCCCGAGTGGGGGCTGCGCGCCGAGTTCCGGGTGAACGGCATGGACGCGGACTGGGGTGAGACCTTCGAGCACCTGGGCACCGACCAGGTGCGCTTCTACCCGATCGACGCCCCGGAGAACCTCACCCAGGCGGGCAGCGGCCAGCTCGGCCCGTTGATGCGGCCGGGTGTCCGGACACCCGAGCCGGTGCCGCTCGCGGAGGTGCCGCCACTGGTACTGAGCGAAGTGCTGCGCGACGTCGACCTGTTCGTGGGGGTGTGCAGCGTCGGCAACGACCCGACCTGGTCGGACGGCGGGCCGGAGGGGCGCTACCGCGACTACTGGCAGTCGTACGGCTTCGGCGAGTTGTCGCAGAGCGCCCGGGAGCGCGGCGAGTTGCTGGCCCGGCTGCTGCCCCGGCTGGCGGTGGGCGAGCGCTGCACGGTGGAGGGCCGCTTCCTGCAGGTCCGCGGTGACCTGCGCACGTACCGCATCCACCTGGGTTCGGGGAACGTCCTGATGACACCCGACGACAGCTACCTCTGCATCGTGCCGGCCCCGGACGGGCCGGCCGACGGGAAGCCCGGATCGGCGGACGGGCCGTACCTGCCGTTCGAGGGGGACCGGATGCTGGCGGTCATCCTCAGCAAGGCGGTCCTGCTGGCCGATGACACGGCGATCACCGATCCGGCCATCACCGGTCAACTGGGGCAGCGCTGATGGCTGGGCGACGCCCGGGTGGGCGGGAGTACGACGCCAGTTGGCAGTGCGCCAACGCCGTCAACCTCGTCCGCGACCCGGTGAACCGACACAGTGACACCCACCGGATGGCCAACAGCGGCGACCGCCCGTTCCGGTAGGCGCCTCCTCGCCCGGGGCCGCCGACCCGCCTCTGTGGTGGCCCCGGGCAGGGCGTTTGTTTCGAGGGCTGAGTAGGGGTACTGTCTCCCAGTCGCTCGGCAGGGAGCACCGGACACGCAGGCAACGGCGCGGACGGTCCCGGGGTGGCCAATCCACGAGAAACACTGCTTGTCGTTTCGGCATGCTTGTTTATCGGGATTGCGGTCGGACTCGGCTGGATTCGCTTTTCGAAGCGGAGGTCGGCTAGAGTTTGAAACGTCGGACGGGGCGTCAAGCGCCGGAAGACAGCAGCGAGTTGGATGACGAAGCCCCGGAAAACGGGGCGGAAAACGTCTGATAAGCTGGGAACACGAAAGAACGAAGCGCCCGGAGGGCCCGCTGGAAGGCGGTCCGAAGGAAGCGTCCGTTCCTTGAGAACTCAACAGCGTGCCAAAAGTCAACGCCAGATATGTTGACATCCCCGGCCTCGGTCATTGTGATCGGGGTTGGAGATTCCTTTTGAAATAACACTAGCGAGGACGCAGTGCGCGGGGCCGCCCTATTCCGGTGGTTGCCGTGCCGCTCAACGCGGGTGTGGACCCGATTACGGGTAAACATTCACGGAGAGTTTGATCCTGGCTCAGGACGAACGCTGGCGGCGTGCTTAACACATGCAAGTCGAACGGTGAAGCCCTTCGGGGTGGATCAGTGGCGAACGGGTGAGTAACACGTGGGCAATCTGCCCTGCACTCTGGGACAAGCCCTGGAAACGGGGTCTAATACCGGATATGACCTTCCTCCGCATGGGGGTTGGTGGAAAGCTCCGGCGGTGCAGGATGAGCCCGCGGCCTATCAGCTTGTTGGTGGGGTAATGGCCTACCAAGGCGACGACGGGTAGCCGGCCTGAGAGGGCGACCGGCCACACTGGGACTGAGACACGGCCCAGACTCCTACGGGAGGCAGCAGTGGGGAATATTGCACAATGGGCGAAAGCCTGATGCAGCGACGCCGCGTGAGGGATGACGGCCTTCGGGTTGTAAACCTCTTTCAGCAGGGAAGAAGCGCAAGTGACGGTACCTGCAGAAGAAGCACCGGCTAACTACGTGCCAGCAGCCGCGGTAATACGTAGGGTGCGAGCGTTGTCCGGAATTATTGGGCGTAAAGAGCTCGTAGGCGGCCTGTCGCGTCGGATGTGAAAGCCCGGGGCTTAACCCCGGGTCTGCATTCGATACGGGCAGGCTAGAGTGTGGTAGGGGAGATCGGAATTCCTGGTGTAGCGGTGAAATGCGCAGATATCAGGAGGAACACCGGTGGCGAAGGCGGATCTCTGGGCCATTACTGACGCTGAGGAGCGAAAGCGTGGGGAGCGAACAGGATTAGATACCCTGGTAGTCCACGCCGTAAACGTTGGGAACTAGGTGTTGGCCACATTCCACGTGGTCGGTGCCGCAGCTAACGCATTAAGTTCCCCGCCTGGGGAGTACGGCCGCAAGGCTAAAACTCAAAGGAATTGACGGGGGCCCGCACAAGCAGCGGAGCATGTGGCTTAATTCGACGCAACGCGAAGAACCTTACCAAGGCTTGACATATGCCGGAAACACCTGGAGACAGGTGCCCCCTTGTGGTCGGTATACAGGTGGTGCATGGTTGTCGTCAGCTCGTGTCGTGAGATGTTGGGTTAAGTCCCGCAACGAGCGCAACCCTTGTTCTGTGTTGCCAGCGAGTAATGTCGGGGACTCACAGGAGACTGCCGGGGTCAACTCGGAGGAAGGTGGGGACGACGTCAAATCATCATGCCCCTTATGTCTTGGGCTGCACACGTGCTACAATGGTCGGTACAAAGGGCTGCGATGCCGTGAGGCGGAGCGAATCCCAAAAAGCCGGCCTCAGTTCGGATTGGGGTCTGCAACTCGACCCCATGAAGTTGGAGTTGCTAGTAATCGCAGATCAGCATGCTGCGGTGAATACGTTCCCGGGCCTTGTACACACCGCCCGTCACGTCACGAAAGTCGGTAACACCCGAAGCCGGTGGCCTAACCCTCTGGGATGGAGCCGTCGAAGGTGGGACCAGCGATTGGGACGAAGTCGTAACAAGGTAGCCGTACCGGAAGGTGCGGCTGGATCACCTCCTTTCTAAGGAGCACATGGCAGCTTCGGGCGAACGTCCCGGAGTGCTCGCTCATGGGTGGAACGTTGACTATTCGGCACATTCGGTAGGGCTTGTTAGTACTGCTTCGGCGTGGAACACAGGGTCTCTGGCGGGTGTGTCGGGCACGTTGTTGGGTCCTGAGGGAACGGGAGTTGCCTCATGGTTGCCGGCCTCACTCGAGGTGGTCTTCGGATCGTTGAGGGTGTGTGACTGGTCGTTGTTTGAGAACTGCACAGTGGACGCGAGCATCTGTGGCCAAGTTTTTAAGGGCGCACGGTGGATGCCTTGGCACCAGGAACCGATGAAGGACGTGGGAGGCCGCGATAGGCCCCGGGGAGCTGTCAACCGAGCTTTGATCCGGGGGTGTCCGAATGGGGAAACCCGGCAGTCGTCATGGGCTGTCACCCGCTGCTGAACACATAGGCAGTGTGGAGGGAACGCGGGGAAGTGAAACATCTCAGTACCCGCAGGAAGAGAAAACAACCGTGATTCCGGGAGTAGTGGCGAGCGAAACTGGATGAGGCTAAACCGTATTGGTGTGAGACCCGGCAGGGGTTGCCAATGCGGGGTTGTGGGAATGAGCTTCAGTCGTCTGCCGGCGGCTGGGCGAGTCAGAAACCGTATGGGTAGTCGAAGGACATGCGAAAGGTCCGGCGTAGAGGGTAAGACCCCCGTAGACGAAATCTGTACGGCTTGCTTGCTCATCTCCCAAGTAGCACGGGGCCCGAGAAATCCCGTGTGAATCTGGCGGGACCACCCGCTAAGCCTAAATATTCCCTGGTGACCGATAGCGGATAGTACCGTGAGGGAATGGTGAAAAGTACCGCGGGAGCGGAGTGAAATAGTACCTGAAACCGTGTGCCTACAAGCCGTGGGAGCGTCGTCAGTCGGCTTGCCGGCTGGCCGTGACTGCGTGCCTTTTGAAGAATGAGCCTGCGAGTTTGCGGTGTGTAGCGAGGTTAACCCGTGTGGGGTAGCCGTAGCGAAAGCGAGTCCGAATAGGGCGGTTGAGTTGCATGCCCAAGACCCGAAGCGGAGTGATCTAGCCATGGGCAGGTTGAAGCGCGGGTAAGACCGTGTGGAGGACCGAACCCACCAGGGTTGAAAACCTGGGGGATGACCTGTGGTTAGGGGTGAAAGGCCAATCAAACTCCGTGATAGCTGGTTCTCCCCGAAATGCATTTAGGTGCAGCGTCACGTGTTTCTTGCCGGAGGTAGAGCACTGGATAGGCGATGGGCCTTACCGGGTTACTGACCTTAGCCAAACTCCGAATGCCGGTAAGTGAGAGCGTGGCAGTGAGACTGTGGGGGATAAGCTCCATGGTCGAGAGGGAAACAGCCCAGAACACCGACTAAGGTCCCTAAGCGTGTGCTAAGTGGGAAAGGATGTGGAGTCGCAGAGACAACCAGGAGGTTGGCTTAGAAGCAGCCACCCTTGAAAGAGTGCGTAATAGCTCACTGGTCAAGTGATTCCGCGCCGACAATGTAGCGGGGCTCAAGCACACCACCGAAGTCGTGTCATTGCAGCAATACTCCTAACGGGGGCTGTGATGGGTAGGGGAGCGTCGTGTGCCGGGTGAAGCGGCCGAGGAATCGAGTCGTGGACGGTATACGAGTGAGAATGCAGGCATGAGTAGCGATACAAGAGTGGGAAACTCTTGCGCCGATTGACCAAGGGTTCCTGGGTCAAGCTGATCTGCCCAGGGTAAGTCGGGACCTAAGGCGAGGCCGACAGGCGTAGTCGATGGACAACGGGTTGATATTCCCGTACCCGCTTTGAAGCGCCAACGCTGAACCAGGTGATGCTAAGGCCGTGAAGCCGTCCCGGATCCTTCGGGTGAAGGGAAGTGGTGGAGCCGCCGGTCCAAGTCTGCAGTAGGTGAGCGATGGGGTGACGCAGGAAGGTAGTCCAGCCCGGGCGGTGGTTGTCCCGGGGTAAGGGTGTAGGACGTGGGGTAGGCAAATCCGCCTCACATATAGTCTGAGACCTGATGCCGAGCCGATTGTGGTGAAGTGGATGATCCTATGCTGTCGAGAAAAGCCTCTAGCGAGTTTCATGGCGGCCCGTACCCCAAACCGACTCAGGTGGTCAGGTAGAGAATACCGAGGCGTTCGGGTGAACTATGGTTAAGGAACTCGGCAAAATGCCCCCGTAACTTCGGGAGAAGGGGGGCCATTCCTGGTGACGGGCTTTGCGCCTTGAGCTGGGGGTGGCCGCAGAGACCAGCGAGAAGCGACTGTTTACTAAAAACACAGGTCCGTGCGAAGCCGTAAGGCGATGTATACGGACTGACGCCTGCCCGGTGCTGGAACGTTAAGGGGACCGGTTAGCTTAGTTTCGACTAGGCGAAGCTGAGAACTTAAGCGCCAGTAAACGGCGGTGGTAACTATAACCATCCTAAGGTAGCGAAATTCCTTGTCGGGTAAGTTCCGACCTGCACGAATGGCGTAACGACTTCTCGACTGTCTCAACCATAGGCCCGGTGAAATTGCATTACGAGTAAAGATGCTCGTTTCGCGCAGCAGGACGGAAAGACCCCGGGACCTTTACTATAGCTTGATATTGGTGTTCGGTTCGGCTTGTGTAGGATAGGTGGGAGACTGTGAAGCAGCAACGCCAGTTGTTGTGGAGTCGCCGTTGAAATACCACTCTGGTCGTGCTGGATGTCTAACCTGGGTCCGTGATCCGGATCAGGGACAGTGTCTGGTGGGTAGTTTAACTGGGGCGGTTGCCTCCTAAAGGGTAACGGAGGCGCCCAAAGGTTCCCTCAGCCTGGTTGGCAATCAGGTGTTGAGTGTAAGTGCACAAGGGAGCTTGACTGTGAGACTGACGGGTCGAGCAGGTACGAAAGTAGGGACTAGTGATCCGGCGGTGGCTTGTGGAAGCGCCGTCGCTCAACGGATAAAAGGTACCCCGGGGATAACAGGCTGATCTTCCCCAAGAGTCCATATCGACGGGATGGTTTGGCACCTCGATGTCGGCTCGTCGCATCCTGGGGCTGGAGTAGGTCCCAAGGGTTGGGCTGTTCGCCCATTAAAGCGGTACGCGAGCTGGGTTTAGAACGTCGTGAGACAGTTCGGTCCCTATCCGCTGTGCGCGTAGGAGTGTTGAGAAGGGCTGTCCCTAGTACGAGAGGACCGGGACGGACGAACCTCTGGTGTGCCAGTTGTTCTGCCAAGGGCATGGCTGGTTGGCTACGTTCGGGAGGGATAACCGCTGAAAGCATCTAAGCGGGAAGCCTGCTTCGAGATGAGCACTCCCACCTCCTTGAGAGGGTAAGGCTCCCAGTAGACGACTGGGTTGATAGGCCGGATATGGAAGCCCTGTGAGGGGTGGAGTTGACCGGTACTAATAGGCCGAGGGCTTGTCCTCAGTTGCTCGCGTCCACTGTGTTGTTCTGAAACAACGACTGCCTTGTCGGCGGGTCGACAGTTTCATAGTGTTTCGGTGGTCATAGCGTGAGGGAAACGCCCGGTTACATTCCGAACCCGGAAGCTAAGCCTCACAGCGCCGATGGTACTGCAGGGGGGACCCTGTGGGAGAGTAGGACGCCGCCGAACAATTCTTCAGAAGAACCCCCATCCGGATTCCGGATGGGGGTTCTTCGCGTTTCCGGGCCTTGTCCGCGGAGCATGTTCAGGAACGGTCAGCGGCCACCGTGGATCAGGTGGAGGGAGAAGCCGTCGTTGGTGGAGACGCGCTCGGTCTTGACGTGGGTCACGCCCGTCGCCTGGTCGAAGTACCAGCCGGAGTCGGCGGAGTCGAGCTCGGCGGCCGAGTCCAGGTGGGGCAGCGGGCCGCCCTGGGTGACGACCATCCGCGGGGCGGACTGGCCGTGCACGGTGAAGCGGTAGGACCGGGCGTCCGGCTTGCCGGTGTAACTCCCCTCGCTGGCACCCACCTCGATGGTGGTGACCGCCGGGTTCGCGTGGACGTCCACCTGCTGGGTCGCCGAGGAGCCGGCCGCGTACTGGCGGGTGACGCCGTCGTCCTCGTAGAGGGTGTAGGAGGAGTCGCCCTGCGGGTAAAGGTCGTAGTCGAGTTCGCCGCGGTCGCGGTTCTGCCAGGACAGCGTGCCCTGGGGCCACATCGGGACGATCGCGCCGCCCTTGACGAACAGCGGCAGGGTGTCGAGCGGGGCGGAGTAGCCGTTGATGGTGGTGGGGCCCTGGTAGGTGCGTCCGGTCCAGTAGTCCGTCCAGGTGCCCTCGGGCAGGTAGATGCCGTTGCGCACCGAGGTGTCGGAGTAGACCGGTGCGACCAGGAAGTCCGGCCCGGCGAGGAACTCGTACTCGGCGTTCGGTCCGAGGGCCGCCGGGTCGTGCGGGTACTCGAGGGCGAGCGGGCGCACCGCGCCGATGCCGGTGCGGGTGGCCTCGGCGGACAGGGTGTACATGTACGGCAGCAGCCGCTCCTTGAGCTGCAGGTACTTGCGGTTGATCGAGGTGTAGGGCTCGCCGTCCAGCCAGGGCTGCTGGTCGCGCTGCTGCTTGCCGGTCATGTCCCTGGCCCAGCCGTCCATGGTCATGATGGTCGGCAGGAAGGCCTTCCACTGCAGGTCGCGGGTGTACATCTGGGGATCGCGGCGGAAGATCGAGCCGACGTCGCCGGTGTTGTAGGCGATGCCGGACATGGTGGCGCCGGCGTAGGTGGGGATCTGCCAGCGGATGTAGTCCCAGGACAGGCTCTGGTCGCCGCTCCAGAGCACGCCGCAGCGCTGTGCGCCGGCCCAGGAGACCGGCAGCCAGACGAAGCCGCGGGCGTCGCTGTTGTCCTCGATGCCGGCCTTCGCCTGGTCGCAGGCGTTCAGTGCGAAGCCGTAGCCGTTGCCGACCCAGGCGACGTCGAGCTTGCGGACCCGGACCCCGGCCTTGACCTCCTCGGCCTGGTTGGGCAGGCCGTTCTGGGTCCAGAGGCCGAGCTGGGCGTGGTCCTTGCGCAGGCCTTCGCCGGTCTGCGGGAGGTTCTCGTAGCCGCAGCCGTAGCCGTCGTTGACCAGCATCCAGCCGAGCGGCATCTGGTTCCGCACGTAGCCGTCGGCGATCTTGAGCGCGTCCGTGGTGTGGCGTTCGCCGCGGTTGGCGTTGTGCAGGTAGCAGTCGGAGTCGCCGGGCTCGAGGCCGTAGACCGGCGGCATGAAGGGCTTGCCGACCAGCGCGGTGTACTCGCCGATGACGGACTTGACGTCGCCGGTGAAGTAGTAGGCGTCCAGGCGGCGTTCCTGCTGTCCGGTGCGCACCGGGGAGCCGAAGTCGTAGATGCCCGGGGCGAAGGTGTTGCGGAAGACTCCGTAGCCGGCGCTGGAGACGTAGAACGGCTGGGAGTTGTTGTAGCCGCCCTCGTTCCAGTTGGTGTTGTTGGCGACGTGGACGGTCTGGTCGCGGTGCGAGAAGCTGCCGTTCTGCTCGCCGCCGCCGAAGAACTGCTCGTCGGCGCCGCGGACCAGGCTCTGCCGCAGGCCGCTGGTGGACCACCGTAGCGGCTCGTCCTCCTGCCAGATGGCGGTGCGGTCGTCGGCCTGGTAGAGGCCGAACCGCAGGGGGTGCTTGTAGACCCGCAGCACCAGGTGGCCGGAGCGGATGCCGTAGTAGTCGCCGGCGTCGAACGAGGAGGTGTCGCGCTGGGGTTCGGGCTGTTGCCGGATGATGGTGCTGCCCACCGGGTCGCTGATGTCGCCGTCCGGGGCGGCGCGCAGGCGCAGTTGGTCGTCGGCGAGGAAGTCGACCTTGGCCTTGAGGGTGCCCGCGGCGATGTCGTAGCTGCCCTGGCCGCCGGCGAAGGAGGTGAGGTCGCCGGCGTCGGTGGTCTGCGGGAGGTAGGCGCGGCCGGTGAAGGAGCCGCCGTGCACGTCGTACGGGACGACCAGGACGTGGTAGGTGCCGGAGGCCTTGGGGATCACGGTGGCCTCGGGGTCGGCGGTGCCGGCGCTCTCGGCGACCTCCTTGCCGTTGGCGTCGTAGACGTAGAGGTCGAAGTCGTCGGTGGGGTTCTGCCACTGGATGGAGATCGGGACGCCGCCCTCCGGGTTGTCGTTCCAGTAGCCGTCCGGGACGTTGACCGTCAGGTCGAAGCGGCTGCAGACCGCGTTGTCCGGGTCCTGGGCGGCGGTCGGGCAGGAGGTGGGGCCGCCGAGGGTGCCCTTGGCGTAGGCGGGGCTCTGCCAGCTGGTGCTCTGGTGGCTGCCGTCCAGGACGGCCGAGCCGGGGGCCGCGGCGCGGGCGGGCAGGGCGGGGCCGGCCACGGCGGCGAGGCTGGTCAGGGCCGCCGCGAGGGCGGCCCTTCGGAGGTGGGGTCGGAGCAGGCGCACGGGGGTTCTCCTGTCGACTCGCGGGGTGGGTGGCTCAACCTGCGTACGGGTGCGGTCACTTGACCGATCCGGCGGTCAGTCCGGAGACCACGGGCCGCTCGATCAGGGCGAACAGCACCACCACCGGCACGATCGCGACGACCGAGCCGGCGAACAGGTAGTTCCACTGGACGGTGTAGTTGCCGATGAAGCTGTTGATGCCGACGGTGAGTGGCTGGCTGCCCGGGTCGGTGGACAGGGTCAGGCCCATCACGAACTCGTTCCAGGCGGAGATGAAGGTGAAGATCACCGCGGTGACCACGCCCGGCAGGGCCAGTGGCAGCACCACCCGGCGCAGCGCGCCGAGCCGGCCGAGGCCGTCCAGCATCGCGGCCTCCTCCAGCTCCACCGGGATCGAGGAGATGTAGGCCGTGAGGATCCAGACGGCGAAGGCCAGGTTGAAGGCGGCGTTGCAGAGGATCAGCGTCCAGACCGAGTTGAGCAGGTCCAGCTGGTAGAACTCGCGGTAGAGGCCCACCAGCAGGGAGGTCGGCTGGAACATCTGGGTGACCAGGACCAGCAGCAGGAACAGCCGGCGGCCCCGGTAGCGGACCCGGGCGGTGTAGTACGCGGCGGGCAGTGCGACCAGCAGCGCCAGCAGGGTGGAGCCGCCGGCGACCAGCAGGGTGACCCGGAGGTTGCCGCCGAGGGTGGAGTCGCGCCAGACGTCGACGAAGTTGGACCAGGCGAAGTGTTTCGGCAGGTAGGTCGCGTCGCGCAGCTCGTCGGCCGGGCGCAGCGCGGTGACGACCATCTCCAGGTACGGGAACAGGAAGACCGCGGCCAGCAGCCAGGCCGCCCCCGCGAGGGCCAGGGCGCGGGGCTTCCGACGGGACGCCCGACGTATCGTCAACTCTCCTCCTGGTTCCAGCGGCTGACCTTGAGGAAGGCCAGCACCATCAGCACCACGAGGGCGAAGTTGACCACCGACATCGCTGCGGACTCCCCGATGTCGGTGTCCTTCAGCTGGTACATGAACACCGTGCTGGTCGCCGTGTCGCTGCTCGGGCCGCCCTGGGTCATGCCCCAGATGACCGGGAAGGAGTTGAAGACGTTGATCAGGTTGATCACCAGGCCGACCAGGAAGGCCGGGCGCAGCAGCGGCAGGGTGATCCGGCGGTACGCCTGCCAGGGCGAGGCGCCGTCCACCCTGGCCGCCTCGTAGACCTCGCCGGGGACGGTCTGCAGGCCGGCCAGCAGGGTGTAGGTGGTGAACGGCAGGGAGACGAAGACCGCGACGAACACCATCCAGGGCCAGGCCGTCGACGGGTCGCCGAGCCAGTCCCGCGGGCCGTCGACCAGGCCGAGGTCGGTGAGCGCGGTGTTGAGCACGCCCGCCGTCCGGTCGAGCATCCAGCGGAAGCCGATCGAGGTCATCAGGACCGAGGCCGCCCACGGGGCGATCAGGGCCCAGCGGGCGTAGCGCCGGCCGGGGAAGCGCTGGTTGAACAGCTGGGCGAGGCCGAGCGAGAGCAGCATGGTCAGGGCGACCACGGCGGCGGTCCAGGCCACCGTGGCGAGCAGCACGTGGCCGAGGTCGGCCTCGCCGAAGAGCTTGCGGTACTTGTCCAGCCCGGCGGAGCCGCGGACGAAGCCGCTGGTGCTGACCCGCAGGAACGAGGTGCGGACCATCTCGTACACCGGCCACAGCACGACGGCGAGGATCAGCAGGACGGCCGGGGCGATCCACGGCAGCGGGCCGAGCCGGCCCGGCCGTCGGCCCTTCCGGGCGGGGGAGTCGGGGGTCACCATGGCGTCGGCCGTCACTTGTTCGCGACGGCGTCCTGGGCCTTCTTCTGCAGGTCGCCCAGCACCTTGGCCGGGTCGCCCGAGACGGCGCTGCCGACGGACTTCTTGAGCTCGGCCGAGACCGCGTCCCAGGTGGTGTCGCCGAGCGGGTAGAAGACGGCGTGCGGCAGCAGGGCGAAGAACGGCTCCAGGTCCTGGTGCTTGCCGTCGGTGGTCAGCTCGTGCAGCGCGCTCTGGGTGACCGGCATCAGGTTGTAGGTCTCGTCGAAGGCGAGCTGGTTGTCCTTGGTGTACGCGAAGTCGAGGAACTTCCTGATCTGGTCGCGGTGGCCGTTCTTCTTGAAGGCCATCATCCAGTCCGCGACCCCGAGGGTGGAGGCGAGCGGGCCGGTCTTTCCGGGTATCGGTGCGACGCCGTAGTCGACCTTGCCGGCCTGGGCCATCTGGATCAGCGAGGGGTGGCCGTTGAGCATGGCGGCCTTGCCGGCCGCGAAGTCGGCGAACGCGGTCTTGCGGTCGGTGGTGGCCGGGTTGGCGTAGGTGAGGCCCGGGTCGACCAGGTTGGCCCTGAGCCAGCGGAAGGTGTCGATGTCGGCCTGGCTGTTCAGGGTGTACGCGCCGTCCTTGCCGGTGGGGCCGCCGTCGTTGCCGAGTTCCCAGATCATGCTCTCGCCCTGGGCCTCCTCCGGGCCGAGCGGCAGCGCGTACGGGGTGACGCCGGGCACCTTGATCTTGAGCTGCTCGGCGTCCTTGCGCAACTCCTCCCAGCTGGTGGGCGGTTGGGCGATGCCCGCCTGCTGGAACAGCGCCTTGTTGTAGAACAGGGCGCGGGCGGAGGAGACGAACGGGATGCCGTACTGCACGCCCTTGACCTGGCCTGCCCGGGCGAAGCTGTCGATCAGGTCGGCCCGGGTGCCGGGCGACAGCACGTCCTCCGCCTTGTACAGCAGGTCGTCGGCGACCTTGTCGGCGTAGCCGCCGGTCTGCAGGACGTCCGGCACGTTGCCGCTCTGGATCATCGTCTTGACCTGCTTGTCGATGTCGTTCCAGTTCACCACCTGGACGTCGACCCTGATGTCCGGGTTGGCCGCGGTGAAGGCGGCGGCGAGCTTGTTCCAGTAGGCCTTCGAGCTGTTGGACTCCTTGTCGCCGTAGTCGGCGGCGACCAGCTTGAGGGTCACCTTGCCGTCGGCGTCGGTCCCGCCGCCCGCACCGCTGCCGCCGCTGCCGCAGGAGGTGAGGGCGAGCGCACCGAGGGCGCACGCCGAGACGAGGGCCAGCACACGTTTGTCCACCGCAGTTACCGCCTTCGTGCGTGCTTGATCGGATGATCCAAGATGCTTGAAGAACGCTGGTTTTGAGCAGTTTCGAAAGAGCAGCTTGGTGCTAAGGGCGGTTCATGTCAATCGTGAGCACGGTTTTGCGCACCAAACACCCGGCCTTCACCCCACCGCAGGCCGCTCTGCGCAGAAACGCTCAGCGGAAATGCTCAAGCGGAAACGCCCGAACCGCGCCACGCCGGGAGGCTCCGTCAGGAGGGAGCGGCACGGCGCGCGCGGTTCGGGTCCTTCGTGTGGTGCCGGCTGGGCGGTGGGTCAGCCGGTGCTGCTCGCCGGAGCGGCGATCACGGAGAAGACGTACAGGATCGTGGGTAGTGCCCCGAGGAGCGTGACGACCACGGCCAGCACGGCCACCGGGCGCCGCGTACCCCGCAGCATCCACACGAGGGCGCCCACCAGGGCGAAGAAGGCCAGGGAGACGACCCCGGCGGTGAGAAGGGCGGACGTCTGAACTTGCATGCTGCTCGGTTCCTTTGGTGTGAGGTGTCCAGTCCGATTCGTTCCACAGCGCACGGCGGACGGGGCGGAGCCCGCGAACCCCTTGGTAGGAGGGGTGAACCGTCAGGTCGTCGTACGACAGGACTGACGCTAGCTCACATCTGATTCGCCACAACAGTGTTGGGGGAAACACGAGAAGGCGAGACCCCTCGGGCTACCACCCCCGAGGGCTCCCACCTGCAACGGACGTCGGACTGGACAAGTCACACGGCGTCTGGATCCAGTATCCCGGCAAGGGCTAAACAAGAGCGAAACGGCAACTCTGCCAAGTCACTTAACGGCCACTGAGTGCTCTGTTAATGTGCCGGAGTGGCGACAGACCTTCAGTTCCTCTTGCTGGGACCGGTGAGCGCCCGTCGGGGCGGCGCTCCGGTCACCCTCGGGCCGCCGCAACGGCGGGCCGTGCTGGCCCTGTTGCTGCTCGCCCGCTCGCAGGCCGTCCCGGTCGCCGTGATCCGGGACAGGCTCTGGCCGACTGGCGCGCCCGCCACCGCCATCGACGCCATCCAGGTCCACGTCCACCACCTGCGTCGACGGCTCAGGGAGCACACCCCGGCCGGCGCCCCCTCGGCAGAACTGGTCAGTTACCCGGGACACTCCCGCGAACAGGCCAGCTACGCCCTGCGCGTCGACGCCGAGGCGGTCGACGCCCTCGCCTTCCAGCGGCTGGCCGACCGGGGGCGGGAACTGGAGGGCTTGCGTGACCTAGAAGGGGCCCTGAGGATGTGCGTCGCGGCCCAGTCCCATTGGCGCGGTGAACCCTTGGCGGACCTGGAACCCACCCCCTACGTACGTGCGATCCGCCAGGGGCTGGTCGACCTCTGCCAGGACGTCCGGACCAGGGCGGCCCGGTTGCGGATGAGGACCGGAGCGTTCTCGGACGCCGCCCTCGACCTCCAGCAGCTCAACCTCGAACACCCGGGCAACGACGTCATCGTGGAACTGCTCTCCACCGCGCTCTTCCTGACCGGCCGCCGCGAACGCGCCCTCGCACTCCTCAACGAGGAAGTGGCGCGCTGCGAGCGGCAGTACGCGCGGGTGCCGGAACAACTGCTGCGGCAACGCGAACTGATCCTCTCCGACGCGCTGGAGGAGGAATGGTGACGATCGAAGCCCGTCTGCTCGGGCCCGTGACGCTGACCGTCGACGGCACGACCGTGAAGGCCGGAGGTTCCAACGGCCGGGCCCTGCTCGCCGCCCTGCTGCTCATGCCCGGGCAGCCAGTCGGCGTCGAACAGCTCGTCCTCGACGTCTGGGGCGATGACGCCCCGATGAACGCCCGGGCACAACTGCACTCCGTGGTGAGCCGACTGCGCACGACTGCAGCCCCGTTGACCGTCTCCTGGCACGCGCGACTGGAGAGCTACTCGCTCGACATCGACCCCAAGGACGTGGACGTCACCCGGTTCCACAAGCTCACCGCCGAGGCTCGCCAAGCCCTCGCCGAAGGACGACCGGGGCAGGCATCCGCCCTGCTCAAACAGGCCCTGGAATGCTGGAGCGGCCCGGCCCTGGGCGGCGTACGGACCCACGGGCGGCTGGAGACCGAACGGCGCCGCCTGGAGGAACTGCATCTGGAGACACTGGTCCTGCGCAACGACGCCGACCTGCGGGACGGCCGGGCCGAGGCCGTGCTCCCCGGACTGCGCGCGCTGGTGGCCGAGTTCCCCGAGGACGAACAGTTCCGCACCCAGTTGGAGGAGGCCCTGGAACGGTCCGGTCGGGCCGCCCAGGCCTGGGGGCTGCGACGGGAACAGCAGGGCGGCCGCCCGGCGGAGCAGCCGGGCCCGGCTGCGGGCGAGCCGACCGCGGTGGCCGTCCGGACCGCCCCGATGTCGTCCGCCCGGGAGGAGCCCCGGATCTCGCTGCTGGGACCGGTACAGGCCTGGCGGGGAAGCACCCCGATCTCCCTCGGCTCGCCCCAGCAGCAGGCCGTGCTCGCGATGCTGGCCGCACAGCTCGGCCAGCGGGTGTCGACCGAGGAACTCGTCGAGGGCCTCTGGGGGGACCGCCCGCCGGTGCAGGCCGTAGCCGCGCTGCGCACGTACGTGTCACGGCTCAGGTCTGTGCTGGAACCCGCACGGGAGGTGCGTGCGCCCGCGAGCAGGCTCGTCAGTGCGAGCGACGGCTACGTGCTGCGCCTGCCGAGGCGGTCCGTCGACATGCACGTGTTCGAGGACGGACTCGCCGAGGCCAGGTCGGCCCAGGCAGCGGGGGACCACGCCCGTGCCGTCCGGGCGGCCACGGCAGCGCTGGGCCTGTGGGAGAGCGGCGGTCGACCGTTCGTGGGCATACCCGGACCCAGGATCGACGCACTGCGGCTGAGGCTGGTGGAGAGCTGGGTCGCCGGACAGGAGCTGCGCTTCGAGTCCCAACTGTCCTTGGGCGCCGGTGTCGAGATCATCGCCGAGCTGACCGAGCTGACCAGCGAGCACCCTCTGCGCGAGCGGCTGCGCGAGTTGCTGATGGTCGCCCTGTACCGGGCCGGGCGCCAGGCCGAGGCCCTCGGCGTCTACACCGACACCCGCAGGCTGCTGATCGAGGAACTCGGCGTCGAGCCTGGAGCCGGGCTGGCCGCCGTGCATGCCCGGATCCTCGCTGCCGACCCTTCGCTCCTCCAGCCGGCCGCGGAAGTCCGCCAGGCGGAGCCCGCGGCCCCGCCACCCCCGGCGCAACTTCCCTCCACGGTCTCGGACTTCACCGGGCGCGATGCCCTGCTCGCCGCTCTGGCGGAGGCTCTGCGAGGAGGACCGACCGGACCGGCGGTGCCGGTGCACGTGCTGTGCGGGATCGGCGGGGTGGGGAAGACCACGCTGGCCGTGCACGCCGCCCACGTCGCCCGGGCCGACTTCCCGGACGGTCAGTTGTTCGCGGATCTGCGCGGCGCGGGTGAGACTCCGGCCGATCCGACGGTCGTGCTGGGTGACTTCCTGTACGCACTGGGCGTGCACGAGCCCCCGGACTCGTACGAGCAGCGCCTCGCGCTCTACCGTTCGGTGCTGGCCGACCGGCGGATGCTCATCGTGCTGGACAACGCCCGGGACGTCGGCCAGGTCGCGCCGCTCATCCCCGGCGGTTCCGGCAGCGTGGTCCTGGTCACCAGCCGCTCGCGGCTGTCCCAACTGCCCGGCGCGTCCGTCTGGTACGTCGAGGAGATGACCCCCGAAGAGGCCGTGGCGCTGTTCACCGCGATCGTCGGCGAGGCCAGGGCCGCCGCCGAGCCGGAAGCCACCCTCGCGGTGGTCGTCGCCTGCGGATTGCTGCCGATCGCCGTGCGGGTGGCCGCCGCCAGGCTCGCCAGCCGGCTGCGGTGGAGCGTCGCCGATCTGGCGCGGCGGCTGGCCGACCAGCGGCGCCGACTCGACGAACTGCAGCTCGGGAACCTGGCGGTGGAGACCACGGTCGGATTGGGCTACGGCCAGCTGTCGCCTGAGGAAGCGCGCGCCTTCCGCCTGCTCTCCGTGGTCAACTCGTCCGACCTGCCGCTGTTCGCGGCCGCGGCACTGCTGGACCTGCCGGAGGAGCCCGCCGAGGCGTTGGCCGAGAGCCTGGTCGAGGCGAACCTGTTGGACAGCCACACCCCCGGGCGGTACCGCTTCCACGACCTGCTCCGGCTCTACGCGCACCGGCAGAACGAGCGCACCGGCGACGCCGACGAACAGAAGGCCGCGCTGCTCCGGCTGCTCGACCTCCTGCTCGCCACCGTGCGTGAGGCGGCACGGGAGCTGGAACTCGGTGAGGAACTGCCCGATCCGCTGTACGACCCGCCCGTCTCCTCCCTCGCACTGGCGGGCGGCAGCCAAGGCGTCCGGGACTGGCTCACCGCCGAGCGGCCCCTGATCCTCGGTGCCGTCGATGCCGCGTTCTTCGGGAGCGGGCCGGTGCTGCCGGCAGTGGAACTCGTCGTCGCGCTCCACGAGTTGCTGGGGGCCTCCTGGGAGCCGACCCAGCAGCTGAGGGCCGTCCTGGTGCGCGCGGCACAGTACGAGCGCGATCCCGCTCTGCTGGCTCGGATCCGTTACCTGCAGGGCGACCTGTACGCAATGGCGGGGGAGTACCGGGAAGCCGAAGAGGCCTACCGGCAGAGCCTCGATCACCTGGGGCCGGAGAACAGCACGCGGCTGCGGGCGATCGTGTCCCTCCGACTCGCCGTCGTGCTCAGCACCACCGACCGGCCCGGCGACGTCCTGCCGCTCTACCACCAGGCGCTGGAGATCAGTCGGAGCTCCGGAGACGCCGTGATTGAAACCCGGATCCTGGCGAACATGGCCAGGGCCTATGTGCGCTCCGGGCAGCCCGCAGCAGGAATCCTGTCGGCCCGAGCCGCGGTCGAGGCGGCCCGGGCCACGGGCAGCACCGTGGCTCTCGCCCACGCGCTCTACCAGCTCGGCGTCGTGCTGGACACGATCGGGGTGCCGGGCGAAGCCGTCGACTGCCTGCGCGAGGCACTGACGCTCTACCGCTCCCAACAGAACCAGCTTTGGGAGGGCTACTCGCTCGCTCGCCTCGCAGCCGGCCTGGTGGCCGTGGGCCGGGCCCCGGAGGCCGCCGAGGCCGCCGCCGAGGCGCTCGCCCTCGGACAGGAACTGGACGCCGCCTACTGCCAGGGCCTCGCCAACGCGGCCCTCGGCGAGGCCCTGCTGCGGCTGGACCGGTCGGCGCAGGGCCTGGCCCGGCTCCAGGACGCGCACGCGATCTTCGCCCGGCTCGGCGTGCCGGAGGCCGCCACGGTGCGGGACCGCATGCTGCGTGCCTAGCAACCGGCGCCGACCGGTCGGCGGCCCCGTCAGCGGGCCTCGAAACACCACGTAGTCGCCGCCCTTGGTCTGGAAGGCCGTGCCGCACCTCAAGGGCGCCGCTGCGGTCCGGCGCGCGCCGGTGAAAACCGAGTTGCCCGGACGGTGGTCGGTCGACGATCATCCTGAGTCCTGACACCCCCAACCCCCGGAGACACATGACCACCGAACTGTCCGAAGCCTGGGAGCTCTTCGAGTCCGGCGACTCGCAGGGAGCGATGCGGACGCTGCGTTCCGCCGCCGACCGGCTCCCGCCCGCCGAAGTCGCGCCGCTGGTGGCCGAGTTGGCCAAGGGCGCGGGCTTCGAGGATCTGGCGGAGGCTTCGACAGCGCTGGCGGCCAGGCCCGGGGAGGCCGACCGGCTCTACGCCTACGGCTACGCCTGCGTCGAGCGTGGCATCGACGCGGTGGCCGTCCCCGCGCTGCGGGAGGCGCTGCGGCTGGTCGAGGCGCCGCCCGCCGCCCCGGCGCGCACCAGCCTGTTCCGCCGCAGGCCCAAGCCGCAGGCCGCCCAGCAGCTCGGTCTGCGCAAGGTGCTGCTGGAGCTGGTCTCCGCCCTGGAGGGCTGCGGGCGGCACACCGAGGCACTGGCCGTGCTGCGTGAGCACGATGCCCGGCTCGGCGACTGGCCGGACCGGTACCTGACGGTCTACAACGCGATCACGAGCGGTCAGATCCCGCTGGCCCGTGAGGTGTACGCGGCGCTGTCGGCCCCGGAAGGCGTCTGGGTGGGCCCGGGGCAGCGGGTCGGGCGGATGCTGGACCGGGCCGCGGCCCTGCCGCCGGTCGACGACCGGGACCTGCGCGGTTGGCACTACGTGCTCACCGGTGGCCTGCTCACCACCCTCTCGCCGCACGGGTTCGACCAGGGCATGACCGGCCGTTGGGCCTACCTCCAGGACGATTTCGGGCACTGCCGTCACGGTCTGGAGCGTCTGCGCGCCGTGTTGGCCGCCACCGACCGCAAGCCCGCTTCGGTCGGGCTCCTGGCCGACCGGGGCAGCCGGGCACTCGGACTGGCGACGGCGCAGCTCCTCGGCGTGCCGGCGGCGCCGTTCCAGCCGGGGGCGCCGGGGGTGCTGGTGGTCGCGTACGACCTGAACGAGTGCGATCCCGCCGAGGTGGCGCAGCTGCGGGAGCGGACGGAGGGCCAGCTCCTCTTCGAGCACGCCACCTGCTGGACCGACCCGCCCGCCGTGACCGCCGACGTCTCCACCCTGCTGGGACAGATCGTGAACGCCCCGTGGGAGCCCGGCCTGCAGTTCAGCGAGGACGGCGAACCGGAGGAGGCCGAGCCCGACCGGCGCTCGGCCGAGGAACTCGCCGAGGCGATCCTGGCCGCCACCCCGACCGCCCCGGAGGGCGACGGCCAGACCCCGCCCGACCCGGACGACACCCTCACGGCCTTCGCCACCCGCGCAACCGACTGGCCCGCCACAGGCCCGCGCGACCGCATCAACTCCGCCGGCCCGGTGCGGAGCTCCCGCTTCGCGTGACGGTCCGTCCCAACTGGCGTCCGGTCCGGGCCGCGCGCCGGTTCGTGACGCACCGGTGAGCGTGAATCGCCGCAGAAGCGGTGCCTCCCGCACGACGATGGTTCGTCCCGCAGAACTACGAGAGGGCAGTCGATGAGCGCCGTCGTCCCACCCGACCGTCAGGGCCGCTGGCCCGGACGCTACCGCGGAGCCGCCGCTCCGACGCGGCAGAGGTCCCACCCGCCGTTGCCGGCACCGGACCAGATCCCGACGGTCGGGGAGATGGGGGAGGCCAAGCCGGAGGAGAGTCAACGGCTGCCGCCGCGCAACTCCGGTGCCACTCGCACTCGGTCCGGACCGAACACCCAACTGCCGCCGACCGAGTAACGCTTCCCCCGGGCCGACCGTCCGTCCGCCGGTGCCGTCCGCCCGGCCGATCGGATCGAATGCTGGACCGATTGGCTCGACTGCCGTAGTGCGGGGGGCGGGTACCGGGAGCACACCCTGGCCACCGACAGCCACGGAACACAGCCTCGACCTCACGAGCGCCATCGTCGGCCGACCTCCGCCGGCGTGGGGTCGGTCCGCGACGTGACGCTGGTGTCCGGCACGGCCAGCGGCCCGGTCCGCCGGTGTGGATCGGAGGGCTGGCCGCGTCGTGCGCCCATGCGGCGGGCAGCGCGGTGGGACGGCGCGGTGCGGCTGTGGCTGCGCCCTGGCGGACGGGCGGGGGCATGAGGTGTCCGACCCCGTAACGGTGGGTGGTGGTGTGGTCGCGGTATCCTGGCGCGCGCAGTCGGGGTTGTTGCGGGTGGGGACGACGGTTCGGGCGTGCTGTTCGGGTCCGTGGTTCCGGCGCGCAGTTCGGACGTTCGGGAGGGGAGCGGCGTGGCCGGGGACGTGACGGTGCAGACGATCGACCTGGGGGACGGCACCACGGTGCGGGCCGAGGTCATCGGCGAGGTCGGCTTCGAGGCGGTCGGGGACGAGGACGGCTTCGGGGACGTCGGCCTGCGGGACCGGGCTGCCCGGGTCGGGTCCGCGGTGGCGCTGTCGCTGGACCAGGTGCGCGGCACGGTGCAGGGGATCGGGCGCTGGGCGGCGGAGACGATCACCCAGGGCGGGGCCGGGGCGCCGGACTCCTTCGAGGTCGAGTTCGGGCTCAAACTGGCAGTGAAGTCGGGGCAGTTGCTCGGGATCATCGCGGAGGCCGGGAGCGAGGCCGGGCTGACCGTCAAGCTCTCCTGGGACCTTGCGGCGCGCCGGGAGCGGGCGGGCGGAGGAGATGTGGCCGAGGGTGCCGAGGCCGCCACCCCCGCTGCCGCGGAGTGACCGGCCCGCATCTCGATCGTGCCCGCGCCGAGGCGCTGCACCGCTGCGCCGTCCGGATCGAGGCGGCGAACGGCTTCCGGGGCAGCGGCTTCCTGGTCGGCCCGGGGTTGGCGGTCACCTGTGCGCACGTCGTGCTCGACCGGCGCGGCGTGGCCGAAGGACTGGTCGTCCGGCACGAGTCGAGCACCTACCCCGTGCTGCCCGGGGCCGTCCGGGCCGAGCCCGACACCGCGGGCACCGGCCCGTTCGAGGCCTTCCCCGACCTCGCGCTGCTCGACGTCCCGGCGGCGGCCGGCACCGGCCATCCGGTCGCCCCGCTGGCGGGCGGCGAGGCCGAGCCGGGCAGCTGGCTGACCGCCCTGGGCCATTCCGAGGCCACCCCCTCGCCGGGGGTCAACCCCGACACGGTCGCGCTCCAAGTCGTCGGTCGGTCAGGGGAGTTAACCAGAGTCGGCGGATTCGTGCAGCCCGGGTTCAGCGGCAGCATGCTGGTCGGGTCGGACGGACTGGTGTGCGGCGTGCTCAAGGGCAGCCGCTCCTACAAGCAGGACCTGGGCGGCTGGTACGTGCCGCTCGCGGCACTGATCGCCTTCCTCGGGCCGGTGGTTCAGTTGGTCGCCCCCGAACCGTCGCCCAGCGACACCGAGTTGGTGGCGGCGCTGATGGCCGTCCGGTACACCGCGCGCGCCGACGGGCGGTTCGACCTGCTGGAGCGGATGGGCGAACACCTCGGCCTGCCGCACTCCTTCGAGGTCGAGGAGCGCTCCGACCGGCGCGACCACCTGTTCCGCATCGTGAGCCGCTGCCGCCACCACCGCGACGCCTCGGCGGCGCTGCGCGCGCTGTACGCCGCGCTGGCGGAACTCGCCCCGTACGACGGCGCGTTGGACCGGCTCCGGTCCCTGGTCGAACGGGCGACGGGCGAACACTTCGCGGGAGGACCGGCGACGGGCGGAGGGGTGGCCGGCGGGCCGGTGGCCGACGGTCGGGGGAGCAGGTAGGGCGATGAGCGGAGGCGCGTACGGCGGCTGGTCACCGTGGGCCGCCGTCGATCAGGGGCGGTCCGCCGCGCCCCCGATCGAGGCGGCCGAGGACCTGCTGGCCGAGATCCTGTTCGACTTCCGGGCGATCTCCCGGCGGGAGTTCCGGCAGGGCGTCCTCGAGACGATGGGCCGCGCCCCGTCCTCCCGGCTGTTCCACCTGGACGTCAAGGAGGCCGACACCGCCCGCGAGCACGTCCGGGAGATCCTGCGGAGCATCGCCCGCGCCCGCGACCCCCGGGCCGTGCTCGGCGTGCTCGGCGAGGCGCTTCGCGCCCACGACCCGTACGACGGCGCGCTGCCCTGGCTGGAGTTGGCGGTGCTGGCCCTGACCGCCGAGACCGGCCTGCCCGCCGAGGTCCTGCTGCGCGTCATCGCCCTGCTGCGCGCGCTGACGCCCCCGCCCGGCCCGCAGCGCCTCCTCGCCCACGTGCCCCCGCGCGCGCCCGGTCGGCACCGGATCGACGAGCGCACGACCCTGCCGGAGATCCTCGGCCGGCTGCTGGACCACTTCGGCGGCCCCGACGCCGGCTACGCGCTGTCCTTCCTGGACGGCCTGGTCAGGGATCCGGAGCTGGCTCTCCGGCACCCCCAACTCGCCGAGTTGGGCGTGCTGTTGAGAAGGGTCGCGGTCCCCCGTCCGGAGCCCCGGGAGGGGGCCGCCGGCCGCCTCATCGTGCAGATCCGACTGGACCCGGAGACGCCGGAGCACATCGAGGCGAGCCGCTACCACCTCCGGGCCTCCTACTACCGGCAGCCACTGGCCGGCGGGCCGATCGAACGCCTCAACGACCTGGTCGCCGGCGACTCGCTCGCCAAGGAGGACCTCGTCACCGAGGGCAGCGCCCGACTGGCCGGCTGGCAGGAGCTGTTCTCCGAGCTGGCCAGGAGCAGGCGCAGCCCGGTGCGGATCGAGTTCCTGCTGCCCAAGGCACTGCTCGGCCACAGCGCCGAGCTGTGGTCCCCGGCCCCCGGCGGGTACCGGCTCGGGCTGCTGCACCCGGTCGTGGTCCGCTCCCTGGACCGCTACATCAACCCGTGGCTGCAGACGCCCGCCTGGTACGAACGGTGGGAGCACCTGTTCGCCGAGACGATGGAATGCGAGGCCGTCGACCGGATCGGCTGGCCGCCGCTGCACCCCGAACGGGCCGCCGACCTCCCCGGCTGGCTCGACGGCCGGCCCACCCTGGCCTGCCTCGGCCTCGACACCCCGTACGACGAGCTCGACCCCGGGGTGCGCGCGGCCGTGCTCGACGCCATGGTGTTCGACGGCGTCCCGGCCATGCTGTGGCGCCGAGCCCCCGGCGCCCCGACGGACGTGGTCGAGGCCCTGCGTCGCGAGCGCCCGCGCTCACTGGCCCGACTGCCGGAGGCCGTCCACCGGCACCGCAAGGTGACCCGGGCAGCCCAGGCCCAGGACGGCGTCACCCTGTTCTGGGACGACCCGAACTGCGTGGATCCGGACCAGGACGCCGGGTTTCCGGGGATGGTGTGAGGCGCATGGTTTCCGATGGTTCCGACGACCGTGATTCCCATGACCGTAATGACGAGGAGCAGGCGGTAACGATGGCCGAGAACTGGTGGATCTACCGGGGCACCGGCGTGCCCCACGACGGCATCGCCGCCCTCCCGCCGGCCCCGGCCTGGCGCTCCTTCGGCGACTGGGTCGACAGCGAGGAGGAACTGCCGCCGCCCCCGGCCGACGACGCCACCGGCCTGACCGCCCGCCGGCTCGGCCGCACCCGGCAGGCCACCGCCTACCAGGCCGACGACCGCGAGATCCACCTCGTCAACCTGGCCCTCCACCTGCGCCGCCCGCTGCTGATCACCGGCAAGCCCGGCGTCGGCAAGTCCACCCTCGCCTACGCCGTAGCCCACGAGCTCGGGCTCGGACCGGTCCTGCGCTGGCCGATCAGCAGCCGCTCCGCCCTGCGCGACGGCCTCTACACCTACGACGCCATCGGCCGGCTCCACGAGGCGGGCCTGCGCCCCCCGGACCATGATGGCGACCGGCAGCCGCCCGCGATCGGCCAGTTCCTGCGCCTCGGCCCGCTCGGCACCGCGCTGCTGCCCTGGCGCACCCCCCGCGTCGTGCTCATCGACGAGATCGACAAGAGCGACATCGACCTGCCCAACGACCTCCTGAACGTCTTCGAGGAGGGCGAGTTCGAGATCCCCGAGCTCCAGCGCCTCGGCCCCGGCCCGCAGGAGGTCGCCACCGCCGACCCCGGCCGGCGGGCGATCGTCCGCGGCGGCCACGTGCGCTGCGCCCACTTCCCGCTGGTCGTCCTCACCAGCAACGGCGAGCGGGAGTTCCCCTCGGCACTGCTGCGCCGCTGCATCCGCCTGGAGATCCAGCCGCCCACCGAGGACCGGCTGGCCGCGATGGTCGCCGCCCACCTGGGCGCGGACCGGTCGGCGGACGGCGCCCAGCGCAGCCGGCTCATCACCGAGTTCCTGCGACGCCAGCGCGAGGACGGCTCCGACCTGGCCAACGACCAGCTGCTCAACGCCCTGCTGATGGCCGAACGCGGGCTGTGGGGCAGCGCACCCGGGCGCGACGTCATCCACGACGTCCTGCTGCGCCCGCTCAACGAGAGCTGAGGCGGCGGCCGGTGGGCGCGTTCGGTAGGGGCGGGGACTTCGGCGCGGACGGGGACTTCGGTACCGAGGGGGAGACGGCGGCGAGGTCCGTGCTGCGCCAGGCGCTGGCCGCGCTCGTCGCGCCCGCGGGCGAGCAGCCGCAGCCGCAGGACCTGGCGGACGTGCTGTGGATCTCCGAGCTGGCCGGCCTCGCACCCCTGCCCGACAGTTCGCCCGAGCGGCCCACCAACCCGCCGCCGGCTCCGCGGCCCCCGTCGACCCCGGAACACGACGCCGCCCCGCCACCTGACCGCACCTGGCAGAACCGACCGGGTGAGCCCGAACCGCCCGCCCCCATGCCCCCGCAGCCCGACCCCAAGGTCGAACTGCACCCCCGCTGCGCCCCCGCCGGCACCGAGCGGCCCGGGCCCGTCGCCCGCGGCGCCGAGGTCGTCCAGGTCACCCGGCCCACCGCCCTGCCCGGCGCCCTCGCCATCGCCCGCGCCCTGCGCCCGCTGCGCCGACCGCTGACCCAACACCCCGGCGGCTTCCGCCGGTTGCACCTCGACGAGGAGGCGACGGCGACGGCGACCGCCGAGACCGGCGTCCTGCTGCCGGTCTGGCACCGGGCCAGGCCCCGGTACGCGGTCGACCTGCTGATCGACACCGGCGCCACCATGGCCGTCTGGCACGACCTGGCCGGCGAACTCGCCACCCTGCTGGAACGCCACGGCGCCTTCGAGGAGGTGCGCACCTGGTCCCTCGACACCGACCGGGACACCCCGCACCTCACCCCCTTCCGGCGCCGCCGCACCGCCGTACCGCCGCCCGCCGCTCCCGACCGCAACTGGTCCGGCCCGCTCGCCGACCCGCACCGACGCCGCATCCTGCTCGTCCTCACCGACGGCGTCGGGCCCGCGTGGTACGGCGACGAGCTGGTGCCCTACCTCGCCCGCGCCGCCAGCACCGGCCCCGCCGCCGCCCTCCAGGTGCTGCCCCGCCGCCTCTGGCACCGCACCGCGCTGCGCACCGCCCCGGTCGAGGGCCGGGCCGCCACCCACGGACGGCCCGCGCCCGTCCTGCGCACCGGCACCGCCCTGCCCGGCATCCCGCGCGGCCAGGCCGGCGCAGCGGCCCGCGCGGCGGTGCGCTGGCTGCCCGTGCTGGAGATCGACGCCGACTGGCTCGCCCCCTGGGCCGACCTCACCGCGGGCCGTACGGCCGGCTGGACGCCCCTGCTCGCCGCGCCGCTCAGCGGCGTCCCGCGCCCGCAGCGACCCCGCGCCCGGGCCTCGGCCCCGCGCACCGCCGCCGACCGGGTCGCCGCCTTCCGGGCCGGAAGCTCCCCGGCCGCGTACCGGCTCGCCTGCCACCTCGCGGCCGCGCCGCTGAGCCTGCCGGTGATGCGGCTGGTCCAACGGGCGACGGTGCCGGAGTCGGGGCAACGGGAGCTGGCGGAGCTGTTCCTGTCCGGACTGATCGAGGTGCGGGCGAAGGCCGTCGACCCGGACGAGGTGGTGTACGACTTCGTCGACGGCGTACGGGAGGAGCTGCTGGGAGAACTGACCCGGACGGAATCGGTACGGGTGCTGGACCAGGTGCTCGCCAAGGTCTCGGGGCGCGTCGCGGCGACCTTCGGCGGCACGCTCGACTTCCGCGCCCTGGCGGCCTCGGCGGGGGAGGCACGGCACCAGCTGCCGGAGCGCAGCCGCCCCTTCGCGGAGGTCGCGGCGACGGTGCTGGCCGGGGCGGGCGGGCAACACGCCGCGCTAGCCCGGTACTTGGGCAGTGCGGTGGCAGACCGGGGGATCCGGACGGGGCTGCTCACCCCGGTGCCGCCCGTCGTCAGCCCACCGGACCCGCCGCGCATGATCGGCCGGGAGCGTGAACTCCGCCTGCTCGCGCAGGCGTGCCGAGCGGACGGCTCGCAGACCCGGTTGGTGGTGGTCGAGGCTTCCCCGGGCATGGGAAGGCGCCGGCTCGTCCAGGAGTACGTCCGGCGCCACGGCGGCCGCCACTCCTTCGTCCACTGGATCGAGGGTCGGAGCGCCGATGCGCTGGGGAACGGCTTCGAGCGGCTGCGGGTTGCCCTCGGGGCGAAGAGCTACACCCCACTGGACGAGGTCGTCGGAGACCACCCGGACTGGCTGATCGTCGTGGACGCTCTGCGGCCGGACTCCGGATATCTCCGCGAGATCCTCGAACTGATCGCCTCCGAGTCGGGCTGCCTGATCGTCACCACCGGTTCGCGCCAGGGCATGCGCTTCCTCGCCGATGCGCAGACCATCACCCTCGGCTTCCTCACCGAGGCCGAGCTGCGCCAGGAGATCCGTCACCGCCTCGGCGACGCCTACCAGCGCATCCAGCACGCCCAGGAGTTCCAGCACCTGCTCGACCGGATGCCACGGCGCCCGGACGAGCTGGCGACCTGGCAGCTCGACGAGAAGCTGGCCGCCCTCACGGTGCCCGCTGAGGTCGATGGGGCGAACATCCCGAAGAGCTTCCGCCTGCCGTGCCGGGCACTGGCCCTGGCGGCAGTGCCGGGTCCCGACGGGCGAAGCGATCTCGCCGTCTACGGTGTGGACGGACTGGTCCACTTCATCGACGCGATGGACGGGCTGAAGTTCCGGAGCTCGCTGTTGCTCGACGTGACCTCCGACGTCGTCGCCATGGCCGCCTTCGGCGACGACCGGTTCATCCTCTGCACCGCGGACGTCGACGGCGTGCTCCAGTTCTGGGACGCGGAGGACGGCTCTCTCCTCGACAGCCAGAGCGGGCTCCCGTTCGAGCCGGTGGCGATGGCCGCCCACACCCACTCGGACGGGAGACAGTACCTCTGGATCTCCGACCTCCAGGGCCGGATGAGCCTCTGGGACGTCCAGGAGGACGCCGTGGAGGTGGAACTGCCGGGCATCGCCGGCGGCTACCGTGCCTGGGCGCTGACCTCTGTGCCCCACCTGGACGGGCAGACGGCCCTGGTCGGTGTCGACCAGTCCGGAACGGTGCATCGATGGCGGCCCGACGACCCCGGCAGCGTCGACTTCACCAGCACCACCAGGCTCGACCCCGATCTGGCGAGAACCATCGTCGGCATCGCCAGCGACGAGGACCACTGCGTCATCGCTTCGATCGGGGACCACGACGGCCGGGTACACGTCTGGGAGCTGGAGAACGGTCTGCGCAGCAGCGTGCAACCGGAGAGTGAAACCCGCACTGTAGGAGGGCACTTCCGCCTGGTCGAGCGGATCGCCCGGGGACGGCAGAGCGAGATCTGGCGGGCCCGGGACGAACGGGACGGCGGGACGGTCGCGGTCAAGGCCTTCGAGCCGAACCGCCTGCCCGCCGTCCTGGAGGCGGGCCCGTTCCTGGAGCAGGTCGGGAAGTTCACCGCGCTCCGCCACCCGGGTCTCGTCGTCTGCCCTATCGCCCGGCTGGAAGCCGAACGCCTCTACCTGGTCCTCGAGTTCATCGACGGCCCCAACCTGAGGACCGTACTCGACGCGGGGCCGCTGCCCCCCGACGAGGCCGCGGCGATCGCCCTGGGCGTGGCCGAGGCGCTGGAGTACCTCCACAGCCAGGGGATCGCGCACGGCAGGGTCGAGCCCGCCAACATCCTCATCCGCCCGAACGGCAGCCCGGCCCTCTGCGACTTCGGGGTCTTCCCCGGCGACCCGCCCGGTGACCTCTACGCCCTGGGCACCGTGCTGCACGAGGCCGGCATGCCCGAGCCCCTGCACGGGCTCGTCCTCGAACTCCTGCACCCGGACCCGCACCGGCGGCCGTCCTCCGCCGCCGAGGTCGCCCGGCGGATCGCCGCCTCCGGAGTCCTGCCGCAGCCCGACCGCCGGCAGGAACTCCCGCTCAGGTTCACGCTGCTCGGAGAGGTGCGCGCCTGGCGCGGGGACGAACCGGTGGAGCTCGGCTCCCAGGAGCGCAAGGCGGTGCTCGCCGCGCTGCTGAAATACCGCGGCCGCCCCGTCCGGGCCGAGGTCCTGCTCGAGGCGGTCCGGGAGCAGCACACGGCGTTCGCCCGCGACGTCGACGAAGTATGGGTCCAGGTGCAGGAGTTGCAGGTCGCGCTCAACTCGACTTCGGCCCCTCGCGCGGTGCTCGAGGAGCTGTCGGACGGCCACACCTGGGTCCTGAACGTCGCCTCCGGGCAGATCGACGTCGTCCTCTTCGAACAGGCCCTGGAACGCGCCGAGGCGGCCCTGTCATCCGCTGATCCGGCCGCGGCCCGACGGCATGCCCAGGAGGCCCTCGCGCTTTGGCAGGGACCGCCGCTGGCGGACCTGCCCGGGCCGTCGGCGGAACTGGAAAGGCGCCGACTCAACGAACTGTACGAACGGGCACGGGAGTTAGTCCGGTCCGAACGGTCCCGCCTGCGCTACTCACTGCTCGGCCCGCTGCGGGTCTGGCGGGACGGAGAACTACTGTCCGTCGGTTCACCCCAGCAGCAGGCGGTCCTCGCGGCTCTGCTCCTGCACGCCCCGGAGCCTGTTCCCACGGCCAGCCTCATCAACGCGGTCTGGGGCGATCAGCCGCCGCCCCAGGCGGAGGCTGCGCTGCGCACCTACATCTCTCGGCTGCGGTCGATCCTGGGCGACCGCACCCAGCCGCGGGGCGCGGCCGAGATCATCCAGTCGGTGAGTGGCGGCTTCCGCCTGGCGGTCGACCGGGGCTCGATCGACGCGATCGTCTTCGAGGAGCGGCTCGCCGCGGCCGTATCGGCGGAGAAGGCCGGTGACCTGTTCGCGGCGCACACGCTGGTGCGCTCCGCACTCGATCTCTGGGAGGGCCCCGCGCTGGACGGTGTTCCGGGGCCGTATGCATCCCGCGAGCGCACCCGGCTGACCGAGCGGCGGCTGGCCGCCGTCGAGGACCTGTACGCCACCGGGCTGGCGCTCGGACGGCACGAGGAGTACGTATCCGAGCTCGAACCGCTGGTCGTCGAGCACCCGTTGCGCGAGCGGCTGTGCGCCCTGCTGATGCTCGCGTTCCACCGGTGCGGGCGGCAGGTCGAGGCACTGGAGGCCTATGGCCGGCTCCAGGATCGACTGTGGGAGGAGTTCGCCATCGAGCCGACCCCGGTGGTGACGAGGCTGTTTGCGATGATCCAGGCGGACGACCGCCAACTCCGCAGGCCCGGTTGGGCCGAGGCGCTCATCGTGCCGCCGGGCGGCACGGCCGCGCCCGCCGTGGTGGAAGCCGACCGCCTACCGCGCGGCAACGCGCCGCAGGGCGTGGCGATCGGGCTGGACGTCGCCCAACAGGCCCCGGTCTTCGTCGACTTCGACGCCAACCCGCTGTTCGCCGTGTACGGCGAAGAGGGGTCGGGGAAGACCGCGCTGCTTCGGCTGCTGGTCAAGCAGCTCACCGAGCGGTACACGGCGGACCGTGTGGGTTTTCTGGTGGTCGACTTCCACGGCACGCTGCGCGACGAGGTACCGCCCGCGCACCTTGTCCACTACGCGCCGAACACGTCCGGCCTGGACACTCTGGCCCGGATCCTGCGCGTCGCCGCCACCAGCCGCACGCCGGGCGCGCGGAAGACGGCGCCCAAGGACATCTTCCTCATCGTGGACGACTTCGAGCTCATCGCCGCCAACGAGGAGGAGCCGCTCGCCTCCCTCGTCGAAATCCTCCCGCAGGCCCGGGAGTTGGGCCTGCGCGTGATCATCGCCCGCCGCTCCGAGGGCGCCGGCCGGGCCCGTGCGGCCGACCCGTTCCTCCGCGCGGTGTGCGACCTGGGGCCCCACGGTGTGGTGCTCTCCGGCGACGGCCAGGAAGGCCCCCTGCTGGGCTCCGTCGCGCCCCAGCCCCTCCCCCCGGGCCGGGGAATTCACGTGACCCCCGACCGCCTGTCCGGAACCCTGATCCAGACCGGCTGGCTGCCCGCCCGAAACGGCCGGGACCCGGCCCCGGGCGCGGCCCGGGGAACGTAGGGCCTCAGGGCTGGGCCCGGTCGGTGCGGACGTCGGCCGCGACGGTCACCCGGGCGCGGGCTGCCAGTCGGCGGGCCCGGAGGGCGGGAGGTGCCGGGGCAGTCCGGAGGTCCAGCGCTTCGTTCCGTCCGGGAGCACGGCGAGCGCCTCCACCCCCGGTTGCCGGGCCGCCCAGGCCAGCGCGCGGTCGGGGCCCATCGCGAAGGCCGCGGTCGCCCAGGCGTCGGTGCGGGCGATGCCGGTGCCCGGCGCGCCGACCAGGGTGAGCGAGGCCAGGCCGTCGGCGGGGCGGCCGGTGTGCGGGTCGAGGATGTGGGCGCCGCGCTCGGCGGTGCCGGAGGTGGCCACGGCGAGGTCGCTGCCGCTGAGTACGGCGGCGAGCATGCCGGGCTGCCCGGGGTGGGCGATGCCGAGGCGCCACGGCCCGCCGGAGGTCTGCACGTCCCCGCCGCCGTTGACGCAGAACTGCCGGGCGCCGGCGGCGCGCAGCAGGCGGGCGGCCTCCTCGACCGCCCAGCCCTTGACCCAGCCGCTGGGGTCCAGCCGGCCGCCGGGGCGTTCGGTGAAGTAGCCGTCGGTCTCGGCGGCCACCTGGCGGCAGGCGGCGAGCACCGTGCGGACCTCGGGATCGCAGTCGTCCAGGGCCAGTTCGCCCCGCCCGAGTCGGCTGATGTCGCTGTCCGGCCGGTAGGTGGAGAACACCGCGTCGATCCGGTGGAGTCGTTCGGCGATCCGCCGCACCGCCTCGGGGGTGTCCGGTCCGGGGTCGCGGACGGCGATCGAGAAGACGGTGCCCATCACGGGCTCGGCGTGCCGCAGCACCGGGCCTCAGCCCTTCGCCCGGTCGAGCGCGCTCTGCAGCGAGCGGATGTAGCCGTCGCTGGTGTAGGTCGCGCCGCTGACCGCGTCGATCTGGGCGTTCTGCGCGGAGATCGCCTCCTGGTTGAGCACGGGCAGGGCGTCGGCGTTGATCTCGCGGTCCCGGCGGTCCTGGGTCGGGTACTTGACCACGTCGACGGTGGTGATCCGGCTGCCGGCGAGGGTGACCTGCACCTGCACCGGCCCGTACCGGGTGTTCACGGTGTCCCCGCTGACCTTCCGGGTGGCGCCGCCGCCGGAGGCGGGTGCGGGCGTGGGGGAGGCGGACGTGTCGGCGGCGCCGGTGGTCCCGGAGCCGGAGCCGGACGAGGAACCCGCCCCCGCCCCCGAGCTGATCACCGGAGCGGCCCCGGTCGTCTCGTGCGGTTTGAGCGAGAGCAACAGCACCACCCCGGCAGCGGTGGCGGCACTGGTGACGACGGCTCGGCGCATGGCAGGACAACTCCTCCGGTACGGGTACGTGAACGTGTGAGTGTGGGACGGGCTCAGAAACGGGCTCAGAAGACGAAGGACTCGCGGTGGATCCGCCCCGCCCGCACCCCGGCCGCCCGCAGCGCGCGTACGGCCTCCTCGGCGACGGCCTCCGGCCCGCACAGGTACACCTCGTGCTCCGCCAGGCCCGGCACCAGCCGGGCGAGCGCCGCGCCCAGGTCGCCGACCTGCTCCCGCGAGCCGAGCAGCTCGTGCACCACCGCGCCGCGCCGCCGGGCGACCTCGGCCAGCTCGGTCCGGAACAGCACGTCCTCCGCGCTCCGTGCCCGCTGCACCAGCGTGACCTCGCCCGGCAGCGTCTCGAACAGCGCCCGCAGCGGGGTGATCCCGACGCCCACCCCGAGCAGCAGCACCCGGCGCCGCCGCTGCTGCCGCCCGGTGAACGCCCCGTACGGCCCCTCGGCCCGCACCCGGGTGCCCGGGCGCAGCGCGGCGACGGCGGCACTGTGCCCGCCGAGGTCCTTGACGGTGAACCGGAGGAAGTCCGGGCGCGGCGGCGCGGACAGCGAATACGGGTTGGCGGCCCAGCGCAGCCCGGGTGCCTGGAACTGCAGCCGGAAGAACTGGCCCGGTTCGGCGCGCAGTTCGTCCAGCCGACGGCCGGACAGGAACAGCGACACCACGCCGGGGCCCTCCGGCCGCACCTCGGCCACCCGCAGGCCGTGCCGCCGGTCCAGCAGCCACGGCCGCAGCAGCCGGAACCAGCCGAGCAGCGCCGCCGTGCCGAAGTAGAGCGCGTACCAGGCGGCCTGGCCGGGGCCGCCGCCGAGGTCGGCGCCGGTGGCCAGCTGGTGGGCGAAGGCCAGTGCCACCGCGAGGTAGGTCGCCAGGTGCAGGTAGTACCAGGTCTCGTAGGAGAGCCGGCGGCGCGCCGCCCGGGCGGAGACCAGGCCGGTGCCGAGCATCAGCAGGGTGCCCAGGGTTGCCTTGATCATCTCGGGGTAGTGGAAGACGATCTCCACGCCCTCCCCGAGCAGCCCGCGCCCGTCGGTGAGCGCGTAGCCCCAGACGACGGTCAGCAGGTGCACCGAGACCAGGCCCACCAGCCAGCGGCCGCCGTACGCGTGCCAGCGGGCCAGCCGGTCGGCGCCGACCCCGCGCTCCACCGGCGGCAGCCGGGCCATCAGCAGGATCAGCACCGGCGCGGCGTACCCGGCGAGCAGCCCGGTGATCCGCCCGGCGCCGGTCAGCCAGCCGGCCGCGCCGACCACCGAGGCCGTGTTCAGCCACCACAGCCCGAGCACGCCGAGCGCCCCCACGGCGATCAGGCCGAGCGCCGCGTTCGGCGGCAGCGCGAGCGGCGGGCGGTCCGCCGCCCGGTGACGCGGTCCGGCGGACGCCTGCCGGGACTTCGGCACGGTGGCAGTGGTCATCGGGGAACCTCCTCAACTCCCGGCGGCGGCGTCGCCCCGCCGAGGCGGTCCACGATCGCACCGCAAGCTCTGAGTCACCTCTGAGAAGGACCGGCCCCGGCGCCCGCCATGAGCGCCATCGCCGCAGTTCGGAGCCAGTACGGGGGGCACGAACCAGCTCCGCTGATCTCACGGGTTTCTCATCGCGGCAGGCCAGAATGAAGGCCGCCCACCGCCGAACCGAGGGAGCAGCATGGACGACACCGCGGGCCGCCCGGACGACCGCCCCGGTGACCGCCCGGACGACCGCTCCGACTGGCGCGTGCTGGTCGTCGACGACGAACCGGACCTGGTCGAGGTCGTCTGCGGTGCGGTGCGCTACGAGGGCTGGCAGGCGCGCGGCGTGACCAACGGCCTGGAGACCGTCCGGGAGGCGGCGCGCTGGCGGCCCCACGCCGTGGTGCTCGACATCATGCTGCCCGACCTCGACGGCCTGGAGGTGCTGCGCCGGATCCACGCCGAGCAGCCCGAGGTCCGGGTGCTGTTCCTCACCGCCCGGGACGCCGTCGAGGAGCGGATCGCGGGTATCGCCGCGGGCGGGGACGACTACGTGACCAAGCCGTTCAGCCTGGCCGAGGTGGTCGTCCGGCTGCGCGGACTGCTGCGCCGGGCCGCCCCGCCGGCCGCACCGAACGGGCCGCCCGCGCACGCCCTGGTGCTCGGTGACCTCGTCCTCGACGACCGGGCCCGCGAGGTGACCCGCGACGGCGAGACCATCGAGCTCAGCCCGACCGAGTACGCGCTGCTCGCCCACCTGATGCGCCACCCCCGGCAGGTGCTCAGCAAGGCGCAGATCCTGGACGCCGTCTGGTCGTACGACTTCGGCGGGCAGGCCCACATCGTGGAGCTGTACATCAGCTACCTGCGCAAGAAGCTGGACGCCGGCCGCAGCCCGATGATCCACACCGTGCGCGGCGCGGGCTACCTGATCAAGGCGGCGCCGTGAGCCGTACCGCGAGCCGCGCCGCGAGCAGCACGGTGAAGCTCCTGAAGGGGCTGTTCCCCCGCACCCTGCGGGCCCGCCTGATCGCCGGCCTGCTGGTGCTGCTGGTGGTCACCTGCGCCGCCGTCGGCTTCGCCACCGCCGCCGCCCTGCGCCACTTCCTGGTCGACCGGCTCGACCAGCAGCTCGTCGAGGCCGGTGGCCGCTACGCCGCGAGCCTGGAGTACGCGGGTACGGGTGCCGCCCCCGACACCCGGGGGCAGTCCTCCGGAACCCTGGGCGTACGGCTCCTGGACGGCCGGGTCACCGCCGCCGGAGTCGTCGACGGGGACGCCGACGACTCGGACCCCGACGACGCGGACGACCGGGTCACCTTCTCGCCCGCCCAGCAGCGCACGCTCGCCGCCCTGCCGCCCGGCGGCCCGGCCCGCACCCTCGACCTCGGCGGCACGCTGCACCGCTACCGGGTGCGCGCGGTGGCCGGCCGGGACGGCGACGTGCTGGTCTGTGGACTCCCGCTGCGCCCCGCCGAGGACACCGTCGAGCGGCTGGAGACCCTGGAGCTGACCGTCTTCGCGATCGCCGCCACCGCGGCCGGCGCCGCCGGGGCGGTCTGGGTCGGCTTCTCGCTGCGCCCGCTGCGGCGGGTGGTGGGCATGGCCGAGCGGGTGAGCGCGCTGCCGCTCGCCAGCGGCGAGGTGATGCTCGCCGAACGGGTGCCCGACGACGATCCGCGCACCGAGGTCGGCCGGGTCGGCGCCGCGCTCAACCGGATGCTCGGCCACGTCGGTGACGCGCTGGCCCGCCGGCACGCGGTCGAGGAGCGGCTGCGCGGCTTCGCCGCCGACGCCAGCCACGAGCTGCGCACCCCGGTGGCGGCCGTCCGCGGCCACGCCGAGCTGGCACTGCGCCACCCCGGGGAGGTGCCCGGCGAGGTGCGGCACTCGCTGGAGCGGATCGACGCCGAGGCGCTGCGGATGGGCGCGATCGTCGAGGACCTGCTGCTGCTCGCCCGCCTGGACGCTGGCCGCCCGCTGGCCGAGGACGAGGTGGACCTCACCCGGATCGTGCTGGGCGCGGTGGCCGACGCCCGGGCGGCCGGCCCCGACCACCGCTGGCGGCTGGTGCTGCCGGAGGAACCGGTGCTGGTGCGCGGGGACGAGCACCGGCTGAGCCAGGTGGTGGCCAACCTGCTGGCCAACGCCCGCACCCACACCCCGGCCGGTACGGCGGTCGAGCTTCGGCTCGAACTCACCTCCGGCGCCGTCGAGTTGAGCGTCACCGACGAGGGGCCAGGGATTCCGGCGGAGCTGTTGGCGCGGGTCTTCGAACGCTTCGTCCGGGGTGACCGCGCCCGCTCCCGGGCCACCGGCTCGACCGGGCTGGGGCTGGCCATCGTCCGGGCCGTGGTCCAGGCGCACGGCGGCACGGTCGAGGCGGCCAGCCGGCCCGGCCGTACGGTGTTCACCGTCCGGCTGTCGGGGGCGTGACGTCGTACCGCGTTCACAGCCGTACGTCGTTCACCGTCCGGCCGGCGGGGGCGTGACGGTGCGGAGCCTGATCGACCACCAGAACACCTACACCCGCGGCGTGATGAAGCTGACCGGCTGGCGCGCGGCCCTCGACTCGGCGGCCGACCTGCTCGCCCGGGCCCGGGCGGCCGGTGCCACCGTCGTCCACGTCATCAACGACGGCGGCCCGGGCACCCCGTACGACGTCCGCGCCGAGATCGGGCAGATCCACCCGAGCGTGGCCCCGGCCGAGGGCGAGCGGATGGTGGTCAAGCAGGCCCGGACGCCTTCGTCGGCACCGACCTCGGTGAGCTGCTGGACGCGGCCGGCCACCAGGACGTGGTGATCGCCGGCTTCATGACCCACGTGTGCGTCGCCTTCACCACCGCCGGCGCCTTCCTGCGCGGCAACCGCCCCACCCCGTCGTCGCCGACGCCTGCGCGACCCGCCCCCTGCGGTCCGGCACCGCGGAGCTCACCGCCGCCCAGATCCATCGGGGCGCCCTAGCCACGATCGGCGACCTCCACGGCGTGGTCGTGGAGTCGGCCACCGACCTCGGCTGACCCCGGCCGACCAGCGGGACCGGCAAGCAGCCCCGGGTGGACACGCCTCCGACCCACGCCGCCGTACGCACCCCCCCGGCAGGGGTCCTGAACACCGCTGAACCGGCCTCACCGGAGCGGCCCGGCGTCATCCGGGGACTCAGGCGGTGGACGGGGTGCGGGGTTGGCGGGGGAGGGGGAGGGTGAGGGCCTCGGGGGAGGTGGGTGGAAGGGCGAGGGCGGAGGCGGTTTCGGCGGGGAAGGGCTGGAGGCCGAGGAGGGCGGTGGTGAGGCGGGTGGTGGCGCGGTGCCAGTCGGGGATGCGCTGGAGCATGGCGTGGCCGCTGCCGGTGACGGTGTAGCCGCAGACGCGGGCGCCGGCGGCGCGGCTGCGGGCGGCGAAGGCGCGGGTGTCAGCGGGCGGGGTGACGGTGTCGCGGTCGCCGTGCAGGAGCAGGAGGTCACGGCCGGCGAGGTGGTCGCAGGGGTCCTCGGCGGGGCACCAGGGGGCGAGGGCGACCAGCCCGGTGACGGCCGGGTGTCCGCCGGCCCGCAGGGCGGCGCGGCCACCCATGGAGTGGCCGACCAGGACGGTCGGCACCGGTCCGAGGGTCTCGGTGAGTTCGTCGAGTGCGGCGAGGGCGTCCCGGGCGGCGTCGGCGCGGGCGCCGTTCCAGCCCCGGTGGCGGTAGCGGACGGTGCCGATGGCGATGTCGGAGCCCGCCGTCGCGCTGGTCAGCGCGCGCAGGAAGCCGTGCATGCGCAGCAGCGGGAGGTTGAGGGGGCGGGGCCGGGCGAGGTTGTGTTCCTGGCCGCCGTGGAGGACGAGGACGGCGGCCCGGGCCGCGGAGGGGCGTACCCGCCAGCGCAGCGCGTCGTGCGCGGCCGCGTCCGTACTGCTTCCGATCACCTCTGCACCGTCCAGCTCCGTTCACCTTCGCCACCCAGGACCAGCGCCCCCGCCGCCCCCCTCGGCCCGGACCGCCACTGTACGCGGGCGGACGGCCGGAGCGGTCCGGCCGACCCCCCGGACCGGCCCGGACCGGCCCGGGCCACCCGCCGGCCCAGGCATCGAGCCCGGCGAGGACCGCTCAGAAGCCGTCTCCGGGAGGCTCAGATCTCCAGCAGGCCCTGTTCGCGCACCAGCCAGCAGATCGCGGTCAGCCGGGTGACGGCGTAGTCATAGCCGACCGGTTCCCGCCAGCCGATCTCGGTGAGAGCGTCCAGGAAGCCCAGCGCGTAGTCCGACAGTTCCTCACGGTCCAGGGGCCGGGGCGCGAGCTCCGGCCCCTGCGCGTACAGCAGTTCGCGCAGCATCGCCGTGTGCTGGTCGACCGCCGCGACGAAACCGGGCTCGAAGGCGAACTCGGCCAGCCGGGGCGTGAAGGCGGCCACGATGCCGGGCAGCGGGCAGCCGGCCGGCTCGTCGGGGGAGCGCCGGAAGGACTCGTCGGGGGTCGCGAACATCCGTCCACGGTAGGCGAACCGCCGAGTCGGCAGGCCGGGCCGTGACGGTTCCGTGCTGAGACCTTGGCCACCTCGGGGACGCTCCGTGGCATGGCCGGTTCCCTGCGTTCACGACCGGGCGCTCCGTACCAGAATGGGCCGCATGGATCTTCGCATCTTCACCGAGCCCCAGCAGGGCGCGAGCTACGACACCCTCCTGCGGGTGGCCCGCACCGCCGAGGAACTCGGGGTCTTCAGCGCCTTCTTCCGTTCCGACCACTACCTGAAGATGGGTGACGTCGACGGCCTGCCCGGCCCCACCGACGCCTGGATCACCCTGGCCGGCCTCGCCCGCGACACCAGCACCATCCGCCTCGGCACCCTGATGACCGCCGGCACCTTCCGGCTGCCGGGCGTCACCGCGATCCAGGTCGCCCAGGTCGACGCGATGAGCGGCGGCCGGGTCGAGTTCGGCCTCGGCGCCGGCTGGTACGAGGCCGAGCACACCGCGTACGGCATCCCCTTCCCGAAGGAGAAGTTCGGGCGGCTGGAGGAGCAGCTGGAGATCATCACCGGGCTGTGGCGGACCAAGCTCGGCGACACCTTCGACTTCGCGGGGAAGTACTACACGCTCACCGACTCGCCCGCGCTGCCCAAGCCCGTCCAGGAGCGCATCCCGGTACTGGTCGGCGGCCTCGGCCCGAAGCGCACCCCGGCGCTGGCCGCCCGCTTCGCCGACGAGTTCAACCTGCCGTTCGCCTCGCTGGACGACACCGCCGCCCAGTTCGGCCGGGTCCGGGCCGCCGTCGAGCAGGCCGGCCGCCCGGCCGACGAGCTGGTGTACTCCAACGCCCTGGTGCTCTGCGTCGGCCGGGACGACGCCGAGGTGGCCCGCCGGGCGGCCGCGATCGGCCGCGAGGTGGCCGAGCTGAAGGCGAACGGCCTGGCCGGCACCCCGGACGAGGTGGTGGAGAAGATCGGCCGGTACGCGGCGGTCGGCAGCCAGCGGGTCTACCTGCAGGTGCTGGACCTGGGTGACCTCGACCACCTGGAGCTGGTCGCCTCCCGGGTCGCCCCGCAGCTGGGCTAGCGGCCTTCCACCGGGGTCCTCCGCGCCCGCCCTGACCACGGGTCTTTACTCGTTCTTGGGAATGCGCCATGCTCCTGGGAGCGGAACGGCGGGGGAGGACCGGTGACGGACGTACGAACATCGCGGGCGGCGGTGCCACGGGTACCGCCGCCCCGCGCTGCCGAGAACCGCGCTGCCGAGAACCGCGTTGGCGAGAACCGCGCTGCCGAGAACCGAGCCGCCAACCACCGGGTGGTCCGTACCGGCGTGCACGAGCTGCGCGGCGCCGGCCCGGTCGCGCTGCGCTACCCCGCCGGTGACCTGCTCGTCGTCACCGGACTGCCCGGCAGCGGCAAGAGCACCCTGATGCGCCGCTGCGTCCGCGCCCCGCTGATCGACTCCCAGCTGGTCCGGGAGGAGTACGCGGCCCGGCTGCCCGGCCGCCTCCCGTACGCGCTCTACCGCCCGCTCGCCCGGCTCGCCCACTACCGGCGGCTGCGCCGGGCCGTCCTGGACGGCGGACCGCTCGCGGTGCACGACTGCGGCACCCTGCCCTTCGTCCGGGCCTGGCTGGTGCGCGCCGCCGCACGGCAGGGCCGCCGGGTGCACCTGCTGCTGATCGACGCCGACCCGGCCGAGGCCAGGGCGGGCCAGCGGCGGCGCGGACGCGTCGTGTCGCGCTACGCCTTCGCCCGGCACCGGGGCGCGGCCGCCCGGCTGCGCCGGCTGCTGTTCGGGGCGGGGCGGCCGCCGGCCGGCTGTGCGTCGGCCGTGGTACTCGACCGGGGTGCCGCGCGCGCCCTGCGGGAGATCGACTTCTCGGCGTCGTAGTCTCGGGCGGGTCCGCGCCGGGCGCCGGTCGCCGGTGGGCGGCGGGCGGGCCCGATGAGCGGTCGGCTCCCCGTCAACTCCCCCCGTCAGGAGCGCTGATGCGCCGTACTGCCCGGGTGCGCTCGCGCGCCCCCCGCCTGTTCCCCTGCGCCGCCGCGCTGGTCGCCGCGGCCGGTCTGAGCCAGTTCGCGGCGCCGGTCCCGCACCGCGCGGTGGCGACGGCCGTCTGCGACGGCACCGACGCGGCCGCCCGCAAGCCGGTCGGCAGCCGGGCGGGCCGGGACCCGAACGCCGTCAGCGCCGGTGAGGCCCGGGCGATGCAGGCGGACCTGGCGGACCGGCTCGCCCGGCTCGGCTCCGCCCGCGTCCCGCTGGCCGCCGCCCCGACCACCGTCCCGGTGTACGTCCACGTGATCCACTCCGGGGCCGCCGGCCGGCTGGACGAGGCCGTCGTCGCCGCCCAGATCGACCACCTCAACGCCACCTACGGCGGCCAGGGCGAGGGCAACACGCCCACCGGGTTCCACTTCGAGCTGGCCGGCACCGACTGGACCGACAACGCCGGCTGGTACACCGGCATGACCCCGGGCTCCGCCGCCGAACAGGCGATGAAGACCGCCCTGCGCAAGGGGGACCAGCGCACCCTCAACCTCTACACCGCCCACCTCGGCCAGGCCCTGCTCGGCTGGTCGACCTTCCCCAACGCCTACCGCTCCCACCCGACCGACGACGGCGTGGTGATCCTGGACGACGCGCTGCCCGGCGGCCCGGCCACCCACTACAACGGGGGCAACACCGCCACCCACGAGATCGGCCACTGGTTCGGCCTGTTCCACACCTTCCAGGGCGGCTGCCTGCCCCCGGGCGACTACGTGGACGACACCCCGCCCGAGCGCACCCCCGCCTACGGCTGCCCCGAGGGCCGCCACAGCTGCCCGGGCGGCAAGCTCGACCCGATCCACAACTTCATGGACTACGGCTACGACTCCTGCATGACCCAGTTCACCCCGGGCCAGGTCCAGATGATGTCCAACTCATGGTCTGCCTACCGTAGTTGATTCAGGCAGAAGACGTCCGGGTGGAGCAGCGTCCGGCCGTCGGCGGCACGGAACCCGTACGTCCGGTGCTCCCCGGCCGAGGCCTTCCGCCGGGCGGCCGGGCGCTCCTCAGGGGGCAGCAGCACCGGGACCAGGGCGCCCGGGGAGTCCCCGTGCCAGCCCATGTGGAACGCCGCGTACGGCGCGGCAACGACGGGCCGTTTCGTCCTGTTCGATCTATGTTTGGCGGGTCGGAGCCGAGCAGGAGCAACCGAAGGAGACACGGCATGACCACCAGCCCCCGGATCGTCGTCGGTGTGGACGGCTCGCCCGCCTCGGAACAGGCGCTGCGCTGGGCGGTCGACTACGCCAAGGCCGTCGGCGGGACCATCGACGCGATCGCCGCCTGGGAGTACCCGGCGTTCTACGGCTGGGGCGGGACGGCCGTGCCGGCCGACGTCTACAACCCGGAGGAACTCGCCGGCAAGACGCTCTCCGAGAGCGTCGCCCGGGTGGTCGGCGACGATTCCGGCGTGCGGATCCGCGAGAGCGTGGTCCCCGGCAACGCGGCCGGCGCCCTGCTGCAGGTCGCCAAGGGCGCCGCGCTGCTGGTCGTCGGCAGCCGAGGCCTCGGCGGCTTCGCCGGCGTGCTGCTCGGCTCCGTCAGCCGCCACCTCACCGAGCACGCGCCCTGCCCGGTGGTCGTGGTGCGCGAGGGCCAGGGCGAGGGCGGGGCGCACGCCCGGTAGCGCGCCACCCGGGGCCGGTGCCCCACCGGGCCGCCACGCGGACCAGAATGGAGTCATGCCAGAAGGTGACTCCATCTACCGCGTGGCGGCCCGGCTGCACGACGCCCTCGCCGGGCAGCTGCTGACCAGCGCCGAACTGCGGGTGCCCGCGCACGCGACCGCCGCGCTCGCCGGCCGCCGGGTGCTGGAGGTCCGCCCGCGCGGCAAGCACCTGCTCACCCGCCTCGAAGGCGGCCTCACCCTGCACACCCACCTGCGGATGGACGGCCACTGGGAGGTCTACCGGCCCGGCGAGCGCTGGAGCGGCGGCCCCGCCTGGCAGATCCGTGCCCTCCTCGGCACCGAGCAGGGCACCGCCGTCGGCTACCGGCTGCCGGTCGTCGAACTGCTGCGCACCACCGACGAGCGGCGCGCCGTCGGCCACCTCGGCCCGGACCTGCTCGGCCCCGACTGGGACCCGGTCGAGGCCGTCCGCCGACTCCTCGCCCGCCCGGCCCGGCCGGTCGTCGAGGCCCTGCTCGACCAGCGCAACCTGGCCGGCATCGGCAACGTCTACGCCAACGAACTGTGCTTCGTCGCCGGTGTGACCCCGTGGACCGAGGTCGGCGAAGTCCCGCACCCCGACCGGCTGGTGGAGCGTGCCCGGCAGATGCTGGAGGCCAACAAGCTGCGCCCCGGCCACATCACCACCGGTGACACCCGGCCCGGCTACCAGCACTGGGTCTACGGCCGGGCCGGGCGGCCCTGCCCGCGCTGCGTCACGCCCGTCCGGACCGGGCGCCAGGGCGACGCCCCGCAGGACCGGGCGGTGTTCTGGTGCCCCTACTGCCAGCGCGGGCCGGCCCCGACCGGCAGGGCCTGAGCGGCGGATCCTTGCCGGGCCCCCCGAGATCCGCCGGTCGTGCCCTACGAGATCCGCAGGTCGGGCCCGACGAGATCCGCCGGTCGGGTCCTACGACCGCTCGACCAGGGCGGGGTGCCGCGGGTCGTCCACCCGGACGATGACGTCGGCGGCCTCGGCCGGCTCGGTCTCCGCCTCGTAGCGGGCGAAGGCGGGCAGCGTCCACTGCTGATCGGCCGGAGTGCGGCGGGCCAGCGCGGCCGGAGTGAGCGCCAGATGGACGGTCAGCTCCAGCGGCAGCCAGCGGCCGAGCAGCAGCGCGCCGTCCAGCAACAGCACGCCCCCGGGCGGGAGTCGGACGTACGGGGCGCGGGTCGAGCGGTCCGTCGCCGGGTCGCGCAGCGAGGGCAGCACCCGGCCGCTGCCGCCCGGCTCCAGCGGGTCCAGCACCTCGCGCAGCAGGGCGCCGTCGTCCAGCCAGAGGTCGTGGAACGCGTCCGCGTCCTGATGCCCGTACTCCAGCCGGATCGAGGCCGGGCGCAGGAAGTCCGCCGCCGAGACCCGCAGCGTGGGGCGGCCGCGCAGTCGCAGCGGCTCCACCAGGGCGTCGGCGAGCAGCTCGGGCCGGGCGGGCCCGGCGCCGTCCACGGCGATCCGCAGCCACCGTTCGCCGGCGCCGGGCAGCGCGGCGATCCGGTCGGCGAGCAGCTCGGCCAGCTTTTCGGGGGAGATCGGGCGTACCTGCACCAGGCCATCCTGCCGCTTCGTCCGGACGTTCGGGCCGGCGGGGGCGTCAGGCCGTCGCGAGGGCGTAGAGGACGTCGTCGTGACCGGCGTAGAGACGGCTCCCGTCGGTGGCGATGGACCAGACGTCCCGGCCCGGGCCGGAGTCGTGGAACGCCCACCCGAGTCGGCCGGTCGCGACGTCGATCGCGAAGACCCCGGCGGCCGCCGGACCGGGGACGTACAGCGTGCCGCCGACGACCAGCGGACGGCTGCGGCTGTCCAGCGGGAACGGCAGTTTGCGGGACCACAGCACGGCGCCGGTGGTCAGGTCGTTGCAGGTGACCATGCCGCTGTCCCGCGGGACGAACACCCGGACGCCGTCCGGGACGGGCGGCAGCGCCCGCCAGGACTCGCCGCGGGCGGGGGAGTGGGTCCAGCCGGGCTCGCCGCCGGCGCCCAGCATGCGCACGCCCCCGGTGCCGTCGGGGACGAGGAAGCCCTCCCCGCCGGCGACGCACCAGCGCAGGCCCTCCGGGCCGCCGGCTGTCCACAGCTCCCGCCCGGTGGCGGCGTCCCGGACCGCCAGCTCGGCGCCGTCGCCGAGGGAACGGGCGCAGGCCAGCAGGCCGGCGGTGCCCCCGGTGGCGAGGGCGACCGGCCGCTCCTGGCGCGGGCCGGCGACGGACCAGAGCAGGGTGCGGTCCGCCGGTCCGATGGCGAAGACCCGGGTGCTCGGGAAGACCTCCTCCGGGCGGAACGGGGTCCAGGCGTAGCCGTAGAGGGCGCCGGTGTCCGTGCAGGTGAGCTGGAGCCGGCCCGACAGCTCATCGGGCAGCGGCAGGCTCCAGTCGTGGGCCGGGTCGCTGAGGTGGTGGGCGTCCAGGTGGCCCTTCGACTCGGTGCTGAACATGTACTCCGGCCCGATCGCGACCTTCCCGCCGGACGGTTCGGCGTCGCTGGGCCAGTTCGGCGGTGGCGGCGGGTCGAACACCAGCAGCCGCCCGGGGCCGCCGCCGGCCGGGTCGAGGACCTGCAGCCCGGCCTTGGACAGGAACACCGGGCACCGTGGCGGGGCGACCAGCCGCTCGGGGGTCATCGCCTGCGCGCCCCGGTACGTCCACAGCGGCGTCGGCCCGGACACCGCGGTCGGCACCGGCTTGGCCGGGCCCGGCGCCGGTCCGTCGGAACCCGAGCGGCCGAGCGCCCACACCGCCCCGCCGACCGCCAGCACCCCGGCTCCGGCCAGCAGGCCCCGCCGACTCAACCGTGGCCCGCCCCCGCCGATCACGTCCCCGGGCGCCTCGCCCGCGCCGTCCGCCTCCCCGGCCCACTGCCACGAAGCCTCCCGCGCGGCCTCCTCGGACGACTTCATCCGCTCCTCGCCTCCACCCCCGGCGGCCCCGGCGCCACCACCCGCCGGGAGGATATCGAACGGTCCCCGAACCATCCGAAGCCGTCGCTGTGCTGCACTATGCTGTGGCGCACAGCACAGACCCGCCAGCCGCCGAGGGGAGGTACGCCGTGACGGCCGAGATGATCGCACCCGAGTGGATGCACCGGCAGATCACCAGTGAGGAGTACGACTCCTGGACCGAGGAGCAGTGTGCGGGGATCGAGATCGTCGACGGGATGGTCGTTGTGAGCCCGAGCGCATCGAGGCGTCACAACCGGATCGGGCGCCTTCTGGCGAACGCCTTTGACAAGGCGGGCGGTGAGGAGTGGATCGCGGACACTGACTTCGACGTGCGGCTGCAGGATGTGCCGCTCAACAACCGTCGGCCCGACGTGGTGGTCTACCGTGCTGACACTTTCGACGAGCCGCTGATCAGACCGGAGCACGTACTGCTGCTGGTCGAGGTCGTCTCGCCGGGCTCGGAGACCACCGACCGGCTGGTCAAGCTCGACCAGTACGCGAAGGCCGGAATCCCCTTCTACTGGCTGGTCGAGCAGGCGGCGGGCCGGGTGCCGGTCGTGCACACGCATCTGCTGGACGCGGAGAGTAGGACCTACCGGGTCGGTGAGATGTTCACCGGACTGGTGAAGGCCGCGGTGCCGTACCCGGTGGAGGTCGATCTCACCAAGCTGCCGTAGCCCGTCACCTGTCCGGGGAGTGGTTCGGTCGGGTGTCCGGGGCGCTCGGGCTGGGGCGAGTGGGGGCCGTGGGCCAGCCCGGGCGGGCGGGGCTCGCCTTGACAGGGTTCCGGGCCGGACGTAGCAAGGGAGCATGTGCCATCCGCAGGCGACCGGCGGGGCTGCCGAGCCGGTCCGTGGGGCGGTCCCGGCGACGGCTTCGGAACCCGCGTCGCCGGCGCTCCCGGGAGCGGCCGCGCTCCCGGAGGCGGTGCACGAGCGGGACGCGTTGCTGGCGGAGGCCGTCCGCAGGGTGCTGGGGTCGACCGGGGCGTACGGGGCGATGGTGTACCTGCGGTCGCGGGACCGGCGGTCGCTGGTGCTGCAGACCATCGCGGGGGTGCCCCTGTCGATCATGAGTCCGTTCCGGCGGGTCGCGGCCGCCGGACCGTTGCCGGTCGCGGTGTGCTTCCGGACCGGCCGCAGCGTCACGCTGTCCGATCCGGAGGAGACCATGCGGCGCTTCCCGCAGCTCGCGGTCGGGCTGCCGTACGACTTCGTCTCGGCCTGTGTGCCGGTGGGGCACGGCGGGGAGCGGTTCGGGGTACTGAGCGTGCAGTGGCCGGCCTCGGAGGACGGCGTGCCCGCCGAGGAAGGCGGCCGGCTGGTGGCGGTCGCCTCCGAACTGGGCGCCGGGCTGGCCGAGTTGACGGCGGCCGGGCACTCGGTGGAGCCGGGGGGTGACGCCGCGGTGGTGGAGCTGCCGTCGCCGTCCGTGCCCACCACCCGGGTCGGGCTGTTCGACTGGGACGTGGCCACCGGCGAGCTGGCGGCGGACGCGCAGTTCCGGGAGATCTTCGGCTTCGCGCCCGGGCAGTTCGACGGCACGGTGGACTGCCTGACCGGGCGGATCGCCCCCGGGGACGTGCCCGAGTTCCGGGCCGCCGCCCGGACCGCCCTGGAGCGCGGCGAGGTGCTGGCCGCCCGGGTGCGGGTGCTCGGGCCGGGCGGGCGCCCGTACCCGGTGGAGCTGTGGGCCCGGGTGCCCGGTGCGATCTCCGACGGCCGGACCCACCTGGTCGGCGCCGTCCTGGACGCGCGCACCCTCACCGCCGCGGCCGCCGCCGTCGAGCGGCTGCGCGAGGGGGTCTTCTCGCTCGATCCGGACGGCCTGATCAGCTACGTCAACCGGGCCGCCGAGCCGCTGCTGCGGGCGAACCGGGAGGACCTGGTCGGCCACCTCCCGTGGGAGGTGCTGCCCTGGCTCGCCGACCCCTTCTACGAGAACCGTTGCCGCGCCGCCCTGCTCTCCCAGCAGCCCACCGCCTTCCTCGCCGCCCGTCCGTCGGACGGCTGGCTGGCCTTCTCGCTCTTCCCCGACCCGCACGGCGTCACCGGCCGGGTGATCGCCGCCGACTCCCCGCCGGGAGCGGCCGAACCGCCGCCCGCGGCCGGTCCCGGTCCCGGTCCCGGTCCCGCTCCTGGTCCTGGTGCCGGTCCTGGTGCCGGTCCCGGACCGGCCGGGACGGGCGGCGTGGGCAGTACCCACCACCTGCTCCAGCTGGCCAGCGCCCTCACCGAGGCCGTCACCGTCTGCGACGTGTGCCGGGCCGTGGCCGAGGAGATCCTCCCGGCCTTCGGCGGCCAGCAGCTCGCCATCTACGCGGTGCGCGAGCAACGGCTGCACCTGGTCTCGCAGACCGGCTACCCGGCCGGCTTCCTGGACGCCTTCGAGGGCACCCCGCTGGATGCCCGCATCCCCGGCGCCGAGACGCTCAGCACCGGCACCCCGATCTTCTTCGAGTCAGTGGGTGAACTCGCCGCCGCCTACCCGGGCCTGGCCCTGGACGAGATGGGCGCCTGGGCCTTCCTGCCGCTGATCGCCTCCGGCCGTCAGGTCGGCAGCTGCATCCTCGGCTTCGACCGCGCGCACCCCTTCACCGTCGAGGAGCGCGGGCTGCTCACCGGCCTCGGCGGCTTCATCGCCCAGGCCCTGGAACGCGCCCGGTTGTACGACGCCGAGTTCGCCCTGGCCCGCGGCCTCCAGCAGGGCCTGCTGCCGCACCGGCTGCCGCAGGTGCCCGGCCTGCGCACCGCCGCCCGCTACCTGCCCGGCACCCAGGGCATGGAGATCGGCGGCGACTGGTACGACGCGATCGTCACCGGCGCCGACCTCACCCTGGTGATCGGTGACGTCGAGGGCCACAGCGTCGCGGCGGCCGCCGCGATGGGGCAGCTGCGCAGCGCCGTCCGCGCCTTCGCGACCGGCGGCGAGCCGCCCGACCGGGTGCTCGCCCGCACCAACCGGCTGTTGCTGGACCTCGACCCCGGGCTGCTCGCCAGCTGCTGCCTGGTCCGCCTCACCCCCGCGGACGGCACGGTGCGGATCGGCCGGGCCGGGCACCTGCCGCCGGTGCTGCGCCACCCGGACGGGCGGGCCGAGGCGCTGTACGTCCCGGGCGGGGCGCTGCTGGGCGTGGACGACCGGGCGGCGTACCCGGTCAGCGAACTGCGGCTGCGGCCCGGCTCGCTGCTCGTCCTCTACACCGACGGGCTGGTGGAGGATCCGGCGCTGGCGATCGACCAGGGGGTGGACCGGCTGCGGGCCGCGCTGGCGCAAGGCCGGCCGGGGGAGGAGCTGGAGGAGCTGGCCGAGCGGCTGGTGCGCGAGGTCGGCTCGACCGGGCGGGTGGACGACGTCGCGCTGCTGCTCACGGGCTTCGAAGGCGGCGCATAGTCGACCCGCGGAGCCTTCGAGGGCGGCGCACAGCCGACCCGCGGAGCCTTCGAGGGCGCGGCGGAACCGGCCCGCGGACCGGCGACTTTCGTCGGGGCGGACCGCGACGAAGGGTGACCGCGGGCGCGGCGGGCGGCCGGTTAGCCTCGACGGGTGAATGCGATCGCACGGGCCTGGTCGAAGGCGGTACGGACGGCGCTGCCGGGGCCCTGGCGGCCCCGGCGGGTCGTGGGCGAGGCCGTGCTGGCCCTGCTGATGGGCCTGGTCAGCGCCCTGCTGGAGTTGGTCTCCGGCACCGGTCTGGCGCTGCCCTTCGGGCTCGCCGTCGCCGTGCTGTGGGTGCTGCGGAAGGGCTTCCCGGCCACCGTCCTGGTGCTGACCGGGATCATCGCCGGCTGGTCGCTCGGGCCGTTGCCGCTGCTGTCCTGCGTGGGCTGGGCGGCCGGGGCGCGGATCGGCCGGGTCTGGCGGCTGGTCGGCGCCTTCGTGCTGAGCTACCTGTTGTTCTCCGCGTCCGGGACCCTGAAGGACGGCACGTCCTCACCCAAGCTGATCATCGGGGTCTCGCTCGGCATCTTCCTGGTGTTCGCCGTCCTCCCCGCGCTCTACAGCCGCTACCGGGCGCAGCGCCGCGCGCTGCTGGACGCGCTGCGGGAGCGCAACGACCAGCTGGTGCGCGAGCGGGCGATGGTGGTCCACCAGGCGCGGCTGCGCGAGCGGCACCGGATCGCCCAGGACATGCACGACAGCCTGGGGCACCAGCTCGCGCTGATCTCCGTGCACTCGGGCGCGCTGGAGGTGGACCGCACCCTCGGCGACCGGCAGCGGGAGGCGGTCGGTGTGCTGCGCCAGGCGGCGGTCGCGGCGATGCGCGAGCTGCGCGAGGTGGTCGGGGTGCTGCACGACGAGTCGACGGCGCTGCCGCCGGCGGTCGGTGCGCCGGGCGCGGCGCCGGCCCGCGGCGGGGTGGACGGGATCGCGGGGCTGGTGGAGTCCTCCCGGGCGGCCGGTGCCGGGATGGCGTTCTCCACCGAGGGCGAGCGGCGCCCGCTCGCGGCCGCGGTCGACCACGCGGCGTACCGGATCGTGCAGGAGGCGCTCACCAACGCGCACAAGCACGCCCCCGGCGCACCGATCGCGGTCGCGCTCCGCTACGAGCCGGACGCGCTGGTGGTGGAGGTCACCAATCCCCGCGCGCCGGAGCTCGTGGGCGCGCACGCCGGCGCGGGCTCGGTGGTGAGCGGCGGACAGGGGCTGACCGGCTTGCGGGAGCGCGCCCGGCTGGTCGGCGGCATGGTGCACGCCGGGCCGACGCCGGAGCAGGGCTTCCGGCTGGCGGCCGTGCTGCCCTACGAGGGTGCGGAGGCCGACGGCGCCGCCGCCCCGGCGGGGGAGGAGGACTGGGTGCCCGGCGCCCTGCCGCCGGCCGGGGGGACGGACGGACACCGGCGCCCGGTGCTCGGCTGCGCGGCCGGAGTGGGTACGGTCGCGCTGGTCGTGGCGGGCCTGATGGTCTGGGGCGCGGTCGCCCTGGTCCGGGGCGCCAGTGATTCGACGGTGCGGCCGTCGCTCTACGAGCAGATCCGGGTGGGCGAGTCGAGGGCCGACGTACTGCGCCGACTGCCGCCCGGCAACGACTTCTTCACCTCCGACTACCAGAAAGCCGGGCCGCCCCGGCCGGAGGGCGCGCACTGCCGCTGGTACTCGCTGGACAAGAGCGAGCCCGGCGACTCCTGGGCGGACAACCACGTGGCGCGGTTCTGCTTCAAGGGCGGGGTGCTGGTGGACAAGGTGGAGTACGTCGCCAAGGACTGACCACCGCCTGCCGGGCCGTCCGGCCGGGATGTCAGGATGGTGCCGCCCACCCGCTTGCCCGTTCGAGGGGAATGACCAGCGTGATCCGAGTCCTCGTCGCCGACGACGAGCCGCTCATCCGGGCCGGGATCAGGATGATCCTGGGTTCGGCCGACGACATCGAGGTGGTCGCGGAGGCCGCCGACGGCCGGGAGGCGCTGGACCTGGCCCGGGCGCACCGGGTGGACGTCGTCCTGCTGGACATCCAGATGCCGGTGATGGACGGACTGACGGCGCTTCGGGAGCTCGGGAGGGTCGCACCAGGCGCGCGGGCGATCATCCTCACCACCTTCGGGGAGCGCGAGAACGTCCTGCGCGCCGTGACCGAGGGAGGCGCCGGATTCCTGCTCAAGGACACCGCGCCGAACGAGCTGATCCAGGCCGTCCGGGCGGCGGCCGGCGGGAACGCCTTCCTCTCCCCGGCCGCCACCCGGCACATCGTCGACTCGCTGGCCTCCGGGCGCAGCGCCTCGGCGGCGGCCCGCGGCGCGGAGGCGCGCCGCCGGCTGGAGGTGCTCACCGGGCGCGAGCTGGAGGTGCTGGAGCTGCTCGGGGAGGGCCTGTCCAACGCGGACGCGGGGGCCCGGATCCACATGAGCGAGGCGACGGTGAAGACGTACGTCAGCCGGATCCTGGCCAAGCTGGGCTGCGAGAACCGGGTGCAGGCGGCGCTGCTGGCGCGGGATGCGGAGCTCGGCGGTCGCAACTGAGTGCGTTCGCGTCGTCGCGGAGTGCGTTCACAGTGGTGGATGCCACTCAACTGGCGCCGCGAACCGGGAACTCCGGATGTCGTGGTGACGGTGCGTCAGTCACCGGTCGCGGACGGTTGATGGTGTGCGGGCTTTCACGGATGGACAGATGTGAGCGAGGGCACGGAAATTGATCGTTAGATCTTCAAAATGCGGTCAAACCCGGTCAAATCCGGCATCGTTTCTTGATCGATACCGCCGGTAACAGTCAACTGACCTGCGAAGACCAAGAATTGCTTGCTGTGCCCCGGACATGCCCCTAGCTTTCTTGGCGGCGCAACGAGCGCCACCCGGGTTCACCCCGACGCACCGCCCGCCGACTGACCCCCGGCGCGAGGGCGGTGCCCGCCGACAGGACCGGCTCGCACAGGCCGTCGGCGAGTGGAGGTGACCGGGGCGGCACGGCACGTCCGACACGTGTCCGGCCGCCCGACGAGTGAGGTGAGCGCAACCCACCGGCCCATGTCCCGGGCCTGGTTCCGCCTGCCCGCCCGGGGCTTGTCGAGAGGACATTCATGACTTCCCGTCACGAGACCGCCGCTGCCACCGACAACGCCGCCACCAGCAAGCGCAACCGCCTGCGGATGGCGGTCGTCGCAGGAGCCGCCGTCGCGGCACTGCCGGTGGCCGGCCTCGTCACGGCCACCTCGGCCTCCGCCGCACCCTCCTCCACCTGGGACGCCGTCGCCCAGTGCGAGAGCGGCGGGAACTGGAGCATCAGCACCGGCAACGGCTTCCACGGCGGACTGCAGTTCACCCCCTCCACCTGGGCCGCGTACGGTGGGACCGCGTACGCCGCCCGGGCCGACCAGGCGACCAGGGCGCAGCAGATCGCCGTCGCCGAGAAGGTGCTCGCCTCGCAGGGGCCGGGCGCCTGGCCCGTCTGCTCCAAGCAGGCGGGCCTGAGCAAGGGCGGTGCCCCGGCTGCCGTCGACACCTCGGCGGGCTCCGGCTCCTCGGACTCGGGTGCGGCGGCCGTCAAGTCGGCCAAGCGCGCCGCGAAGGCGGCTCCGAAGGGCGCCCAGCAGGCCGCCCCGAAGGCGAAGTCGCAGGCTCCGAACGCCGCGCAGGGCCGTCCGTCGGCCAAGCCGGCGCAGTCGGCCCCGGTGGCGGAGCGGAACACCTCCGTCGGCGACTACACCGTCAGGAGCGGTGACACGCTGAGCGACATCGCCGCCAAGTTCGGCGTCGACACCGACAGCCTGTACCGCAAGAACGTCCGTACCATCGGCGGCGACCCGGACCTGATCTTCCCGGGTCAGACCCTGACCGTCTGACGCCCTGCCGCGCTCCGGCGCGGGACGAGCGGCCACCCTGCGCGGGGTGGCCGCTCGGCGCGTTCGGCGGATCCCGGCATCAGTAGGGGTGACTGATGGTCCGACTGGTCAGCGACAGTGAGCTCACCGCCTCCCCCGTGGTGGCCAACAGCGCGATGAACCGGGGGCGCGGGCTCAGCGGAGTGAACGGCTACGCCCGCGAGCTCGGCTTCGCTCCCGCCGCCTGGCTGCGGGAGCGCGGCGGGTCCGCGCCCGGCTGGCTGGACCTGTGCAGCGGGGAGGGGCGGGCGCTCGCGGAGGCGGCCCGGGTGCTGCCCGTGGGAGCCGAGTCGACCGGCGTCGACCTGGTCGGGCCGCTGGCCCCGCCGCCGGTCCAAGTCGTAGTTGAACGTTGAACGCAACGTCTGAATACCGCCGGAGATGTCAAGGAATCCGGACCAGGATCGACTCACACACCGAGAGCGGGACACCGACCGGAGCACCGGCCCGGGGCCGCGATCGGAACGCGTGAACGAGGAGACCTGGAGAGATGACGATGAACGGTGCGGCGGCACTCGACGGCAAGGTGGCCCTGGTGACCGGCGGCAGCCGCGGGATCGGGGCGGCGGTCGCGCTGCGGCTGGCCGAGGACGGCGCCGACGTGGCGGTGACCTACCAGGGCTCGGCCGAGCGGGCCGAGGAGGTGGTCGCGAAGATCACCGCGATGGGGCGCACCGGCTGGGCCGTGCGCGCCGACAGCGCCGACCCGGAGGCGGTGCACGCCGCGGTGGCCGCGGTCGCCGAGCGGTTCGGGCGGCTGGACGTCCTGGTGAACAACGCGGGTGTCGGCGCCGGCGGGGCGATCGAGGAGGTCGCGATCGAGGAGCTCGACCGGGTGCTGGAGGTGAACGTCCGGGCGCCGTACCTGTACGCCCAGGCGGCGGTGGAGCACCTGACCGAGGGCGGGCGGATCGTCGGCATCGGCAGCTGCATCGCCCAGCGGGTCGTCTTCCCCGGCGCCGTGCTCTACGCGACCAGCAAGGCCGCGCTGATCGGCATGACCAAGGCGCTGGCCCGGGAGCTCGGCCCGCGCGGGATCACCGTCAACCTGGTCCACCCGGGCCCGATCGACACCGACATGAACCCGGCCGACGGCCCGTCCGCCGACTTCCAGCGCGGCTTCACCGCCCTCGGCCGGTACGGCACGGTCACGGAGGTGGCGGGCGCCGTCTCCTACCTGGTGGGCGAGGACGGCCGGTACGTCACCGGCGCGGAACTGTCGGTGGACGGCGGATTCGCGGCCTGACCTGCCGCCGGACCGGGGGCGGCGGTGGAGTGCCGGGCGGTCGGGTGTCGTGCCCGGCGGTCGTCGGTGCCCGCGCTTACGATCGCCCGGCACGTACCGTGCGCCCCCGACCGAGAGGTGTGCCATGACGGTGGACGACCCGATCGAGCTGCTCGCCCGGGCCCTCGCCCAGACCGCCGGCCTGATCGACGGCACCGGCGTCGAGCTGGCCGGCCACCCGACCCCCTGCCGCTCCTGGGACGTCGGCGACCTGGTCAGCCACCTCCTGTTCGACCTGCGGCAGTTCACCCTGCGGGCCGAGGGCGGGCAACCGGACTGGTCGCAGTCCTTCGAGCGGGTGGAGGAGGACTGGCTGCACGCCTTCGAGGCCGGCGCGGAGCGGCTGGTCGATGCCTGGCGTGCCGCCGGGGACCTCACCGGCACGGTGAAGACCCCCGGCGGCACCGTCCCGGCACGTTTCCCGGTCGACCAGCAGACCGCCGAATTCGCCGTCCACGCCTGGGACTTGGCGCACGCCACCGGCCAGTCCACCGAGGGCCTGGACCACCAGGTCGCGTTCGCGGCGCTCGACTGGGCCCGCGGCGCCCTCAGACCCGAGTACCGCGGCGACGAGGCGGACCAGCACGCCTTCGGCCCCGAAGTCCCCGCCCCGGCGGACGCCCCGGCGTACGACCGGCTGGCCGCCTTCTTCGGCCGCGACCCCTGGGCGGGCTCCGGCTCCTAGCCGCTCGAACTACCGCCCCTGCTAGGCTCCTTGGGTACGGCGGAGAACGAGGTGCTGGAGGTGGTCGCGGGCGCTGAAGGGCACCTGTCGATCTGATCGTCCGAGGGAGAAGCGTGATCGACGTCGACGGATACCTGGCCGCGTTGGGGGTCGCCCGGCCGGCGGCCCCGACCGCCGAGGCGCTGTGGGCGCTGCACCGGGCGCAGGTGGAGCGGGTCGCCTACGAGAACCTCGACATCCACCTGGGACGGCCGACGGGCATCGGCGCAGCGGAGTCGGTGGCCCGGATCGTGCGCGGGCGGGGCGGTTACTGCTTTCACCTCAACGGGGCCCTCGGCGCGCTGCTGACCGCCCTCGGCTACGACGTCACCCTGCACCGGGCCGGGGTGCAGAGCACTCCCGAGGACCCGGCGGGCGCGTCCGGCAACCACCTCGCGCTCACCGTGCGGCTCGACGGCGAGCGGTGGCTGGTCGACGCCGGGCTCGGCGACGGACTGTACGAACCGCTGCCGCTGCGCGAGGGCAGCCACACCCAGGGGCCGTTCACCTACGCGCTGGCCCCGTCGACGGCGGTGCCCGGCGGCTGGCGGTTCACCCATGACCCGCGCGGCTCGTTCACCGGGATGGACTTCGCGCCGGAGCCGGTGGAGCTGTCCTCCTTCGCCGCCGAGCACCTCCGGCTGTCCACCTCCCCCGAGTCCGGCTTCGTCCGGACCCTCACCGCCCACCGGCGCGACGGCAAGGGCGTGGACGTGCTGCGCGGCTGCGTGCTGCGCCGGATCGAGGCCGGGGGCACCGACGAACGGACCGTCGACTCGGCCGACGACTGGTACGAGGTCCTGGCCGGGGTCTTCCGGCTGGACCTGACCGACGTCGACGCCTCCGCGCGGGCGGAGCTGTGGCAACGGATCCGCAGCGCGCACCGGGAGTGGGAGACCGCGGGGCGGCCGTGAGGGCACCCCGCCCTGGAAACTGACGGCATGACAGGTGGCTTCTGGCGGGGTGCGGCGCAGCCGCGTCAGTGCACCCGTCCACCCGCCGCCGCGCGCTTGATCGCCTCGCGGATGCGCGGGTAGCTGCCGCAGCGGCAGATGTTCTGGATCTGGTCGATGTCCGCGTCCGTCGGGTTGGGGGTGCGGCGCAGCAGGGCGACGGCCGTCATGATCTGGCCCGGCTGGCAGAAGCCGCACTGGGCGACGTCGCAGTCGATCCAGGCCTCCTGCACGGGGTGGAGGGTGTCGCCGTCGGCGAGGCCCTCGATGGTGGTGACGGTGCGGCCCTCGCAGTCCTGGACGGAGCGGGTGCAGGGCTGGAACTCCTGGCCGTCCAGGTGGCTGGTGCAGGCCCGGCAGACGCCCACCCCGCAGCCGTACTTGGGGCCGGTGACGCCGAGCTTGTCGCGCAGCACCCAGAGCAGCGGCATGTCGTCCGGGGCGTCGACGGTGACGGGCTGCCCGTTGAGGACGAAGGTGTGGGTGGGCATGGGGGGTATCGATTTCCTCAGAAGTTGATCGGGAAGGAGCGCGGGCTGGTGCCGGTCGCCCGGGCGTAGGCGTTGGCGACGGCGGCGGAGGCCGCCGGGACGCCCAACTCGCCCGCTCCACCGGGGGATCCGCTCGGCGGCATGAGGTGGATCTCGACCGTCGGCGGGGTGTCGCACTGCCGGGCGTAGTGGAAGTCTGCGTAACTCCCTTCCCGGAACGCGCCGTTGTCGAGGTGGTTGCCGGCCTGGAGGATCACCGAGATGCCGTCGCTCAGGGCGCCGGTCAACTGGGCCTCGAGACCCCGGGGGTTGATGACCTGGCCGACGTCGGCGGCGATGACGGCCTTGGTGACCCGGGGGGCGGCCCGGTCGGTGGCGTCGAGTTCGACCAGGTAGGCGACCCGGCCGCCGTTCTCGTCGTGGTAGCCGACGCCCTGGGCCTGGCCGGCCGGCATCGGGCGGCCCCAGCCGCCGGCCCTGGCGACGGTGTCGAGCACCGCCTGCCCGGCGGCGTCGCGCAGCCGGGCGCGGCGGAAGGCGACCTCGTCCTGGCCCATCCGGCGGGCGAGTTCGTCCATCATGATCTCGTCGGCGACCCGGACCGTGCCGGAGTAGACCGAGCGCCAGCTGCCGGTGTGCAGCTGCAGTGGCAGTTCGGCGAGTAGCTGGGTGGGGATCCCGACGTCGTACGGGTTCTTCTCGGTGAGCAGGAATAGGGCCTGGGCGAGGCTGATCCCGGCGACCGAGAGGTTCAACCCGGCTCCGCTGAGCGCCTCGCCGAGGCCGTGCGAGAGGTCGGTCCGCACGGTGGCGGCGCGGTGCTCCCAGGTGAGCACCTGACCGGGGCCGTAGGTGGCGCGGATCCGGTGGTGGCTGGCGGGGCGCATCCGGCCGTGCCGCATGTCGTCGTTGCGGGTCCACATCAGCTTGACCGGACGGCCGGCGGCCTGGGAGATCAGGGCCGCCTCCAGCGCGGCGTCGAAGAACAGCCGGCGCCCGAAGGAGCCGCCGCCGCGCACCACGTGAACGGTGACGGCGCTCTGCGGCAGGCCGAGTTCGGCGGCGATGGTCTGCTGGGCGATGATCGGGCTCTGCGCGGCGAACCACAGCTCCGCGCGGCCCGGCCGCACGTCGGCGACGGCGGTCAGCACCTCCATCGGGGCGTGGTTGACGAAGGCGAAGTCGAACTCGCCGTCCAGGTACGGGGTGATCAGCGGCGGCAGCGGGAACGGCGCGTGGGCGGCGCGCAGTTGGGCCCGGACGTCGGCGGTGGAGAGGTTCGCGACCGGGCCGGGGTTCCAGCTGGTGCGCAGCGCGTCGCGGGCCTTGAGCGCCTGGTCGAAGGTCTCGGCGAGGACGGCGACGCCGCTGGGGATCCGCACCACGGCGAGCACGCCGGGCATGGTGCGGGCGACCGAGGCGTCCAGGGACTTGAGGGTGCCGTTGACGGTGGTCGGGCGGGCGACCACGGTGGGGGCGGCGCCGGGGATCTGCAGGTCCCCGGCGTACTCGGCGCGCCCGGTGACGATGTCGCGGGCGTCGATGCGTCCGGTCGGCTTGCCCACCAGGCGACGCTGGTCGGCCGGCTTGGGGGTGGCGGGCACGGCGGGCGCGACCACCGCGGCGGCGTCGGCGGCGAGTTCGCCGAAGCCGAGGCGGCGTCCGTCGGGGGCGAGGACGGCGGTGTCGGCGGTGCGCAGGCCGCCCGCGGGAACGTTCCAGCGCTGGGCGGCGGCGGTGACCAGCCGGGCGCGGGCGGCGGCGGCCGCGGCGCGTACCGGGTCGTACAGCGAGCGCACCGAGTTGGAGCCGCCGGTGAGCTGGTTGAAGAGCAGTTCGGGACGGCCGTCGCAGAGCGGTACGTCCACGTCGGTGAGCCTGGCGTCGAGCTCGTCGGCGACCAGCATGGCGATCGCGGTGGTCAGGCCCTGGCCGACCTCCAGCCGGGGCAGGTACAGCGCGGCACGCCCGGCGGGAGTGATTTCGAGCACCAGCAGGTGCGCGGTGGGCAGCCCGGCCAGGATCAGCGCGTCGCCGAGGTCGAGGACGTCCGGGACGCCCGGCAGGCCGAGCAACTGCCGGGGCGCGGCCGCCTCCTGGGCGGCCGCGGCGGCGCGCACGGCCGCCTGGGCGGAGGCGGGTGCGGCGGCGTCGAGGCCGAGCCGGGCGGCGACGGTGAGGGTCGGGGCGGCCAGCAGGTAGGTGAGGAAGCGGCGGCGTCCGGTGGTCTCGGTGGGGTCCACGAGGCTGTCGGGGGTGGCGGTTCCGGCGGGTCTTCCGGTGGCGCCGGGGTGGCCGGCGGAGTCCGAGGGGGCGATGGAGGTGCTGATGGGAGGACACCCTTCGAGCCGGAGACGGCGCCGGTTCGGGCGGGCACGGACGGCCCCGGCCCCGGTGCCGGATCGCGAACGCCGTTGAGCATAGGAGGGCACTATTGACGGGTCAACACGACCAAACTTGGCCCTCCGGCCGGGTGGTGGAGGGGTTCGGTCCGCTTCCGGCAGGGCAGTCGGAGCGGGTACGGACGGCGCTTCGGCCGGGCGGGGCGAACCCGGACGGGCCAGGGCGGGCCCGGCGCGGATCCCGCTGCCGGGTCAACCGGCCGGCGTCGTACGGGAGTTCAGGGCTCGCCCGGCGGTGCGGAGGAGCCCCTCCGGCCGCATTCAAGTGGCCCAGGAAATCTCAAGATCAATGGACCTGTCGGACGGTCCATTCACTGCCTAGGTGTATTGACCCGCAGGGTTGTTGACGCGGCTGATCGGGGGTTGTCCTCCGAGTGCGGTGTGGCAGCGATGGTAGTTGTAGCGGTGGAGGAAGTCGGGCAGCGCTTCGGCTCGTTCCTGGTTGCTGGTGTAGGGGCGCTGGTAGGCCCACTCGTCGAGCAGGGTGCGGTTGAAGCGTTCGACCTTGCCGTTGGTCTGCGGGCGGTAGGGGCGGGTGCGCTTGTGGGCGATGCCCGATGCCCGCAGGGTGTCGCGCCACAGGTGCGACTTGTAGCAGGAACCGTTGTCGGTCAGGACGCGTTCGACGGTGATGCCCAGGCTGGCGAAGAAGTCCTGGGCCCGCTGCCAGAACCCGACCGCGGTCTCCTTGCGTTCGTCGGGAAGGATCTCGCTGTAGGCCAGGCGGGTGTGGTCGTCGACGGCGGTGTGGATGTGGCTGTAGCCGATCTTCGGTGTCCCGCTCGGGGTCCGCAGGCCGGTGGTGGCGTGGCGGTTGCTCTCGCCGGCCTGGCGGTCCATGACGCGGTGGCCGCCGCCGTCGGGGATGTTGCCGAGCTTCTTGATGTCGACGTGGACCAGTTCGCCGGGGCGCTCGCGTTCGTACCGGCGGATGACCTGTCCGGTGGGCCGGTCCATCCACCGCAGCCGGTTCAGGCCGTGCCGGGTGAGGATCCGGTGAACCGTGGAGGCGGGCAGGCCGATGATCGGCCCGATCCGGGCGGGGCCTAGCTTGCGCTCCCGTCGCAGGTCGCAGATCCGGGCCTCGATCGCGTCCGGGGTGCGGTGCGGGGTGGTGTGCGGCCTGCTGGGGCGGTCGTGCAGGCCTGCCTCGCCCTCCGCGCGCCACCGTCGGACCCACTTGTGTGCGGTGGTGCGGGAGATTCCCATCTCGGCAGCCACGTGCGCGACCGGCCGTCCCGCTCGGACGCGCTCGACGAGGAGCCGCCTGCCGTGCACGGTCAGGCGGGCGTTACGGTGGGACACGAAGACCTCCGGTGCGGTGCAGTCCTAGACAGCTCCACCACACCGGAGGTCTTCACTTTTGATCAAGCCCTGCCACTGTCAACAACGCTCGTGGTCAATACACCTAGGCTGGGCGGCGCCCCGCCCCGGACGGTCGTGAACGTCCGGCCCGCGCGTCGCCCGCCCGACAGGAGAGAAGTGCCGAACCAGAGCGCCGCCGGCTTCGCCCTGCTGCCCCCCGCCGGTCCCCAACGCACCCTCGCCGCCGCCCAGTTGGCGGGCGCGGTGGGCGACGGCGCCTACTACACCTGCTCCGCGCTCTACTTCACCCGGGTGGTCGGCATGTCACCGGCCGCCCTCGGCCTCGGTCTCGCCGTCGGCTGGGCGATCGGCTCGGTGGCAGGCGTCCCGCTCGGTCACCTCGCCGACCGGCGCGGCCCGCGCCGCACGGCGGTCGCGCTCGCGCTCGGCGCGGCAGCCGTGGTCGCCGCCTTCCTGGTGATCCGCTCCTACCTGCCCTTCCTGCTCGCCGTCTGCCTGTACGCCACCGCCCAGTCCGGGGTCACCGCCGCCCGGCAGGCGCTGGTCGCCGGCTTGGTGCCGCGTGCCGAACGGACCGGCCTGCTCGCCCACCTCCAGTCAACCCTCAACGGCGGCCTCGCCGTTGGCGCCGCCATCGGCGGCATCGCGCTCACCATCGGCACCCGGACCGCCTACCTCGGCGCCTTCGTCATCACCATGCTCGGTCTCCTGGCCGGCGCGCTGCTGCTCCGCCGGCTGCCCGAAGTCCCGCCCGCCGAACCGGAGTCGGGCTCCGGCCCGCGCCTGGCCGTGCTGCGCGACCGCCGCTACGCCGCCGTCACCCTGGTCAACACCGTGCTGCTGCTGCGGATGCCGCTGCTCAGCCTGATCCTCCCGCTGTGGATCGCCGAGCGGGCCCCCGGGCTCGGCTGGCTCGGCTCGGCCCTGTTCGTGCTCAACACCGCGGCGGTGCTGCTCTTCCAGGTCCGGGCGGCCCGCGACGTCACCGGGCTGGACTCGGCGGTGCGGGCCGTCCGGGCGGCCGGAGTGCTGCTGCTCCTGTCCTGCGTGGTCTGCGGGCTGTCCGCGCTGGACGTCCCGGTGTGGGCGATCGGCGCGATGCTGGTGGCCGGGGCCGTGCTGCAGGTGGCCGGCGAGATGCGGCAGTCGGCCGGCTCCTGGCAGCTCGGCTTCGACCTCGCGCCGCCGGAGCGGATCGGCCAGTACCAGGGCTTCTTCGGCACCGGCGTCGCCGTCGCCCGCACCCTCGGACCGCTGCTGCTCACCAGCCTGCTGCTGGACGGCGGGCTCGCGGGCTGGCTGGTCTTCGGCGGGGTGTTCCTCGCCGCCGGGTACGCGATGGGCCCGGTCGCCCGCTGGGCGGCGCGCGACCGCCGACCGGTGCCGGCCCCGGTGGTGCCCGCCGCGTAGCCGGGGCACGGCCAGGCACGGCACGGACGGGCGGGGCACGGGCAGGCGGGGCACGGACCGGCGGCGTCCGGAAAAGGGTGGCCCCGGCCTGCCGCCCGCTGGCATGCTGGCCGCGTGGACCGACCCCAGATCTGGCTCGACTTCGCCCCTGAGCTGCACCTCTTCGTCTCCGCGCCCCGGCGGGCCGGCCGGACGGCGCTGCGCACCGACGGCACCTCCACCCTCGGCCACGTGGTCGAGTCCCTGGGCGTCCCGCTGACCGAGGTCGGCGCCCTGCTGGTGGACGGCCGGCCGGTGCCCGACTCGCACGTCCCGGCCGACACCGAGCACGTCAGCGTCGAGGCGGTGGCCCGGCCGCAGCCCTCGCCCGCCCCGCCGCGCTTCCTGCTGGACGTCCACCTCGGCACCCTCGCCCGCCGGCTGCGCCTGCTCGGCGTGGACGCCGCGTACGAGAACCCGGACATCGGCGACGCCGCCCTCGCCGCCCGCTCCGCCGCCGAGCAGCGCGTCATGCTCTCGCGCGACCGCGGCCTGCTGCGCCGCCGCGAACTGTGGGCCGGCGCCTACGTCTACAGCCACCGCCCCGCCGAGCAACTGCGCGACGTGCTGTCCCGCTTCGCCCCGCCGCTCGCGCCCTGGAGCCGCTGCACCACCTGCAACGGCACGCTGCGCACGGTGAGCAAGACCACGGTGCGCGAGCAGCTCCACGACGGCACCGAGCGCTCCTACGACGCCTTCGCCCAGTGCGCCGACTGCGGCCAGGCCTACTGGCGCGGCGCGCACCACGCCCGGCTGGAGTCCATCGTCACCGACGCCGTGCGCGAGTTCGGCGGCGTCCCGGGGTAGCGGGAGGGTTCCTTCGCGGACGGATCCGGCCGAGTGCGGCTGGCGGGCCCGCCCAGCGGTGTGGTCCGCTCAGGGGTGGGGGACGAGCCCAGGTACTCCGTCGTACGAGAGGGACCGGGGCTCGGATGAGCGATCAACCCGTACAGCCTGTACACCAACCCTTCGAGAGCGCCGAGGCCGGTGACGCCCCCGTGGTGACCGCCCCGGACGGCGCCGTGGTCCGCCCGCTGCTGGTGCTGGACGGGCGGGGCAGCCTCGCGGTCTTCGAGCTCGCCCCCGGGCAGGTCCTCCGCGCGGCGTCGCACGCCACCGTGCAGGAGCTGTGGCAGGTCACCGCGGGCGGCGGCGAGCTGTGGCGGCGCCAGGACGGCCGGGAGGCGACCGTCCGGCCCGCGGTCGGCACGGCGGTGTCGATCCCGCTGGGCACCTCCTTCCAGTTCCGGGCCGACCCGGACGGCGACGGACCGCTGCGGATCACCGCCGTCACCATGCCGCCCTGGCCGGGCACGGACCCCGAGGCCCGCCCCGAGCAGGGCCGCTGGCAGGCGACCGTCCGCTGAAGCGGGACTCCGGGCTGCGCACCGGCACCCGGTCGGCGCAGGCGTGCGCCCGCGCTCGGACGCCCCGGACAGGACGGTCGCCGGCGGCTCCTCCGGGCGACCCTGCGGACGCCCGCCGGGCGTGCGATGGTGGTGCATGACCGTGGAGGAGGCCACCGGTGGAACCCGCCGAGTTCGAGGTGATGATCGAGATCCCGCAGGGGTCGCGGAACAAGTACGTGATGGACTTCGACGCGGGCCGGATCCGCCTCGACCGCACGCTCTTCACCGCCACCCGCTATCCCGCGGACTACGGCTACGTCGAGGGCACCCTCGGCGGTGACGGCGAACCGCTGGACGCCCTCGTCCTCGGCGGCGAGCCGGCCGTGCCCGGCTGCGTGCTCACCTGCCGGGCGGTCGGCATGTGGGTGATGCGCGACGAGCGCGGCCCGGACCAGAAGATCCTCTGCGTCCCGGCCCACGATCCGCGCTACGCGGACCTGCGCGACATCGGCGACCTGCGCGAGTTCGACCTTCTGGAGATCACCCACTTCTTCCAGGTGTACAAGGACCTCGAACGCGGCAAGTCGGTCGAGGGCTCGCACTGGGCCGGCCGCGAGGCGGCCTGGACCGAGATCACCGAGTCCCGCGCCCGGGCGGCGGGGACGCGCTTCGCCTACCCGGCCTGGCTCCCCTGACTCCCCTGGCAGCCGGGCTGCCGGTGCAGCCAGGCCCGGGCCGCCGCCAGCACCCGGTCCCGGTCGCTGCCCACTGCGGCGGCGGGGTCGTTGGCCACCTCCTCGTCGGGCGGGATGGGGGCGTCGTACGTGCGGCCGGTGCGGTCGACGTCGTCGGCGGTGGTGAGGTTCAGGACCGCCCCGTCGGAGAGGCGGAAGGGGTTGTTCCCGGTGGGGACGCCGTAGGTCGGCTCGCCGAAGAACCGGGTGCCCGGGCGGCCGTGGAAGGCGACCACCACCGCCTCGCCGGAGCTGGCGGTGTGTTGGCCGGTCAGGACGGCGACCGGCGGCACGCTCCGGGCGATCGGCCGGCTGTCCGCCCAGCCGATCGGTCGGCCGTCCTCGTAGCCGTTGCCGTGCTCGACCGACCAGGCGGCCCGGCGGCCGTCGGCGTCGACCATGCCGCCGGCCGGTCCGTCGCCGAGGATCGGCCCCAGGACGGCCAGCATCGGCCGGACGGCGCCGCCGCTGTCCCCGCGCAGGTCCACGATCCAGCCGCAGGCCCCGGCCCGGTCCGCGGTCGCCACGGCCTGGCGGCCCCGCCGGACGTACCCGTCGAGGGTCGCCGCCGAGCCCTCCACGGCGCGCAGCACCAGGTAGCCGATCCCGTCGCCGTCCAGCGAGGTGCCCTGGAGACCCTGGGGATCGAGCTCGACGGCGCCGAAGACGGCCGCGGCCGTCTTCGGGGCGGCGAAGAAGCTGTGGCCGTCGTGCACGGAGTTCAGCGCCGAGGCGATGACCCCGTAGGTGTCGGCCGCCGTCCGGGCGCCGTGCGCCTGGTCCAGCGCCCGGCGCCGCAGCTGGGCCCAGTCCACCTGGTGGCGGAGGACGGAGTGCTGCTCCATCAGGTCCAGGGCCGTCGTCAGGTAGGTCCGGGCCTCGGGCGACATGCCGTCGTCCGGAGCGCCCGAAAGCCCGCTCGCGGACCCGGCTGCCGTCAGCAGGACACCCAGCGCCGCCGCGAGGGCGGCGAGGCGCAGTGAACGCTTCCGTTCCATGTGCTCCCCCTTGCACGCCCCGCGCCGCTGCGGGGCGTGCACCACTGTAGGGCCGTTCGACGTTCCGCGGGGTCTGCCGGCTCAGAGCCGGGCGCTGCGCAGGATCGCGCCGATCTCGTCCGAGATCGCCGCCTCGTTGTGCTCGAACTCCGGTGAGGCGACCTGGTCCTGCTGCTCCGGCAGGCCGGTGAGACCTGCGTGGCGGCCTGGGCGACGGTGGCCCGGGCGAGCAGGGCGGCGAGGGTGCCGGCGAGGGCGGTAGCCAGGGTGGCGGCTTGTCCGGTGGCGCGTCCGGCGGTGCGGCGAGTTTTTGTCATGGGCACTGACCATAAGTGGCGGGCTGATGCCCCGCCAGGGCGCATGTCCGCTACCCGTAGGCTGACCGGGTGACATCCCTCGACCCGACCGTGAAGTCCCTGCTCGCCGACCCGTACGGCGCCTACGCCAAGCTGCGCGCCGAGGCGCCCGTCCAGCGCATCGTCGGCCTGGACGGCCTGCCCGCCTGGCTGGTGACCCGCTATCCGGACGTCCGCCAGGCCCTCGCCGACCCGCGCCTCGCCCTCGACAAGGTGCACGCCGCACCCGGCAACTACCGGGGCCTCGCGCTGCCGCCCGCGCTGGACGCCAACCTGCTCAACATGGACCCGCCGGACCACACCCGGATCCGCCGCCTGGTCGCCCGGGCGTTCACCCCGCGCCGGGTCGCCGCCCTGCGCGCGCCGATCGAGCGCGTCGCCGAGCAACTCCTCGACGCCATGGAGGACACCTCCGCGCCGACCCGCCGCGCCGACCTGCTCGCGAGCTACGCCGCGCCGCTGCCGATCACGGTCATCTGCGACCTGCTCGGCGTCCCCGAGGACGACCGGCACGACTTCCGCGCCTGGACCGACGCCCTGATCACCCCGGACCCGGCCCGCCCCGAGCAGGCCCGCGACGCCGTCAAGGCGATGCTCGGGTTCTTCACCGGCCTGATCGAGCGCAAGCGCACCGAGCCGGCCGACGACCTGCTCTCCGACCTGATCGCCGTCCGGGACGAGCAGGACCGGCTGAGCGAGGACGAGCTGACCTCGTTGGCCTTCCTGATCCTCTTCGCCGGCTACGAGAACACCGTCCACCTGATCGCCAACGCCGTCCTCGCCCTGCTCACCCACCCCGAGCAGCTCGCCGCGCTGCGCGCCGAGCCGGAGCTGATCGCTGGCGCCGTCGAGGAGTTCGCCCGCTTCGACGGCCCGGGCCCGCTGGCCATCCGCCGCTTCCCGCGCGAGGACGTCACCATCGGCGGCGTCACCATCCCGGCGGGGGAGACGGTGCTGCTCTCGCTCGCCTCCGCCAACCGCGACCCCGAGCAGTTCACCCACCCCGACCGGCTGGACCTGCGCCGCCGGGAGAACGGCCACCTCGCCCTCGGCCACGGCATCCACTACTGCCTGGGCGCCCCGCTGGCCCGGATGGAGACGGCGCTCGCGATCACGGCGCTGCTGCGCCGCTTCCCCGCGCTGGCCCTGGACGTCCCGGTCGAGCAGCTGCGCCACCGACCCGCCCTGCGGGCCCGTGGCCTGCTGGAACTCCCCGTCCGGTTCTGACCGGGCGACCGGGAACCGGCGTGACGTCGACGGCGTTGTCGTGGTCGGACAGCGTGATTCGGACGGTGGTGGAGGAAACCCCATGAGTGTGGCCCTGACGAAGGGTGGCAACGTCTCCCTGAACCGGCAGGCGCCCGGCGTGCGGTCCGTCCGGGTCTGCCTCGGCTGGACGGCCGGCGCCGGTTACGACCTGGACGCCAGCGCCCTGCTCTGCGGGGCGTCCGGGAAGGTGCCCACGGACCAGCACTTCGTCTTCTTCAACAACCTGCAGAGCCCGGACGGCGCGGTGCGTCACCTCGGCACGGGCGGCGGGGGCGAGGACCGGGAGCGGATCGAGGTCCGGCTCGCGGACGTCGCGGCCGACGTGCAGAAGGTCGTCTTCGCGGTGGCGATCTACGACGCGGCGCAGCGCCGGCAGACCTTCGGGCAGGTGCGCGGCGCGTACGTCCGCCTCACCGACGCGGACGGCGGCGCCGAGGTGGCCCGCTACGACGTCACGCCGGAGACGGGCAGCGAGACGGCGATGGTGTTCGGCGAGTTGTACCGGCACGGCGCGGACTGGAAGTTCCGCGCCATCGGGCAGGGCTACGCCTCGGGGCTCGCGGGCATCGCCACCGACTTCGGGGTCGACGTCCTGCAGCCGTCGCCGGCCGCCGCGCCCGTCGCCGCGTCCACCGCCCCGCCGCCGCCCGTCGCCGCGTCCACCGCCCCGCCGCCGCCCGTCGCTCCGGCCGCCCCCGCCCCCGCCGCCGTTCCCGCTGTTCCGAAGACCCAGCCAGCAACAGGGAGTTCCGCCGTGACGTGTTTCTTCGACCCCACCCACGGCGTGGGCACGGCCGTGGTGCTGTGGCAGCCGCAGTGGGGCGTGCCGCGCCAGATCGAGACCTGCGCGGCCTGCGCCCAGCGGGTGCAGACCACCGTCCCGCCGTTCTACACGCCGCCGCAGGCCGGCTACCCGCAGCAGCAGGTCCAGCCGCAGGTGCCCGCCCAGCAGCATGAACAGGGCGGCCGCCGCTTCGGCACCGGCGCCATGCTCGGCGCGGGTGCGGCGGGCCTGGTCGGCGGCATGCTGCTGAACGAGGCGCTGAGCGACGACGAGCCGCACGTGGTGGTCAACAACTACTACGAGGACGACGACGACTCCTTCTTCTGACACCCGCGCCGGCCCGGTCAGCCGATGACGACCGCCATCTGTCCGTAGGTGGCGTAGCCGTCGGCGAAGTCCTGTTCGGAGACCGTGGTGCGGCCGCGCGCGGGGTCGTTGAGCGAGACGTTGCCGCCGCTGAACCCGGTGACGACGACGGTGTGTTCGGCAGGCCCCGCGTACGGGATGCTCCGGCCGTCGTACGCCGTGTACGTGGTGGTGGCGAGGTGCCGCCAGAGGTAGTCCACCCAGACGATCGCCGGGTGGCCGGCGGCCAGGTGGTCCTTCAGCTCCTGGACGGAGACGCCCTCGTCGTCCTGGAGCACGGTGAGCCCGTAGGAGCGGGCGGCCCCGGCGACCGGTGGGTGGTAGACGCCGAACCCGGTGCCGCCCGTCTCCGAGCCGTTCGGGTCGCCGACGAACGCCCGGTAGGGGTCGCCGGAGCGTGGGCCGGAGTGGCCGAACTCGGGGTGCTCGCGGTCGACGCCGATCCGATCCAGGATCTGCTGGTCGTCCGCGTCCACGCCCCGTGCGGCGAGGACCATGCGCAGTGCGGCGGCCTCGCAGTCGTCGCTGAGCTGCTGGTGGTAGTAGGGGACGCTGACGTCGTCGAGGGTGCCGGGGGCGCCCCGCGCGGGGCCGGTGCCCGCCGCCAGGGTCGCGGTGGTCAGGACGGCGAGCCAGGACGCTCGCGCTCGTGCGGTGATCGCCATGGCCATGACGCTACGAAGGCCGGTTGCGCTCCGCAGCTGCTGGGCGGCGATCAGGTGACGGAGCGTACGCGGTGGTGGTCCCGGAGGAGCTGACCCGGTGCCAGCGACTGTCCGTGCCAGGCGTTTGGATGGGCTCGTTGCACCGCCTGGACCACCGGGCCGGGCCACGGCGGCTGGGCCGCCGACTCGCTGCCCGAGGTGATCGGCGCGCTGGGCGCTGCTGGCCACCTTCGAGGAGCGGATCACGGGCGATGACGCCGAGGCCGCGCTGGACGAGTTCGAGGCGCTGGTCGCGCAGTTGGGCCAGGGGTCGGAGAAGTCGGACCTCTGGGTCGGCCTGCTGGAGCAACTCCGGGAGAACTGCGAGGAGTTCGACGAGGAGTTCGGCGAGGACTGACCCCCCCGGACCGCCCTCCCGCACCGAACGGCTGCCCGAAGCAACCGCGTCGGGCGGCCGTTCGGCTTCTCACGCCCGCCGGTACGCCCCCGCCCGGGCGGCGGCCTCGGCGGCGGCCGCGGCGCGGTCGGCGGCGGGCTCGTCGAGCGGCTCGGCGGTGGTGAGCATCCGGTAGTAGAGCGGCGCCGAGACGGCCCGGATCACCTCGAACGGGTCGGTGTCGGGCGGGAGTTCGCCGCGCTCGACGGCCTCGGTGACGCACGGCGCCCACTCCTCGACCCGGCGCCGGTAGAAGTGCCGCAGGGCCTCGGCCGTCCCCGGATCGCCGTTGGCGGCCACGATGACGGCGCGGAAGAGCGCGCCCTGCCGGGGGTCGGCCAGCGTGCGCTGGACCAGCCGGGCGTTGGCCCGCAGGTCCTCGGCGAGCGAGCCGCTGCGGCTGCGCGGCAGCGACTGCTCGGCCATGTCGGCGAGCAGGTCGGCGACCAGGGCGGTGGTGCTGCCCCAGCGGCGGTAGACGGTGGTGCGGCCGACCTCGGCGCGCTGGGCGAGGTCGGCGAGGTCCAGGCCGCCGAAGCCGTGCTCGACCAGGGCGTCCTCGGCGGCCCGCAGGACGGCGGCGCGGACCCGGGCGGTGCGGCCGCCGGGGCGGACGGTGCCGGGCGTCCCAGGTGTTGCGGGTGTCCCGGGCGTTGCGGGTGTCCCGGGCTCGGCGGGCTCGGGGGAGCCGGCGGGCTCGGCGGGGGCAACCGGTTCGACGGCCATTAACGGGATTCCTGTTCCATTAGCCGGGAGAGGTCTGCTAGCTTCGAAACATCCTAACGGAACGGGAGTCCCATTAGAGGGCTCCGAGGGGAGTACCGTCATGACAACCACCACCACGCGATCCACCGGCATGGAGTACCGCCGGCTCGGCGCATCCGGACTCCAGGTCCCCGCGCTCAGCCTCGGCACCGGCACCTTCGGCGGCCGCGGCCCGCTGTTCGGCGCCTGGGGCACCACCGACGTCCAGGAGGCCCGCCGCCTGCTCGACATCGCCATCGACGCCGGAGTCACCCTGTTCGACACCGCCGACGTCTACTCCGACGGCGCCTCCGAGGAGGTGCTCGGCCAGGCCGTCCGCGGCCGCCGCGACCAGGTGCTGATCTCCACCAAGGCCGGCCTGCCGCTCGGCGACGGCCCCCAGGACGCCGGCACCTCCCGTGCCCGGCTCATCCGCTCCGTGGACGACGCGCTGCGCCGCCTCGGCACCGACCACCTCGACCTGTTCCAGCTGCACGCCTACGACGCGGCCACCCCGATCGAGGAGGTGCTGGCCACGCTGGAGGACCTGGTCCGCGCGGGCAAGATCCGCTACACCGGAGTCTCCAACTTCTCCGGCTGGCAGCTGATGAAGTCCCTGGACCTCGCCGACCGCCACGGTCGCCCCCGCTACGCCGCCCACCAGGTCTACTACTCCCTGGTCGGCCGCGACTACGAATGGGACCTGATGCCGCTCGCCCAGCAGGAGGGCGTCGGCGCCCTGGTCTGGAGCCCGCTCGGCTGGGGCCGCCTCACCGGCCGGATCCGGCGCGGCCATCCGCTCCCGGCCGGCAGCCGGCTGCACGACACCGCCGACTACGGCCCGCCGGTCGAGGACGAGTTGCTGTACCGGGTGGTCGACGCCCTGGACGAGATCGCCGCCGAGACCGGCCGCACCGTCCCCCAGGTGGCGATCAACTGGCTGCTGCGCCGCCCGACCGTCTCCTCGGTCATCATCGGCGCCCGCAACGAGGAGCAGCTGCGGCAGAACCTCGGCGCCGTCGGCTGGTCGCTGACGGAGGACCAGGTCGCCCGCCTGGACGCGGCCAGCGCCCGCACCGCGCCCTACCCGCACTTCCCGTACCGTCGCCAGGCCGGCTTCGCCCGGCTCAACCCGCCGCTGGCGGGCTGACCTGCCGAAACCCCGTTCACCGGCTTCGCCGGCCAGCCTGGGTGGGCTGCTGATCGCCGGGGGCGCGGACCTCCCGATCGGCGAGGGCCGCGCCCCCGGCATCGCCGACGCGCCGGCGCGCGGCGGCCGGCGGCGTGATGACCGTGCCGTCGTGGGCGCACGAGTCAGCCGCCGAGGTCGTCCGTCGTCAGCTCGGTCCCCGTCCGGAAGAGCTCGACCTGGTGTCCGGCTCCGGCAATCTCGACCTGCCCGGCAGCGAGAACTGGTACGTCCCGGACCCGGCCGTCGTGCCGGCCGACCTCGCCGCGAAGACGGAAGGCGCCTCGCTCCCCGATCAGACCCTCCTGATCGTCGAGGTCAGCTCTCCTTCCGGCGCGGACACCGACCGCGTCGTCAAGCGCCATCGGTACGGCCAGTACGGCGCTCCGCTCTACCTCCTCGTCGACCGGCAGAACCGCACCTGCACCCTGTACGGCGAACCGACCCGCCTCGGGTCCGCCAAGGAGAGCGGCCCGCACCCCTTCGGTGCGCCGGTCCACCTGCCGAGTCCCTTCGACCTCGACCTCGACACCACCCGCCTGTAGCCGGGCTACGAGCGGGCGGAAGCCTTCGCGCGGGCGCCGGTCGCGATCCGGTTGGGCCGTTCAAGTGATTGCCACCGGCTCCGGGCGGGTACGGACGGGCCGCGCGGGGTGGCGGACCCGGGTGGCGGCGCGCTGTGGGCCGGGCGACGATGAGCCGGAGCAGAGCCAGGACCAGCCGGGACCAGTCCCCGAACACCGGGAAGAGGCCCCCATTGACCTCCCAACCCTCCCGCGACGCCGAGAAGCAGCAGCCGCCCGGATCCACCGCGGTCTGCGGGCGGGCCCAGACACGGCGCTGGCGAGCGCTGACGGTCTGCCTGGTCGCCGGGTTCATGACCCTGCTGGACGTCAGCATCGTGAACGTCGCGCTGCCCACCGTCCGGGCCGGACTGCACATGTCGGACAGCGGCCTGCAGTGGGTGCTCAGCGGCTACGCGCTCGCCTTCGGCCTGGTGCTCGTCCCCTCCGGGCGGCTCGGTGACGCTCGCAGCAGGCGGGCGGTCTTCCTCGCCGGACTCGCCCTGTTCACCGCCGCCAGCGCGCTGGCCGGGGCGGCCCAGGACCAGGAGTGGCTGGTGCTGGCCCGGCTGTTCCAGGGCGCGGCCGGCGGGGTGCTGGTGCCCCAGGTGTCCGGCTTCATCCAGACCCTGTTCCAGGGCGCCGAACGCGGCCGGGCCTTCGGTGCACTCGGCGCCACCATCGGGCTGTCCACCGCCGTCGGACCGCTGCTCGGCGGAGTGCTGATCCACCTGTTCGGCCCGCAGGACGGCTGGCGCTGGGTGTTCCTGGTCAACCTGCCGATCGGCGTCGCCGCCCTGCCGATCGCCTACCGGCTGCTCCCGCCGCCCCGCCCGACCGCCGAACGGGCCGGGCACCGCGACTTCGACCCGGTCGGGGTGCTGCTGCTCGGCGCCGGGACGGTCGCCCTGCTGCTGCCCTTCGTCCAGCAGCAGCAGTGGCACAGCCCGGCCCGCTGGCTGCTGCTGCCGGTGGCGGCGGTGCTGCTGGCCGTCTTCGTCGGCTGGGAGCGGCACTACGGGCGGCGACGCGAACCGCTGGTCAGCATGGCCCTGTTCACGGTGCGGCCGTACGCGGCGGGAGTGCTGCTGTCACTGGTGTACTTCGCCGGGTTCACCGCGGTCTTCTTCATCTTCACGCTCTACTTGCAGGCGGGCCTGCACTACTCGGCGCTGGCGGCGGGCCTGGCCGTCACCCCCTTCGCGGTCGGCTCGGGCGTGTCGGCGGCGGTGGGCGGGCGGCTGGTCAGCCGGCTCGGACGACGGCTGGTGGTGGCGGGGCTGGTGCTGGTGCTGCTCGGCCTGCTGGCCTCCGCCCTGGCGGTGCAGCTGTGGTCCGGGCCCTCGGTGGCCTGGACGACGCTGGGCCCGCTGCTGGTCGCCGGGGTGGGCAGCGGCCTGGTGATCTCCCCGAACCAGACGCTCACCCTCCAGCACGTGCCGATCGCCCGCGCCGGCAGCGCCGGCGGCGTCCTGCAGACCGCCCAGCGGGTCGGCTCGGCCGTCGGCATCGCCCTCGTCGGCTCGGTCTTCTTCGCCCATGCCGCCGGCCGCCACCCCGACTGGGCCCTCGCCTTCCAACTCGGCGACACGGTGGCATCGGGGCTGGTCCTGGCAGCGCTGCTGGTGGCCCTGGCCGACGAATGGGCGAACCGGCGGGAGAATGCGGAACAGCCCCGAGCGGGGTGACGACGAGCCGGGTCGGCCGGGGGCGTTGGGAGGTGCGGCATGACGGATGCCCGGGTGGAGTTCCTGGCGGCGGCCCGCGCGGCCGAGGGGCTGTTGCGCCGGCCGGAGGTGGCCCAGGCGTGGGAGCGGCCGAGTGCGTTGGCGCAGTGGAGCGTGGGCGGCCTGGCCGGGCACCTGGCGTACCAGGTGCTGTGCGTGCCGGAGGTGCTGGCCGCCCCGGCGCCAGGCGAGGAGACGGTGGGGCTTCTGGAGCACTACCGGCGGTCGCAGTGGCTCGGGGCCGGAGTCGATGCCGAGATCAACGTGCGGATCCGGCAGAGCAGCGAGGCGCTGGGGGCGTCCGGCCCCGTCGCGTTGAGCCGACGGGTCGCCGACACCATCGCCGGACTCCCGGCGGTCCTCGCGGGCGAGGACGGCGCCCGGGCGGTCCGGCTGCCGTTCTGGGGAGCGTGGTCGCTCGCGCTGGACGACCTGCTGACCACCCGGACGATGGAACTGGCCGTCCACGCGGACGACCTCGCGGTCAGCGTCGGGGTGCCGACCCCCGAACTTCCGCCGGAGACCTCCGAGTCCGTGATCGGGCTGCTGACCCGGCTGGCGGTGCGGCGGCACGGCCCGGTGAGCGTGCTGAGGGCACTCAGCCGGGCCGAGCGGGCGCCGGGGAGCATCGCCGCGTTCTGAAACGGCCTTGCGCCGATCAGTGGTCGGCGCGGATCAGTGGTCGCGGCGCTGGATCACCACCGTCGCGATGACCACCGAGGCCAGCGCCCACGCCGCGTACGTGGTCCAGGCGCCCGCGACCGTGGCCGGGTAGTCGGTGGGCCGCATGCCCGCCAGGGTGATCCGGGCCAGGCGCTGCCAGGCGGGGAAGGGCAGGGCGTGCAGCAGGTCGGCCGTCCAGCGGTAGCGCTCGGTGACCAGGGACGGCAGGAAGAACAGCACCACCACGGTGCCCACCACCGCGCCCGCGCTGTGCCGGATCAGGGTGCCGAGGCAGAGCCCGACCAGCCCGCACACCGGGGCGAACAGCGCGGCGGCGGCCACGTACCGCAGGGCGGACGGGTCGGTGATGGACTGCCCGATGCCCCGGTCGGCCAGGACCGCCTGGGTGAGGCCGAAGGAGCCGCCCGCGGTGACCGTCCCGAAGCCGAGCAGTACCGCCGTCAGCACGGCGGCCTTGGCGAGCAGCACCGCCCGGCGGTCCGGGACGGCGGCCAGGGTGGTGCGGATCAGCCCGGTCGCGTACTCGCCCGCGATGACGATGGCGCCCAGGCCGCCGCCGACCAGCATCAGGGTGTCGGCGGAGACGATGTCGAAGGAGTCGTCCAGCGCGATCTGCGCCATCACCGCCGGGTCGCCGTCGCCGGGCACGTAGTGGTCGTGGGTGTACTGGGCGGACTTGAGGTTGGCGGCGATGGCGAGCAGCGTGGCGAGGCCGAGCACCCAGGGGATCGAGCGCAGCGACCAGAACTTGAGCCACTCGGCGGCCAGCAGGTCGCCGAAGCGGTGGCGGCGAACGGGGGTCGGGAGGGTGGCGGTGCTCATCGGGGCTCTCCGGCGAGGTACTCGACGCTGTCGGCGGTCAGTTCCATGAAGGCCTCCTCCAGGGAGGCGCCGCGATCGGTCAGGGCGTACAGCAACAGGCGCTGTTCCAGGGCGAGTTCGCCGATCCGGCCGGCGTCCAGGCCGGTGACGTCCAGGGTGCCGTCCGGGCCGGGGCGCACGGTGGCGCCGGCGGCGCGCAGCACGGCGGTCAGCCGGTCGGGTTCGGCGGCGCGGACGGTGACGGCGGCCCGGCCGGCGCGGGCGGCGAACTCGCTGAGGCCCTCGTCGGCGATCAGCCGTCCGCGGCCGATCACCACCAGGCGGTCGGCGGTGTGCTGCATCTCGGCCATCATGTGGCTGGAGACGAAGACCGTCCGGCCCTCCGCGGCGAGTTGGCGGAACAGTCCGCGCACCCAGAGCACGCCCTCCGGGTCCAGCCCGTTGAGCGGCTCGTCGAAGAGCAGTACGGGCGGGTCGCCGAGCAGGGCGCCGGCGATGCCGAGGCGCTGCTTCATGCCCAGCGAGTAGCCACCGATCCGCCGCCCGGCGGCCTCGGTGAGCCCGACCTCGGCCAGCACCTCCTCCACCCGGCCGTAGGGGATGGCGTTGCTGCGGGCCAGCGCCATCAGGTGGGCCGCGCCGGTGCGGCCGCCGTGCACGTCGCCCGCGTCCAGCAGCGCGCCGACCTCGCGCAGGCCGCGCGGCAGGCTGCGGAAGGTCCGGCCGTCGACGGTGGCGGTGCCGGAGGTGGGGTCGTTGAGGCCGAGGATCAGCCGCAGGGTGGTGGACTTGCCGGCGCCGTTGGGGCCGAGGAAACCGGTGACGTGGCCGGGGCGGACGGTGAAGGTCAACCGGTCGACGGCCGTCCGGCGGCCGTAGCGCTTGGTCAGTTCGATGACTTCGATCATGGGCACCACGGTGCCGGGGGAGCCCCTGCCGACGCATCGGACCGGTGTCGACACCGCAGGTCGGCCCCGGTCGTACAACCACGGTCGGATGACGGCGCCCACCCCCGTCGTTACGATCTTGAACCATGCCCGCGACACCGACGCCCCCGCTCATCCGGCGCGTCCCGCCCGAGGCCTGGGTCGCCCTCGCCTGGTGCGTGGCCGTCGCCTATCCCGCTGTGCTGCTCCGCGACACCGGGTGGCGGCAACACGGCGCGGCCGCGCACGGCGGCCTGCCCTTCACCCTGGCCACCACGGTGGTGGCCTTCGCCGGTGCCGCGCTGGTGCGCCGGGTGCCGGTGCTCTCGGTCGCCGTGCTGCTGATCGCCACCTGGACCGAGACCGACGGCTGGTCCGCGAGGTTTTCGCAGGTGCCCCCGGCCGCGCTGCTCGCCGTGGACGTCGCGCTCTTCGTGATCACCGCCGCAGCGCCGCGCCGCAGTTCGCGCGCCGCTTTCGCGCTGGTCATGACCTTCCTGGTGCTGCACATCGGACTCGTCCCCGGCAACACCGTCGGCATCTTCACCGGCACCCACATCGGCAGCGCCGACGGCGCGGCCCTGCTCGCCCTGGTCGCCCGGCTGGCCGGGCGCTCGCTCCGGCAGAACCGGGAGCACGCCGAGGCACTGAGCACCCGGGCGGCCACCGAGGCGGTCACCGCCGAACGGCTGCGGATCGCCCGGGAGATGCACGACACCGTCGCGCACAGCATCGGCATCGTCGCCCTGCAGGCCGGCGCCGCCCGCCGGGTGATCGACCGCCGGCCGGAGCGGGCCAAGCAGGCCCTGGGCGAGATCGAGGCCGCCGGCCGGGAGACCCTGGCCGCGCTGCGCCGCATGCTGGTCGCGCTGCGGCAGGCCGACGGCGAGGTGTCGGACACCGCCCCGCACGGCCTGGCCGATCTCGACCGGCTGGCCGAGACGACCACGGCTGCGGGCGTGCGGGTCGAGGTGCGGCGCGCGGGCGAACCGGGCCCACTGCCACCGGAGATCGACCTCTCGGCGTTCCGGATCATCCAGGAGTCGGTCACCAACGTGGTCCGGCACGCGGGGGTCCGCGACTGCCTGGTGACCGTCGGCCGGACGGCGGGGGAGCTGTCCGTCGAGATCACCGACCGCGGCCGGGGCCACGGCACCGCGCCCGGCAGCGGTTTCGGCCTGGCCGGGTTGCGCGAGCGGGTCGCCCTGCTGCACGGCGAGTTCGAGGCCGGGCCGCGACCGGACGGCGGCTTCCGGGTCGCCGCCCGGTTGCCGATCCCCGACTCCGCGGAGGTCGCCGCATGATCCGCGTGGTCCTGGCCGACGACCAGCCGCTGGTGCGGGCCGCCCTGGAGATGGTCATCGCCGAGACGACCGACGTCGAGGTGGTCGGCGAGGCGGGCGACGGCGCCGAGGCCGTCCGGCTGGCCGCCGAACTGCGGCCGGACGTCGTGGTGATGGACATCCGGATGCGCCCCCAGCCTGGCGGCCCGGAGGTGCCCCCAGTCACCGACGGGATCGAGGCCACCCGGCAGGTGACCGCCGACGGCGGGCCGACCAGGGTGGTGGTGCTCACCACCTTCGACGAGGACGAGCACGTGTACGCGGCGCTGCGCGCCGGGGCGTCCGGCTTCCTGGTCAAGGACATGGCGCTGGACGACATCCTCGCCGCGGTGCGGGTGGTCGCCGCGGGGGAGGCGCTGATCGCGCCGAGCGTCACCCGGCGGCTGATCGGGGCGTTCGCGGGACAGCAACCGAAACGGACACCGGTCCCGGTCCCGCGCCGGCTGGACGTGATCACCGACCGGGAGCGGGAGATCCTCACCCTGGTCGGCCGGGGGTTGTCCAACACCGAGATCGCCGCCGAGCTCTTCCTCAGCATCGCCACCGTGAAGACCTACATGACCCGGCTGCTCGCCAAGCTGGAGGCTCGCGACCGGGTCCAACTGGTCATCCTGGCCTACGAGACGGGCCTGGTCTCCGTCCCCGGTTGACCAGACCCGTCCAGCTCAGTTCTTGACCGCCACGCCCGCGTACATCGCGATGTCCCGGTCGCGGATGACCGGGGCGTCGGCGTCCGGGTGCCAGTGGTGGACCAGGGTGACGCCCGGGTCGAGCAGTTGGTAGCCGTCGAAGAAGGCCTCGGTCTCGGCCTTGTCGCGGATCTGCAGCGGGATGCCGCGGGCGTTGTACTCCCGGCCGACGCCGCCCACCCCGACCGGGTCGGTGTCGCCGGTGAACACGGTGAGGGCGAGGAAACTGCCGGGCGCCAGCGCGTCCATGAAGCGGCGCACGATGCCCTGCGGGTCGTCCTGGTCCAGCACGAAGTGCACGATCGCGATCAGTGACAGCGCCACCGGCTGCGAGAGGTCGAGCACCTCGCGCAGCCGGGGGTCGTTCATGATCGACTCCGGGTCGCGGAAGTCGGCGTCCACGTAACAGGTGCGGCCCTGGGGCGTGCTGGACATCAGGGCCCGGGCGTGGGTCAGCACGATCGGGTCGTTGTCCACGTACGCGACCCGGGCCTCGGGGGCGACCGCCTGGGCGACCTCGTGCAGGTTGGGCGAGGTGGGGATGCCGGTGCCGATGTCCAGGAACTGCCGGACCCCGTACCGCTCGGTGAGGTGGCGCACCGAGCGCTGCATGAAGTCCCGGGTGGTGCGCATCGAGACCGGCAGCGCCGGCCAGGCCCGCACCGAGGCGTGCGCGGCGGCCCGGTCCGCCTCGAAGTTGGTCTTGCCGCCGATGAGGTAGTCGTAGACCCGCGCGGAGTGCGGCACGTCCATCCGCAGGTCGACCGACGGGTGTTCCTCGTTCGTCACGCTCGCGCTCCCCGTAGCTGCTGGGCATCCGTCACCGGCCGCCCCGGCGACCGGTCCCGGTGCGCATGGTAACGGTTCGCCAGTGCGACGAGATGACGAATGTTCAGCTCGGGGACGCCTCCGGACCCCGCGCCTCCAGCCCCACGGCCTGGCGGGGGAGCGCCCCGGACCCGGCCCGCCCGCCGCGCCCGGCCGCCAGCTCCACCGCCGCACCGATCCAGGCCGCACCGAACGCCCAGGTCGCCACCCACTCGCACAGGTACATCGGCCGGACCGTCCAGCCGGCCCCGAACCCGGAGAGCCCCGCGACCGCCGCCGCCACCAGCGCGACCAGGATCAGCACCCCAGCCGCGAGGTAGGCCGTACCGACCCGGGCCGGCTGCGTCGAACGCGGATTGCGGAAGGAGTACAGGCAGAACAGCGCCAGCATCACGAACAGCAGCGCGGCGAACACCAGGTGGAACACCCCGACCGTGTACTGCAGCCCGGTCGGATCCCGCGGCGCCGTCGGGCACAGCGCCACCCCCAGCGCGAACACCCCGGCCGCCGTGCTCCACCGGTCGTCCCGCCGGTCGAACCGGTAGCAGATCAGGAACACGCCGAGCGCGCACAGCGCCCCGACGAGGAGGTTCCGCGTCCCCGTGTAGTACGCGGCGCTCATCGACGCGGGCCAGTACCCGTCCGTCGAGCGCCCGGTGACCTCGTCCGCCAGCCAGTTGCCCAGCGGCAGGGCAGGTGGCAGCAGCACGCCGATCGCCCCGACGCCGAAGCGCAGGAAACTGACTGTGTGTTCGTCCTGGACGGTCTGTGGTGCCGGGGAATCCGTTGCTCTCCGGTCGTCGGTCATGGACGCCTCCTCGCTGGTCGCGCGATGGTTGGCCGCCAACTGGTGTACCCGCAAAGGGAGATCGCCCCACCACCGAATCGAGTGGTTTACCGGCCGGACCGCTCGCCGGCCGGCCGCTACAACGCCGCCTCGGCGCCCGGTTCCAGGACGAACTCGGCGTCGTCCGCGTCGTAGTCGTACAGCTCCCCGTAGCGGCCCCAGTCGATCGCGGTCTCCAACTGCCGTCGGGCGTCCACGGTGTCGAAGCCTGCGCGCAGCAGGTCGAGGAAGAGGTCCTCACGCAGCTTGTGGTCCTCGGTGGTGGCCAGGGCCTGGACGATGGCGCGGACCAGGGGTGCGTGGCGGGCGGCGTTGCGGGCGAACAGCTGCTTGCTGGTGAGGATGTCGGCTGCGGCGAACTCGCGGCCGGCCGCGGTGATGGCGAAGCGGCCGCCGGTGGTGCGGGCGAGGTCGAGCAGCACGGCGGCGTCGACCAGCGGGAGCAGGTCGTCGACCTCGAAGTTCAGTTCGTCGGCGATCTCGGCGAGGCCCTCCTCGCCGCCCATGGCGAGCAGGATCTCCAGCAGGCCGGCCAGGCCGCCGACGGTGGCGGGCGGCAGCGGGGTGGTGATCGGGGTGGCCGCCTGGCGGGCGGCGGGTTCGGCGGCCGGCTGTTCCTCGCGGCCGGTGAGGATGCCGTAGACGGTGTCGACCAGGGCCTCGAACTGGGGGGTGCGGCGGTCGCGCGGACGGGGCAGGTCGACGGTCAGTACGGCGCGGATCCGGCCCGGGTTGGAGGACAGCACCAGGATCCGGTCGGCCAGCAGCACCGCCTCCTCGATGTTGTGGGTGACGATCAGGATCGACCTGACCGGGGCCTCGTGCCCCTCCCACAGGCCGACCAGCTCGTTGCGCAGGTTCTCGGCGGTCAGCACGTCCAGGGCGGAGAACGGCTCGTCCATGAACAGCGCGTCCGGCTCGACCACCAGCGCCCGGGCGAAGCCGACCCGCTGGCGCATCCCGCCGGACAGCTCCTTGGGGTAGGCGCCCTCGAAGCCGTCCAGGCCGATCAGGTCGATCGCCCGCAGGGCGCGCTCGCGCCGCTCGCCCTCGTCCACCCCGCGGGCCTGCAGGCTCAGTTCGACGTTCTGCTGGACGGTCAGCCAGGGCAGCAGGGCGAAGGACTGGAACACCATCGCCACTCCCGGGTTGGCGGCCCGCAGAGGGGTGCCGCGGTAGGTGACCGTCCCGGAGGAGGGCGGGATCAGCCCGGCCAGGCAGCGCAGCAGGGTGGACTTGCCGGAGCCGGACTTGCCGAGCAGGGCGACGATCTCGCCCTCGGCCAGGTGCAGGCTGATGTCGTCGAGCACCGGCAGGGCCCGCCCGTCCGGGGTGGTGAAGGTCTTGGTGACGTCGGAGGCCTCGACGATCGCGGTGCGGGTGGCGGCGGCGGTCACGGTGCTCCTCGGCGGACTGGTCAGAGGGCGTAGCGGGTCTCGGAGAGCCGGTAGAGCCGGCGCCACAGCAGCCGGTTGAGCGCGACCACGTAGACGCTCATCACACTGACCCCGACGAGGATCTTCGGGAAGGTCCCGGTGCGGGTCGCTTCGGCGATGTACGAGCCGAGCCCGGTGGCGGTGAGGTGGTGCGAGCCGTAGTCCACCACCTCGGCGACGATCGAGGCGTTCCAGGCGCCGCCGGCCGCGGTGATGCCGCCGGTGATGTAGTACGGGAAGACCGCCGGGAGGATGAACGCGCGCCAGCGCAGCCTGCCCCAGACCTGGAAGCCGGTCATCGCCTCGCGCAGGTCGCTGGGGATCGCGGAGGCCCCGGCGATGACGTTGAACAGGATGTACCACTGCGCGCCGAGCGCCATCAGCAGCACCGAGCCGAGGTTCAGCGAGATCCCGAGGGCGACGAAGGCGGCGGTGGCGAACGGGAACAGGAAGTTCGCCGGGAAGCTGGCCAGCACCTGCACCAGCGGCTGGGCGAACCGGGTGACCCTCGGGTTCATGCCGATCCACACCCCGATCGGCACCCACACCGCGGTCGCCGCCACGAGCAGCACCAGCACCCGAAGGAAGGTGGCCGCGCCGAGGGCGAAGGCGTGGCCGAACTCGCCGAGGCCGACGGTGGTGTGGACGTAGGCGAAGGCCTGCCAGGCGCCGAAGACCACCACGGCGGCCACCGCCCCGGCGAAGAACACGTCCCCGGTGCGCTCCCGGGCGGCGGGGCGGGCCAGCGGGTGCTCGGCCAGACCGAACACCCGCATGCCGCGGTCCAGCGCGAACCCCAGCGGCCGCAGCGGCCGGGCCGCCAGCTCCGGCAGGCTGGAGCGGCGCAGCAGGTCGAGGACGAGGCTGCGCGGCCGGTCGGCGGCCTCCGACTCCTCCACCCGGAACCGTTCGGACCAGGCCGTCATCGGCCGCCAGAACAGCACGTTGACGCCGATCACCAGGACGATCATCACGCCGATCGCGATGCCGACCTGGCCCAGGTCGCCGTTGCCGATCGCGGTGGCCGCGTAGGAGCCGATGCCGGGCAGCGCGTAGCGGTGGTTGAGCACGCTGATCGACTCGGAGGCGGCGAGGAAGAACCAGGCCCCGCCGAAGCTCATCATCCCGTTCCAGACCAGCGGGATCATGCCGCTGGGCACGTCCAGGCGCCAGAACCGCTGCCACTTGGTCAGCCGCATCACCCGGGCCGCCTCGTCCAGTTCGCGCGGCTGACTGACCAGGGTGTAGTAGAACGCGAAGGTCATGTTCCAGGCCATCGAGGTGAAGATGGCGAAGATCGACGCGCATTCCAGGCCGAGCGTGGAGCCGGGGAAGAGGTTGATGAAGGCGGTGACGGTGATCGACAGGAAGCCCAGGATCGGCACCGACTGGAGGATGTCCAGGACCGGCAGCAGCACCTTCTCGGCCCGCCGCATCCGGGCCGCGGCGCTCGCGTAGACGAAGGTGAAGAGCACCGAGGCGAACAGCGCGACGAACATCCGCAGCAGCGAACGCACCGCGTAGAACGGCAGGTTCGACGGGTCGGTGGAGACGGTGGCGGGAGCCTGGTCGGGCAGGAACGGCGCGTCCAGCGAGGGGGCGAGCCGCAGCAGCCCGTACAGTCCGGCCACCAGCGCGGCGGCGACCAGGACGTCCACCCAGCGCAACTCGGGGCGGCGCCAGACACCGCGCGAGGGGAAACCGCCGCTGCCGCCGGCCACCCGCACCACCGTCCGTCCGCTGCTCGCCGCCTGGGGGCCGACCGCACCGGCCTGACCGCGCACCAGCCTCGCCGCAGACGGACGGGCCCGCCACCGGAGGGCTGCTCACGGGTGGCGGGCCGGGCGGGGGCTCAGCGTGTCGCGGCGCCGGCGGTACGGGCGATCAGCGCGTTGAGCAGGGCGGCGCCACGTTCGGCGTCGTCGACGCTGACCGCGAAGTCCCGGCCGCGCCTGGTGCGGACCACCAGGCAGTCGCCCCGGCGCAGGAACACGATGCTGCCCCCGCGGTGGAGCCGGTAGCCCCAGCCGCCGGCCTGGCGGGCGGTCAGCTGCTCGGCCCGGGCCGAGACGAGCTCGGCGGGGGCGAGGCGCCGGGCGGGCCGGCCGAACGGGCCGAAGCCGACGTGCAGGCCCTCGTCGTCCACCCGGACCCGCACCGAGGAGCTGAGCAGGGCGGCGACGGAGCCGAGGCCGAAGAGGACCGCCGACGGCCAGTCGGCGGACTCCGTGAGCCCGCTCGCGGCGAGCAGGAATCCCGGCACCGAGAGCAGCCCCAGGACGGCGGAGAGCAGCTGCAGCCAGTGGTTGGAGGCCTGGGAGAACCAGACCACCCGCTCACCCGCCCTGAGTTCCAGCTCCGGCGCCCCGGGCCTGGCGGGCGCGGTGGCGGCCCGTCGGGTCGCCAGCCAGGCCAGGGCGCCCGCCAGGCCGGCCGCCAGGACGATCAGGACCACCTCGATGCCCATCGGCGCGGCGTCCTGCCAGCGGGCGCGGTCCAGGTTGGAGCGCACGATGGAGGCCTGGGCCCCGCTCAGCAGCACCCCGGTGGCGGCCAGCACCGGTCCGGCGAAGCCGCGGGCCGAGCCGGGCCGGAAGCGCAGGGCGACGGCGAGACCGGCCGCGACCAGCAGCCAGAGGCCGGCCGGGAACAGCGCCGCCGTCATCAGCGGCATCGAATCGTCCGGGTGGCTCCCGCTCCAGTGGGTCGCCACCTGCTTCGGCAGCCGGTCGCGGGCGGTCAGCGGCAGCGCGACCAGCAGTGCCGCCACACCGAGTGTCCAGACCACCGCCCCCCACAGCGCTCCCCGGCGGGCCGGCCGGCTTGAGGCGGGCTCTCCCGCAGGTTCTTCGTTCCTCACGACATCCCCCTGATCAGATCCACGAGATCGTTCCTGCTGTAGCCGGCCCGGGCCGCGTCGGCAATCAACTGTCGTACCCGGTCCACCAGTTCGGCGCGGGTGTCGGCGTCCGTCGCGACCGTGATGCCGCGGCCCCGGCGGAACTCCAGCACCCCTTCGTCGCGCAGGGCGCGCAGCCCGCGCAGCACGGTGTTGGTGTTCACCCCGAGGGCCCGGGAGAGCTCCCGGGCGGGCGGCAGCTTGTCGCCGGGGGCGCACTCGCCCTCCGCGACGGCCCGTCGGATCGCGCCCGCCACCTGCTCGTGCAGGGGGCGGGCGTCGCCAAGATCCAGCTTCAGCAACATGGTGCCAATGACGATAGCACCATTCGATCGTCGTGCCGGGGCCAGGGGATTACCGGCCTCGGTACTGGTGGGCTCGCGCGTTCAACGGTCGCCGGTTCTTCGAAAGGATCAGCCCGACCGTGACTGAAGGTGATCCGGGTGGCAGAGCGGCGGCTACCAGTGCGGCGACGACGGGAAGCGGATGCACCATGCCCGCTGCTGAGTGAGAAGCGGCTCGACGGCCATCCAACGCGCCGCTCCGCCAGCGCCGAACCGGTCGTTCCAGGACACCGACACGGCCAGCTCGGCACGGACGGGCTGTGCCTGCGGCCGATGCGCAACGGGACCCGGCCGGTCGCCGACGATGCCTACTGCTCAGGATGCCGACCGCGAGTTCCTCACGGCGACCGCCGGGTCGGCTGACCGGCGCGTTCTCCGAACCACCCCGGCGTCCCGTCGTTGGGTACGATCGATCTGAATTACATATTCGAAGTCAGATGTGCTCTTACGAACACTGGGGGGTTCCGTGCCCAAAGGCTACTGGGTCAGTGTCTACCGCACCATTTCAGACCCTGAGAAGCTGGCTGCCTACAACAAGCTGGCCGGTCCGGCCGTCCGGGCCGGGGGCGGGCGGCTCCTCGCCCGTGACGGTCGGGTCGTCGCACACGAGGCCGGAATCGCCGAGCGCACCATCCTGATCGAGTTCGACAGCTTCGAACAGGCCCTCGCGGCCCGCGAGAGTGAGGCCTACCAGGAGGCGCTGGCCGCGCTCTCCGACGGCGTCGAGCGCGACTTCCGCATCATCGAAGGCATCGACTGACAATCGGCGACCTGCCCGGCGTCCGGCTCCGGCGGGCACCGCGACGGAGAAGGAGCACCACACCGCCGGGCAGGTACGCGACCAGAGTCGGCTCGCGGCTCACCTTGAATGAGGACGCCGGGGGCCGACCCGGACACCGGTGCGCCGGTCAGCACCACGGCCCGGCGTCGTCGCCCTGCTCACCGGCCTCCCGTCCGGTCCGTGCCCCAGCCGCCACACGCGCAGCCGGCGGCGGCCTTTCGCCTCGGCCGGGCTCTGGGCCGGGGCGAGGGCTTCCTCGTCCGGGGGTGCAGCAGGCGCTGGTACCGCAACAGGCCCTCCGGTGCGCTGTCGGCGCTCCTTTCTCCGGGGTGGTGAGGGTCCGCCCGCGATGGCGGCGGTGAAAATCGCTGTCCGATCGGCGGAACGCAGTGACAGAGATCCAGGGTGACAACACACTCGAGTTCCCCGTTCTGCTGCGACTGATCGACGAACGGTCAACTGCCTTCCGCGCCGCGGTCGCCTCCGCGCCCGGCCTCGACGTGCAGGTGCCGACCTGCCCCGAGTGGACGCTGTTCGATCTGGCGCAGCACATCGGCGAGGGGCGCCGCGACTGGGCCGCCACCGTCGCCGCAGGGCCTGCTCCGACCAAGTCCGCAGCCAGGCCAGCAGGGCCTCGGGGAGCAGAGCCGCTTCGCGATCAGCTGCCGGTCCTCGCCGGGTCAGGGGACTTCGCGCCGGGTCAGAGGACGTAGAGGCTCTGCGCCTCGGTGACGCGGCCGTCGTCGCCGGCCTGGATCACTTCGAGGACCTCCCCGGCGCAGTCCGCGCCGGAGTGGATCTCCGCCGCCTCGTCCGTGAGGTCGTCGACGATGCTGGCGATCCCGTCCAGTGCGTAGCACCCGGAGGGGTCGGTGTGGGTCGTGCCGTTGACCGCCAGGTCTCCGGTGGCCGCCGCGGCCGGACCGGCACCCAGGGCCAGGGGGGCGGCGAGGGGGAGAGCCCGGCCCGCGTACGGAGTGCGTAGGGAACACCACCCGGCGCGTCAGGAAGCCGTCAACAAGGGCCGACCGACCGGCCAGGCAGCGATTGGGTGGAGGTCGACGGAGCACCCAACCACACGAGGACGGACCATGCACGGCAACGGGCGGCAGCAGGACGGCGCGGCACCCAGGGTGGTGGTCGGGGTCAGCGGGTCGCTGGGGAGCCTGGCGGCGCTGCACCGCGGGGTGGCCGAGGCCCGGAACCGGGGCGCGGAGCTGTGGCCGGTGCTCGCCTGGGAGCCGCCGGGCGGCGAGCACGGCTACCGGCGCTCGCCCTGCCCACCGCTGCTCGCCGCCGTCCGGGAGGCCGCCGAGCGGCGCCTGGACGAGGCGCTGGACGCTGCCTTCGGCGGCGCCGACCCGGGCGTGCCGGTGCAGCCGGTGGTGATCCGCGGCGAGACCGGGCCCGCCCTGGTGCACCTCGCCGACCGGGCCGACGACCTGCTGGTGCTCGGGCGCAGCGGCGGCCCGCTGCGCCGCCGGCTGCGGCGCCCGGTGTCCGGGTACTGCGCCCGCCGGGCCGGCTGCCCGGTGCTGACCGTCCCGGTGCCCGAACTGCTGCACGACCTGGAGGCCCTGCACCGCCGCGCCCGCTGGCACCTGCCGGTCGGCCCCGCGCCGGAACTGCTCCCGGCGAAGGGGTAGCCGGGGGCCTGCTGCCGGCGGTTCGGACCGTACGGTCCGAACCGCCCCATGGACGGCCCCCGGGCCCCGGCCGGTACTCCGGAGCCCGCGACGGCCGGAGGCGCCCCCGGCGCCTCACGGTGGAGTGGCCGCCGTTCGGACAGCGGGCCGCCGCCCGCAGCGGCCACTCCACACTCTCCTAGCCGTAGGCGAGTTGACGGTACAACAGCTACCCCCGCCCGGGCGGTGCGGATAAGGACGCGCAGAATGTCCGTATGCGGATGACGAACACCAATGCGACCACGAACGCGACCACGAACGCGGACACGAGCACGCCGAGGGCGGCGACGGGCGAGGACGTCGGGGCGATGTCCCGGGTGCTGGCCCGGGCCTTCGAGGACGATCCGATGATGTGCTGGTTCTTCCCGGAGGACGCCACCCGCCCGGCCGCGCTGGGCAGTTACTTCACCACGCTGCTCACCCGCCAGTACCTGCCGTACGGGCTGTGCGAGCGCACCGAGCACGCGGCCGCGTTCTGGGTGGCGCCGGAGGCGCAGGAGAAGGCCGTACCGGACGAGGGCACGATCCGGGAACTGGCGGAGCTCCTCGGGGACCGGGCCGGCTGGTTCCGGCAGTGCGTCGATGCGGCCGCCGCGACCGCGCCGCAGGAGGCGCACTGGTACCTGGCGGTGATCGGCGCGGACCCGCTCGCGCAGGGCCGGGGGCAGGGCGCCGCCCTGCTGCGCTCGGGGCTCGCCCGGGCGGACGCGGCGGGGCTGCCGGTCCACCTGGAGTCCTCGAAGGCGGAGAACCTCGCCGTCTACCGGCACTTCGGCTTCGAGGTGCTGGAGGAGGTGGCGCTGCCGGGCGACGGGCCGACCCTGTGGACGATGCGCCGCGCGCCGCGCGGCTAGCGGTTGACAACCCTCAGTCATCGGCAGCGAGTTCGGCCGGTACGGCGATCACGTCGACCAGTGCCTCGCCGCGCAGGACGGTGAGCGGGAGGGAGCGCCCGATGGCGTCCGCGAGCATCAGGCGCTGCAGGGCCTGGGCGCTGCCCATGGGTTCGTCGTCGGGGGTGAGCGGCAGGTCGCCCGCGCGCAGCCCGGCCCGGGCGGTCGGAGCGCGCCCGGGGCTCCACCGGCGGATACGCTGCCGGTCAGTGCGCGAAGGGCGGTTCGAAGCAGCCGGACTCGGGGTACGGCCCGGTGGCCTTCGCCTGGTAGTTGCTCCGCTGCACGAAGCCTATGACGCAGGCGTCGTCGTGCACTTGGAGGCTGACCACGGCGCCCTCGGGGGTGACGTAGTGGTCGGTCACGAAGCGCGCGTCCATCTGCCGCACCACCAGCGGCCCGTTCGGTTTCTCCTGGTACCCGAGCTTGAGCAGCGCGGTACGGACGGTCTTCGGGTCCCAGGTGCCGGCCTGCCAGAGCGCCTTGAGGACGGGCTCGATGCGGTCGGCCTCCTTCTTCGCGTCCGCCGCGCTCGCGGGGGACATCTCGCCCGCGATGCGGGAGCCGTTGTTCTCCCGGTAGTGCGGCGCGCCGTCGCCGGCTCCGGGCTCCACGTAGGGCGTGGGTGTGGCGGTGCTCGTCGTCGCCGAATGCACGGGACGCTGTTCTCCGCACGCGGTCAAGAGAAGTGCGGCGGCGCTGAGGAAGACGACTGCGGCGACGCGCCTGGGCTGTTGGCGTATGAAGATCATGGGAATGACTCTCCCACGACGGGGAGGCCGTCCTCGGTCCGGGGCGTCCGGGCCCGCCTCAGTGCGAGGCGGGCCGGCAACATGACTCAAGTGGTCGGGAAGCTCCCGCTCTTGACCTTGGCGATGAACGCAGCCCATGCGGCAACATCAAAGATCAGCGCAGGACCACCCGGGTCCTTGCTGTCGCGTACGGGGACCACGCCAGTCGCGGCGAAGAACTCCTGGGTCCAGGCGTCGGCGGGCTGGACCTGGACGCGCCAGACGATGCCGCGCTGCCGGGCGCCGTGGTCCTCGGGCAGCCAGCCGACGTAGACGCGACCGTCCGGGCTGGAAGCCGGACCACCTCGGTGGTGTCCACCAACTGCAGGCGGTGCAGCGCATCCTCGATCCGGCCGGACCGTCCCTGGGGCGTGTGGTCAAGATGGTCCGAGGACCACGGGGCGAGGGCCCGGTAGACCGGGCCGAGCGTGCGCGCCCGGTCGGTGAGCCGGTAGACCCGGCCTGGTCGTCCTGACCTGCGCAATTCTTCTGCCTCCTGCAGCTGTGGCTCCTTGATCGGCGCACGGAGGCTACAGGTGCCACGCCCGGGTGATCGCCTGCGACCACCATGCGATCACCAACGCGGAATTGGGGCTCTGACCTGCGGCTCGCGGTGAGAGCCCGCACCTGGTCCGCTCCGACCCGACTGTCTCTCGCCTGATCGACACCCTGGCCTCGCCCCGCCCGTGCACTCGCGGCGATTCGCCGAGCGCGGGCCGAAGTCAGCGAAGGGGTCTGACGGTTGGCCGGCGAGGCGACCCGGGAAGCGGGTGGCGAGGTGGGCGTGGATATCGACGGCGTGCTCGCCCTGGCGCACTCCGGGAGGCAGGACGCGGCCAGGGCCGGGGAGAAGACGTTCGACCACCCGGCGCCCATCTATAAGAGGTTGTCTCACGTGGCAAGTTCCGCGACCTTCTTGTAGCAGGTCAGGGCAGCGGCCATGGCCAGGCCTCGGCTCTGCCAGTCGTTGCGGACCACGTACGGGATCTTGAGACCACGAGCAGCCCATGGCAGGCTCATGGCGCATGATCGATGAATTCGCGAAAGACAACCTGCACGGGAGACTGCGGCGGGACCGCGAGGCGCTGCTCTGGAAACTCGACGGCTTGTCCGAGTACGACGCCCGCCGACCTTTGACAGCGACCGGGACCAACCTCCTCGGTCTGGTCAAACACGTGGCCAGCGTCGAGGCCAGGTACTTCGGCGAGGTCTTCGACCGCCCTTCCCTGGAACCGCTGCCCCGGTGGCAGGACTCCAACGGCAGCGATCTGTGGGCGACCGAGGACGAGACCCGCGATCAGATCATCGGGTTCTACCGGCGCACGTGGGAACACTCGGACGCGACGATCAACGAGCTTCCCCTCGACGCCCCCGGCCACGTGCCGTGGTGGCCGGAGCCTTATTCCAACACGAACCTGTTCACCATCATGGTCCATGTCCTCGGCGAGTCCAACCGCCATGCCGGGCACGCCGATATCCTGCGCGAGGGCCTCGACGGCCGGACCGGGGTGCGCCCCGAACACGAGAAGCAGATCGACGAGGAAGCCCGCGCAGCCTACTGCGCGAAGATCGAGCAGGCCGCCAGGTCGGCCGCACCAATCAAGGCTTAGAGGTTGTCTCATGTGACTTGATGTTCGTGCAGCATGATGGCGGTCGTGGGTGCTGATCTATCGAAGTGTCTGGTTCCTGATGAACTCTGGGACCTGACCGCCCCGTTGCTGCCGTCGTTCGCTGCTCGGTCGCAAGGTGGTGGGACCGCTCCGTGTGACGAGCGGGCCGTGTTCACGGCAGTGGTGTACGCGCTGACCAGCGGCTGTGCCTGGCGGCATCTGTCGCCGACATTCGGTACGTCGCCCGCCACCGCGTATCGCCGCTTCACGGTAGAGACCGAGGCCGGCCTATGGCGTCGGCTGCACCGGGCGGTGCTGGACGAACTCGGGGCCCGGGGCGAGGTGGACTTGACCTCAGCAATCGTCGCGGCGGCCTCCGTTCGCGCCAACCGGGGGATCGCTGATCGGGCCGAACCCGGTCGATCGCGGCAAGAAGGGCAGCATGCGGCCACGGACGCCGATGCCCGTGGGGCCATCACCGCGCCTCGGGCCCGCCCGGAGGTGATGGGCGGGCGCCGACCGAGCGGTCGCCGCCACGTGATCGGCGGCTCCTGTTCAGCCGTGCGAGGTCGGGCCGCCGCGCGGACGGAAGGTGACGTCGGCCATGCGCAGCAGGCGGTGGACGGACCCGTACGACCTTTCGTACTTCTCGGCGATCTCGCGAACGGACGCCCCGGCGTCGTACATCTGACGCATGTCGCGGGCGAGGTTGTGACGTTCGGCGTCGCCGGCCTGCCCGCCTGGGTCGAATCCTGTCATGTTCCGACCCCTCCTCTCCTGTCGGCAGGGCAAAACTGCGGCGCTCACCTTCCCGCTGGGGCCGCGCGTCGGCCTCGATCCGGCGGATCTGGTGGCGGGCCATCGCGAGGTTGGCGCGCGCGGTCCAGGACGAGGTAGAGGAACAGGCCGCTGCCCCCGGGGCGGGTCAGTGGCCTGATCAGGTGATACTGGTGGGTGAGCGTGGTCAGGGTGTCCTCGATCTGCTCGCCGTGCAGACCGAGCGTGTCCAGGGAGCGGGAGGCGGCGCGGAACATGTCCGGTGGTGCCGGCCGCCGCGAGCTCCAGGTCCTGGGCGGCGCCGAGCGACCCCAGAGCCATCCCGCTCCCGGAGTCGACCACGGCGGCACCGAGCGCCCCGTCGATGGTCATCGCATCCTTGAGGGCACTGTCGACGTTCGCCATCTGCTCCTCCTCACCAGGTCGTTGGTTTCGAAGGCTACGGATGAGGCCGGCTTCGGCCGTGGCGATGACCACTGTTGATCATTACCGCCTCAAGCCGGGCGTATGTCGATCTGCGATGATCGCAACTTGAAGAATTCTTCAATTTCATAGATGATGCTGCCTTGTATCCGGCAGGGGTGTGGCCGCGCGCGGCAGCGCCGGCGGCGAGGAGGGGCGCATGAGCGACGTTTTCGGCCAGGAGCTTCGTGAGCAGCTCGCCGAGGCGCGCCGGCAGCGGGCCAGCGCTCGGGCGGCCGGCGACGAGGACGGCGCGCAGGCGTACGCCGGACGCATCACGCAGCTCCTGCGGATCGCCGCCCACCACGGCATCGAGGTCGAGCGCACCGTCGAGGAAGAGGAAGAAGACTGAGCATGGCCGTCCCGCTGTACCAGGCCAAGGCGGAGTTCTTCCGTACGCTCGGCCACCCGGCGCGCATCCGCGTGCTGGAACTGCTCCAAGACGGTCCGCGCCCGGTGCGCGAGTTGCTCGCCTCGATCGAGATCGAGCCGTCCAGCCTCTCCCAGCAGCTCGGCGTCCTGCGCCGCAGCAATCTGGTCACCGCCACCCGTGAGGGCAACACGGTGGTCTATGCGCTGAGCACGCCGGACGTCGCGGAGCTGCTGCGGGCCGCGCGCCGCATCCTCACTGAGATGATCACCGACCAGGGGACGCTGCTCGCCGAGTTGCGCGGGGCCGACGTGCAGGACGTCCGGGAGAAGACCGCGTGAGTGCCGTACAGCCGACCCTTCTGAACCGTGCCGCCGGACGCGTCCGCGCCGTTCTGCCGAATCGCGCGATCCTCGCCACCATGGGCCGCTCGCCGCGCAAGGACCTGCTGGCCGGCCTGACGGTGGCGATCGTCGCCCTGCCACTCGCCCTCGGCTTCGGCGTCGCTTCCGGCGCCGGCGCCGAGGCCGGGCTGGCCACCGCCGTGGTCGCCGGCGCCCTGGCCGCGATGTTCGGCGGCTCCAACCTCCAGGTCAGCGGCCCGACCGGCGCCATGACCGTGGTCCTGGTGCCGATCGTGCACCAGTACGGCACCTCCGGCGTGCTCACCGTCGGTTTGATCAGCGGTGCACTGCTGATCGCTCTCGCGCTGGGTGGCGCCGGCCGCTTCATGGCCTACGTCCCCGCCCCGGTGGTGGAGGGCTTCACCCTTGGCATCGCCGGCGTGATCGGGCTCCAGCAGGTGCCCGCCGCGCTCGGCGTCAAGAAGGGTGACGCCGAGAACGTCGTGGTTGTGGCGGCCCAGGCCGTTGCCGACTTCGTCCGCCACCCGCACCCGGCGGCGATCGCGGTGGCGCTCGGCGTCGCCGCCGTGATGCTGGCCGGTGCCCGGTGGCGCCCCGGCATCCCGTTCTCGCTGCTCGCCGTCGCAGCCGCGACCCTGGCGGCCCACTTCGTCCACCTGGACGTGGCGACCATCGGTCACCTTCCGGCTGGACTGCCGATGCCGTCCCTGGGGTTCCTGGACCTCGGCGCCGTTCCGCATCTGCTCACCGCCGCCTTCGCGGTCGCGGCGCTGGCGGCGCTGGAGTCGCTGATGTCGGCGACCGCCGCCGACGCGATGAGCGTGTCCGAACGCCACGACAGCGACCGGGAGTTGTTCGGTCAGGGAGTGGCCAATCTGGTCGCCCCGCTGTTCGGCGGCGTGGCCGCCACCGGCGCGATCGCCCGCACCGCCGTCAATGTCCGCTCCGGCGCCGCCTCCCGGCTCGCCGCCCTGGTCCACGCAGCCGTGCTCGCCGTAGTCGTCTTCGCCGCCGCACCCCTCGTGCAGGACATCCCGCTGGCCGCGCTCGCCGGTGTGCTGATCGCCACCGCCGTCCGGATGGTCGAGGTCGCCTCGCTGCGGGCGCTGGCCCGCAGCGGCCGCGGCGAGGCTGCCATCCTGGTTCTCACCGCCGCCGCCACTCTCGCCTTCGACCTGGTCACCGCCGTCATCGTCGGCCTGGCCGTCGCCGGGATCCTGGCCCTGCGCCAGGTCGCACAGTCCGCGAGGCTGCAGCAGGTACCCCTGCACGACGGTCTCCCTCCGGCCGACCACCACGAGGAGGAGCAGGCACTGCTCGCCGAGCACATCGCCGCCTACCGGATAGACGGCCCGGTGTTCTTCGCCGCCGCCCACCGCTTCCTGCTCCAGCTCGCCGAGACCGCCGACGTCAAGGCCGTCATCCTGCGCATGTCCCAGGTCACCGCCATCGACTCCACCGGCGCCCTCGTCCTCGGCGACGCGATCAGCAAGCTGGAGCGGCACGGCATCCTGGTCCTGGTGTCCGGCGTCAAGCCCGGCCACCGGCGCACCCTGGACGCGCTCGGCGTCCTGGACGATCTGCACGCGGCGGGCCGGGTCTTCGCTCACACCCCCGATGCCATCGCCCACGCCCGCACCGAACTGCACACCACCGGCGTCCTGGCGGATGCCACGGTATGAAACGGAGCCGACCGATGACCGCACCCAGCGAGCCCCGGAGGTGAAGCGCCGCTGGGGACGCCGGAACTGGCGCGAATGGGACGACGTTCCGCCCGCCCGCGAGGACCCGCCCATCGCCTCCGGGCGGCACCTCACGCTGTCCCTTCCGACGCTCCCGTCCTCGATTCCGCTGGCCCGGCACACCGTACAGATCCGCTTCACCACGTGGGGCCTGCCGCGCGAAGCGGCTGTCCTGGACGCCGCTTTGCTGATCGTCACCGAGCTGGTGACCAACTGCGTGCGCCACGCCGCCGAGCGCTCACCCCAGCTCGGGCTGACCGTGAGCCTGGGGGACAGCTACCTCGAAGTTTTGGTGGCCGACCAGCACCCCCGCGTGCCGAGGGTGTCGGCCCGCGGGGGCCTGCAGGTGATCGCCGAACTCGTCTACGACTTCGGCGGCCGCCTCGTCATCGCCCCCTCCACCCTGAGCGCGGGCAAGACCGTGCGCGTTCAACTGCCCCTGCCCGCCAAGCCCGCACCCTGACCCGGAAGGACGCCCTTGCGCTTCGAGATCACCCCCTACGACGATCACGGCGCCCCGACGGCCCCTGACGTCGTCGACCTGACCACCCTGCGCGAACGCCTCGCCGACGCCGCCCTCACCGGCCAGCGCCTGCACATCCGCCCCCGGCCCCGCCACGACCGCCCCGCCACCCGACCCCAGGAGAACCGGCCATGAGTGACGCCACCTCGGAGGAGAAGAGCCGGCGCAAGGCCATGCTGATCCGGGCCGGGATCTACATCCTTGGGACCCACCTGTTCGCCGTGTAGCCGGTTGTCGCGATGAGCAGCGTCGGCGGCGAGTTCGATCCGGGTGGCGATGGTGCCGCGCCAGCCCTCGGCGAGGCCGCTGCCGCTGCTCGGCCGGTGCCGGTCGCCTGAGCCGCGTCAAGATCGTCGACCCGTCCTTCTTCAACTGGCCCGCCCTGCCGGTCGCCCTCGCGGACACGATCGTCCCCGACTTCCCCCTCACCAACAAGAGCTTCAACCTCTCCTACGCCGGCAACGACCTGTGACCCGGCAGATCAGTTCTTGGGCCCCGAGGATCGCAACCACCCGACCGTCATCCGCCGGCGGGGGCTCTCCGCGTTCGTCAGGGCGAGCAGAGCCCGCAGCAGGGCTGTGGCGTGCTTGGCGTTCATGCGAACCTTGGCGAGGTCGGGTGACAGTCTCCCGGCATACGGCTCTTGTCGTACCGGACAATCCCCGGGCAGGCAGCGCGCGGGAGCACGCCCCGGCGCGGTGGGCGTATCCGGCCGGGCCCGGTACCGGCAGCATCCCCGTACCGGACGGCACGGCCATCGGGACGGCCGTCCGGGTCGGGCTGAGCGACGCCGGACTGCCGATCAGCGTGCCCAGGTCGAACGAACTGATCGTCTCGGACGCCGTCCTGGCGGGCATCGGCACGGTCTCCGTGCTCGGATTCGGTAGGCAGGGGTGGCCGCCACCAGCTGGATCGGCGGGCCCAGCGGAGCTGGGAGTCCGCTTGGGAGCAGGTGGAACCGGGATGGTCCGGGCGCCGGTGCTGAGCAGCCGTACCGCGGCCCGGGACCTGCCGGGGAACCCGTCCGGGTTCAGACGGTCTGCAGGCCCTGTGCGGCGAAGATCGCTCGGGCTCGGGCGATCTGGTCCGGCGTGGGCACCGGGGTGTCGGCGAGGGGCAAGTCGAGGCCGAGTGCGCGCCACTTGGCGGCGCCGAGTTTGTGGAAGGGCAGGACGTCGACCCGGGTGACGTTGCCGAGCGAGGCGGCGAAGGCGGCGACGCCCGTCTTCAGCGCCAGCAGGCACTTGAAGATCACGGTCGAGGTCGGGTTGGTCACCGGGGTGATGCCGGCGACCACGCCGACCGGCTCGGCGATCTCGACGATGCCGTCGATCTCGTCCCGGTGTACCACCCCGACCGTCCTGGTCCGGGCCATCACGTGGGTGACGTTCTCGCGGGCGAAGACGTTCTTGACCGCCTTGTCCTCGAAGACCCCGCGGCCGGTCTCCTCCACGGCCAGCACCGCGAGCGCGGTGTGCCGTTCCAGTGCGGCCAGCGAGGCCTTCCTGACGATGTGGTCGACCTGTTCCTGGGTGAAGGAGGCGTACGCGGCCAGCGCGTCGAGCGCGTTGCGCACTAGGCGGTCGACGGCGGTCGGCTCGGGGGCGGGAAGGCTGCTGCTCTCGGAAGCCGCCTTCGACTCGTGCCGCGGGCGACGGGCCATGCTGGACTGCCTTTCCGGATCATCGTCCGATGTCAGGGCACCGGGCGGGTGCCACGCGCGCCGTCCCTTCCAGGCTTCCTCGTGCTGGGCGCCGGGGGACCGGCCCAATGGGACCCGCTCGCGGCCGAAGGTCCCGGGTCCGCCGCGCGGTTGGTCCCGTGTCAGGGACCCGGGTGCGACCGGTGGTTCAACGGTGCGGTACGACGGCGACGGGGCAGTGGGTGTGGTGCAGCACCGACTGGGCCACCGCCCCCAGCCGGGGTCCGGCCATCGGGTGCTTGGGAGCGCGCCGGCCGAGGACGACCAGCGACGCGGTGCGGGAGGCCTCCACGAGCATCCGGCTTGGGCTCCACGGGCACACCTCCGCCGTCGTGCGGACCTCGGGGAACTTGTCCCGCCAGCGCGACAGCGCGTCCTGGAGTCGCACCTGCTCGGCGGCCGCCAGGGACTCCCCGATCTCCCGCATGCCCACCGGCGCCTCGGTGGTGTACGGGCCGCGGAATGTGTCCCGGCTCTCCATCACCCGTAGGGCGGCGCCGGTGCCGGCCGCGTGCTGGAAGGCGAAGGCGAGCACCGCGTCGCACGGCCGGTCGCCCTCGACGCCCACGACGACGGCTCCGGGCGCCGTGGTCGGTCCGTCCGTTCCGGTTCCTCCGTCCGAGCCGGCGCGGACCAGCACCACCGGGCAGTCTGCGCGGGCGGTGGCGCGCAACCCGACCGAACCGACCAGGAGGTCGGCGAAGCCGCCCAGGCCGCGCGAGCCCAGGACCAGCATCGTGGCCCGCCGGGCGGTGGCGGCCAGCGCGTGGGCCGGGTTCCCGGGGATGATCTCGCAGGAGAGCGCCAGTTCGGGTAGCTCGGCCGTGATCCGGTCCCGGATCGCGGCCACCGGGCCCGGCAGCGCGCTGTCGCCGCCGAGGTCGCGGTCGAGCGCCTCCACCTCGCCGCCGGCGACATGGACCATCCGCAGCGCGAGCCCGTTCCGGCGGGCCTCGAGGGCAGCCCACTCGGCCGCCGCCGCACTCTGTGCCGAGCCGTCGATCCCCACCACCACGCTGTGCGACATCTCTGTGACCTCCCTGGTCGGCGGAGGACCGCGCCACCCGTAGGCGCGGTCCCGTCCGGCGACCAGACTCCCGCCGTGCCGACGGTCGGTCACAGGGGCCGAGCAGCCCCACCTCGGTACCGAAGGTCCCGGGATCCGGTGGCCGTCTGCGAGAATCGGCCGCGACTTCGGCGATGAGGAGGGGCCCGTGAGCGGCGAGACGGTGCGGTCACGGATGCCGCAACTGCGGTTGGACGAGTTGCTGGAGGAGCTTCAGGCGCGGATCGACGCGGCCCGGGGCACCCGGGACCGGGTGCACAGCCTGCTGGAGGCGGTGCTGTCGGTCGGCCGGGAGCTGGATCTGACGCAGGTGCTGCGGCGGATCGTGGAGGCGGCGGCGGTCCTGGTGGACGCCCGGTACGCGGCGCTCGGGGTGATCGGGCCGGACGGGGAGACGCTGTCGCAGTTCCTCACGGTGGGCCTGACGGAGGAGGAGATCGCCCGGATCGGCCCCTACCCGACCGGTCGGGGCCTGTTGGGCCAGCTGATCCGCCACCCGGAGCCGTTGCGGCTGGAAGACCTGTCCGCGCACCCCTCGTCGTTCGGGTGCCCGGCGCACCACCCCGTGATGCGGAGCTTCCTGGGCGTGCCGGTGCGTGTGCGCGAGGAGGTGTTCGGGAACCTCTACCTGACGGACAAGCGGGGCGGTGAGGAGTTCGACGCCGACGACGAGTCCGTGATCTCCACCCTGGCGGTCGCGGCCGGCGTGGCGATCGACAACGCCCGGCTGTACGAGGAGGCCCAGCGCCAGCAGCACTGGCTGAGCGCGAGTGCGGAGATCACCCGCGCCCTGCTGTCCGGCGGATCCCGCTCCGAGGTGCTGGAGCTGATCGCCCAGCGGGCGCGGGAGATCACCGGCGCGGACCTGGCGGACGTCTCCGTTCCGGTGCCGGGGACGGGAACGGTCCGCGTGGAACTGGCGCTCGGCGGCGACGCGGTCGGCCGGTCGGGCCTGGTGGTGCCGCTGGAGGGGTCGCTGTCGGGTGCGGCCTGCGCCTCGGGGGTGCCGGTGACCACGGTGGACCTGGCCGGCGATCCCCGGCTCTCCGCCGGGCCGAGCCGCTTCGCCGGGCTCGGACCGGCAGTCGCGGTCCCACTGGGCCGGGCCGAGGGACAGATCGACGGCGTGCTGCTGCTGGCCAGGAAGGCGGGCCGGCCCGAGTTCACCGACCGGGAGATCGGCCCGCTGCTGGGCTTCGCCGACCAGGCCGCGCTGGCCCTGGAGCTGGCGGAACGCCGCCGCGACGTCGAGCAACTGGCGATGTTGGAGGACCGCGACCGGATCGCCCGGGACCTGCACGACCTGGCCATCCAGCGACTGTTCGCGACGGGGATGACGCTGCAGAGCGCGGCCCGGGTCATCGATCATCCCGGCGCATCGGACCGGGTGCTGCGTGCGGTGGGGGACCTGGACGAGACCATCAAGATCATCAGGTCGACGATCTTCGGCCTGCGGGCGCGGGAGGAGAAGGGCGGCCAGGGCCTGCGGTCGCGCGTGGTGCGGGTGGCCGAGGAGGCGCAGGCCGCGCTGGGCTTCCCGCCCAGGCTGAGCATGGAGGGCCTACTCGACACGGACGTGCCCACGGAGGTGGCCGACCATGTGGTGGCGGTCCTGGGAGAAGCGCTGAGCAACGCGGCCCGGCACGCCCGGGCCGGGCGGGTCGAGGTGGTGCTGCAGGCGACCGGGTCGCGGGTGGTGCTCACGGTGCAGGACGACGGGGTGGGCATCCCGGAACAGGGGCGGCGCAGCGGGCTGCGCAACCTCGCGGAGCGGGCCGAGACCCTGGGGGGCGTTTTCGAGCTGGCCTCTCCGGAGACCGGCGGCACCAGGTTGTCCTGGTCGGTGCCGCTGGAACACTGACCCGGCCTGTCGGCACCGCCTTCGTCGTGCCGTCCGCTGGCTGGAGGCGGTGATCCGGTCAGCGTTGGACCAGGCGGGTCGGCGGGAACAGGCGGCCGCTCACCAGCTCGGGAAGGATGCGGACGGTGACCGTGTCGGTCGGGCCGGTTGCCGTCCGGTCGGGTGTGACGTCGGCGCGGCCGAGGACGGTCACGCTCCAGCCGGTGCCGTCTGCCGCGTCGAGCTCCCCGGCCTCGAAGGCCACCAGCGCGCCGGAGACCGCTCGGACCAGCTCGGAACCGGCGGTGGCGCTCAGCAGGACGCTGCCGTCGGCGCCGAGCCTGTATTGGGTGGGTTGAACGGCGGGCAGGGCACCGAGGGTGTAGACGACCCGGCCGACCGAGAGGCCGGCGAGGAGCCGTCGGCACTCTCGCCCGTCCAGCGGCGTGGTGTCAGGTGTCATGGCATCGATGGTGTCGCCGCATCGGGCGCCGGGGGAGGGGCCGTTGGTCCCCGGCGAGGATGCCGACCGGACCTGGTCGGTGGGGCGGGTGTCCCGGGGCGGCTGGTTCAGCGGCCGGGCCGACCGGTCGGCTGCCCGTGGGTGGCCAGGGTCTGGGTGGCGATCAGGGCGGCCTGCACCCGGCGTTCCACGCCGAGTTTGGCGAGCAGGCGGGAGATGTGGTTCTTGACGGTCTTCTCGGCGAGGTAGAGCCGCTGGCCGATCTGGCGGTTGGTGAGTCCCTCACCGACCAGGGCGAGGACCTCCCGCTCGCGCTCGGTGAGCTGGGGCAGGTCGGAGCTCTGTTCGGTGACGGCGTCGCCGCGCAGGCGGGCCATCAGCCGGGTGGCGGCGCCGGGGTCGAGCATCGACTGGCCGGAGGCGACCGTGCGTACGGCGGAGACCAGGTCGGTGCCGCTGATCTGCTTGAGGACGTAGCCGGCGGCCCCGGCCATGATGGCGTCCAGGAGGGCCTCCTCGTCGTCGAACGAGGTGAGGATCAGGCAGATCAGTTCGGGCATCCGGGAGCGCAGTTCGCGGCAGACCGTCACGCCGTCGCCGTCCGGCAGCCGCATGTCGAGGATCGCGACGTCGGGGCGCAGCGCGGGGACCCGGGCGAGCGCCTGCTCGACAGTGGCGGCCTCGCCGATCACCTGGAGGTCCGGCTCGGCGTCCAGCAGGTCGTGCACGCCCCGGCGGACCACCTCGTGGTCGTCCAGCAGGAACACCGTCACTGAGCCGCTCGTCCCAGCCGCCGGACTCTCCGTCATCACCGCTCCAACCCCGTGGGCCCGCCCCGGTGGCAGGCCGCGTGAAACCTCCACCAAGTCTGGCGTGACCCGGGGCGGTTTCGATAGGGCCGTCCGGCCCTACCTCGTCCGGGACGCCGGGGCGGCCGGGGACAAGGCGGGCGAAGCGAGGAGCGCGGGATCCGGCTCGTCACACGGCGGCCTCCTCGGGCACTGAGGGGGTCAGGGTCCTCCACCGGGTGACCGGCGGGACCGGCAGGCGTCGCGGCGTGGGGAAGCCGGCCGGCCCGTGGCCGACGCGCAGCAGCATCTGGGGCGCGCAGTGGTGCGGGAGCGCGGCCGCTGCGCGGGCCCGCAGGTCGGGCCATTCCATGGCCTGGTGGAACAGGGAGGCACGGAGGCCTCGCAGGGTGAGCAGCAGCAGCGCGTGCTGCAGCGCCTGGCCCGCGCGCAGCCAGTCCGCCCGGCCGTCGTGGCGGGTCGCCAGCAGGAGGAGTTGTGGCTCGGACTCGTACGCGACCTGTGGCCGACCCGTACCGGTGCCGGGGACGAATTCGCGCATGGGCAGACGTCCGCCGACATCCTGCGTCCCGGCGGCGTAGGCCGGAATTCCCGCCCGGTCGTCGGGGCCGGCGATCCAGAGCAGACTCTCGGCCCGGCGCGCCGGATCGTTGCGGTTGCGATGTTCGGCGTCGGCGGTGAGGCCGAGCAGTCGCGCCCTCCCGGCGGGGCCGGGGCGCAGCAGCTCCGCGCCTTCCTGGTGGGCGCACTCGGCGAGTTCCGCCAGGACGGCGGCCGGTACCGGCTCGGGCGTGAACGGGAAGCGGCTGGTGCGCCGGCGCCAGATCGCCCGGTAGAGGTCGGGGCGACGGGTCAGGGCGGCCCGTGGTCTTCCGGCGAGCCGGACGGTGGCGAGCAGGTCCGGGGTCTCCGGGTCGGGAAGCAGCCGCACCACCGGCTCCCGGCCGAAGTGCACTGCGGCGGCACGGAGGTTGAACAGCGCCGCGCCGACCGAGACGTGCACCGCCCTGGCATCGGGATCGGTCCGGGGCAAACCGTGGACCGGGGCGGAGTGCACCTCGAACACCCGGGTGTCCTCGTCGAAGCGGAAACGCCACGGCTGGGTGTTGTGGATGGACGGTGCGGCACACGCGGCGGCGACGACGGCGCGTGCGATGTCACCGGTGGTATCGGGTTGGTCTGCCACGGTCTTCCTTTCGGGGGGGATCCGGCTGGGGGAGGGGGAACCGTGCTGTCGTGTCCGGTCAGCCGTGATGGTTGCCGGGCGGGGCACGGCCGCTCCACACGGGCTCCAATCGGGCCCAGGACCGCGTCCACGCCCGGTCGGCCCGACGGTCGAGGGCGCTCAGCCTCGCGCAGAGCCCCGCGGAGGCGAGAACGCCGAGCAGGCCGAACAGGAACAGGCCCAGGAACACGGCGTCGGCCACCAGGTCGGCGGCGCTCGGGGGTGCGGCGGCCGGGCGGCCGCTCTGGTCGACCCAGATCCCGACGGTGGCGCCGGGCCCGGTGGTCCGGGGGACGTCGATGCTGCCGGTGTTGCGCTGGTTGCCGGGGTAGGTCCAGGCCGCGTCGGCGCGATAGACGGCCTTCCCTCTTACGACGGTGGCTTCCGCCTTCCGGACGGAGCCCTGCACCAGGGCGTCGACGCGGTGCAGGCGGGCGGCCGTGGCCTCGGCCTGCCGCCAGCCGTCCGCGAGGTGGGTGACGGCGGCCCCGGCGCCGAGGAGTGCCGCGAGTGCGATCCCGAGGGCGGTGAGCACCACCGCCCGGCTCCGGGCCCGGTCGAGGGCACGGCCGAGCGGATTGCGCTCCCGGCCGAGAGCCCGGCGCAGGTGGCCGCACGGCGGTGCGGGCGGGCTGTCGGGCCGGGCGGGGCGGTGGGTGCTGGCCACGGTGGTGCTCCTTGTCGCTGCTCGGGTGGGCGATGGCGAGGGGTGTGCACGGCTCAAGGGTGGGGGACCACGGCGACCGGGGCGGCGCAGTGGTGCATAACCGCGTGGGCGACCGGGCCGAGGCGCGGACCCAGGCGGTGACGGGTTTCCCGTCGGCCGACGACGACGAGGTCGGCATGGGTGGAGGCCTCCAGCAGGGCCCGCGCTCCGCCGCCGAGGCGGATGTCTTCGACGATGTCGACACCGGGGTGCTTCGCCCTCAGGTCGGTGAGGACCGGGGACATCAGGGCCGCTTCGACGGCCTCCTGCTCCACCGGGTCCACCTGGGGCGGCATCAGGCCCCCGTAGGCCCAGGCGGGCACCAGGTCCCACCCGTGCACGACGCGCAGCCGGCAGCCGCGCAGCTCCGCCTCGGTGACGGCGAACTCGACGACGGCGTCGCCGGGTTCACGGCCGTCGAGACCGACCAGCACCTCCCGGGTCGCCTCGACGGCCGCGGGCCGTTCGGCGGGTGCCTGTCCGGAGCGGACCAGCACCGTCGGGATGGGAGCGCCCGCTGCGACCGCGAGTCCCACCGAACCGACCAGGAGACCGGCGAACCCGCCCAGCCCGCGGGACCCGAGCACCAGCAGCTCCTGCCCCTTCGCCGCGGCGACCAGCCCGTCGACGGGATCGTCGGAGATCACCGCGGCCTCCACCGGCAGGCCCGGGTGGTCGTGCCGGATCCGGTCGCCGATCCCGCGAAGCGCGTCCAACGCCCTCGGCCGCAGGTCGCCGGGCCGCGAGACGTTCTCGGTCCCGGCATCGAGCCACGGCCAGGCGTGCAGCAGCCGGAGTGCGCGGCCCCGGCGGCGGGCCTCCGCGGCCGCCCACAGGGCCGCGGCCTCGCTCTGCGGCGATCCGTCGATTCCGGTCAGGACACAGCGCGTCATGGTGGTTTCCCCCTCGTGAGATCAAGGCATCGAGCCCGGACGGCCGCCGCCCGGCATGCCTCGAATCTGCCGCCCGGGCGCCGGGCGGCAGAAGGGACCGAAGGGACCGGCCGCTGGGCCGGTGGTCCTGGTCACGGCAGCGGTGGTCCCGGTCGCGAGAGCGGCGGGCCGTGCGCCCGGGTGCGGTACCTCCTCGGGTCGACCGCGACGGGTCGGGGCCGGGCCCCGGTGGTCCCGGCCCGGGCCGGGACCACCGGGCGGGCGGACCGGGACCGCGGGCACGGGGGACAGGGACCGTCGGCCCCTGGGGCGGAGCCGCTCGGCGGACCGAGGATCTTCCTCGGCGAGCGATGGGCAAGACCCCCGCCCCGGACTTCCACTCTGACCGAGGAGCACCCTCATGTCCGCACCCGACCAATCGGATCGACGAGCCGCCGCGGCGGCCCCGGGGCAACGGAGAACCGACACACGCTTCGGGCTGCCCGCCGCGACCGCGCTGGTCGTCGGCAGCATCATCGGGACGGGGGTGTTCGCCCTGCCGTCCGCGCTCGCCCCCTACGGGCCGATCGCCCTGGTGGCGTTCGTCGCCGTGACCGTCGGCGCCCTCGCACTGGCGGTGGTGTTCGGGCGGCTGTCCGAGCGGGTGCCCGGCAGCGGTGGCCCGTACGTCTACGCCCGGGAGGCATTCGGCGAGTTCGCCGGGTTCCTGACCGCCTGGTCCTACTGGATCACCGCCTGGGCGGGCAACGCGGCCATCGCGGTGGCCTGGGTCGGCTACGTCGAGGTGTTCGTCAACAAGGGCCACCACACCTGGGCGTCGATCACGATCGCGCTGGCCGGGCTCTGGCTGCCCGCGGCCGTCAACCTGACGGGCGTGCGGAACATCGGCGCCTTCCAGGTGGTCACCACCGTCCTGAAGTTCCTGCCACTGGGCTTCATGGCGACCGCCGGACTGCTGTTCGTCAAGTCCGGTAACTTCGGGGCCTTCAACGCGAGCGGGGGGTCGGCCCTCGGCGCCGTCTCGGCGGCGGGCGCCATCGCCCTGTTCAGCTACATCGGCCTGGAGACCGCCTCGGTCGCCGCGGGCCGGGTCCGGGACCCGAAGCGCAACGTGCGCCGCGCGACCGTCTACGGCACGCTGGCCTGCGCGGCGATCTACCTGCTCGGCACCCTGGCTGTCTTCGGCACCGTCCCGCACGCCCAACTCACGGGCTCCACGGCACCGTTCACCGACGCGTTCAACACCATCGCCGGCGGCACCTGGGCCGGGAACCTGGTCGCCGCCGCCGCGATCGTCTCCGGCCTCGGCGCACTCAACGGCTGGACGCTGATCTGCGCCGAGATGCCGCTCGCCGCGGCCCGGGACGGACTGTTCCCCTCCGCCTTCGCCAAGGTCCGGGGACAGGGCCAGGTACCCGTCTTCGGCATCGTCTCGGCCACCCTGCTCGCCTCGCTGCTCACCGTGGTCAGCTACACCCAGTTCACCAAGGTCTTCACCGAGATCGTGCTGCTGAGCGTCCTGACCGCCGTCATCCCCTACCTGGTGTCCGCGGCCGCCCAGCTGCTCTGGCTGGTGCAGCACGGCCGCGCCGAGCTCGACCGGCGGCGCCTGGCCCGGGACGTCACTGTCACCGTCCTCGCACTGGCGTTCTCCTACTGGTCGATCCAGGGCAGCGGCTACCAGACCGTCTACTACGGCTTGTTCACCGTCCTGCTCGGCATCCCGGTCTACATCTGGCTCAAGCGGGAGCGGAGCGGGAACGCCACGGCCCCGGCGGCGCCCTCCGGCACCGGCACAGCGGCCCCCGCGCCGGTGGCCCACCCGGTCCGCACGGCCCGCCCGGTCGGCCTGCCGACGATCATCCTCCGCGCCCTGCGCCCGCGGCACCAGCACTGAGAACAAGGAGCACCATCGATGAACACCCTGCGTGTCGACTCCGAAGCCGGCCGCCTGCGCCAGGTCATCCTGCACCGCCCCGGCCTCGAACTCGCCCGGCTCACGCCCCGCAACGTCGACGATCTGCTGTTCGACGACATCCTGTGGGCCAAGCGCGCCCGCGAGGAGCACGACGCCTTCGCCCAGGTGCTGCGCGACCACGGCGTCCGCGTGCACCACTACGCCGACCTGCTCGGCGAGACCCTCGCCCTGCCGCCGGCCCGGGCCTGGCTGCTCGGACAGATCGTCACTGAGGCCACCGTCGGTCCAGCCCTGGTCGACCTGGTCCGGGCACTGTGCGAGGACCTCGACGGCCCGACCCTCGCCGAGTACCTGATCGGCGGCGTCCTCAAGGACGACCTGCCGCTGAAGAGCCCGCACAGCCTGGTCTGGAGCGCGCTGGGGGAGCAGGACTTCGCCCTGCCGCCGCTTCCCAACCACCTCTTCCCGCGCGACAACTCCTGCTGGATCGGCGGGCGTTACAGCCTCAATCCGATGGCCCGCCCGGCCCGCCGCCGGGAGACCCTGCACACCGCGGCGATCTACCGCTTCCACCCGCTGTTCGCCGAAACCGCGCCTCCGCTGCTGGACGGCACCGTCCGGGCCCCGGGCAGCACCCTGGAAGGCGGCGACGTCCACGTCCTCGCCGAGGGCGTCGTGATGGTCGGAATGGGTGAGCGCACCACCCCGCAGGCCGTGGAGACCCTCGCCCGGCAGCTGTTCCTGACCGGCACCGCGCACCGGCTGATCGCCGTCCGGCTGCCCGAGAGCCGCGCCTTCATGCACCTGGACACCGTCCTGACGATGATCGACCGGGACGCCTTCGCCGTGTACCCAGGCCTCGCCGACCGACTGCGCTCCTGGACCCTGACACCTGCCCCCGAGCGCCCTGCCGGCTTCGACGTCCGTCCCGACGCCGACCTCGCCACCTCGCTCGCCGAGGCCCTCGACCTGGACAAGGTGCGCTTCCTCTCGGCCGAGCAGGACATGCGCGCCGCCGAGCGCGAACAGTGGGACGACGGCAGCAACTTCCTCGCCCTCGAACCCGGCGTCGTCGTCGGCTACGAGCGCAACACCACCACCAACACCTACCTGCGCAAGCAGGGCGTCGAGATCGTCACCATCGCAGGATCCGAGCTCGGCCGGGGCCGCGGCGGCCCGCGCTGCATGAGCTGCCCCATCCAGCGCGACCCCGCCAACTGACCACCCCCACAAAGGAGAAACCGCCATGACCACCGACCTGCACGGCCGCCACTACCTGGACGAACTCGACTTCACCGCCGCCGAGATCCACCACCTGCTCGACCTCGCCGCCGAGCTGAAGGCCGCGAAGCGGGCCGGCACCGAGACGCCCCGGCTCACCGGCCGCCGTCTCGCGCTGATCTTCGAGAAGAACTCCACCCGCACCCGCTGCGCCTTCGAGGTCGCCGCCGCCGACCAGGGCGCCACCACCACCTACCTCGGCCCGGACAGTTCCCACATCGGCCACAAGGAGAGCGTCGCCGACACCGCCCGCGTCCTCGGCCGGATGTACGACGCCATCCAGTACCGCGGCTTCGACCAGGGGACCGTCACGGAACTCGCCCGCCGCGCCGGCGTACCGGTCTACAACGGTCTCACCGACGCCTGCCACCCCACCCAGAGCCTGTGCGACGTCTTCACGATGCGCGAGCACAGCGGGAAGCCGCTGGAGGAGATCTCCTTCTGCTACCTCGGCGACGCCCGCAACAACACCGCCAACTCGCTGATGGCGATGGGAAGCCTGCTGGGCATGGACGTCCGGATCGCCGCGCCGCGCGCACTGTGGCCCGAGCCGGAGCGCGTCGCCGCGTGCCGGGCGCTCGCGCTGGACGCCGGGGCCCGCCTGACCGTCACCGAGGACGTGACCCAGGCCGTGCGCGGAGCCGACTACCTCTACACCGACGTGTGGGTTTCGATGGGCGAGGACCACGACCACTGGCCCGACCGCATCGCGCAGTTGCTGCCGTACCAGGTCAACGCCAAGACCCTCGCCGCCACCGGCAACCCGGGCACGGCCTTCCTGCACTGCCTGCCGGCGCTGCACGACACCCGCACCGACCTCGGCGCCGAACTCGCCGCCCGACACGGACTGGAGGGCCTCGAAGTCACCGATGAGGTCTTCGAGTCGCCCGCCTCGCTGGTGTTCGACCAGGCCGAGAACCGCATGCACACCATCAAGGCGATCCTGGTCGCCACCCTGGGGAGGAACTGACCGTGCGCATCGTCGCCGCCCTCGGCGGGAACGCCCTGCTCCAGCGGGGCGAACACCCGGACGCCGAGGTCCAGTTGCACCACGTCCACCAGGCGGCCCGCTCGCTCGCCGAGCTCGTCGAGGCCGGGCACGAGGTGGTGATCACCCACGGCAACGGCCCGCAGATCGGCCTGCTCGCCGTCGAGAGCGAGACGGACCCGGCCCTCACCGCGCCCTACCCGCTGGACGTGCTCGGCGCCCAGACCCAGGGCATGATCGGCACCCTGCTCGCGCGGGAACTGATGAACCGGCTCCCCGGACGGGAGGTCGCCGCCCTCGTCACCCACACCGAGGTCGACCCGCACGACCCGGCGTTCACCCACCCCACCAAGTTCATCGGCCAGCAACTCAGCGCGCAGCAGGCGAAGACCCTGGAACGCGAGCGCGGCTGGACCACGGCGCCGGACGGCGCGCACCACCGCCGCGTCGTTCCGTCGCCCGAACCGCGGGCGGTGCTCGAAGCGCCCCTCGTCCGCCGCCTGCTGGGCGGCGCAGCAGTGGTGATCTGCGGGGGCGGCGGGGGCGTCCCGGTCGTCCGCGACCGCGACACCGGCCTGCTCCGGGGAACCGAGGCCGTCGTCGACAAGGACCTCACCGCAGCCCTCCTCGCCGAGCAGCTCGACGCCGACGCCCTGCTGATCCTCACCGACGTCACGCACGTGTTCACCCGCTACGGCACCGCCCACCCCGGCCCGCTGGTGACCACCACACCCGAGCGCCTGCGCGCGCTGGACCTGCCCGAGGGGTCGATGCGGCCCAAGGCCGAGGCCGCCGCCGCGTTCGCCGAACGGACCGGAGGCCTGGCCGTCATCGGCCCGCTCGACAATGCCCTCGGAACCGTCCTGGGAACCACCGGGACCACCGTCCGCGCCGCCCTGAACGGCGCGGGGAAGGGCCGTGCGGCCCTGCCGACGGGCCGCGCGGCCGACCACGGCGCCCTCCGGCACCCGGCAGTCTGAAACCACATCCGAAAGGCAGGGCTCCTGATGAACCGTCTGCACACGCCGATCGCCCACGACATCCAGGTCGAGACCCGGGGAGAGGTGTCCCTCGCCGCGCCGGACTACGCCAAGGCGAAGCTGCTGGCCGTCGTCGAGCGGCAGCACGAGCCGGTGCTCGCGGCCCGGGTGAAGCTCACCCAGGAGAGCAACCACGCCGTCGTCAAGCCGGCCATCGCCCAGGCCGTGGTGGACCTCAACGGCCGCCCCGTCCGCGCCCACGTGGCGGCCGCGACCATGCAGGAGGCCGTCGACCTGCTTCAGGACCGGCTGACCGCCCGGCTCGCTCGGGTACACCGGCACCGCGACCCCCGCCGCCAGCATGTCCCGGCCGGTCGCGGTGCCTGGGACGACGAGGCGGCCCGTGAGCACCGCCCGCACCGGCGAGGCCTGGCGCCGGAGGAGCGGCGGATCGTGCGGCACAAGGCTTACAGCCTGCCCAGCCAGAGCGCCCGGGCCGCCGTGTTCGAGATGGAGGCCATGGACTACGACTTCCACCTGTTCACTGACGCCACCACCGGCTGCGACAGCGTCGTCTACCGCGACGAGCGCGCAGGCGGGCACCGCCTGGCCACCGCCGGGCCCGTCGGCGAGCCGGAACCGGGACTCACCGTGAGCACCGCCGGGGTGCCGGAACTGGCGGTGGCCGAGGCGGTGTCGAGGCTCGACCTCACCGGGTTGCCGTTCGTCTTCTTCACCGACACCGCCACCGGGCGGGGCAACGTCCTCTACCACCGCTACGACGGCCACTACGGCCTCATCACGCCCGCGCGGTAGCGGCTGGAGGAGCCGCGCCGAGGACGTGGAGCCGGGGACGGGTGAGACCGTCCCCGGCTCGCGCCGTTCCGGAACCCGGAGCAAGGGCCCGGCGCCAGCCGTACGGACCGCTCACCCCGGGGAGGCGCCGCAGTCCGCCGTCGGGCCCCTCACCAGGTACATCCACCACCGCCGGCACCCCGCCGGACCGTACGGGGGCAGGAGAAAAGGCGGTGGGCCCCACGCCTTCGTGGGGCCCACCGCCTTCGGGCGTGGTGTCCGGTCAGTCGTGCGGCACGACCGCGACCGGTGCCTGCGCGTGGTGCAGTACGGCGTGCGCGACCGGGCCGAGCCGAAGGCCGACGTGGTGCGGGCGCCGCCGGCGGCCGACCACCACGACGGAGGCGCCGATGGAGGCGTCCACCAGCGCCGAGGAACCGGTGCCGATCCGGCTGTCCTCGACCACCTCGACCTCCGGGAACTTCTCCCGCCAGCCGGTCAGCGCCTCGGTGAGCAGTTCGCCCTCGATCGCCCGGAACTGCTCCGCCTCGGCCAGCGGGGGCACCCAGCCGGCATAGCCCCAGACTGGCGGCGGCTCCCAGCCGTGGACGGCGCGCAGGACGGCTCCGCGCCGGGCGGCCTCGTGGAAGGCGAACTCGACGACCTCCGGGGAGGGGCCGCGGGTGTCGACGCCGACGACCACCTCGGGCCGATCGGGGCCGCCGGGCCGCTCGGACTCCCCGGCGCGGACGAAGACCGCCGGCACCTCGCACCGGCCGGCGACGGCGAGGCCGACCGATCCGACCAGCAGGCCTGCGAAACCCCCGAGTCCCCGCGAACCGAGGACCAGCAGTTCCGCGTCGGAGGCCTCCTCGGCCAGCGCCTCGGCCAGCGCATTGACCGGCTCCGCGCCCCCGATCAGCTCTGCCCGGATCTCCAGACCAGGGTAGGAGTCGAGGACCGCCTGCTTGGCGTCCGAGAGCATCCGGGTGGTCAGCGCGCGGACGTCGGCCGGCTGACCGGGGTCGGCGTGGATGTCGTCCAGCCAGGTCTGAGCGTGGACCAGGCGCAGGGTGAGACCGCGGCGGACGGCCTCGGCGGCAGCCCAGCACGCCGCGGCGGTGCTCTCGGACGAGCCGTCGACACCGGCCAGTACGTATGTGCTCATGGGTAATACTCCGGTTCTCGTGCGGTGTCAGGGGAGTGCCGCCACGTGCGGGTGCGGACCAGCGTCGCCGAGATCAGCGGGCGGGTCCAGGGTCGTCCGGGCCTTCGGCGCGGGCCGGAAGTCCCTCGGTGGTGGGGGAGTGGCGGGCGGCCCGCCGGACTCCCCCGTCTCCTGGGACCGAAGGCGGTCTTCAGGGCCTGGAACGCCGTCTTCGGATCGAGCAGGGCGTGGTGCACCGGCGGGACGGACCTGTCGAGGCCGAGCAGCCGGTAGACGGCGTGCATGGCGCCGCGTACCGAGTACTCGACGGTGAACACCACGTCCTCAGGGATCTCCACGACTGCCCGGGGAAGACGAAGTTGCGGGCGCCGTGCGGGATCACCAGCGGACGGTCGCTGACGTCGCGCCGTGCGAACTGGCTGGTGATGTAGGGCATCGTCACCGTGGTCACGGTGGTGGTCGCGCGGACCTCGTCGGCGATGTCGCCGAAGCCGAGCTGGCCGACCAGCTCGTCCAGGACCTCCCGGCCGGTCGACTCCGCCATGGCCTTGCCGGTGTGCTCGCCCGGGGTGTCGATGAACAACCCGTAGCCCCACAGGGTGAACACGTCCTCGGGCTGGCCGTCGAAGTGCGGCGGGCGAGGCACGACGATCGACATCAGCCACGGCGAGTCCTTGAAGGTCATGAGAGCGCCGGTGCCGGGGGCGTTGCGACTGAACGCCTCGATCCGCTTGAGCAGGACGGGGCTGCGCATCGTCAGGGTGAAGGACTCCCAGGCGGCTTCGGCGACGTTGCCGTTGAAGACGGCGGCCGGCCGAGGTCGGGGGCCTTGCGGGAGAGCGTCTCCCACAGGGCCCAGCCGCCGTCGCGCTTGTCCCGGACCAGCTCGGGCACGGTGTCGTCACCGCCGTAGGCGGCGTCCGCGGTCATCGAGCCGAGCGTGAGCCCGGGTCTCTCTGGTGCTGTCGATCATGTTCCGTCCAGTCTCGGGGAGCTGCGTCGTACGGCGCGCCTGCACCGATCGGCAGGCTCCGCCAGACTCCGTCCTCGGGGGGCGCCGGCCCAGGGCCGGGCAGTCCGGGAACGCAGGGCCACAGGTCCTGTCCGTCCGGTCCCGACGTGCCCCGACCGGCCCTGTGCGCCACCGCGTCCCGGCGGTGACGACGGGGCGGAACGCAGCTGCCGGGTGCCGCGCCCGACGCCCCAGAGGAGACCTCAGCCATGTCCGTCCCCCCGTCTCCCGCCGGACCCAGGGTTCCTGACCGAGGATCAGGGGGGCCGTCATCGAGGAGACAACCACCGTGGAGCTGCCCGTCACCGTCGGCGTCGACACCTCCGAGGCGAGCCTGGCGGCCGCGGACTGGGCCGCGCGCGAGGCGCTGCTGCGCGGCCGACCGCTCCGCGTCGTGCACGCCCTGCCCCTGATGCCCCACCCGCTGCCCGGCCGGACGGCAGGGCAGCCGTCCGACAGGGGCGGCCTGCTGCACGAGGTGCGGCACGTCCTCGCCGTGCGCCACCCCGGAGTGCTCTTCCACACGAGGAGGTCCACGACGTCGCCACGTCGGCGCTCTGCGCCGCCGCCGAGGACGCCGAACTACTGGTGGTCGGGACTCGCGGCGACGGCGGCTTCGCTGGCCTGCGGGTCGGGTCCGCTGCGCTGTACCTCGCGGCCCGGGCCAGCTGCCCTACTGTGCTGCTCCCGGCCGAGTCGGCGGGCCCGGAACAGCGCGATCAGGTGGTGGTGGGCGTGGACGCCCGCCGCCCCGCCGAGGCGGTGCTGGAGTTCGCGTTCGCCGCTGCGGCACGGTACGGCCTGTTGCTGCGGGCCGTGCACGCCACCGTGGTTCCGGTGGCCGGGCCAGCCGCTTCGGTGGGAAGCACGGCCCCCGTCCCTGCGCCAGTCGCGGCAATCACAGCCCGGGTGGACTGCGCACGGTGCCCAGGCAAGGCCCTGACGCCGTCGCCGCTCATGTGGCATGGAGGTGCTGAACATCACTGGCCGCCGCGAGGCTGCGCCCGCTGTCCGCCGCGCGGTCGAGTGCGCGAGCGAGTGCACGGACGGCTTCGCCGGGCCTGGGAACGGCACGGTTTCTCCCTGCTCGCCGAGGGTGTGTACGCCTGCCGGATGGAGCCCTGACCACCGAACCGGCCCCGTCCGTGTGAATCCCTCAGCGGTGAACGGACGGGGCCTTGGTTGGCTGCTCGTCGGCCAGGGCTCCGGTCGGGTCTCAGACCTCGTCGAGGGGGACTTTCGGGTTCGCCAGGCGGTCGGCGTCCACCACGCGCTTGGAGGCGATCAGTTCGCGGATCGGGTCGGTTACATCCCAGACGTTCATGTTCATACCGGCGAGGACCCGGCCGTCCTTGAGCCAGAACGCGATGAACTCGTTGGCCTTCACGTCCCCTCGGAACAGGACCCGGTCGTAGCCGTCGGGCTCGACGTAGCCGAGGTATTCCATGCTCAGCTTGTCCCGCGAGGCCACCGGCTCGTTCGGATGCCGGGGTGTCCACTCGGCATCCGTGAAGAAGTACGGAACCCGGTCGTACACCGCGTCCGGCTGCCCGAGCATCGCGCGGGCGGCGGTCTGGGGCTGGTTGAGGGCGTTGGCCCAGTGCTCGACCCGGAGGTGCTTGCCGAACAGCGGGTGGAAGGCGTTGGCGACGTCACCCGCCGCGTAGATGTCTGGGTCGGAGGTGCGCAGGTGCTGGTCGGTCTTGATGCCGTTGTCGACCTCCAGCCCGGCGGCCTCGGCCAGGGCGGTGGCGGGGGAGATGCCGATGCCGACCACCACCGCGTCGGCCGCCACCTCGCTGCCGTCGCCGAGCTTCACGCCGCTCACCGTGCCGTCGGCGCCGGTCAGTTCGGTCACCTGGACGCCGAAGCGCAGGTCCACGCCGTGGTCGCGGTGCAGGTCGGCGAAGACCTGGGCGACCTCCCGGCCGAGCACCCGCAGCAGCGGCAGCTCCAGCGCCTCCAGGACGGTGACCTCGGCGCCCGCCGTACGGGCCGCGGCCGCCACCTCCAGGCCGATCCAGCCGGCGCCGATCACCGCGATCCGGGCGCCCGGTCGCAGCGCTGCCTTGATCCGCTCGCTGTCCTCGACCCGGCGCAGGTACAGCACGCCGTCCTGGTCCGCGCCGGGCACCGGCAGTCGGCGCGGCGCCGAGCCGGTGGTCAGCAGCAGCTTGTGGTAGGCCACCTCGCCGTTGTCCGTGAGGGTCACGGTGCGGGCGGCCGGGTCGATCGCGGACACCGCGGTGCCCAGGCGCAGCGTGACGTCGTGCTCGGCGTACCACTGCGGCGGGTGGACGTAGATCTTCTCCCGGGCGTCCTTGCCCAGCAGGTAGCCCTTGGACAGCGGCGGCCGTTCGTACGGGCGCTCGTGCTCCTCGCCGATCAGGACGATGCGGCCCCGGTACCCGGCCTCGCGCAGGGCCTCGGCGGCCTTGGCACCGCCCAGGGAGGCCCCGACGATCACGATCGGCCGCTCGCTGCCCGCCATGCCCAACTCCTTGCTCTCCGTTGAAGATTCAGGGGCCAGCCTGCCGCTGTCCGGGTGGTGTGTCGAGACCGCGATGGGCGCGCCGCATGACGCTCGCCCGTTCGGGTGAACGGCGCGGTCAGGGCGTCATCGCGTCCCTGACCAGCGCGGTGTCGGTGAACTGCTCGAAGCGGACGATCCGGCCGCCGCGCACCACGAAGTGGTGGGCGACCCGGACCGCGAGCGCCTTTCCGGTGGTCTTGTGGACGGCCGTGTAGCGGGCGAGCACCACCACGTTCTCGCCGTCCACCACGTAACTGTCGTCGTGCGTCGTCCAGCTGTCCCACTCGGCGGCCAGGCGCTCCATGACGTTGGCGGTGACGCCCTTCGGGGTGCGGTAGGTGCCGGCCAACGGGAAGCCGGCCATCTCCGTCCACTCGACGTCCTCGGCGAGGGTGCCGCGCAGTGCGGCCAGGTCGCCCCGGGCGGAGGCCAGGTACTGGCGGCGCACCACGTCGGCCGGGGCGGGGGACTCGGCGAAGCCCTCGACGTCCCTGGGGATCTCGATCACCGTGCGCTCACCTCCACGCCATCTCGCCCTTGGCGACCTTGGTGCCGATGTCGACCGCGATCCGCAGCCCCAGCTCCGGGAAGCGCCGCTCCAGTGCCTCCTTGGCGGCGGCCGCGTCCGGAGTCCGGCCCAGCTCGGTCTCGAAGGCGCGCAGGTAGGCGCGGGTGTGGTCGATGGCGTTCAGGTCGGTGGGGGCGTCGGCGACCCGGTGGCCGGCCGCCACCCAGGTCGGGTGGAGCGCCTCCATGCCGTCCAACAGGTCGATCCAGGCGGCCCGTTGGGCGGAGGTCGGGGTGTCGGCGGTCCACACGTGCAGGCCTTCGAACAGCAGCACCCCGCCGAGCACCGCGCGGTGGTGGTGCTGCCACAGGTAGTGCCGGTCGGGCAGGTGGAAGTCGGCGCCGCGCAGCTCGAACCGGTGGCCCTCGAAGACGATCTCGTCCCCGGGCAGCACTTCGGGCCGCACCAGCCGGGTGGGCAGCTCGGGGCCCAGGCGCGCCCAGGCGCGCAGCTTGTCGTCGAAGGTCTCCTGGATGTGCTCCACGGTCGAGGCGGTGGCCAGGAAGCGGGCCCGGGGGAAGGCGTCCTGGACCTCCTGGGCGCCGAAGTAGAAGTCCGGGTCGCCGTGGCTGACGAACACGGTGGTCAGCCGCTTGCCGCTCGCCCGCACCCGTTCGACCAGCCGGCGCCCGTCGGAACGGGTGAACCCGGCGTCCACCAGCAGGGCGTCGTTCGGGCCGGTGACCAGGACGGAGGTCTTGTTGAGCGAGCTGTCGGGGGAGTCGATGATCTCGAAGTCGAGAGCGCTCATGCGCCCACCTCGCTTCGCTCGGTGAGCGGTTCGCGCAACGCGCACCTTCCGATGATTCGCTGACTTCGTTCGCTCATGGTGTGTGCAGTCCTTCCTCGGGCCGGGCACGCCTCGTCGCCAGGATCGGGGCCGGGGGCCCGGTTCGCATCCGGAGGCTCGGCCGATCGCGCTCCCTGCCAGGGGCGGGCCAGGATCAGTGCCGGGTCCAGAGGGTGAGGTCGCTGCTGGTGGCCACGGCGAGGGTGCGGCCGGTGGGGGAGAAGCCGGCGGCGCGGAAGGTGGACCAGGAGGAGTGGAAGACGTGCCACCACGTCTCGCCGTGCTGCCCGTTCCGTTCCGGCCCCTCGCCATGGACGAGCAGGACGCGGTGGCTCGGCCACTCCGGGGAGATCACCTCGACGCCCCAGCCGCCGGCGGCACCGCTGTGCAGTCCGCCGCCCCACAGGCCGGCCACCGGGATCCGGACGTCGGCGACCGGGCCGAGGCCGGGGCAGGAGAGGTCCGGTCCGTCCGGGTCATCCTCCGGGTCGTAGTCGCGCTCCAGCTTCTCGCCCGTCACCGCGTCGAACAGGCCGTGCCCGCTGTTGGAGACGGTCAGCACCAGGTCGTGCCCCGTCTCCGGATGGACGGCGAAGCCGATGCCGAGCAGTCCACCGACCGGGACGATCCCCCGACCGACCTGCCGCCACGGCTCGGGTGGGGGGATCACTTCGGCGGCGACGACTCGGTCGTGGAGCTGCTGCTGGTACGGGGTCAGGGCCATGCGGATGATCATCCCATCTGGTCGGTGCTACTCCGTCGGCCCCGGCCGCAGCACCGCCAGCGCCCCGACCGCCGTGGTCACCGCGAGCCCCCCACAGCAGCCCGGGACCGGAGGCCAGCAGTGCCGTCAGCACCGCCGGCGCCGCCGCCCGGCCCCCGAGGACAGCTAGACGACCACCGCCATCGCCCGCACCTACGGCACGGTCGTGGTCGAAGCGCTCACCATCACGAACATGGTCAAGTCCGCCAAAGGAACGACCGAAGAGCCAGGGAAGAACGTCGCCTAAAAGGCCGGGCTGAACCGCTCCATCAACGGCGAGGCATGGGGCCGCACCGTCACCATGCTGACGTACGAGACCGCCCGGCACGGCGGCACCCTGGTCAAGGTCCCCGCCCCCGGCACCTCCCGGCGCTGCTCCGTGTGCGGCTTCACCACGCCCGGCAGCAGGAAGTCCCAGGCCGTGTTCGTGTGCAAGAACCCGGACTGCGGCTGGTCGGGCGACGCCGACCACAACGCGGCCCGGAACGTCTTGCACCTGTACCGGATGGGCCTCGCGCTCATCCCGGCTGCCGGAAGGGCAGTCGTCAGGCGCGCGAAGCGCGTCAAGCCCGCTACCGCAAGGTGAGCAGGAATCTCCCGGCTTCAGCCGGGAGAGCACTTCAACAGTTGGACCTGTCCGGCAGCGCCCGGCTGGGCTCGGACTTCCTGGAGGCGGTGCTGCGGTGAGCGGGAACAGCGACCGCCGGCGGGACGTTCGTCCGGTCATGACCGACGACGCCCCTGAGATCCTCCGCTACGCCGCCTTCGCGATCCGCCCCGAGGGCGGCAACCCGGCGGGCGTGGTGCTCGACGCCACCGGACTGACCGAGGAGCGGATGCTCGCCATCGCCGCCGAGGTCGGGTACTCCGAGACCGCCTTCCTGACCCCCGGCGAATCCCAAGGCACCTACCGCGTAAGGTACTTCAGTCCGCTCACCGAGGTGCCGTTCTGCGGGCACGCGACGGTGGCCTCCGCCGTCGCGCTGGCCGAGCGGATCGGTCCCGGGCGGTACGTGTTCGGCACCGCCGCCGGCGACGTCCCGGTCGAGGTCGAGCGCGGTGCCGACGGCCTGCGGGCGACGCTGACCAGTGTCGAGCCGAAGGTCGAGGAGGTGCCGGCGGCGGACGTCGAGGAGGCGCTCGCCCTGCTCGGCTGGGCGGCCGGCGACCTGGACCCGGCGCTGCCGCCGCGGATCGGCTACGCCGGCGCCCGGCACCTGGTGCTCGCCGCCGGCACCCGGGCGCGACTGGCCCGCCTGGACTACGACTTCGACGGCCTGGCCGCCTTCATGCGCGCCCGCGACCTGGTCACCCTGCAACTGGTCTGGCGGGAGGCCCCCGAGGTCTTCCACGTCCGTGACCCGTTCCCGGTCGGCGGCGTGGTCGAGGACCCGGCCACCGGCGCCGCCGCGGCCGCCTTCGGCGCGTACCTGCGCGAGCTGGGCGCGGTGGCGGCCCCGGCGGTGCTGACGCTGCACCAGGGCGAGGACCTCGGCCGCCCCGGCGTGCTGCGGGTCGAACTGCGCGCCGAGGACGCCCGGGTGCGGGTCTCCGGTACGGCGGTGGCGATCCGGTAGCACCCGGTCCGGCCGGGGACCAGATCCGGCGGGGGTCCTGACCTCCGGCGGGCGGGGCCGCTCTTCCCGCCCGCCGGACTACCGCGCGGCCCTCGCCGAGGACGGCGCCGCCGGACAGGCGCCCCAATGCCTGCTCAGCATGGGCCCGTTGCGCACCCTGCCCGGCGCCAAAGGCAGCGGCTGACCCCCGTCCGGCCCGACCTCGCGGTCACCGGCCTGACCCGGCCGCTCGAACTCGCCGTGCTCGCCCACCAGGAGCAGCTCGCCGAGCTGCGCACCGCCTTCACCGCCGCAGAGCAGGCCTACCAGGACGTGATGAGACAGGCCCAGCTCCCGATCCGCCTGCTGGCCGGCGAGGAGATCAGCCCCGCGCTGGAGAAGGCCATCGCCTCCCGCCTGGGGATGAGCACCCGCACCGTCTCCAGCCACGTCCAGAAGGCCAGCGAACTCCTCGGCAGCCGCAGCCGCGGCCACCTCGGCTACATCATCGCGCGCGAGGGCGTCCTCGAAGAACAGCTCGACGAACCCTGACGAATCGTCAGACATGCACCCCTCGGCAGGGCTTCGGGCAGCGAAGCGTCAGCAGGGCAGCACCAGACCCTCCTCCGCCACGAGCACCTCGCCCGTGAACGCGCTTCCGGCCTCGGCGGCCGACCCGTCGCGGTCGCCGCCGGGCCAGAAGTGGGTGAGGAGCAGCCGGCGGGCCCGGGCCCGGGCGGCCCAGGCCCCGGCCTCGACGGCACTCAGCAGGTGCGGGTCGCGGTCGGGGCCGCGGAGGGTGGCTCCGGCGATGAACAGGTCGGCGTCCGCTGCCAGTTCGGCCAGCGCGTCGCCCGGCCCGGCGTCGCCGCTGTAGCCGAGGACCAGACCCGGGGTGGTCAACCGTACGCCCGCGTGCGGGACATGGTGCGGCAGCAGCGCGGACTCCAGCCGGAACGGCCCGACCCGGTGGCCGTCCGACGGGAGCCGGTGCACCTCGAAGACCTCGCTCAGCTCCTCGGTCGGCTCCATCGCCTGAACCCGCTCGACCACCCCGGGGGTGCAGTACAGCGGCAGCCGGGCGCCCCGCGGCTCGGCGAAGTAGCGGGCCCGGCACAGCGCGCTCAGATCGGCGCAGTGGTCGGGGTGCTCGTGGGTGATCACGACGGCGTCCAACTCCCCGGCGCCGCAGTGCTCCAGCAGCCGGGGGAGCGTCCCGTAGCCGAGGTCCAGCACCAGCCGGAACCCGTCGTACTCCAGCAGGAACCCACTCGCGGCCCGCCCGGCCTCCGGCCAGGTCCCGCACGTTCCCAGGACCGTCAGTCCGCGCATGGCAGGATGCTCTCACAGCCCGGTCGTTCCCGTGGAAAACCGTTCGCGTTCCCGGGGCTCCGTCGGCGAAGCTGCCGGGATGCAGCGAGCGAGCAGCCGGACCGTGACGGTCGATCTCACCTACGGGGACGAGTACTTCGGGCAGGTGGGCCCGTTCGAGGTGGCCCTCGGATGGTGGTCCGCCGTGGACGGCGTCGTCGCACGGGTGACGGAACTGGCCGGAGTGCCGGTGCTGGTGACGCGACTGGTCGACGGGCACAGCGACGACCCCGGCCACGGCGGCCGGGTGCGCTACCACGCCGAAGCGCTCCAGCGGCCGACCGCCCTCGACCCCCGCCCGCCGGCCGGCGAAACGGTTGCTCGCCTGGCGCCCGCCGCCCGGCGCGCCGCCTGGGCCACGCCGGAGGGCCTGCGCGCGGCGCTGACCTGGGCGCAGGCGCGGCTCGCCGCCGTGGGCCGCCCGGCCGCCGCCGCGCGGCAGATCCGCACCTGGAACCTGTCCGCGCTCTTCCGCTTCCCCACCGCCACCGGCACCGACGCCTGGCTGAAGACCACCAGCCCGCGGTTCACCGCAGCGGAGGGGGAGGTCATCGGGCTGCTCGGCGGCGTCGATCCCTCGCTCGTCCCGACCGTCCTCGCCGCCGACCCCGCCCACGGGTGGCTGCTGCTCGACCACGTCCCCGGTGAGGACGGCTGGAGCCCGTCCCCCGGGACCGTCGCGGACGTCGTGCCACGCTTCGTCGCCGCCCAGGCCGCGCTCGCCGAGCGCCCGGCCGCGCTCGCGGGCCTGCGCGACCGTACGCCCGCCGCGCTGCACACCCAGCTCGTGGCGCTGTTGGACCGGCTCCCCGTCGAGACCGACCTGACGGCCGAGGAGCTGGACCGGCTGCGGGAGTTCGCCGTCGGCCTGCCCGCGCTGCTGGCGGAGCTGGCCGCCTGCGGGCTCCCGGAGACGCTGCTGCACGGCGACTTCCACCCCGGCAACTGGCGCACGAACGACGGCAGCCCAGTCGTGGTCGACTACGCCGACGCCTGCCTCGGCCACCCGGCCCTGGACGGCCTGCGCCCCCGGGCCTACCTCACTGCGGAGGCCTGGCGGCACCACGCCGGGGTGTGGACGGCAGCCTGGCGCCGGCACGCCCCGGGCTCGGACCCGCAGCGCGCCCTCCACCTCGCCGAACCGCTGTACCACCTGTCGTACGCCCTGCGGTACCAGGAGTTCCTCGACCACATCGAGCCCAGCGAACGCCCGTACCACGAGGGCGACCCGGCTGCCGAACTCCGCGCCGTGCTCGCCTGCGGGCGCCGGGCGGGACGCGAGCTCCCAGGGCAGGAGGTTTCGACCCGCTGATTGTGGTCAGCCGCTGGGCACCGAAGGACGAGGGAGGACCTGATGTCAACCGGGACCCTCATCGCGATCATCGTCCCCGTGGTGGCCGTGCTGCTCCTGGCCACCGCGGTGCTGTGGTACGTGAACCGCCGGCGCCGACTGCAGCAGCGGTTCGGCCCGGAGTACGAGCGCGCCGTCCGCCGTGCCGGTAGCCACCGGTCCGCCGAGCAGGATCTGCGGGAGCGGGAACGACGCCACGACCAACTGAGGATCACGCCGCTGCCGCCGGACACGAGACGGCAGTACACCGAGGACTGGACGCGGGTCCAGCAGGAGTTCGTCGACCGGCCGGGCGAAGCCGTCCAGCACGCCGACCGGCTGGTCACCCTGTTGATGCACGACCGCGGCTATCCCACCGAAGGCTACGAACAACAGCTCCGGGACCTGTCCGTCGATCACGGGCGGACGCTGGAGCACTATCGCAAGGCCCACGCGATCAACGACTCGGCCCGACGGGACGACGCCACCACCGAGGAGCTCCGGGGCGCGATGGTGCACTACCGCGCGCTGTTCGCAGAGCTCCTGAACGGTGACGAGCCCCCGGACCGGGGTGCCGGGGCCGAAAGGAGATGACCGGGATGTCGCACATGCACTTCGACGACAAGGGGCGGATGACCGCCGAGAACACCGCCGCCGCCGAGGAGGAACAGCGGACCGGGCCCGCTGAGGACGCCGCCGCGGTGTTCGGCTCCGAGGAACGCGGGGAAGGCGGGGAACGCGAGGAACGCGGGGAACGCGAAGAACCCGGGGAATCCGAGGAAGGCGGGGAAGGCGGGGAACGCGAGGACCGAGGGGAATCCGAGGAACCGGAGGAGGGCGCGCAACGAGCCGTCTTCCCGGGCGAGGCCACCGAGGCCACCGGGCGACCGCCCGAGGAGGCGGCCGAGCACCGGGCACCGGCCGAGGAGGGCAAGGCCCCGGAGCGGCCGGACGCCGACCGCAGTCCCGACGCCGACCGCAGCCCCGACGGCGAACCGCTGCTGCCGGCCGAGGAGGCCCGGGAACTGCGCGAACGCTGGCAGCAGGTGCAGACGGACTTCGTCGACGATCCCCGGGAGGCCGTCCACTCGGCCGACGCCCTCGTCGCCGACCTCATGCAGCGGCTGTCCGAATCCTTCGCCGACCGCCGCAGCAGTCTGGAGAGCCAGTGGAACCGCGGTGACGAGGTCGAGACCGAGGAACTGCGGGTCGCCCTCCAGCAGTACCGCACGTTCTTCAACCGCCTGTTGCACAACTGAGGGAGGAGGACCGTCTCCCCCGGCATAGACTGCCCGGGTGGAACGCACGCCCCCCGGTGCCGCGGCCGGTGCCGTCGCCGGTGTCGCCCGAGCTGCCGTTGCAGGAGCTGGAGTGCTTCTCCGTCCTGGTGCACCAGTTGCACTTCGGGCGGACGGCGGAGCTGCTCGGCGTCTCGCAGGGGCGGGTCTCGCAGCTGATCAAGCGGTTGGAGGGCCGGGTCGGTGCGCCGGTGTTCGAACGGACCAGCCGCCGGGTCGAGTTGACCGAGCCGGGCTCATCGATCCAGCCGGGCTCATCGATCCGGCCGGCCCGGCGAGCCGTCCGTCCGGCCCGGCGAACCCCGGTGCCGCCTGCCGCATCCGCGGCGGGCGACACCGGGGCCGGTCACTCCGCCGGGGCGATCCGGTACCCGCCGTGCGCCGAGTGGAGGGCCAGTGCCTCGACCGGGCAGTACTCCACCGCCTCGGCCAGCCCGTCCGTCAACTCCGCGCCGCCGTCGGCATATCGGTCGACCGGCCGGGCCCGTCCGTCGGCGTCCAGGGCCAGTGATTCGGGGGCACTCAGGGCGCACATCCCGGAGCCGATGCAGCGGTCCCGGTCGACCCGGACCACCACGGCCTCCGCACCGGAGGAGCCCGTCACCAGATGACCCGCAGCGAGTCGGGGCTGCGGGTGAGCAGCCCGCGCCGCCAGTCGACGTCCTCGACCGGGTCGGCCATCCGCAGCGCGGGCAGCCGCCGGGCGAGCCGGTGCAGGGCCAGTTCGAGCTCCATCCGGGCCAGCCAGGCGCCCAGGCAGTGGTGCGGTCCGGCGCCGAAGGTGAGCATCGGCGCGGCCAGCGGGGAGAACAGCTCGGTGCGCAGGTCCCCGGTGAAGACCTCCGGATCCTGGTTGGCGGCGCCGGTGTCGGCGGCGACGACGCTGCCGGCCGGGATGACCACCCCGCCGATCTCGACGTCCTCCACCGTGCGGCGCAGCAGCCCGGGCATGTGCTCCGTGACGTCGCCGAGCGGGACGGCCCGCAGGATCTGCTCGGTCGCGGCGGCGGCGCTGGCCTCGTCGGAGGCGAGCCGCTGCCAGGCGTCCCGGCCGTCCTGGAGCAGGTAGACCAGGGCGTTGCCGAGACTGGTCATGGTGGTCTCGTGCCCGGCCACCACCAGGCCGATGACCAGCGCGACCAGCTGGCCCTCGGTGATCGAGCCGTCCTCGGCGGCGGCCGCGAGCAGGCTGCTGACCAGGTCCTCGCCCGGGTCGGCGCGGCGCTCGGCGATCACCTCGGCGCCGAAGGCGGCGAACTCGGTCATCGCGGTGCCGATCGCCTCGGCGCTGAAGGCGGTGGTGGAGAGCGCGTGGTCGCTCCAGTGGGCCAGCCGCTTGCTGTCGAGGTTGTCCAGGCCCATCAGCCGGCTGATCACCGCGACCGGCAGCGGCCGGCTGTAGGCGGCGACGATGTCGGCGGGGGAGCCCCGGTCGATCAGTTCGTCGATCAGCGACTCGACCACCGAGGCCACCCAGGGCTTCCAGCGGGCGATCGCGCGCGGGGTGAACGCCCGCTGCACGGTGCGGCGCAGCCGCTGGTGCTCGGTGCCGTCGATGTTCAGCATGCTCTGCGGATCGTCCAGGATGTTCGGCGTGACCATGAGCGGCGGGGCGTCCGGCGCGTAGAGCGGGGCGCGGCCCAGGCGCGGGTCGGTCAGCACCTGCCGGACGTCGGCGTGCCGGCTGACCAGCCAGACCGGGGTGCCGGTGGGCAGCGCGGCGAGTCGGGGCGGGCCGGGTTCCAGGTGGCGCAGGCAGTGCATCGGGGGGAGCGGGGCGGTGCCGGTGCCGGCACCGGTCGCACTGTTCTCGGTGGACATCCGTACTCCAGACTCCAGGGCAGGGACCGCGGGGGCGGCCCGACGGGGGGTGGATCCGGGGTTCGTGCGGGGACGGGTGGTTCGGCCGGGGCGGCTCGACTCGGGGCCGGCGGTGCGGGTGGCGCGGGGAACGACGTGGCGCGGTGGTTCCGGGGTGCGGCGGACCGGTTGGTGCGGTGGTGCCGGGGAGGCGCGGGCCCGCGTGCGGGATGGCGCGAAACGTGCGGGGGCGTACGGTCGGTGCGCGCCCGGCACGTGCGGCGCGCGGTGGCGTGCCGTCAGATGGGACGGATGTGCTGTGCGTGGTCGCGTGGACCGTCTCTGCTACGACCGTACGTGGGTGGCGGGGCGTCCGTCAGCGGCACTTCCAGCCAACGGCGGTGCTTTCCGGGCAGTTCGTGGCACGCTGACGAGCGCTCAGCGCGAGCCGCGCGCCCCCTGGAGCCGGACCGCGCGGGATCGGGCGCCGCGTGAGCCGTGGTCAGGCGGCGGATATGCCCGCGGCACGTGTCGGATACCCTTCGTGGGCGGACGCACCGGAGTGCTTCTAGAGTTCTCCTGCAGTCGCTCGTCGCAGGTCACGCCGGTGCAGAGCCGCACCCGGCCGACGGAGGTGGAATCGGATGGCCCAGCAGGTCAAGGCAGTCATCGCGCGTGCCAAGGGCGCGCCCGTGGAGGTGACCACGATCGTGGTGCCGGACCCGGGGCCGGGCGAGGCGGTGGTCCGGATCCAGGCGTGCGGCGTCTGCCACACGGACCTCCACTACCGCGAGGGCGGCATCAACGACGAGTTCCCGTTCCTGCTCGGCCACGAGGCCGCGGGCATCGTGGAGTCGGTCGGCGAGGGCGTGACCGAGGTCGAGCCCGGCGACTTCGTCATCCTCAACTGGCGTGCGGTGTGCGGCCAGTGCCGCGCCTGCAAGCGCGGGCGTCCGCAGTACTGCTTCAACACCCACAACGCCAAGCAGAAGATGACGCTGCTGGACGGCACCGAGCTGTCCCCGGCGCTGGGCATCGGTGCCTTCGCCGAGAAGACCCTGGTCGCGGCCGGGCAGTGCACCAAGGTCGACCCGGCCGCCGAGCCGGCCGTCGCCGGCCTGCTGGGCTGCGGCGTGATGGCGGGCCTCGGCGCCGCGATCAACACCGGCAACGTCGGCCGCGGCGACACCGTCGCCGTGATCGGCTGCGGCGGCGTCGGCGGGGCGGCGGTGATGGGCTCCCGGCTGGCCGGCGCCTCCGAGATCATCGCGGTGGACATCGACGACCGCAAGCTGGAGACCGCCCGCAAGCTCGGCGCCACCCACACCGTCAACTCCCGCACCACCGACCCGGTCGAGGCGATCCGCGAGCTGACCGGCGGCAACGGCGCGGACGTCGTGGTGGAGGCCGTCGGCCGCCCGGAGACGTACCAGCAGGCCTTCTACGCCCGCGACCTCGCCGGCACCGTCGTCCTGGTCGGTGTGCCGACGCCCGAGATGACCCTCGAACTGCCGCTGCTGGACGTCTTCGGCCGCGGCGGCGCGCTCAAGTCCTCCTGGTACGGCGACTGCCTGCCCTCCCGGGACTTCCCGATGCTGATCGACCTGTACCTCCAGGGCCGCCTGGACCTCGGCGCCTTCGTCACCGAGACCATCGCGCTCGACGCGGTGGAGCAGGCCTTCGAGCGCATGCACCACGGCGACGTCCTCCGCTCGGTGGTGGTGTTCTGATGGCCGCCCGGATCGACCGGCTGGTCACCGCCGGGACCTTCGAACTCGACGGCGGCAGCTGGGAGGTGGAGAACAACGTCTGGATCGTCGGCGACGACGAGGAGGCGGTGGTGATCGACGCCGCGCACGACGCCGACGCCATCGAGGCCGCGCTCGGCGGGCGCCGGCTGCTGGCGATCGTCTCCACCCACGCCCACAACGACCACGTCGACGCCGCCCCGGCCCTGGCCGAGCGCACCGGCGCGCCGATCCTGCTGCACCCGGACGACCTCCCGCTGTGGAAGCTCACCCACCCCGAGCGGCTCCCGGACGGCGAACTCACCGACGGCCAGCGGATCGAGGTGGCCGGCACCGAGCTGACCGTGCTGCACACCCCCGGCCACGCGCCCGGCGCGGTCTGCCTGTACGCGCCCGGGCTCGGCACCGTGTTCACCGGCGACACCCTGTTCCAGGGCGGCCCGGGCGCGACCGGCCGCTCGTTCTCGCACTTCCCGACCATCATCGACTCGATCCGGGAACGGCTGCTCTCCCTCCCGGCCGACACGGTGGTGCGCACCGGCCACGGCGACCCGACCACGATCGGAGCCGAGGCCCCGGCCCTGCCGGAGTGGATCGCCCGCGGCCACTGATCTCCGTGCCGGCACGGCCCCCGGGAGTTGATCGTTTCCCGGGGGCCGTACCATCGCGATCATGGCCCACGACCCGCGCGACCTCGACGACGCCTTCCTCGCCTTCTGGCGCGAGCGGCACATCTCCACCCTGACCACCACCCGCCCCGACGGCACCCCGCACGTGGTGCCGGTCGGCGTCACCTTCGACCCGGCGACCGGAACGGCCCGGGTCATCACCAGCCGCACCAGCCGCAAGGCCCGCAACGTGGCGGCCGCCGGGCCCGAGGGCCTGCCGGTCGCGGTCTGCCAGGTCGACCGGGCCCGCTGGTCCACCCTGGAGGGCGTCGCCGTGGTGCGCGAGGAGCCCGAGCAGGTCACCGACGCCGAGCGCCGCTACGCCGAGCGCTACCGCACGCCGCGGGAGAACCCGGACCGGGTGGTCATCGAGATCGCCGTCGAGCGCGTCCTCGGCCGCGCCTGACTCCTTGCTCCTTACTCCGCGAGTGCCGGGGCGATCCGGCGCAGCACCGACGGCCAGCCCTGCCCCATCCCGTGGTGGGCCTGCCGGCCCATCGGGGTGTCCAGGTCGAACCCCGCGTGCTCCAGCAGCAGCCGCGTCCCGTGCCCCTCGGGCACCAGCCGCCAGGTCACGGTGGTGTCCAGCGAGCCCGCGCCGAAGCCGTACCGCAGCAACCGCTCCACCTCCACCTCGACCACCTCGCACGGCTGCTGCCCCCACGGCCCCATGTCCAGGGTGAACCGGTGTCCGACCACCGCCTTCACGTCTCCGGCGGCCCACCACCGCGCGTGCAGCTCCGGATCGGTCAACGCCTCCCACACCCGCGCCGGCGGGTACGGCAGGAACTCGTCGCAGTGGATCGCGGCCTTCTCGGTCATGAACTCTCCTCGTCCAGGAGCCCGTGCAGCGAACGCATCCGCGCCCACCAGTAGTGCTCGTACGGGTAATGCATCCCCCTGACCTGCGGAAACCGTATTCACCAGTTTTCCCTGGTCAGCAGCGTTTTCACCCCTCGTGTGCCCGGAAAGTGCCCTGTGATGGCTCTCTCCGGAGGCGCTCGTCAGCTCTCCTTCTCGAGGACATCGCGCAGCGATCGCATCCGCTGTCTCCAATACCGCTCAAACGGATGGAGCCACTCCTCGACCTCGGCGAGCGGATCGGGCTCCAAGTGGTAGTACCGATGCCGTCCGCGTGGCTCCTCGCGCACTAGCCGGGCACTCTTGAGTACCGCCAGGTGCTCGGAGACTGCCGGTCTGCTGAGTTCGAAGTCGCCCGCCAGCTCGCCGGCCGCGCGAGGCCCGCTCCGGAGGCTTTCCAGCAACCTGCGCCGCACCGGGTTGGCCAGCGCACTGAAGACATCGACGTCCGCCATGACGCCATCATGCGTCGGGGATTCCCGACACGTCAACTTCTTCCGACCTGTGACGCGCTCTGGCGGACGATGGGGGGTGGCGGGGTGTGGGCCGCCAGGGTCGATGGGCCTCGGGGTTCGGCTGATTGCCATGTGGTGGAACTTCATCGGCCGATCCGGTGAGGAGATCGTACAGGCGCGGAACGACTGGGAGAAGGGCTCGCGATTCGGTGAAGTTCATGGCTACGACGGCGCCCGGTTGCGGGCCCCAGAGCTCCCGTCGATCCCACTGAAGGTGCGCGGACGAATGCGCTGACCTGTGGAAACGTCGCTTGCGGATTGTGTCTGGTGCTTGCTGGCCGGTGCACCCCGGGCGCGCCTCAGACCCTGGCGTGGGGCGCGCCCCAGCGTCGTGCGGGCCGCTCTGGAGGCTCGAAATGAGGGCTTGCCGATTCTCATGTTTGGCCACGTGTGACAGGGTCTATCGGATTGATGCGGTTCAGGCACGGATTCCGTGAAGTCGATCGTGCTTCCGTGCGCTCGGTGACGCTCCGTCCTATCCGGGTGGATGCTGACCGCGTGTGAGGTGAACTCCTTTCTGCTTCCGCATCTCGTGGGCATGCGGATCGAGTGCATGGAGGTGCGGGACGGCCGCGTGGTGATCGAGGCATCGACGCCGGAGGCCGTGCCCGTGCCGTGTCCAGACTGCGGGGCGCCGTCCGATCGGGTGCACAGCCGGTACGGACGGAGGCTGGCGGACTATCCGGTGACCTGCCCGGCCCGATCGGCAAGCACGTTCCGCTGGCCGTCGTGGTCGTTCGCGACTACGCGCTCCAGGTGAGCAGGGACAGAGTCGCGGGCCCGATCTACTGGCACCGGCCGGCATCCGACGGTGGCTGGGGGTGGGGAGACGCCAATTAGCCACCCTGAAGGACGGTGGCCGACGCTGAGGTCTGCTGGGGCGGCGCAGGCGTTCGGTGAAGTCAAAGGCAGGCGACGCAGCAAGTCCGCCCCCGGTACTAGTGATGGGAGGCGGACTTGCGTTCCAGGGGTGTTTGGTCAGTGCTTGAGGGCATCCTTTGCCTTCTGGCCAGCCTGGAGCATGTCACCCTTCACCTGCTCGGCTTTGCCCTTGGCCGTGAGGGTCTCGTTTCCGACGGCCTTGCCGGCGGCTTCCTTTGTCTTTCCCTTAACGGTCTCTGCCGTGTGTTCTATCTTCTTACCTGCGCCCATGACCATCCTCCTCATGAGCCCGGTTACCTGCACCGCGTCTGCCCCGTATCGGCACCTTTACGCCCGAAAGCTATGGAGCGCGCTGGCCGTCGACCCACATGGGTCAGGGTCATCCGCGGCCCGCACCACGGTCCCGGAGCCAGCCGCGCGGCGTCCTCCGGATCTGGTCAACGGTTGGGCTGACATTGGTGCTGGCAGCTGCGGCCGCCGTACCCAGCCGACTGTCCCCCAGCCCGGAAGGCCCAGGCATGAACCCCGTCGAACGCACCCTCCGCGCTCTCGACCGTGCCCAGCAGCACCACGCGGTCCCGGGAATGGTCGTCGGCGTGATCAAGAAGTACGGAGATGACCGCGGCAGTCTGCTCACAGCCCTGATCGCCTACTACGGGTTCATGGCCCTGATCCCGCTGCTGCTCCTGCTCAGCACCATTCTCAGCTTCATCCTCCACGGACACCCCGGCGCCCAGAAGACCATCGTCAACTCCGCGCTCGTCGACTTTCCCATCATCGGCGATCAGCTCCGCCAGAACGTCCACTCCGTCCAGGGCAGCGGCCTCGCCCTCGTCGTTGCCCTCCTCGGCCTGGTATATGGCGCGCTCGGTATCGCCCAGGTCCTTCAGCACGCCATGGCCGAGGTCTGGAACGTGCCCGGAGTGGTCCGCCCCGGCTACTTCCCGCGCCTGGCCCGCAGCCTGCTGCTGTTCAGCACCCTCGCCGTGGGCCTGCTACTCGCCACGGCCGCCGCTACCCTCGTCGCCACCACTCTTGGCGGGCTGGCCGCCCACATCGGCGCCCTCGTCCTGTCCGCCTTGCTCAACACGGGCCTGTGCCTGGCCTGCTTTCGCATCCTGACTCCCAAGATCATCTCCACTCGCGCCCTGCTGCCCGGATGTGCGATCGCCGGGCCTTTGTTCACAGTCCTGCAGGCCTTCGGTGCCGTCCTCGTGGCCCACCAGCTGCGCCACGCCACAGCTGTCTACGGGTTCTTCGCAACCGTGATCGGCCTGCTCTCCTGGCTCGCTCTGGCCGCGACGATCACCGTGTACGCGGCCGAGACCAACGTGGTTCTGCACCGGCGACTGTGGCCGCGAAGCATTCTGCAGCCACCGCTCACCGAGGCAGACGAGAAAGTCCTGGAATCCATCGCGAACCAGGAAGAACGCCGCCCCGAGCAGCACGTCGACGTCGACTTCGACGATGACAATGCGTCCCCCGAGGACGGGCGGCCGCACCAAGGCGACACCTGACCCGTAAGGTTGGGACCAGTCGTATTGGGACCAGTCGTAGGCCCCAACGAAATGCTTACGAAAGCATTTAGTGACCGGGGCCCGAGACTCCGGGCGGCCTGATCTCTGGGCCGGTCCTTCGTGCAAGAGATCGCTATGGCGGGCATGGAGTGGGGAGATCCGGGGAGTCCTCGGCTCCGCCCTGGTCGACGAACGTGGTCACCGGAGCAACCCCCGCGAGCGCGGGGCCCACCCGTAGAGGGCGCCGGCCAGGGCGAGCCAGCGGCTGGTCCGGGCCTGTGGCGTCGGGAGCGCCACTGGGGCCAGTGCAGGATGTGGTCGGTGCTTGGGTTTCGGCGCCCAGGCCGGCGGCTGGCCTGGGCGGCCATGTCCCTGACACGATCGGGGGGCCGGTCCGCGCCTGGTGGGCCTGGCGAGCCGTCGCCTTCGGCTTCCCGGCTGGAGGATGGCCAGGGGCAGGAGCAACGCCACCTCGCTGCCAGCTGCAAGCCGGGTGGCTGCTCGCCTCCGCCGCGGGCTCGGCAGTCGGGCCGGTGCGCAGTGCGGGTTGGCTGCCCCGTGGCCGGTCAGTGGGCTTCCTCCACGTACTCCTCATCCTCCTCTTCCGGTTGTTCGTCCTCTTCCCCGTAGTCGCGATCGTCGTACTCGTCGTCGTACTCGTCCTCGGGCTCCTCCTCTTCCTCGTCGTACTCACCCTCGGGCTCCTCCTCTTCCTCGTCGTACTCACCCTCGGGCTCTTCTTCCTCGTCGTCGTACTCCTCCTCGGGCTCCTCCTCTTCGTCGTATTCGTCTTCTCCGAGCCGGTCGTCCTCGGCGGCTTCGTCTTCCATCGCCTCCTCGTGCGTGCGCACCACCTCGCCGTCGCGGATCTCACCGCGCCAGCCTTGGGCTTCGTCGTTGGACAGGGAGACGTGCCGCTGGAAGTTCTTGAAGTCGAGGCGGAGGCGCCGGCCCTGGGCGCGCCAGATGTTGCCGGTCTTCTCGAAGAAGCCGTTGGGGTAGTACTCGACGACGAGGACGATGCGGGTCAGGTTCGGGGTGAGCTCGTGGAAGCTGACGACCCCCCGAGTGCTGCCCTTGGCTCCTTCGGAGGTCCACACGATGCGCTCGTCCGGGATCTGCTCCTGGACCGTTGCCTTGAAGCTGCGTTTAGAGGGTCCGACTTTCACCTTCCAGTCGGTGGTGACTTCATCGCCCTGTGAAACGCTCTGCACACCCTTCGCGAAGCCGCTGAAATCCTCGTACTGCGTCCAGTGGTCGTAGGCGGTGCGCACAGGGACGCCGACATCCAGTGCCTCCACGATGTTCATCGTCTTCTTGCCCGCCTTGCGGCCGGGCTTGCCGCCTCCCCCGAACGTCTCCTTGGCCTTGTCGACGAGGTTGTCCTTGATGCTCTTAGCCTTCTCGCCCATGAAGGCCTTGAGCGGGGAGTCACCCTGCAGGACACGGGAACCGACCTTGGGCAGGACGCCTCCGTTCTGGGCGACGTCACCAAGGGTGTCGGTGAGGTCGGAGACCTTCTCAGCCGCCTTCTCCACCAGGTGCTCCAGCTGGGCGCCGAGGAAGTTGACGACTTCTTCACGTAGCTGGTCGACTCCCGACCCGGCTGCGGACCTATCTCCCGTGGCGGCCATGGCTCACCTCCGCCGGGTCCGCGTTGACGGCTTGGCAGCGGTGCTTTTGCTCGCCGCGGTCCTTTTCGCTGCGGTCTTCTTCGCTGCGGTCTTCTTCGCCGGCGTCGGCGCTTTCTCGCGCGCGGGCTTGGATGCGGCGGTCTTCGACGTCGTGGCGCGGGCCGACGACTTCTTCGCCGCTGGCGGACTCTTGGCCGTGGTCTTCTTCCCCGCCGGTGCGGCCTTCCTGACGGGTCGGCGGGCGGCGGTCTTCGGCGCGCTGGTGCTCGGCGCCGTGCGGGAGGAGCGCGGCTGGTCACCGGCGGGTTCGGCGGTGCGGCGTCGCCGGGCCGGTTTCGCCGGACGAGTTTCCACGGGCTCGGGCTCCTCCTCGGGCTCCTCCTCGGGCTCCTCCTCGTACTCTTCCTCCTCCTCCGGCTCCTCGTCCCATTCCTCCTCCGCGGCTTCGGCCTCGTACGGTTCCTCCTCGTCCTGCCCCTCGTCCGGCTTCGGTTTTCCGATGTTGAGCGTGCGCTCCCTGAGCGAGTCGGCCAGCTCACCGATGCGCCGGTCGGCGGCCGCGGCGACGGCCTTCTTGCCTGTTTCCAGCAGTTCGCCGCGGATCTGTTTGTTCAGCTCGGCCACCTGCGGGACCTCGGCGAGCTTGCGTAGGCCTTCGGTGGCGAGCTGGCGCGGATCCAGACCAAACCGGCGCCCGGCGAGGTAGGTGGCGGCCGCGAACGCGAGACGCCCCTTCTTCGCGCGCCCGAGTACGTAACCGCCCACGACAGCCGCCGCCAAGGCGACCTTGGTGGTGTCATTCATAGGGGCATCCCTTTCCGGCGATCGCCCCTTCGCGAGTGATCGGCACCAGCGAAGGGGCCGTTCCTTGTCTTTCCGCGCGCGTGATGGCCGGTCTTGTGGTCGGCGCGACGCCGACATGCGGCAACGATCCGCCGCTGCGACGTCGGTCACGGCAGCCCGCGTCGGAAGCGGCGCTGGGAGAACCGGGGATCGTGACCCCGCCGAGCCCGGCAGAAAAGAGCCCAGTTCCCAGTCTGGCATGCCGCGGTGTTCCCGCACCTGGAACCGATGTCGCGCCGAGTGCACGGCCCCGTACTCCACGCCCCACGCCGACCAGCCACCGCGATGCAGGCCTTCGGCGCCGGGGCATGAGGCACAAGTCGACGGCTATATTGGTGCATATCGGGCATATGCGGTAAGTGAATGCTTCTGGAGCGGCTTTCCCCGATCCGGAGAAGGGCATGACCACTGGCAACGAGCACGACGAGGAGCCGAGGAGGGCCAGCGCGCGTCCCACGCGGTCGCCGGGCCGGACGCCACGGCCCCGTCGACGTGTATCCGCGCCACACGCCATGCGCATCGCCGCTCAGCAACTGCAAGACCTCCTTGGACGTGTCCCCGAGTCGGTGTCGGCCCTGAAACCCGTCGAGGGCGGCTGGCAGGCCGACGTGGAGGTGGTGGAGCTGGAACGCATCCCCGAGACGACCAGCGTGCTGGCCAGCTATCGGGTAACGCTCGACGAAGAAGGCGAACTGCAGTCGTACGAGCGGATCCGTCGCTACACCCGGGGACAGGTCGATCGCCCGACCTGACAAACCCTGCGGCGCGATGACCTGCAAGAACGCCCGCGTTCACCGCGAGGGCGGGCCGCGAAGGGAGGCGCCATGACTGTGGTGCCGCAAAGCGCAGCCGGCGTTTCCCGCAGCGGGAACACCGGAAGTCTCTACGACGTCCTTGAGCTGATCCTCGACCGGGGCCTGGTCATCGACGTCTTCGTCCGGGTCTCGCTGGTCGGCATCGAGATCCTCAAGATCGACATCCGCATCGTCGTCGCCAGTGTCGACACTTACCTCCGATTCGCCGAGGCATGCAACCGCCTCGACCTGGAATCCGGGCGCAAAGCGCCCGCTCAGCTCACCGACATCGTGGGTGAGGTCACGGAAGGGGGTGCCCGGGGCAAGAGCAAGGGCGCGCTGAGCGGTGCCGTCGACGCTGTCACCGACGCCCTCCACCTCGGAGACGCCAACGAGGAGGAGGAAGAGGAGGAGGAGCCCGCGCCGAGGCGCACGCGGCCCGCCCGTCGGCCCACCAGACGACGGGAGGAATGAGATGGCCGTCTACGTCTACTCCATCACCGCAGCCGGTCATTCCCACAACCTGACCGGCCTTGACGCGGTCGGTCCCGTCCCAGCAGTCCTACGCTCCCTGCGGGCCGGGCCGCTGGCGGCCGTCGTCAGCGACGCACCTGCGGAACTGCGGCCCAAACGCCGCGACCTGATGGCCCATCAGGCCGTTCAGGAACGCCTCGTCGCCGACGGGGCGGTGCTGCCGCTGCGCTTCGGCCTCACCGCTCCCGACGACGACGCCGTCCGGGCCGCCCTCGACCAGCACCGCGAGGAGTACCTCCAGCGGCTGAGCCACCTGGAGGGCTGCGCCGAGTACCACATCAAGGCCGCCGTCGAGGAGGACGCGCTGCTGCGGCAGATCCTGCGGGAATCGCCCAGAGCCCGGCAGCTCAACGACGACATCAAGGCGGGCAACAGCAACCCCGAGCTGCCGCTCGCCCTCGGCGAACTCGTCACGCGGGAGGTCCTCGCGCGCCAGCAGGCCCTGGCAGCCGGCATCACCGAGGCACTGCGTCCCCACACCCGCGAGGAACTGGCCTCCGAGCCGACCGGGAACGACTTCCTGAACATCTCCTTCCTCGTTGACCAAGAGCACCGAGAGCTCTTCCTCACTGCGGTAAAGGGCCTCGCCGACGAACTCGGCGCCGATTGCGACGTCCGGCTGTACGGCCCCCTGCCCGCCTACAGCTTCGTCTGAAGGACGTGAAGCCATGGGTCTGATCACCCAGATCCTCACCCTCCCGCTCGCGCCGGTGCGCGGCACCGTCTGGGTGCTCGAACGCGTCGTCGAAACCGCCGAGGACGAGTACTACGACCCGGCGCCCGTCGAACACGACCTTGCCGCACTGGAGCGAGCACTCCTGGTCGGAGAGATCGACGAGGAGACCTTCGACCGGCGTGAGGACGAACTCCTCGACCGCCTCGACGAAATCCGGGCCCACACCCAGCACCGCGCACCATGACCGCACAGCAGCCACGCGACCGGGCGGAGGACAGCAGTGAGTGACTCTCTCGCCAACCGTCTGGGCTCGCTGCCCTCCCGGTCCACGCCGCCCTACCAGCCGACCTCCTCCGCCAGTCTCGCCGACATCCTGGAGCGGGTGCTGGACAAGGGCGTCGTCATCGCCGGCGACATCCAGATCAACCTCCTCGACATCGAACTGCTCACCATCAAGCTGCGCCTGCTCATCGCCTCCGTGGACAAGGCCAAGGAGATGGGCATCGACTGGTGGGAACACGACCCCTCACTGTCCTCCCGCGCCGACCACTCCACTTCCCGTCTCGAAGAGGAGAACCAACGCCTGCGCGAACAGATCGAGGCCCTGCGCGCGGACGCCGCCCTACCGCCCGTCAGCGCTCCGGAGGCAACCACGCCGCGCCGCCGTCCGGGCAAGCGGCCCACCGCTCACCCACGACCCGGTCCAGGTGACACATGAGCGACGCCTCCCTCACCTACGCCTACGCCGTCGCCCGCGACCGCACCCCCGCCCTGGCCGCCGAGGCGGGCACCCTCACCGGCGTCGCCGGAGCACCCGTCCGCCTCCTGACTCCCGACCGCACCACCACCCCGGTGGCCGTCGTCAGCCACGTCCCCGCCGAGGACTTCCACGAAGCGGCCCTGCATCGGCATCTGGAGGACCTCGGCTGGCTCGAAGCCCTGGCCCGGGCCCACCATGGCGTCATCGAAGCGCTGGCAGCGCACACAACCGTCCTCCCACTGCGCCTGGCCACCGTCTACCTCGACGACGACCGGGTACGCGCGATGCTCGACGACAACCAGAAACTGTTCCTGGACGGCCTGGAACGCCTGCGTGGCCATGTGGAGCTGGGCGTCAAGCTCTACATCGAGGCCGAACCCCGGCCCCCCGCCGCAACGGATGCCCCGCCTGATCCCGCGCTCAGTCCGGGACGCGCCTACCTCCGCCGCCGCCGTACGGAGCAGGACGCCCGCCACGACGCCCACCGGGCGGCCGAAGAGGCGGCACAACGGATCGCAGTGAGCGCCCGCGCCCACGCGGTGCAGTGGGCACGTCACCGCGTCCAGGAAGGCGAACTGGCAACCGGCCCCGGTCAGAACGTGGTCAACGACGCCTACCTCGTGCCCGCGGACCATGTCCGCGCGTTCCGTGAGGAGACCATGCACGCCACCGACGGTCTTCCCGGCCTGCGGGTCGATGTCACCGGTCCGTGGGCCCCCTACTCCTTCGCCACCCTCACCCCTCCCGAACGCGGCACGGCGAGTGCACCGTGAACCCTTCAGGAAACACCCCGGCTCCGACCAGCGGCGCGTCCCCGCCGCAGCAGCAGGTCGCCCTCATCGACCTCCTGGACCGGCTGCTCAGCGGCGGAGTGGTCGTCACCGGTGACCTCGTCCTGTCCGTCGCCGACATCGACCTCGTACGGATCTCGCTGCGCGCCCTCATCACGTCGATCAGCGAGCGCACGGCCGCCCCCTGGGCGGCGCACGCCCCATCCGAAGAGTGGGGGACGCGGTGACCACCGACAGGCCACCCCGTCCGGACCGCCGCCAAGAGGTGGCCCAGGCCGCCACACGCGCGTTCCGCGTTTTGCCGGCCACCAGGAGCGATCAGGCAGCCACAGGCCGGGGCCGCCCGCCCCATGCACCCCGAAGGATCACGACCAGCCCCGAGACCGTCGAACGGGACCTGATGAAGCTCGTCCTCACCCTCGTCGAACTCCTCCGACAGCTCATGGAACGGCAGGCCCTGCACCGGGTCGAAGCCGGCGACCTCACCGAGGAGCAGGAGGAGAACCTCGGAGCCACCCTCATGGCGCTACACGAGCGCATGAACGACCTGTGTGCCCGCTACGGGCTCACCATGCAGGACCTCAACCTCGACCTCGGACCGCTCGGCCCTCTCCTCCCGCCAGACGAACCGCAGTAGTCCCGTCCTGCGCCGCAGTGCAGATAACCGTGGAAGGCGCAGGCCCGGACACTCGGGCCGTGCCCTTGGTCCCGTCAGGACAGAACCGCGTCCGCCACCTTCTTGAGCGCGCTGGGCGTCTCGGGCCTGCGGGGCGCCTTGTCGCGCGCTTCGATCAGACGGGCTACACAGCACCGCGCATGCCTTGAGGAAGCCGAACGGAGGACGGACTCTGCTCACATGCCGCAACCAGGTCGGCATGACCTCCCATGGCTCCCTTCGCCTGCTTGGAAGCGGCCAGCCGAGCATGATCCACCGTTGCGTGATTCATCGGCTTCCCCTGGGAGGACCTGGGCCCTGCACGGGGTGATGGCGCTACTGCCAGCCGGCGCCACGGTGTTGCTGGCGGCAGGCACGCCCGGCGGCGAGGGCCTGGTCGATCAGCCCACACACGCGGGGCAGGTCGGCCACGTCGAACATCGCGGCGGCGGGCAGGGCCAGAGCGAGGGCGGCTACCGCGCCGACAGCCACCGCTTCGATCACGGCCAGGTCGACGGGCGGGTGGCTGCGCCGGGCGCCGAGCAGCACGTAGCCGTCGAGGTGTGAGCGGGTCTGCCAATCGACGCCGCCCAGGTAGCCGTCCCCGGGATCCAGGTCGCTGCCGACTCGGGCGACCGCTTCGGCGAACTGGTGCAGGACCCGGCCGTGCGCGGGGTCAGGCTGCCGGTCGGCGAGCTGGCCTACCCAGGCCGCGGCCCTCGCCGTGCAGGCGGCGACCGCGGCCAGCACGTCCCCGTCGTACCCGCTCGGCCCACCGGCGACCGAGTCGGCCCCGTCTTCTCCCAGGCCGGGAACGCCGGGCAGGCCGGCCCAGGACATGGAATGGCTCATGCCCTTGCAACGGCCCACTGCGGCCCGAGGTCACGCCTGTACGGCACTCGATGCTGGGGTCCCGTGAGCCGAGTCCGGCAAACAGCGCCCGTGCAGGGGTGTTGTCTCCCATCGGCCGCTGGCACCCAGGGCGGCTCCATCCCCACTGCCACCCCCAGCACGTCCGGCAACGCCGCCACCCCCACGGACACCCCGACCTACATCCAGGTCCAGTAAGCGCAGCGCCCACCGCCCACCGGCGCGGTCCCGGACCAACCGCACCGGACCACATCCGGTGCATGCCTGCGGGCAATCCGGGCAGCCGCTCCGGGGACAGGCCGTTGCGGAAACGGAGGGAGATCGCAATGAGCGCCTCGGACAAGGCCTCGAACCTCGGTGACAAGGTCAAGGGCAAGGTCAAGGAGGCCGTAGGCAAGGCGGTCGGCAACGAACGCCTGGAAGCCGAGGGCAAAGGCGACCAAATCAAAGGTGACGTGAAGCAGGCCGGCGAGAAGGTCAAGGACGCCTTCAAGGACTGACCGCGCCACCCGTTGGAGGGAAGGGCTGAACACCTCAGGAGAAGGAGTGCCCAGCGATCCGGGCCGTGTTCGCGGGTGCGCGGGCGTTCACCCGTGCGGACCACACGGCGCGGCCCGGGCGGCGCATGGCCGTGGCCGTCAGGGGACTGGTCAGTCGCCCGCTGTGGCTGGCCGGTGCTGAATCTTCGCCGGTTGCGGGCACGCCGCGGGTGGGGCGAGATGGCCGAGGGGTCGCGTGCCTGCCTGCCCAAGGGCTGGCGCGCGGGTCCGGTTCAGCAGACCGACGAGTAAGGAGTGGGTTGGTTATGAGCAGGGTCCAGGAGACGATCGACGTCGACGTGCCGATCAGCACCGCGTACAACCAGTGGACGCAGTTCGAGCAGTTCCCGATGTTCATGGAGGGCGTAGAGGAGATCACGCAGATCGACGACCGCCACAACCGCTGGAAGACGAAGATCGCCGGTGTCAGCCGGGAGTTCGACACCGAGATCGTCGACCAAGTCCCGGACGACCACGTGGCGTGGCGCACGGTCACGGGCGAGGTGAAGCAGTCCGGCATGGTGTCCTTCCAGCCTCTGGACGCCGGCCACACCCGGATCGTGATGTCGATGGACTACCAGCCCGAGGGGCTGGCGGAGAAGGCCGCCGACATGGTGAACATGCTCGACCGGCAGGTGAGGGGCGACCTGAAGCGCTTCAAGAACTTCATCGAGAAGCGCGGCAGCGAGACTGGCGGCTACCGCGGCAAGCTCTGACCCGGCAGCAGTGTGAGGGCCCCGGCTGGCGGCGGATCCCGCCCGCCGGGGCCGTCCGGCTTTGTCGGGCGGGTGGGGGTGCTGGGCCGGGCCGCCGCAGGGACGCATGCCGGAGCCGGGCCGGAGCACATGAAGGCCGGCCAGGGGCCCGGGCGGCCTCCGAGAACCGCAGTCGACCCATGCCCGAGAGGCACCACCCTCGCCGGCGCCCTCTCTCCAGCAGCAGCCGTTGCACGGTGGCGGGGTCGAGCCGGGGGACCTGGCGCCGGTCGGCACCGAAGACTGCGGCGCCCTTGCGAGCCGTGGGACTCCCGACATGTCAACTTCTTCCGACATGTTGAGTGGGGACCGGGAGCGTCACGGAAGGCCCGTCCTCGAGCTCCCGGTCGAGGTTCCAGAGCCGGACGACGCCGTCCGCCCCGCCGGTCAGTGCGAGGACGCCGTCCGCGCTGACGGCGAAGGCCGTGGTCGGCTCGGCCCGGATCGTGCGGACCTGTGCGCCCACCGCGGTGTCCCAGACCGTCAGGGAGATCAGTTGCGGGACGGTCAGTTGCGGGACGGTCAGTTGAGGGCGGTGACGACGGCCTTGGTGGCCTCGGCGATCAGGGCGTCGTCGGAGGTGGCATCGGGCTTGCCCCGGTCGGACAGGACGACGATGACGACCGGGCTGCGGCCGCCGGACGGCCAGGCGACGGCGACGTCGTTGCGGGTGCCGTAGCCCGCGGTGCCGGTCTTGTCGCCGATCTTCCAGTCGGCGGGCACGCCCGCGCGGATGTAGGGGCCGCCGGTGGTGTTGCCGAGCAGCCAGTCGGTCAGCAGCCGGCGGCGGTCGTCCGTCAGGACGTCGCCGAGGACGTAGCGGCGCAGGTCCGCGGCGAAGGCGTGGGGGGTGCTGGTGTCGCGGGGGTCGCCCGGGGTGGCCTCGTTCAGGGTGGGTTCGGTGCGGTCGACGTTGGTGGTCGGGTCGCCGAGGTCGCGCAGGGCCCGCTGGACGGCCTCCGGGCCGCCGAGTTCGGCCATCACCAGGTTGGCGGCAGTGTTGTCGCTGTACTGGATGGCGGCGGCGGCCAGATCGCGCACCTTCATGCCGGTGGCCACGTGCTGGGAGGTGATCGGCGCCCACGCCAGCACGTCCTCCTGCCGGTACCCGACGACCTTGTCCAGTTCCTGGTCGGTCGCCCCGCGCAGCAGGGCACCGGCGGCGAGCGACTTGATCGTGGACGCGAACGCGAAGCGCTCGTCGGCGCGGTGGGCGACCTCCCGGCCGCTGCCGGTGTCCACCGCGTACACGCCGAGGCGGGCGCCGAAGTGCCGCTCGAGTTCCTCGAAGGCGGCCTCGGTCGTGCCGGCGGAGGCCGTGCCGGTGGTGGCGGTGTCGGCGGCGGTCGCGGCCGCCGCCGCAGCGCCGGTGCCGCCGTGGCCACAGCCGGCCGTCAGGGCCGCCGCGAGCAGGGCGACGGCGGGCAGTGCGGTACGGGGATGCCGGAACGCGGACGTCATCGGTGATCTCCAGATCAGGCGTACGGGAAGGCCAGGTGGTCCGGCCGTGGCCTCAGCTAAACAGGCCGTCAGGACTCCAGTCCAAGACCATGATGGTGAAGGGATCGATGGCGAAATGCCTATGATTGCTGCTCATGGACCTGTTGGGGCACCTCCGCCACTTCCGCGTCGTCGCCGAGGAACGGCACTTCGGCCGCGCCGCCGAGCGGCTGCGGATCGCCCAGCCCTCGCTCTCCCAGCGGATCCAGCGGCTGGAACGCGAACTCGGCGTCACCCTGTTCGACCGCGGCCCGCGCGGCGTCGCGCTCACCCCGGCCGGCCGACTGCTGCTCGCCGAGGCGGAGGAGGTGCTGGAGTGCTCCGCCCGCCTGCTGGCCGTCGCGGCCGACCTGCGCACCGGCCGGGCGGGCACCCTGCGCGCGGCCGTCCCGCCCGACCTCGGACCGGCGGCCCTGGCCGCGCTGCTCACCGGCTTCGAGAGCGCCTCCCCGGGCACCCGGCTCGAACTGCGGGAACTGCCGGTCGCGGCCGCGGTGCGCGAACTCGCCCAGCACACCGTGGACGTCGCCGTCGTCCGTCACCCCTGCCCGGCCGCCGGGCTGGCCTTCGGGCCCGTCCTGCACCAGCCGCTGGGCGTGCTGCTCGCCGCCGACAGCCCGCACGCCGACCGCCCGGACCTGGCCGTGGCGGAGCTGACCGGGCGGCGCCTGGTGCTCTTCCCCCGCGCCACCGCCCCGGCGCTGTACGACGAGATGCTCACCACCCTGGCCCGGCACGGCTGCACCCCGGAGGCGGTCGTCGACCCGCCCGGCGCGGACGTCGCGGGCGCGCTCGTGCTCACCGGCAGCGCCGTCGCCCTGGTGCCGCGCACCGTGGCCCCGCCGGGTACAGTCTGGCGTCCGCTCACCGGCACCCCGCTGACCTGGCGCACCTCCACCGCCTGGCCGGCCGGACGGGACGGGCCCGCCGTCCGCCTGTTCGCCGAGGTCGCTCACCGGGCGCTGACCGAACCCGGCGGCCTGCTGCCCCAGCCGCCCAACCGCCCGCTCTTCCCCCGGCCCGCAATGGAGTTCCCGCTGTGACCAGCGACCGCACGAAGGGTGACCGAGCCCGCAGAGACCGCCCGGGAGACGACGCTCCCGGCCGCCGCGACCCCGCCGGCACCCGCGCCGCGCGCGCCCGCATCGCGGCCGCCTTCGCCGAAGCCGGGGTCACCGGCCTGCTGCACGCCCGCGACCTCGACACCGGCGCCGAACTCTCCCTCGGCGCCGACACCCCGGTCAGCACCGCCAGCGTCCACAAGCTCTGCCTCCTGGTGACGCTGTACCGCGAGGCCGCCGCCGGCCGGATCGACCTGACCCGGCCGGTCGACCTCCCCGCCACCGACCGCACCCCGGGCCGCACCGGCCTGTCGGCCATGCTCGACGCCGCCCGGCTCTCCCTGCGCGACCTCGCCTACCTGACCGTCGCGGTCAGCGACAACACGGCCGCGGACGTGCTCTGGGACGAGATCGGCCTGGACACCGTCAACCGCACCATGGCCGAGCTGGGCCTGACCCACACCGTCGCGGTCCACACCGTCCGCGAGATGGTCGCCGCCCTCGCCGAGGACACCGACCGGGACTCCCCGGTCGACCCCGCCGTCGTCGCCCGGCTCAGGGTCCTCGACCCGGCCTTCACCAACCGCAGCACCGCCCGCGAGATGACCGCCCTGCTCGCCGCCCTCTGGCACGGCGACGCCTGCCCCGGCGAACCCGGCGCCGCCCTGCGCCGCCTGCTCGGCCTCCAGGTCTGGCCGCACCGGCTGGCCTCCGGCTTCCCGTTCGACGACGTCCGCGTCCACGGCAAGACCGGGACCCTGCCCACCCTGCGCCACGAGGTCGGCGTCGTCGAGTACCCCGACGGCGGCCGCTACGCCCTCGCCGTCTTCACCCGCGCCGCCGCCACCGCCATCACCCTCCCCACCGCCGACGCCGCCATCGGCACTGCCGCCCGCCTCGCCGTCGACGCCCTGCGCCTCACGGCGTCCGGGCGGGCCGGCGGGGACGGCGGGGACGGCGCCGGGGGTGGAACCAGGAGTTGACCGCCGAGCAGCCGCCCCGCCCACGAACGCCCGGGTGGCAAGGGGCCGGTGTGACGCCGCCGGTGGGCTGCCCGCGAAGGTCACCCGCCGGTACGCCCAAGCCGGTCGCTCGGCCGAACCGGGGGCGTGCCGACCCACGTCCGATCGCGTGACCGCGTCCGACCGGATGACGAATCCGTGGGCCCAGGATGCCCCGGGGCAAGGAGCTTGCCGCCGCCACGGCCGCTGAGAGGTACCGGGCCCTCGCCGGCGTCCGGCGCCCGGTCCTACGCTGGACCGCATGGGTGTGCCCGTGGCGGGTCTCGGCGGTACGGCGGCCGATGCGGCCGGCCTGGAGGTGCTGGTACGGCTGCTGGCCGGGCGCGGGGTGGTGGTGCTCAGCGGGGCGGGGTTGTCGACGGAGTCGGGGATCCCGGACTACCGGGGGGAGACCGGCAGCCGGCGGCGCGGGGTGCCGATGACGTACCAGGAGTTCACCGGGAGCGAGGCGGCCCGGCGGCGGTACTGGGCGCGCAGCCACGTGGGGTGGCGGACGATCGCGGGGGCCGAGCCGAATGCCGGGCACCGGGCGGTGGAGCAGCTGCGGCGGTCCGGGCACGTGTCGGCGGTGATCACCCAGAACGTGGACGGCCTGCACCGGGCGGCCGGGACGCGCGGGGCGGTGGAGCTGCACGGCGGGCTGCACCGGGTGGTGTGCCTGGCGTGCCGGCGGACCGGCTCGCGGGAGGAGCTGGACCGGCGGCTGGAGGAGCTGAACGGCGGCTTCCGGGCGGGGGCGGCGCGGGTCAATCCGGACGGTGACGCCGAGCTGTCGCAGGAGCTGGTGGACGGCTTCCGGGTCGCCCCCTGTGCGGCGTGCGGGGGAGTGCTCAAGCCGGACGTGGTCTTCTTCGGCGAGAGCGTGCCCCGGCCGAGGGTCCAGCGCTGCTATGAACTCGTGGACGCCGCACAGGCGTTGGTGGTCCTCGGCTCCTCGCTCACGGTGCTGTCGGGGCTGCGCTTCGTCCGCCACGCCGCCCGCGCGGGCACGCCCGTGGCGATCGTCAACCAGGGCGCGACCCGCGGGGACGAGCTGGCCGCCGCCCGGGTCGGCCTGCCGCTGGGCGCGGTGCTCACCGAGGCGGCCCGTCGGGTCAGGGCCGGCTAGCGAGGGTGTGCAGGGAGGCCTTGAGGGCGGCGACGAAGCGGTCCCGGGTGAAGTCGTCCACCAGGTCGAGGGAGAGGTAGGGGTTGAGGTCCTCCAGCTCGACGAGGAGGAGCTCGCCCTCGGGGGTGCGGCAGGCGTCGACCCGCTGGATGCCGTGCTCGACGGTGTTCCAGGCGATGAAGCGCCGGGCGAACTCCAGGTCGGCGGCGGTGGGTTCGTAGGGTTCGAGGCGCCAGCGCTGCTCGGGGTCGGGGGCGTGCAGGGCGTACTGGAAGGCGTCGTCGACGAAGTAGAACGAGACCTCGTAGGTGAACGGGATCAGCGGCTGGACCAGGACGTCCTCGTGGTACGGGACGGCGGCGAGCTGCTGGCGGGGGACGATCCGCAGGCCGATCGAGTCGGCGCCGAGCTTCGGCTTGACGACGTACTCGGGGACGACGGGCAGGCGGGAGAGGTCCTCGGCCCGGTCGACGGTCGGGATGACGGGGTACCCGGCGGCGGTGAGGTCGAGCAGGTACTGCTTGCCGGCCATGTCGGCGCGCCCGGTCAGCTGGGTGTACACGCGGGCGCCGCGCTCGAGCGCCTGGTCGCGGAAGCGCTCGTACTCGGCGCGGTAGTCGAGCACCGGGCCGCTGTTGCGGACGAGGACCACGTCGAAGGAGTCCAGCAGCGCTGCGGCGTCCAGGGGGTGGCACAGGGCGACGTCGAAGTCCTCGCGCAGCCGGGCGGAGAGCTGGATGTCCTCGTCGCAGTACCGGCGGCCCCGGGCCTGGTAGGCGAGGTCGGTGACGAGCAGGACGCGGGGTTTGGTGCGGGCCATGGCTCTCCTGAAGATCATTCGATCCGCTCAGCCTACTTACCCGTCCACCTCGGGGTTCCGGCCCCCGGCCCCCGGCCCGTTGCGGCGCGGGGCCGGGCGAGCCGGGCGGGGGCGGTCGTCTTGGCGAGGACTCCTCTCGGCGCGGTGGCGTGTGGTTCGGGGCGGGCGCGCGGGTCAGGCGGTCAGCAGGGCCTTCAGGCCCCGGTCCCAGTCGATCCGGGCGTGCTCCTGCCCGAGCGGGACGAGCCTGACGGTGGCGGCCAGGAACCGCGCGACCGCCCCGGTGGAGACGACGAGCAGGGCGACGCCCTCGCCGCCGGCGAGCGCGATCAGCAGGCGGGTGTCGTCGAACGGCGTGACGTGGACGTCCCCCTCGCCGGAGGGTTCGTGCAGGCCGGCGATGAGCAGGTCGCGCGAGAGCGACCACACGGCCTCCGCCTGGTAGGAGGTGAAGTCCAGCTCCACCGCGTGGGGCTCGCCGGCCCGGTAGGACCAGTCGACGTCCAGGTCCCGGCTGCGGTCGTCGCCGGTCATCAGTCGCATGGTGATCCGGGTGGTGAGACGTTCCATGGCAAGGGTTCCCCTTTCCCGGGTTCCGTCGGGCGGGGGCGGCCGCAGGCCGGCCGTCCCCGCCCGTTCGTCTGTGGTGCCTGCCGGCTCGGCTGCCCCCGATGCCGTGGTCCATGCCCCCGGATCCGCGATCCCTCCGCGGCCGCTCCACCGCCCGGCCGTTCGTTCACGCGATCCTCACAGTGCGAACCGGCATGCGATCGGCCTCGGCGGGTACCCGGGGACGGACCGTACGTCGAGGGGAAAGGACCGACATGGCCACGACCAGTGACGAACTCCTCCACCGCGTGACAGCCCCGGTTCCGGACGAGGCCTCGACGGTCGACGCGCCCGGTGCCGACCGCGCCGCCGTCCCGGAGCGCCCGCGACGGCCGGAACCTCCGGAACGCCCGGACCTTCCGGAACACCCGGATTTTCCGGAGCTCGCCGACGTCGAGGACCCGCGGCAGGTCGCGCCCGGCGACGCCCGCGAGCTGACCAGGGTGCTGCTGGCCCGGCTCTCGACGCTGGAGGAGGGCACCGCCGAGTACTCGTACGTGCGCGCCACGCTCATCGAGCTCAACCTGTCCCTGGTGCGGTTCGCGATCCGCCGGGTCGGCAACCGCCGGGAGCCCGAGGAGGACCTGATACAGGTCGGCTCACTGGGCCTGATCAAGGCGATCGACCGCTTCGACCCCGAGCACGGCGCGGAGTTCGTCACCTTCGCGCTGCCGACCATCCTCGGCGAGATCCGCCGTCACTTCCGCGACGCCACCTGGGCCGTCCACGTGCCGCGCCGCCTGCAGGAGCTGCGCATCACCCTGGCCAAGTCCCGCGACCTGCTGTTCCAGCGGCTGGGCCGCTCGCCGACCGTCGCCGAGCTCGCCCGGCACCTCGACCTGTCGGAGGAGGAGGTGATCGAGGGGCTCGCGGCCGCCAACGGCCACACCGCCGGCTCCCTGGACGCCCCCGCGACCGAGGGCGAGGAGGACCAGGGCCCGCTCGGCCAGCGCCTCGGCGAGGAGGATCCGAGGTACGACACGGTCGAGAACCTGATCGTCCTCAAGCCCCTGGTCGCCGCCCTGCCGGAACGCGACCGCCTGATCCTGTCCATGCGCTTCGGTGAGGAACTCACCCAGTCCCAGATCGGTGCCCGCCTCGGGCTGTCCCAGATGCACGTCTCCCGTCTCCTCAACCGCACGCTGACCAGCCTGCGCGCGGACCTCACCGCCACCTGAGTCGGCCGCACGGCCATCAGGACCACCACGACGCCACGCACGCCACGCACGCCGCCCGCGGCGCGGCCACGGCTCGGGCGCGGCCTGACGGCGGCCTGGCCCCGCGCCGGGTGGCGTGCGTAGGCTCGCGGGGCACACCCCGTGGAGGGGAACACGACGACGATGCCAGCCGAGAAGACGATGCCCGCAGAGAACGAGTCCGTGACCGTGCCGCCGACCACCGCGCCCTCCGAGCCCTCCGACCCTTCCCGGCCGGGCGCCCCGTCCGGTCCCGACCTGGCCGTCCGCACCTGGCACACCGCCACCCGGGCGGCCGTCTGCGCGCTCGCGGGCGACCTCGACATCGAGACCCTGGCCCCCGCCCGGAACACCCTCGACGACCTGGTGGAGCAGCATCCGCCGCTGCTCGTCGTCGACCTCGCGGGCGTCGGCTTCTGCGACTCCTCCGGCCTCAACCTGCTGCTGCGGACCAGGATGGCGGCCGCCGCGGCGGACGTCGGGTTCCGCCTCGCGGCGCCGTCCACCACGGTGCGGCGGTTGCTGGAACTGACCTGCGCCGACACCGTGTTCTCGCTCCACCCGACCGTGGCCGCCGCGCTCGCCGCACCCCGGTGAGCGCCGTGACCGCGCGGCGGCACGCATAATTCGGCAGTGGTCGGGAAACCGAGCAGACGAAGCGGAACACAGTGCCGAGGCAGGAAGGGGAACCCGCACATGACGACCAGCCGGGCAACCCTCGACGGCGACCGGCCGGGCACCGGTCCCAAGCTGCCGCCCGGCGGCCAGCGCCGGCGCCTGCACCTGGCCGGGCTGCCGAAGCCCGTCGCCCGAGCCCGGGCGTACACCGCGCGGGCGATCGCCGACTGGTCGTGGCCGACCGGTGCCTGCGGCGCCGAGGACGACATCGTGCTCCTGGTCGCCGAGCTGGTCGCCAACGCCATGCTGCACGCAGGCGGCCCCGTCGACCTCGTCCTGGACGCCTCCGAGACCCGCCTGCGGATCGAGGTCGGCGACCGCTCGACCGACCTGCCCGAGCCGCGCCGCCCCCACCGCCCGGGCCTGCCCGGCGGGCACGGGCTGTTCATCGTCCAGAACGCCGCCACCCGCTGGGGGGCGCTGCCGCACCGCGACGGCAAGACGGTCTGGGCCGAGATCGACACCGGCCCCGCCGGGCCCGGTCGCTGATTCCGCCGACCGACGAGTCGGCCGTTCGGACGAGGGGCCCGCGCGATCGCCGAGCTGCCGGGGGGATGGCGGCGGCGGGTGAATTGGACTGCCGGATCGTCAGGTTCCCGGTACCATCTGCGAGTTCGACCGCAGCAGCAGCAGCGGCAGGACAGCCAGCACAGTCGGCACAGGCAGGACATGGGGGACGGGCCGTGGCAGGAACCATCACGTTGTGGGTGTTCGGGCTGCTCTGCTTCGTCGTGGCCTTCGCGAAGGAGGCGGCGAGCGGGGCGGGGATCAGCCTGCCCGGGCCGAAGACCGGGGGAGCCCGGTTCGGGGTGATCGCGGTCGGGGTGCTGGCGCTCATCCTGGGGACGGCGATCCGGCCGACGGGCGACGCGCCCGCGGGCTCGGCCCCGGTGGCGGGCACCGCGGCGTCGACGCAGGGCAGCGTGCCGCCCGCGCCGGCCACCACCACGAGCACCGCCGCGCCGGCCCCGCCCGCGCCGTCGCCGACCGGGTTGACCGTGGCCTGGACCGGCCAGGTGGGGATCTCGATGGAGGGCGGCATCGACTTCGACCTGACCCCGCCGTCGCGTCACCCCGGCTTCCCGCAGGGCATCTACGCGACCGGGTTCACCGCGACCACGGCCGTGCTGCGGGAGGAGATCCAGAGCGAGCACGACAGCTTCGGCATCTGGACGGGCCAGACACCGCCGTCCGGTGCCGCCTGCGCCGACTGGGCCGCCAGCCACTCGGGCGACTCGGCCCACGTGAACGTCGGGTCGCTGGTCTGTCTGAAGAGCCCCGGCGGCCGCACCGCCCTGATCAGGATCGACTCCATCGCCCCGGCGGACTACCAGGTGGAGGCCACGGTGACGGTCTGGTCGGGCTGAGGGTCCGCCGGCCGGGGTCCGCCGGCCCGAGGCCCGTGCCGCGGGAGTGGTGCGGAAGGCCCAATGTGCGGCGGGCGCGCGGTGTGCTTACCGGGAGCCGCCGGTGGGCTGACCTAGATTGCCCGACCATGACCGAAAAAGTCGGAATCAGTCGTCGATCGATGTTCAAGGCGCTCCCCGCCGCTGTCCTGGTGGCGGCGTCCGACGGGATCCTCTCCCGGCAGTCCGCGGCGGCGGCGCCCGCGCCCGCGGCCTTCCCGCAGCCGGCCGTCCGTGCCCGGCGGCGGGTGCCCGGCACGCCCAGGGCGGTGCTGGAACAGACGCTCGACGTGCGGTTCACGGACACCGTCATCCTCGGCTACGGGACGGCCACCACCCGCACCTACAACGGGACGATCCCCGGACCGACCCTGCGGGTGCGCGGCGGGGACACCCTGCGGCTGACCCAGGTCAACGGCCTGCCGCCGAACGAGCCCCACAGCGGCGGCCACAACCGGCCGCACAACCTCAACAGCTTCAACCTGCACACCCACGGCCTGCACGTCTCCCCGTCCGGGGACGCCGACAACGTGCACCGCGAGTTCGCCCCGCGCACCGCCGACGAGGTCGACGCCGGCGCCCCCGAGCCGCAGTACCTGACCACCGTCGACATCCCGGCCGACCACCCGGCCGGCACCCACTGGTACCACCCCCACCTGCACGGCGCCACGGCCGTGCAGATCGTCGGCGGAATGGCCGGGGTCCTCATCGTCGAGGGCGACGTCGACGAGGTGCCCGAGATCGCGGCGGCCGCCGACCTCGTGGTCTGCGTCAACGAGCTCAGGCTCAAGGACGGCAAGGTCCCCGACTTCACCTCCGGCAACGCGCTGACCGCCGTCCCGGCGACCCTGACCGTCAACGGCGCGGTCAACCCCACCCTCACGCTGCGCCCGGGCGAGGTGCAGCGCTGGCGGCTGGTCTGCGCGACGGCCTTCACCGCGCTGCCGCTGCGGCTCACCGACGGCGAGCAGAACCTCACCTTCCACCAGATCGCCCAGGACGGCGTGACCTTCCCGGCCACGGTCGCCACCGACCGGCTGCGGCTGGCCATGGGCAACCGGGCCGACGTGCTGGTCCGCGGCGGCGACCCCGGCCGCTACGAACTGCGGGCCGACAGGGTGACCGAGCCGCTGATGACGGTCCAGGTGGCGGGCGACCCGGTCGACCCGCCGATGGACCTGCCGACCACCCTGCCGGCCGGCAAGCCCTTCCTCGACGCCGACGACATCGCCAACCCGGACGCGGACCGCGAGGTGGTCTTCCACGTCGACCCCGGCGTCCTCGCCGGGCCGTTCCCCAACGCCTTCCGCGTCCTGGGGAGCAACCCGACCCCCGCCGCCGACCCCGACGGCGACCTCACCCGGGACCCGGCCTACGGGCTGTTCGACCCCGGCTACGTCAACCACACCCTGGGGCTGGACACCGTCGAGCGGTGGACGCTGCGCACCGACGAGACCAACCCGGCCTTCAGCCACCCCTTCCACCTGCACACCAACCACGTCCTGGTCACCCACCGCAACGGCGAGCAGCTCGACCCGCCGGTCTGGCAGGACACCATCGACCTGGCCGGCGGCGAGCCCGGCGACACCGTCACCTTCCTGGTCCGGTACGAGGACTTCACCGGCAGCACCGTCGCCCACTGCCACCAGCTCCAGCACGAGGACCTCGGAATGATGCAGACCGTCGAGTACGTCGAGCCGAGACGGCCGGGCGGTCAGATGCCGACGTAGTTCTCGGCGAACCAGTCCTGGTGGGTGCGCGAGGTGCGCAGGGACTCGATGCGGGAGCGCCGCATGGCTTCGTGGAAGTACGAGCCCTCGTCCGGTCCGGCCGGGGCGTGCAGGAGCTGGATCATCCAGTGCGCGAACTCCTGCGCGCGCCAGATGTGTTCGAGGCAGCGCCGGGAGTACCGGTCGAGCGCCCGGGAGTCGTGGTGGGCGAGCTCGTCGATCAGTGCCTCGGCGAGGAGTTCGGCCTCCAGGACGGCGAGGTTGGCGCCCTTCGCGGCGGCGGGGGCGGGCAGGCTGGCGGCGTCCCCGGCCAGCAGCAGCGAGCCGTGCCGCAGCGGTTCGATCACGTCGGACTCCAGGTCGATGACGGAGCGCTGGAGGATCCGGCCGTGGTGCAACGGCCCGTGTTCGGCGGTGTACATCCGCAGGTCGAGCTCCGCCCAGATCCGCTCCTCGGACCAGGCGTCGGCGGGGATGCCTCGCTCGTACTGCAGGTAGTAGCGGGTGATGTCGGCGGTGCGGGCCATGTGGCCGGCGAAGCCGTGGGGGTGCAGGGCGTAGCCGACGGCGTCCAGGCTCGGGGGTGCCTCGGCGAGCAGGCCGAGCCAGGTGACGCCGTGGTCGCGGTGGTGGCGGAGGGTGCCGGTCGGCAGGGAGCGCCGGGCGGCGCCGTGGCGGCCGTCGCAGCCGGCCACGTACCGGGCCCGCCAGCGGTCGGGGCGGCCGTCGGCCTCCTGGACGGCGACGGTGGGGCGGGGGCCGGCGGCGTCCTGCACGGTCCGGGCCTCGGTCTCGAAGTGGATCCGGCCGCCCGCGTCCAGGTAGTGGGTCAACAGGTCGGTGACCAGGTCCTGCTGGGGGTAGACGGTGTGCTGCTCGTGGCGGCCGAGGGCGCCGTAGTCGAGCCGGAAACTGCCGTCCTCGGTGCGGAACTCGCAGGTGCCGTGCGGGCGGCCGCGCCGGTGCAGGCCGTCGGCCAGGCCGTGGCGCTCCAGGACACGGACGGTGTTGGCGGCGAGGAAGCCGGCCCGCGCCCTGGTCTGGACGTGGGCGCGGTCGGCGCGTTCGAGGACGACGCAGTCGATCCCGGCGGCGTGCAGGAGGTTCGCGAGGGTGAGGCCGGCCGGTCCGGCGCCGAGGATGAGGACGTCGGCGGATTCCCGGGCTGTTCGGATGGTCTGACGTTCGGTCACAGTACGGGGAGCTTAGTCGCCGAGCGCCTGACCGGGGACCGCGCCCGGACGACCCGGTCCGGCCCGGTGGCCGTTCCGGCCCCCTCCCGAGCGTCCCGAGGCCGTCCCAGCGGCGTCCCGGCGCCGTCCCACCGCGTTCCCGGAGTTGCCCGGGACGTCCCCGGTGCCGCCGACCCGTGGCGGGACGGCCGTCCGGCCCCGAGAGTGGGCGGCACCGCCTGATCACCCGACAGGCGCCGGAGGGGATGGAATGACCGTGAAGAAGACCCTGCGCGGGCTGGCCGTGGCCGTGCTCGCGTTCGTCGCGATGGCCCTGCTGCCCGCGCAGGCCCAGGCGCTGGACAGCACCACCTGGGTCCAGCGCAACCTGGTGGGCATCGGCTACCTGGCGAGCAGCGGCGTCGACGGCAACTACGGCCCGCAGACCACCGCCGCCGTCCGCAGCTTCCAGCACGACAACGGCCTCGACGAGGACGGTGTGTACGGCGCCCGCACCGAACTCGCCCTGCACAACAAGGTCGCCGAGGTCCAGCGCGCGGCCGGCGCCGGCGCGGACGGTGCCTACGGCTCCGGCACGACCGGCTCCGTCACCGACTGGCAGCGCGCCCACAACCTGAGCGCCGACGGCATCGCCGGCCCGGCCACCATGAACGCCATGGGCGTCGCCCGGACCGTGCAGATCACCGCCCAGTGGAAGTTCCCCAGCCACGGCTGGAGCGTGAGCGGCCAGTTCGGCTGCCTGGACCAGATCTACGTCCACGAGAGCGGCTGGAAGGTCTACGCCACCAACCCGTCCTCCGGGGCGTACGGCATCCCGCAGTCGCTGCCCGGCGACAAGATGGCCACCGCCGGCTCCGACTGGCAGACCAACCCGGCCACCCAGCTCCAGTGGGGCCTGGACTACATCAAGGGCCGCTACGGCGACCCGTGCTCGGCCTGGAGCTTCTGGCAGGCCCACAACTGGTACTGATCGGCCCCGCACAGCCCTGTTGACGTCTTCCCCGTGCCGACTCCTCGAAGGAGCACGTAGTGAACAGCTCTTCCCTCGACCGCCGCGCACTCCTGCGCTACGGCACCGGCGCCGTGGCCGCGGCCGGGCTCGCCGCGGTCGCCAACATCGGGTTCGCCCGCCCGGCGGCCGCCTACGGCTGGTCCGGAAACCTCAGTGAGGGCTCCTCCGGTTCGGCCGTGGCCGAGCTGCAGATCCGTGTCGCGGGCTGGGCGGCGGACTCCGCCTCGCAGACCTACGTGGCCGTGGACGGCTCCTTCGGGCCGGGCACCGCCGCCGCGGTGCGCCGCTTCCAGGCCGCGTACGGGCTGAGCGCGGACGGCGTGGCCGGCCCGCAGACCTTCGGCGTGCTCAACTCGCTGGAGAAGTCGGACGGTTCCACCGCCCACTTCAACTGGTCCGAGTTCACCAGCCACGACGGCTCGGGCTTCGGCGGCGGCAACGTCGGCTCCGGCGAGGTGCAGGAGAACGTCCGCCGCACCATGTACAAGCTGGAGGCGCTGCGGAAGAAGGCGGGCGACCGCGCGATCACCATCAACTCCGGCTTCCGCAGCACCGCGTACAACTCCTCGGTGGGCGGCGCGGGGAACTCCATGCACACCTACGGGGTGGCCGCCGACATCGCGGTCTCCGGCCTGTCCACGCTGTCCGTCTACCGGATCGCCGAGACCTGCGGCTTCTCCGGCCTGGAGACCTACACCGTCTCCTGGCAGCACGTGGACAGCCGGATCGAGCACTCCAACTACGGGTCGGGCTTCTGGTGGTGGCAGGACGGCGTCGCGTAACGGCGAGCGCCCTCCGAACACCGCGGCACCGCGCCCTCCCCACGGGGGCGCGGTGCCGCGCTGCGTCGTGCCGCTCGCCGCCGTCAGGCTCCGCGCCGGAACGGCCGCCGGCCGGTGGCGGCCAGCACTCCGCCCGCGCCGAGCGCCAGGGAGAGCAGGGCCACTCGCCGCAGCAGGGCGGCCTGCCGACGGTGCGGGCAGGGGGAGTCCGCGTCCTCGGCCGGGCCCCCGCCGTGGGCCGGGGCGGCCTCGGGGCCCGTCGTACCGGGAGCCGGGGCGGCGCCCGGTGCGGTGAACGTGATGCGGCGGCTGTCCGCGAGGCGCCACAGCTCCAGCAGGTGTTCGGCGTCGCCCCCGCAGACGGACGCGATGCTCTGCACCGCGTCGCGCGGGGGGAACTGCTTCCCGTTCACCCACCGCTCCCACGAGGACTTCGCGTAGTGGGTGCGTTCGCTGAGCCGGGCGTAGGTGAGGCCCGACCCGGACTTCAGCGACTGCAGCTCGCTGGCGAGCCGGTCGGCGGGGGACGGTGACGTGGTGGCGGACGCGTGTTGGCGGCCCATGAGGCTTCTCCCCGAAAAGTGCTCTGACACATGACCGGTGCGGCGGTGTGGAGGACCTGGTGACGGGTCGTAGGCGTCCGCTGCCCTGACGCCTTCGGCTTTACCCGCACCAGGAGCGCTGTTGACCTCAGTGCTACCGGTCCGGCCAACTCTGCGGGATCTCCCCTCGATCTTCGACCGTCTCCGATGGTTCTGAGACGATGCGACCCGTATCAGGGCCCCTGACCTGGGGCTTGAGACACCGGGGTGGAGACGGTTGAGACGGTGCACCGCGGGCGGCGGGGGTCGAGGGCGGGGTGCGATTAAACTGATCATCTGAAACTGGATCAGTCCATGTCTGCCGCCGACCCGCCAGAGGTGCCCGCCACGATGAGTCAGTCCTGGAAACCGCTTCCTGACGACCTTGCGGAACCGGCTCGGCGCCTGGCCGAGGAACTGCGCGCGGTCAAGGACGCGCACCGGATCTCGCTCGCCGAACTCGGGAAGCGGACCTACCTCAGCAAGGCGTCCTGGGAACGCTGGCTCAACGGCAAGCGTCTGATCACTCCTCAGGCGCTGGCCGGGCTGATCGCCGCCGTGGACTGCGACGGAGAGCTGCTGACCTCCCTGCTGCGGCAGGCCGAGGCGGCGCGGGACGCGTCCGGGGGGTCCGCGTCCGGGCCGGTTCCCGTTCCGGTGCCGGTCTCCGTTCCCGTGCCGGTCACCGTTCCCGGCTCCGTGCCGGAGCCCGTTCCCGTGCGGCCGACCGAAGCGCCGGTCCAGCTCTCCGCTCCGCCCGTACCGCAGGGCGAACGGTTGACGGACCTCTCCGCCGTCCTCGCCCGCATCGCCGGATGGCGCCGCCCGTGGACCCTGGTCGCCGCCGCCCTCGCGGTCGCGCTCGTCGTGGTCGCGAGCCTGTACCTGCACGGCCGCAACGCCGGTACCACCGCCGCGGCGGCCGGGCCGACCGGGCTCTGCCAGGGCATCGGCTGCGCCGGCAAGGACCCCCAGGTCATGGGGTGCGAGGACGACGACCACACCCTGCTGACCGGCAACGTCGGCCAGGTGATCCTCTACCTCCACTACAGTCCGCGCTGCCGCGCCGCCTGGGCGGGGCTCACCGACGGCGCCCCCGGGGACACCGCCACCATCACCAACAACACCGGCTGGCAGGAGACAGCCCTGATCCACTGGGGCTACGACGCCTACTCGGCCATGGTCGACGCCGGCCCGGCCGACACCACCCTGCGGGTGTGCGGCCACCAGCCGGGCGGCGACGGCTGCATCCCCCTGGTCACCAACCCCGCCGCCCGGGCGAGCGCCATGCCCACCCCCGCCCCGAAGACCGAGGCTCCGCGGAAGGAGACCCCGACGCCGAGCCCGACGCCGACTTCGACGCCCGTACCGACGCCGTGAGACCGCCCCGGTGGCCGGGCGGCGACGGTGCCCGGCCACCGGTGAGCGGCGCTCACCGGACGAAGTTCCTGTCGATCAGCACTCATGCGGCTGACCTCCGGAGGGACCTGCGGACCTGCAGGTGCGTCCCCCGGTGGGGACCGCTCCGCACACGTGCGGTCCCCGGATCGACGGGCCGCTGACGTACTGCTGACGCACTGCTGACGGGCTTCTGACAGGCTTCTGACGGCCGGTGGGCCTCAGACCCGGTGGGCGGCGACGTAGCGCGCCGGGTCGCGCCCGAACTCGCCGTGCCAGCGCCGGAGGCCCTGCTCGGCGAAGGTGTGGCCGGTGGCGACGATCTCGTTCAGGGGGTCCAGGTAGCCGGGGACGTCGGGCGGTTCGAGGCCCGCCGCGACGCGCGCGCACAGGCCGGCCCGGGCGAGGTGGAGCAGTTCGGCGGCCAGCGGGCGGACGGGGTCGTCGCCCAGGCGGGTGGCGAGGCCTTGCACGGGCAGCTCGGTGAGGGCGGCGCGGTGCTGCGCCAGGGTGTGGTGGCCGAGCAACTTCCAGACGGCGGCGCGGGATTCGGGGTGGTAGGTGAGACCGGTCCAGAGCGCCGGGACGGCGCCGATGAACGGGTACGGCGGACCGTCCGAGCCGCGCAGTTCCAGGGTGTTGCGGACCCGGGTGTGGGTCCAGAGCTGGTTCAGGTGGGAGGCCCAGTGGGCGGCCGTGGGGCGCGACCCGTCGTCGTAGCCGTGCCGGAGGAGGTCGGCGAAGGGGCGGTCGGGCGCCGGGTGGTAGCGGCCGTCCGGGGTGCGGTAGTGGATCAGGGGGATGTCGAGGGCCCAGTCGATCACGTCGTCCACGCTGACGTCCGGGCGTAGCGCGGGCGGGAGCACGCCGCCCCGGCGCGGGTCCATCCGCAGCCAGGCCCAGCTGCGGTGGGACAGCAGGCCTTCCGAACGTCCTTCCTGGATCGGTGAGTTGACGAGCAGGGCGGCGACGACCGGCGCGGCGGCCATCTGGGCGCGCAGCTTCTCGGTGAAGTCCGCTGGTGAGAGGTAGTCCAGCGTGACCTGGGTGGACAGCGACAGCGCCATGATGTACCGGGCCCGGTCGCCCGCCGCGCCCAGCCCGGCGAAGTAGTCCCGCATGATGGCGCCCCTGGTCATCGGCACCCACTGGATGTCGGCCAGCCGGTCGAACGGGAGGTTGCCGCCGGGCACCAGGGCAAGGCCGAACCGCCTCGCCAGGTCGGCGAGTTGCTCCAGGGCGGCGCGCATGTCGGACACCGCCTCGGCCACGCTCGGGACGGGCACCGAGGAGTACTCGAGCTGGCCGCCGTGCTCCAGGGTGATCTGGCTGCCGTCCGGGCGCAGCACGCCGGTCAGCCGTCCGGCGTCCTCCTGGCGCTCGCCGCCCCAGCGGGCCAGCACCGCTTCCAGGACCGCCAGCACGCCGCGTTCCCCGAAGTAGCGGGCGGCCAGCCCGGTGGCCGGGTCGAGCAGACCGCACTCGATCTCGATGCCGACCTGCTCGCTCCGGGCGGGTCGGAACGGGGCGCGGAGGTCGTCCCGGGCCAGCTCCCGGTCGGTCACCCGGTGCCCACCCGGATGGCGGTCCGGGGGTGGCCGGCGCGGTCGAGGAGGGCGCCCACCGCGTCGAGGGCGGACCGGGCGGCGCCCTGGCACCAGGCGTGGGCGCCGGACAGGTGCTCGCCGGCGAAGAAGATCCGCGGGTCGTCGGCCGGGTGGGGTGAGCCGAGCACGGCCAGGTAGCGGGTGTGCTCGCCGGGCGTCAGGTGGGCGAAGGCGCCGCCACCCATGCCGGTCTGTACGTCCCAGTCGCAGTGCACGATGTCGTCCACGTCGGCGGAGACGCCGGGGTGGAGCCGCTCGAGGCAGTCCAGGACCAGGGCGTCGCGGTCCGCCGCCGGCAGCGCGGCGAAGCGCCGGGCGTTCGCGCCCCACTGGTAGGCGCCGAGCAGGGCGGTCGGCTCGGCCGAGCGCAGCGGGTCGCGGGCGGCCCAGCGGTGGTCGGCGCTGCCGTTGACCCCGTCCGTGACGGGCATCGCGTTGTCCGACGGGTACCAGCACTGCTGGATCGGCAGGTCGGTGAAGCTCCCGCCGCCGTGGATGCCGTCCTCCAGCTCCCAGCGGCGGCGGGTGAGGTGGAGGACGGTCTTGCTGCTGCTGGCGTAGCTGATGCCGCGCACGGCGTGCCGCTGGACGTGGGGCAGTCCCGGGGTGACGGTGATCTGGTCGAGGGCGGGCGCCGGGACGCAGCACACCACGTAGTCGGCGTGGTCCTCCAGCGGGGCGCCGAGCCGCTTGCCGTGGATCCGGACGCCGTCCGTGGTGAGCGCCAGTTCGTCGATCCGGCTGGAGAGCCGGAGGGTGTCGGGGCGCAGGGCCCGGACGAAGGCGTGGATCAGCGCGTCCAGCCCGTTCACCAGCTCGACCTGCCGTTCGTGGAACAGGCCGAAGTAGTCGACCAGGACCTCCAGTAGCGAGGACTGCTCGTAGTGGGCGAGCCCGCTGGCGTGGCCGATGAGGTCCCAGGCCTCCTGGGAGAGGTGCTCGTGGACGAACTGCCACAGGGACATCGAGGCTGCCCGCTCCAGCGCCGGGTCGTCCCAGTGACCGGCCAGCGTGCGCTCCTGCTGCTCGACGGTGAGCGTGCGCCACACCGAGCCGAGGAGGCGGTCCAGCATCGGGGTCGGGGCCTGTCGTTCGCCGGGGCGCAGTGCGTACGCGGGGTAGATGGTGGCGACGTCCCGCACCCGGACCCGGCGGCCGCGCAGGTGGTAGTAGGCGCGCGGGTTGGCGTTGACGAAGGGGCGGGTCTCCAGGCGGAACCGGGAGACGTAGTGCAGCACGCAGTGGTGGTTGCCGGGGATGCGCATGGCACCCAGGTCCACGTGCGTGCCGTCCCAGAAGCGGTGGGTCCGCACCCGTCCGCCTGGCCGGTTCGACCGCTCGTAGACCACGACGTCGAAGCCGCGCCGCTCCAGCTCGTACGCGCACACGAGGCCGGCGACGCCTGCGCCGATGACGGCGACCCGCCCTCGGGCACCGGTCACCGGGTTCAACAGGGAACGCGGGAAGGCAAAGCTCGTATCGAACATCGACACCGTACCCATCTGGCGACCGGACTTCCGCCTCAGCCTGGTCCAGGCCTGGTTCGTGTGCCACTCGGCGGCGCCGACGCGAGTGACGTGACGGGTCCGGCGGGCAGGGCCAATCTTGCCACCTGGTGACCCGGTTCCGGCGCATCCCGGCGACGTGGTCCGGACGCATCGGCGGCGCACCGGTGTCCGCTTCGGGGCGGCCCTTCGCGGGGAGCCGGAAATCGACCCGGCCGGTATTCCTACCGCGGCGCGAAAGGCCGGTGCGGTGCGCGGCCCGGAGGCATTGTCAGGCGCTCGCCAGAAACCGTGGGATCCGACCGTTCTGAAGGCGCTGGAACGGCCGACGGCGCTGGTCGTGGCGCTGATGGGCCATGCTTTCATCAAATTCCGTTCACGCCCCGGACATTGAGCGTGGACCAGCGCCGGGACGACCTTCTGTCAGTAATTCCTCAGCCCTTGGTAAATCTTGTTCCCAGGCTGCTGCGCCGGGCCGATCCAGCCGGGCATTATCGGCTCCCATGAGTCGACTCACCGTAATACCGCAGGGGGCTTTCGCGTGAGAGCCTTCCGCTTCCTCCCCGCCGTCGCACTGGCCGTCGCCACCGCGGTGATCGGGCTGGCCACCGTCGTGCCGGCCTCGGCCACGAGCTCACGGGTGGACCTGAACGTCCTGGTGGTCACCGACGGTAACCCCTGGGTCGAGGGGATCCGGCAGCAGCTCTCCGCCGAGGGCGTGCCGACCACCGTCATCGACCTGACCAGCAGCGGCCGGGCCACGATCACCGCCGGCTTCCTGGCCGACACCCTGGCCGACGGCACCCCGCACGGGCACTTCGAGGGCGTCGTGCTGCCCAACGACGCGCCGACCCAGCTCTCCGCGGCCGAACTGAGCACGCTGAGCGGGTACGAGCAGACCTACCAGGTCCGGCAGGTGGACGCCTACGTCTGGCCCGGCGCCAACACCGGCCTGTCCGCCCCGACCTGGTCCGGCTCGCTGGACGCCACCACCGCCACCGCGAGCGCCTCCGCCCGCGCGGACGCCTTCCGCTACCTGAACGGTCCGGTGGCCTTCGAGGGCACCGCCGGCGGCAACGGCTCGTACGGCTACCTGCCGACCCCGCTTCCCGACGACCCGGCCACCGGCTCGCACTTCGAGCCGTTCCTGACCGAGACCATCCCCGGCACCACCACCCAGGGCACCCTCGCCGGGGTCTACACCTCCGGCGGGCGCCAGCAACTGGTGCTGACCTTCGCCTACAACTACTACCAGCAGCAGTTCCGACTGCTGGCGCACGGCATCGTGGACTGGGTCACCAAGGGCGTCCACCTCGGCTACTGGCGCAACTACTTCTCCGCCCACATCGACGACCTCTTCAACGCCAACTCCCGGTGGAGCCAGGTCGGCAACTGCACCCCGGGCGAGGGCGACTGCGTCGGCACCGTCCCGGCGACCACGCCGATCCGGATGACGCCCGCGGACGTCACCGCCACCGTCGCCTGGGAACAGCAGAACAACTACACCCTGGACTTCCTGTTCAACGGCGGCCCCAGCCTGGACTACGCGGCGGCCAACGGCGGCACCGACCCGCTGACCACCGCCCTGCTGGCGAACAAGAACAGCTTCATGTGGCTCAACCACACCTACCAGCACCCGTTCCTGGGCTGCGTGCAGAACTTCACCGTGATCCCGTGGAAGTGCCAGACCGATTCCACCGGCGCGATCCAGTACGTCGACCAGGGCACCGTCAACAGCCAGATCCAGCAGAACATCCAGTTCGGCCAGGCCAACGGACTGCCGTTCCGGCCGGGCGAGCTGATCGCCGGTGAGCACTCCGGCACCGTGATGCTGCCGCAGCAGCCCTACGACAACCCGAACTTCCTCGCCGCGCTCACCCAGAACAACATCCAGTGGCTCGGCGTGGACGCCTCCCGGGAGACCGGCCAGCGGCAGATCGCCTCGGCGCTCGGCGTGCCGCGCCACCCGGTCAACGTCTTCTACAACGTCTCCACCCAGTCCGACGAGGTCAGCGAGTACAACTGGCTGTACACCTCGAAGGCCAACGGCGGCAGCGGCAACTGCGAGGCCAATCCGACCACCACGACCTGCATCACGCCGCTGGACCTGACCACCGGCTGGGCGAACTACGTCCTGCCGCTGCAGGTGAAGATCACCCTCGGGTACGTGCTCGGCAACGACCCGCGCCCGTTCTTCATGCACCAGTCGAACCTGACCGACGACCGGCTCGCCCTGCAGACCCTGACCAACATCCTCGCCACGTACCGCGGTTGGTACACCGCCGACACCCCGATGGTGAACCAGACCCTCACCGACGCGGGCACCACCCTGCAGCAGCAGACCGCCTGGCGGCAGACCCAGACCGCCGGCACCGTCAGCGGCTACGTCCAGGGCGGCGTGGTCACCGTCCAGGGCCCGGCCGGCACCACCGTCCCGGTCACCGTGCCCGCCGGCACCACCGTGACCGGCGGCGCCGCCTTCGGCAGCGTCTACGGCGGCGAGCAGTCCGCGTTCACCACCCTCGGCACCGCGCCGACCAGCCTCACCGTGGCCAGCGCCCTGTTCGGCACCGCCCCGAGCGCCGGCGCGACCCCGAGCAGCGGGATCGCGCTCGCCTCCTACTCGATCGGCTCGCCGCACGAGGTGCACCGCAAGGGCAACGCCGTGACCGTCACCGACCCGTTCGGCACCCACGTGCTGCCCAAGCTCGCCGGGAAGCCGGACGAGGAGCTGCACATCGGGAGCACGCACCACCACCCGTACCGTACCCCGGTGGCGCAGACGAAGAAGTAGCCCGCAGCGCGGGCGAACGGCCGGCCGGGGGCCGCCCCCCCCGGCCGGCCGTCGACTGCTTTCATGGCGGACGGGGACAATGCGGCCGCACCCGTACCGGTGGGTGACCGCCGCCGGGCCGAGGCTGAACCCCGCCCGACGGAAGCCACGTTGAGCGGGACGGAACGCGACGGGGGAGGAACAGGGGATGGAAGCGAACGGCCCGGAGGTGCGCGCCTACGTCGAGGCCCTGGTGCGGATGGGCGCGCCGGAGGTGCCGGGGCCGCCCGCCCTGGACTGCCGGGGGGCACCGCGGCGGAGGTGACGGCCGTCGCCCGGCGGCTGGCGCTGCGGCTGCGGCCGGACCGGCAGCACCGACCGGAGACGGCGCCGGGACCGCTGGCCGTGGCGCGGTCACTCGTGGTGGACGTGCACCCGTCCGCGCCCGGGGGGGGACGGTGGCGGAGCGGGAACGGCTGGCCGGGTGGGTCGCGGTGCTGACCGAGCAGCGCGGCCGTGTCGGCCTGCTTCAGCTGGTCCGCCGTGGCGGCGCGCAACGGGGTGTCCGGCAGATCGGCCAGGGCCTCGCCGCGCCACAGCCGCAGCGCCTCCTCCAGCAGTGCGATCGCCTCGTCGGGCGCACCGCGGTCGGCGCGCTCGGCCAGCGCCGTGAACCGCAGCGCGTCCACCTCCTCGGCCAGCCCGCTCAGCAGATAGCCGCAGGTCCGGGTGTGGAGCTCGAACGGGGGTGTCGGCGAGCACCTTGCGCAGCGCCGCGACGTGCCCCTGCACCGCCGCCCGGGCACTGGCCGGCGGCCGTTCCCCCCCCACAGCAGCTCGCAGAACCGGTCCATGCCGACCACCTGGCCCAGCCGCAGCGCCGGCGGCGCCAGGACCGCCCGCCGCTGCGACCCCGCCAGGGTGGCGAGACCGCGGGCTCCGCGACCTCCAGCTCCACCGGCCCGAGCAGCCGAATCCGCACCAGTGCCTCCCAACGTTGCCGCACCCGAGACCCGAAGGCGGCCCCCGGTCCGCACTCGTCCGCTCGCCGCCGGCGGGGCCTCCAGGGGTACGGAGCCCGCACGGGCGGCGGATGGTTGCCTTGCCGGAACCCCGGCCGTCACCCGGGCGGAGCGCGGTGGCGGGGCGGGCCGATAGCGTGCGGGCATGGACGAGACTCTCGGCAGACATGTGAACGCCCGGTTCGAGCGGCTGGCCCAGCGGGTCCGCGACGAACTCGCCGCCGCCGGGCTGCCGGTGGTGGCCCCGGGCCTGGACCGGGGACTGGCCGCCGGGGCGGAGGTCCGGGTCAGCGCCTGGAACCAGCACTTCGGTGAGGAACCGGAGGTGGTGGTGAGCTGGCTCGTGAGCCCCCGGCTGCGCGGCAGGGCGGTGGCGGACGTGCAGCGGTACCAGGAGGTGACCCCGGCGATCCGCCAGTCCGGTGAGGCCCAGGCGGCGATGGCCGCCGCGGTGATCGCGATCCTGTCGGCGGCCGGCTACACCGCCCGGGACCACGGCAACGAGTACGCGCCGTTCGACGTGCTGGTGCTCGCCGGTCCGGACCTCAGGACGCCCCCGGCGTGGGCCGACCTCGAGGAGGCCCCGGACCGGACGGAGGGCGAGCCCGCGAGGTGAACCGGCCGGGTCTGGTCCGGCGTACGGTCCCGAGACGAGAGGGAGGGCGAGCAGTTGGCGCGGCATGCCGCGCCGGACCGCCGGTTCGTCGGCCGCGCCGCCGGACTCGCCCGGCTGCACGAGGCGTTGGCTGTCGTCGCGGACCGCACGCCCGATCCTGGTCACCGGACCGGCCGGGGTGGGCAAGACCGCCCTGGTCCAGCACCGGGCGGCGCAGCGCTTCCCCGACGGCCTCCCGCACGCCGACCTGCGCGGCGGCGACCCGGACGGCCCGCGCCGGCCCGCCGACGTCCTCGCCGGGTTCCTCGCCGACCTCGGCGTCGCGCCGGAGGCCGTTCCCGCCGGGCTGGAGGAGCGGGCGGCCCGCTACCGCGAACTCCTCGCCGAGCGCCGGATCCTGATCCTGCTGGACGACGCCAGGGCGCTGCTGGCCCGGGCCCCGGACGCGGCGGCGAGCGGGGTCAGATCCGGGTGTCCTCCACCACCGGCAGCGCCTGATCGTCCTGGCTGCCCGACGCGCCCTGGTCGGCCTGGCCGTCCTGCGCGGTCGGGGCGAAGGCCGTCCGCGGTGCGACCGCCGGCTTCTTCCCGCAGAAGGCCGGCTCCAGCGCGTTCATCAGCCCCTGGGTGACGGAGCCGTTGTTGGAAGCGTTGGCGAAGACCACCACCGTGCGGTGCCCGTCCGGGGTGGTGAAGGACTGGGTCTGGTAGCCCTGGACGATGCCGCCGTGCCCGTACACGTCCCCGCAGGACAGGGAGATGCGGCGCAGCCCCAGTCCGTAGGAGATCCTGGCGCTCGGGGTGGGCAGCGCGGCCTCCATCTGGCGCAGCGAGTCGTCCGAGACCAGCCCGCCGGAGCTGCCGGCCATCAGTGCGGTGAGGAAGGTGTCGAGGTCCTCGGCGGAGGAGATGACCGCCCCGGCGCTCCACACCCAGGAGCCGGTCTGCTCGGTGGAGTCCAGCAGCGGTTTCGTGCGGTCGTCGTTGGTGAGGTAGCCGGTGACGTGGGCGCCCCGGATCCGCTGGTCGGGGACGACGAAGGAGGTCTTCTCCAGGCCGAGCGGCTCGATGATCCGCTCGCGCAGCACGTCCGGGTACGGGCGGCCGGTGAGGTGTTCGACGGCGAGGCCCATCAGCACGAAGTCGGTGTTGGAGTAGGAGTAGCGGCTGCCCGGCGGGTACTGCTGCCCGTGCTTGACGGACATCGCGACCAGGTCGGCCGGGGCGTACACCTTGGTGCGGATGCGGGCCTCGAAGGCGGAGGTGGTCTCCTCACCGGGCTGTTCCAGCAGGTCGTCGGTGTGGTCGTAGATGCCGGCCCGGTGCTCCATCACCTGACGGCCGGTCATGGTCCAGTCGTCCGGGAGGGTGCCGGCCGGGAGGTAGTCGCGCAGCGGCTTGTCGAGGTCGATCCGGCCCTCCTGCGCCAGCTGCATCACGAGAACGGCGGCGAACATCTTGCTGTTGCTGCCGACCCGGAACCTCCACCCGGAGTTCATCGGCGTCCCGTCCAGGTTCGCCCTGCCGACGGTCAGTGAGCGGGTCCGGTCGTCGTCGCCGTGGTCGTGGATCACCGCGAAGGAGCCCGGGGCGCCCGCAGCCGTGGTGGCCTGAAGTGCGCTGAGCACCCCGGCCGTGTCGGGGGCCGGCAGGGTAGAGCCGTCCCGGTCGGCTGCCAGGGCGGGCGCGGTCGCGACCGCCGCCAGGACGGCAGCGGCGGCGGTCACCGCGAGCGGACGCAGAAGGCTGGTCTTCGCCATGTTCCTCGGCTCTCTCGTGGGCTGACGCGGCGTCGGATCGCGTCGATCGGAGATCACTATCACCGGTGCGGGCGGCCGGTGGCAATGTGAACCGGTTCGCCTGCATCGCCGGTCTTCCGGCTGATTCGCCGGGCTCACCGTTCGTTTCCCGGCCCGGGGCCAAGGTTTTACCTCCCGTCATCTACCCGCGTTGACCGCTCCGACCCCATGCTGATCGGGCGCTCGTCCGCCGCCCGGTGTCACCCCGCACCGGGCCTCTCGCTCAGCGACTTCCCCCTCGCCGACTTTCCCCTCACCGACCATGGAGTCCCCATGCCCCTGGCCACCCTCGCGCGCCGGGCCGGCGCCCTGCTGCTCGCCGGCGCCGGCCTGATATCCGCCACCGGCACCGCCCACGCCACCGGCACGTACACCGCCGTCGTCTTCCCCGACCAGAGCCACACGGTGGTCTACAACCTGATCAACTCGGCCACCAAGTCCGTCGACGTCACGATGTACGAGCTGCGCGACACGACTGCCGTCAACGACCTGATCGCCCGTCAGCGGGTCGGCGTCAAGGTGCGGGTCATCCTGGACGGCCAGCACACCTCGGTCAACGGCACCGCCTACAACGCCCTGAAGGCGGCCGGCGTGGGCGTGACGTACTCCTCCTCGGCGTTCGTCTACACCCACCAGAAGACCGTCACCGTGGACGGCGCCACCTCGATCATCATGACCGGCAACCTGGACGCCACCTACTACTCCAGCAGCCGCGACTACGGCGTCATCGACACCGACGCCAACGACGTCGCCGCGATCGAGCAGGTCTTCGCCGCCGACTACGCCAAGACCTCGATCACCCCCTCCGACGGCGACAACCTGGTCTGGTCGCCCACCGACTCGCAGTCCCGCCTGCTGGCGCTGATCAACGGCGCGCAGACCTCCCTGGACGTCGAGGAGCTGGAGTTCGGCGACCCGACCCTGGTCGACGCGATCACCGCGGCCGCCGACCGCGGCGTCACCGTGCGCGTGGTCGGCATGAACCCCGACTCGTACGGCTCCTACTTCGACCAGGTGACCGCGGCCGGCGCCAAGGTGGTCACCTACTCCTCGACCACCGGTCTGTACATCCACGCCAAGGCCATCGTCGCCGACTACGGCACCTCCACCGCGAAGGTGTTCGCCGGCTCGGAGAACTTCTCCGACAACTCGCTGAACAACAACCGCGAGCTGGGCCTGATCGTCTCCGACTCCGGCGTGCTCAACACGATCGAGTCGACCTTCGCCACCGACTTCGCCAACGGCACGCCGTACTAGGCCTGTTGGGCCCATTCGGCCCGTTCGACCCGTCCGTCCCGTTCGGCGAAAGCACGACAGTCCGTCACCTCCCGTTCCGGGCGGCCCGCCGAGGGCCGTCCTCCACCCGAGGAAACGTCATGACTTCGTCCGCAAAGCCCCTGAACGACTCCCCCCGTCCCCGATCCCGCCGCACCGCGACCGCGATCGGCTCGGCCGTCGCGCTCGTCGCCGCCTCCGCCGGCCTCTGGGCGGCGACCGCCACCACCGCGCAGGCGGCCGGGCTGCCCGCGCCCGACCACATCATCGTCGTGGTGATGGAGAACCACTCCTACAGCCAGATCATCGGCAGCGGCAGCGCGCCGTACATCAACAACACCCTGAAGGCGGGCGGCGCCAACCTCACCCAGTCCTACGCCATCACCCACCCCAGCGAGCCGAACTACTACGCCCTGTTCTCCGGCTCCACCCAGGGCAGGGTCGACGACAGCTGCGTGACGGTCGGCGGCTTCCAGGCCCCGAACCTGGCCTCCGAGGTGATCGCCGCCGGGAAGACCTGGGCCAGCTACAACGAGTCCCTGCCCAGCCAGGGCAGCACGGTGTGCAGCTACGGCAACTACGCGCAGAAGCACAATCCCTGGTTCGGCTTCGGCAACGTCCCGCTGAACAGCGCGCTGACCTTCGCCCAGTTCCCGACCGACTACACCACCCTGCCGAAGGTCTCCTTCGTGATCCCGAACCTGTGCAGCGACATGCACGACTGCTCGATCAGCACGGGTGACACCTGGATCAAGAACAACCTGGGCGCGTACGCCACCTGGGCGCAGAGCCACAACAGCCTGCTGGTGGTCACCTTCGACGAGGACAACAGCCTGTCCGGCAACCGGATCCCGACCGTGCTCTACGGCGCCCACGTCGCCCCGGGCAGCAGCTCGTCGACCACCTACAACCACTACAACGTGCTGCGCACCCTGGAGGACCTCGCCGGGGCGAGCGGCCACGCGGGCAACGCGGCGACCGCGACGGACGTCACCGGCATCTGGAACTGACTTTCCATTCCTAGGAGTTGACCCGGACCGGCGGCCGCTCGACGGTCGCCGGTGCCGGCTTCTCCGGCTGGGTGCCGAGCCGGCGCACCCCCGGCACCGCCGCGGTGCCCGCGCACACCAGCGTCACCAGCACGGCCGCCGCCAGCAGCGGCACCCGGCTGCCCCAGGCCCCGGCGGCCAGCGGGGCCAGTACGTAGCCGAGCGGCGCGGCGGCCAGCGAGAGCAGCCAGTCGTACGAGGTGACCCGGGCCAGCACCTGCGCCGGGAACTCCCGCTGGACCACCGTCTCCCACACCGGGTTGAGGAAGCCCAGCCCGGCCATCGCCACCCCGTACGCCGCCACCGTGACGGGCGCGGGCGCCGGAACGGCGAGCGCCAGCAGCGGAAGCCCGAACAGCGCGAGCGCCAGGTTGCCGACCAGCACCGGGCGCCGGGGCCGGAGCCGTCCGGCCGCCAGCGAGCCGAGCAGCAGGCCGACGGCCCCGGCCTGGGTGACCGCCACCCAGACGCCGTCCCCGCCGAGGCGGGTGGCGGCGATCAGCGGACCGAGGGTGAGCGCGACCGCGCTCGCGCCGTTCCACACCCCGTGGGCGACCAGACTGGTCCAGTACCAGTCCCGGGCGCGCACCTCGCGCCAGCCCTCGGCGAGGTCCCGGCGCAGCGTGCGCTTCTCGGCGGAGGCCTGCCCGGAGCGGGCCGGGGCGATGCGGACCCGGGTGAGCAGGGCGGCGCTCAGCAGGAACGAGACGCCGTCCGCGACGAAGGCCCAGCCGGGCCCGGCGGTGTACACCAGGACGCCCGCGAGCGCCGGGCCGCCGAGCCGGGCGGCGCTGGTGGCGGAGCCGAGCAGGGCGTTGGCCCGCAGCCGGTGCTCGGCCGGGACGGCGGCCCGGACCAGTGGCGAGGCGGTCGGCATGGCGAAGGCGGAGGCGAGGCCGCCGGCCGCAGAGGCGATCGCGATGTGGGTCAGGTCCGGCCGGGCGCCGAGGAGTTCGAGGCCGACGAGCAGCTGGGTGGCGGCGCGCAGCAGGTCGGTGGTGAGCGCGACGCGGCGCGGGTCGAGGCGGTCGCCGGCCACCCCGCCGAAGGGCAGCAGGAGCAGTCGCGGCACCATCGCGCAGCCGAGGACGAGGGCGAGCGCGCCGGAGGAGCCGGTGGCGCGGGTGATGGCGATGGCGAGGGCGGCGGGGACGACGGCGTCGCCGAGGGTGGAGACCGTCCGGCCGAGGAAGAGCAGACGGAAGTCGCGCAGGCGCAAGGGGTGTTGGGGCGCGGGGCGCCCTGGTGCGGCATCTCGGATCACCCGCGGAACTGTATTTCGGTGCCGAAGTTTTGGCAACGAATATTTTGGCGCCGTATAGACTTGCCCTTTGTAGACTCCTCCCATGCCCGAGCGCCCTGACCAGCAGCCGACCCCGCCCCGCGACTGGACGGACGGCCACCTCGACCGCTGGCTGCCGGTGCTTCCCGGCCTCGACCCGGACATCGAGGGCGCGGTGACCCGGATGTCCCGGCTCACCCGCCACCTCGGCCGGGTCCGCGAACAGGGCGTCGCCGACTACGGCCTGCACAAGCACGAGTTCGACACCCTGCACGTCCTGGCCGGCCGCGGCGGCCACGCCGCCCCCTCCGACCTGCGCGCCGACCTCAACCTCGCCCCCGCCTCCGTCACCGGCCGGCTGGAGACCCTGGAACGCCGGGGCTTCGTCCTGCGCACCCCCTCGACGGAGGACCGCCGCAAGGTCGACATCGTGCTGACCGAGGCCGGCCGCGCCGCCTGGCAGGAGGCCCTGGACGTGGTCGGCCGCGAGGAACACCGCCTGCTGGGCGTGCTCTCCGAGGACGAGCGGCGCACGCTCTCCGACCTGCTGCGGAAGGTGATGCTCGTCCAGGAGTCGGCGGGCGAGTAGGGCGCCTCTCGACCGGTGGCACGCGCGCCTGGTATCGATAGGGTCGTGCGATTCGAACTAGTGCCGATGCCGGACGGGGTGGGGGAGCGACCCCGGGACGGGCGCGGGTACCCGGTGCCGGCGATCACACCGTGGCAGGACGGGCAGCCGCAGTTCGCGCTGACCGATCACGGGCGCAGCGCCGACTGCGCGTTGCAGCGCCGCTGTTCGGTGTGCGGGGCGTTCATGGCGCGCGGCCCGGTGTGGCGGGTGGTCGGGCCGGCCGAGAGCGCCGCGATCGCGGAGGCGATCGCGGCGGGGCGCCCGTACCGCAACCTCGCGCCGACCATGGAGGGCCCCGGGCACCGCGCCTGCATGCTGTACGCGTCGATGGTGTGCCCGTACCTGGCCCGGCCCAACGCCCGCCGGAAGGTGACCGCCGGGGACACCGGCGACGGGCTGACCGCCGCCGCCGTCCGCGGCACCGCCCGCGGCGGGACGGGGGCGGTGGTCGGGTTCGGTGACTACGAGTACGCCGTCACCGAGACCCGGGTGCTGTTCCGCTTCCTCGACGTGGTCGAGTTCCTGCCGCACGAGTCGGCCGACGAGCACCTGGCCGAGCTGCGGGCGGAGTTGGCCCGTTCGGCGCCGGATCAGGGCCGGTAGACCGGCAGGCCGACGATGGTGGAGACCTGGGTCGGCGCGGCGGAGCCGTCGGCCGGCACGGTGTCGACGCCCTCCGGGGTGCGGGCCGCGACGGTCTTGCCGTCGGGGGACCAGGCGGGCTCGGTGAAGTCCGTGGTGGCCGAGGGGGTGAGGTCCTTCTCGGCCTTCTGGTCGTACTCGGTGGAGCGGGTGAACAGGTGGTCGTGGCCGTTCACCGCGCGCACGAAGACGACCTGCCGGGCGTCCGGGGACAGGGCCGGCTGCGAGCCCTTGCCGATGTCCTGGGTGGCCGGGCGGATGTAGTCGTCGTAGATGTACACCTCGTTCGCCGGGGTGTTGGCGAACGCGATCTCGGCGTGCTGGCCGCCCGCGTTGGCCCAGGTGTTGCCGGTCTGCGGCGGCTGCGGGAGGCTCGCGTTGTCGCCGCCCTCGGAGTTGTGCGGGCTGAGGTCCTCGACCGCCCCGCCCTTGGCGGGGACCTTCACCAGCCGCAGCACGCCCGCCTTCTTGGCGGTGAACACGATGTTGTTGTAGCGCTCGGTCTCGTTGGGCACGGCGTCACCGCTGGGCCCCTTCGCGGCGTGCTGCCAGGTCGGGTGGGACCACTCCTCCCCGGCCGGGTGCTTGGCCAGGGTCGCCTTCCCGCTGCCGTCCGGGTCGGCCGTCATCAGGTCGCCGCTCTCGCCGACGTAGACGACCTTCTTCCCGTCGGGTGACCACGCGAGGTCACGCACCACGGTGCCGAAGTCCACCACGGTGCCGTTCATCGCGACGCCCTTGGTGCCCGTGCTGATGGTCAGGTGGTTGGCGACCGAGGTCCCGTTGACCTCCTTCTTCCCCCCGGGAGCCGGGCTGCCGGAGTGCGCGCCGCCACCCGGCACCGCCGCCCCGGGCGCACTGGTCCCGGGCGCGCCGGTGGCACCGGGCGCGGCGCTGGAACCGGAGTCGGCATTGTCGGGGCCGCAGGCGGAGAGCAGGACCGCGCTGACGGTGGTCATCAGAGCGATCGCGGCGGCGCTGCCGAATCTGTTGCGCACGGACATTTCCCGTTCCCCCTCGGTGGTGCGTGAGCTTTCGTCAAGGAGGTTGCCAGCCCGAGGTCAGCGCCCGGTGCCCGCCGTGTCACAGCCCTGGAACAGCGGGGAACGTCAGTGGCTCGAACGCGCGGAACGGCGGGACAACGGGCCGGCCGCCGGCTGGGGTTGGTCAGAATCCCGTGAGGGTCGTCTTTCCGATGGCGGTGCCGGACTCCTGCAGTCGGTGGGCCGCGCGGAGGTTGGCGGCGTTGACGGGGCCGAGGTCCCGGGTGGCGGTGGTGTGCAGGATGCCGGCGTCGACCAGGCGTGCGATCCGGGTGAGGACGTGGTGCTGCACGGACCGGTCGGGGGTCGTGAACCGGGAGTGGGTGAACATCGACTCCCAGTGGAACGCGATGCTCTTCGTCTTGAGCAGGCCCATCGGCAGGGAGTCGACGTCGTCGATGGCGACGATCCGGCCGAACGGCTTGAGCACCTCCGCGTAGCCGGGGAGGTTGCGTTCGGTGCCGGTGGTGCTGAAGACGTGGTCGATGCCGTCGGGGGCGAGCGCGGCGAGCTGTGGGGCGAGGGGCTCGGTGTGGTCGACCACGTGGTCGGCGCCCATGCGGCGGGCGAAGGCGGTCGTCTCCGGGCGGGAGGCGGTGCCGATGACGGTGAGGCCGGTGAGGGCGCGCGCCAGTTGGGCGACCATCGAGCCGACGCCGCCGGCGGCCGCCGTCACCAGCAGCGTGCCGGTCTGCTCAGGGGCGCCGTCGCGCAGCCCGAGACGGTGGAACAGGCCCTCCCAGGCGGTGAGCGAGGTCAGCGGCATCGCTGCCGCCTCGGTGAAGGAGAGGGAGGCGGGCTTGCGTCCGGCCAGGCTCTCGTCGACGCTGTGGTAGCGGGAGTTGGCGCCGGGGCGGTCGATGGCGCCGGCGTAGTAGACCTCGTCGCCGACCCGGAAGAGTTCCACCTCGGCGCCGACGGCGACGACGGTGCCCGCCGCGTCCCAGCCCAGCACCTTGGGTGCGCCGGCCGGGTCGGTGGTGCGCCGGACCTTGCAGTCGACCGGGTTGACGGCCACCGCCTCGACCCGGACCAGCAGGTCCCGCGGGCCGGGCTCGGGGATCGGGAGCACGACGTCGACCAGGCTCTCGGGGTCGTCGATCGGCAGGCTCCTGCGGTAGGCGACGGCGGGCATCGTGGTGCTGGGGGTCTCGTGGGTCATGTCGGCCACTCTAATCCACTAACCGTTCTGATTCGGCGTAGAGGTTATGCAGTGTCAACACGGCGCCGAGCCCGCGCCGCCGCGCGGATGACGTGCCGCCACGGGGTGGCGCGGACCCGGTAGTCGTGGACCGTGATCAGCCCGGACAACCGACTCGTCAGGAGCACAGGCATGGGCCTCATCCACATCGAGCTGTTCGCGACCCTCGACCTCGTCGGGCAGGCGCCCGGCGGCCCCGACGAGGACCCGGAGGGGTTCCCGTTCGGCGGCTGGCAGGCGCCCCTGGTGGACGAGGTCTCCGGGGCGCAGATCGCCGCCGCGTACGAGGGCACCGACGCCCTCCTGCTCGGCCGGCGGACCTACGAGCTGTTCGCCTCCTACTGGCCGCACCAGAAGGACAACGCGTTCGCCACACTCTTCAACAGCATCCCGAAGTACGTGGCCTCCCGCGGCCGGCCCGACCTCTCGTGGGCCGGGTCCACCCAGCTCGGCCCGGACCTGGCCGGCGCGGTGCGCGAGGTCCGGGACCGGCACCGGCACGTCAAGGTCGTCGGCAGCCTGAACCTGGTGCAGACCCTCCTGCGGGAGAAGCTGTTCGACCGGCTCGACCTCTGGGTGCACCCGATCGTGCTCGGCGTCGGGAAGAAGGTGTTCGACGGTGGCGCGGTGCCCACGAACATCACGCTCCTGGAACCGCCGGCCGCCAGCCCGAACGGCGTCGTCCAGCTGCGCTACGGACTCGCCGAGGGCACACCCCGGACCGGGGACATGGGCGCGCCCGATCGCGGCGTCGGCCGCGGCGACTGAAATCTGGGGGAGGAGGGGGCGGGGCTCAGCGCCGCCAGCGGTAGTAGGCGTTCCACTCCTGGCGGGATCGGGTGCCTGGTCACCAGCCCGGGTGTGATCGTGATGTCGGCATCCTCCGGCGGCGGGCCGACGGCGTACGACTGGCGGGATCTTGGCGACCTCGGGCGTTCACGCCACTCGTGGGGCGGGCCCGGGGGCCAGAGGATGGAGCCAACGCCGACCGGGGGGACCCGGCACGGCCCACCGGATCCCGTCCCGACCAGCGAGAACCCGAGGTACCCGCCCATGTCTGCCACCGCCACCGGCACCGCTTCCGCCGAGATCGCCAGCGCCGTCCTGAGCGTGCCCGCCGCCGCCCCGGCCGAGGCGGCCGCCCACTACGCCGCGCGGCTCGCCTTCGAGGCGGACGTCTCCGACGTCCACGCCGATCTGGCGTCCGGCGTCCCCGGCGTCGTGGTGGTCGACACCCGCAGTCAGGTCGCCTGGGACCAGGGCCACCTCCCCGGCGCCCTGCACATCCCCACCGCGCGGATCGCCGAGCTGGCACCGCAGTTGATCGACCCGACCCGGACCGTGGTCACCTACTGCTGGGGCCCCGGTTGCAACGGCGCGACCCGCGCGGCGCTGGCCTTCGCCCGCCTCGGCTACCCGGTCAAGGAGATGCTCGGCGGCTTCGAGTACTGGGCACGCGAGGGCTTCGCCTACGAGACCGCCACCGGTACCGACCAGCGCCCCGTCGACGACCTGACCGCCCCGCGCTCGGGCATCTCCTGCGCATGCTGAACACCACCGCCCCGGCCGGGCGGCGTGATCCGCCCGGCCACGCGTCGGGAGGGATGGGACGGGTGGGGCGGGGGCGAAGCCGTCCGGCCGGACCGGCACCGGGGACGGCCGGGGTTCGAGTGCTCGGCCGCCGGCGATGGCCAGCAAGCAAGCGCATCAGTCAGGTCACATCTGGAACACAGTAGGATGGCTCAACTCCCGCGCTACGCGCGAAGAGTTCCACATATATGTCATTTGCCCGAATTATCTCCCGCTTCACAGTGCACGGAGCCAGCCTCATGGACAACCTGTCCACCGTCGACACCGACGGCGCGATAGAGACCCGCGGTATCGAACCCGTCCCCGACCACGAGCGCCGGGGCAGAGTCCGCGAGCTCTTCCCGACCTGGGTCGCGGCGAACATCAGCGTCCTGCTGCTCACCATGGGTGCCGCCCTGGTGGTGTTCAACCACCTGAACTTCTGGCAGGTCCTGATCGTCGCGGCCTGCGCCGCGCTCGTCTCGTTCGGGATGGTCGGCGTGCTCTCCGTCTCCGGGAAGTGGGGCGGGGCGCCGGGCGCGACCCTCTCGCGGGCCACCTTCGGGGTGCGGGGGAACCTCTTCCCCGGCGCGATCCTCTGGATCGCCCGGTTCGGCTGGGAGACGATCAACGCCGTCACCGGCGCCTACGCCGTGCTGACCGTGCTCGACCTGCTCTTCGGCGTCAAGAGCAACACCGCGCTGATCGTGATCACGCTCTTCGCCTTCGTCGCCTGCACCTTCCTGGTCTCCGGGATGGGCCGGAAGGCGCTGAACGTCTGCAACACCTGGTCGACGTACCTCTTCGGCGTCTTCAGCGTCCTGGTGCTGGGCTACCTGGTCGCGACCATGCACTGGGGCGAGGTCTTCTCCAAGCCCGCGGGCACCACCGCGATGATGATCGCCGGCGTCGGGACCATCGCCGCCGGTGGCATCAGCTGGGTCCCCACCGGCCCGGACTTCGCCCGCTACCTGCCGCACGCCGCCTCCGGCCGGAAGATCGTCGGCGTGACGGTCTCCGGTGCCGGCCTGGTGATGGTGCCGATGGTGCTGATGGGCGCCGTGATGGCGGTGGCCTCGCCCGGCCTGGCGGACGCCGCGGACCCGGTCTCCTTCCTCGGTGACCTGCTGCCGACCTGGCTGGCCGTGCCCTACCTGCTGACCGCGATCGTGGGCATGCTGCTGATCAACAGCCTCTCCATGTACTCGGCCGGCTTCACCGCGCAGACCATGGGCGTCAAGCTGCCGCGTGCCATGGCCGTCAGCATCAACGCCGTGATCTCGCTGGTCGGCGGCCTGCTGCTGATGCTGGTCGCCAAGAGCTTCCTGGGCTCCTTCATCACCTTCCTGATCCTGCTCGCCGTCTCCTTCTCGGCCTGGATCGGCGTCTACGCGGTGGACATGTTCCGCCGCCGGACGCGCGCGGTGCGCTACGACGCCGCCGCGCTGATGGACACCGGCAAGGGCAGCCGGTACTGGTACGTGGGCGGTTTCTGCTGGCAGGCGATGGTGTCGTGGGTGCTCGCGCTGCTGATTGGGCTCGGGTTCACCAAGTGCGACTGGTTCGCCGGTCCGTTCTCCGGCACGTTCGTCGGCAAGTACGGGCTCGCCTGGGCGGCGACCATCGTGATCTCCGGCGTGATCATGGCCGTCCTTCCGGCGCCCCGGGAGAACGCCACTGGCACCCCCGCCACCGCCGCGGAGCCCGCCGACGTCCAGTCGGAGCGGAGCGAGCCGGTCACCGTCTGACCACACTCCCGACGCACCGGACCGCCCGGTCGCCCGCTCAGCTGAGCGGGCGACCGGGCGGTCCGGTTTTGATGCGTGAAGGTCGTGGTGCGGGTGAAGCTGGTGCCGGAGGCCGAGCAGGCCGCCGTGCTGCGCTCCACCCTGCGTACGGTCAACGAGGCCGCGTGCTGGGTGTCGGCAGTGGCGTTCGACGCGCTCACGATGCTCCGCGAGCACCGCAAGGGCGAGTGCGACCTGATCGAGCGTGACGGCAAGTTCTACCTGGTCGCGACCTGTGAGGTGCCCGAGGCGCCGCTGAACGAGGACCCGGCCGCCTTCGGCGGCGTGGACCTCGGCATCTCCAACATCGCCACCACCTCAACCGGGTACCGGGCCGCCGGCCGCGGTCTGAACCGGCACCGCCCAAACGGCAGCTGGACCTGCGCAAGAGGCTCCAGGCCAAGGGCACCATCGACCAGGCAACGTTCGCGTGCCGCTCCTGCGGGAGCGCCATGCACGCGGACATCAACGCGTCCCACAACATCGCCCGCAAAGGCGAGACCGCGTGGACAGCGGGGCGTGAGTCACGCGTCCCAGCCACCACGACCTAGGTGGCTCAGACGTGGGAGGCCAGGCGACAGCCAGCCGCGCCCTACCCACTAGCCCGGCTCCTTCAAGGCCGGGTCAAGTTGACAGGCCGAGTTCGGCGAGGCCCGGGTGGTGGTCGGGGCGGCGGCCGAGAGGCCAGTGGAGGAGGCGCTGCTCGGGGGCGATCGGGAGGTCGTTGATCGAGGCGAGGCGGCGGGCCATCAGGCCGTGCTCGTCGAACTCCCAGTTCTCGTTGCCGTAGGAGCGGTGCCACTGGCCGTCGTCGTCGTGCCACTCGTAGGCGAAACGGACGGCGATCCGGTCGCCGCCGTACGTCCACAGCTCCTTGACCAGGCGGTAGTCGTGCTCGCGCTGCCACTTGCGGGTGAGGAAGGCGGCGATCTGGTCCCGGCCGGTGAGGAACTCGTCGCGGTTGCGCCAGCGACTGTCCGGCGTGTAGGCGAGGGTGACGCGCTGGGGATCGCGGGTGTTCCAGGCGTCCTCGGCGGCGCGGACCTTGTGGCGGGCGGTCTCCTCGGTGAAGGGCGGGACAGGAGGGCGCTGCTCGGGCATGGGTCTCTCCTTGAGAACGGCCGTTCCGCTGGCGAGAACGATCGTTCTCGCGTCGTTCGCTACCCTAGGAGAACCATCGTTCTCACGCAAAGGGCACGACAGATGCAGCAGGCCGAGCAGGTCGACCCGCGAACCCGGATCCTCGACGCGGCCGAGGAGCTGTTCTACGGGCAGGGCGTCCAGGCGGTCGGGATGGACGCCGTCCGGGCCGCCTGCGGACTGACGATGCGGCGCGTCTACCAGCACTTTCCGTCCAAGAACGATCTGGTCGAGGCCTATCTGCAGCGCCGCGACGCGCGGTGGCGGGCGAGCCTGGCGGTCCACGTCTCGCGCGCCGGCGGCACGCCCCGGGACCAGGTGCTCTCGGTCTTCGACTGGCTCGGCCGGTGGTTCGCCGAGCCCGGCTTCCGCGGCTGCGCCTTCGTGAACTCCTTCGGCGAGCTGGGCGCCACCACGCCGGCCGTCGCGGCCGCCGCCCGGCACCACAAGGCGGAGTTCGCCGGCTATCTGGCGGGCCTGGTCGAGGCCGCCGGCGCCCCGTCCGCCACCGCCGCCCAGCTCACCCTGCTCGCGGAGGGCGCGATCACCACCGCGGCCGTGCACGGGGACCCGGGCGCCGCCGCCGACGCGCGGGACGCGGCCCGGCTGCTCCTGGACGCCGCCTTGACCGCCCGGAGGTAGGCGGACGGGGGCGCGACGAAGGGCCGGGGTCCGGGTCCCACATCCCCCGGGCCCCGGTCGGTTCGCCGGCCGGTGCGGCTCAGCCGATGGTGTAGCCGGAGCCGAAGGCGGTGACGGTGAACGGGCCGTCCAGGTCGTAGTTGCCGGTGGCGGCGACCCGCCGCAGGCACTCGACCCGGTCGACGGACTTGCGCCACTCGTCCGCGGTGGAGGAGTTGGCCGGGTTGTTCAGGTCGTCGACCCGGACGTCGAAGAAGGCGTCCAGCCAGGCGCGCTCCCCGGCGGTGGAGGGAAGGCCGACCTTGGCGTTGGTACGGCCGATCAGGGCGGGCAGGGCGTCGTACTCGCTGCCGTTGCCGTGCTGGATGGAGGCGTCGTAGAGCTCGGCGCGGGCCAGCGCGGTGGTCAGCCCGAGCTGGTCGGCCTGGTTCATGGCCGGGGTGAAGTAGCGCTGGTCGACCTGGTCGTCCTGGACCTGTCGGAATGCCGGGTCCTGGGCGGCCTGCTGCCAGGCGGCGATGTAGTCGGCCTCGGGCAGGCCGGTGGTGTCACCGCTGCCGGCGGCGGCCAGGCGCTCCAGCTCGGGGATGAAGCGGGCCAGCGGGTTGTCGGGGGAGACGTCGGTGTAGGCGCGGACCACCTTGAGGGCGTCGCCGTCGTTGGTGGTGAACCCGGCCCGGCCGGCGGTGACCCCGCGGCCGTCGTCGATGTTCTCGGCGTAGCCGTACTGGATTTCGGTGGTGCTGTTCTCGAAGACGCTGATCAGCTGGTCGGCGCGGCGGCGCTGGTCGGGGGTGAGCCCGCCGGCGGCGACCCGCTGGGCGGCGGCCTGGGCTGCGGCGACGGTCGGGGCGGCCGGGCCGTTGGGCGCGGCCTGCGCCGTGGTGGCGGCCCAGGCGGTGCCGGCGACCAGGGCGGCGGCCGCGGTGACGGCGGCGAGGCGGTGGGTCCGGGTGGTGTGCATGGCTGTGCTCCGATCCCCGGCGGGGCGACCGCCGGAGGCAGTGGGGGCGTGCGGGGCAGCGGTGCGGGTCAGGGCGCGTCGGTGTGGGTCAGGGTCTCCCAGCCGATGAAGTAGTCCGCCCCGAACGGGCTGTGCGCGGCCACGTACCGCTCGGTCTGCGGCATCGGGAGGCCCTCGCGCAGGTGGTACTCGTCGTACGCGAGCTGCACGGCGGGGCCGAGGCCGGTGTTCAGCGAGCCGTCGCACAGCCAGTCCGGCACGCTCGCACCGTTGTCGTAGCCGGTGTGGAACTCCAGTGCCTTGACGAGCCGTTCGCGGCCCTCGCCCCACAGGTCAACGCCCTGCAGCCGGGCGGTCTCGGCGGCCTGGGCCGCGGCCTCCAGACCCCAGCCGGCGTGGCCGAAGTCCCGGCAGGTCTCCTGGGACAGCCCGTCGACGAAGGTCGACTGGCCGTTCCAGTACTTGACCAGCGCGGACTCGCCCTCGATCCCGGCGTTCGGCGGGGCCACCGGCAGCTCGCCGTCCGAGGAGAGGTAGACGTACGCGGGCAGCCGGTGCCGCCACAGGTCGACGGCCCGGTCGAACAGACCGCGGTCGTCCAGGAACACCGCGATGCCCATCAGGGCGTCGGTCTCGATCAGTTCCCAGTTGCCGTTCTTGCGCGGGCTGCCGGGGGTCAGCAGCGGCACGTAGACGGTGCGCAGCATGGTGGCGAAGCGGTCGACCTCGCCGGCCGACCAGCCGGCGCCGGAGTGGCGGATCAGTTCGGCGGCGCGGGCCCAGTTGTTGCCCGACCAGCCGGTCTGCAGCGGGGCGTTGGTGTTGGTGTGCTGCCGGATCACGCCCGACCAGGCGTCCATGACGGAGATCGCCTTGTCGGCGTACCGCTGGTCGCGGGTGAGCACCCACTGGAGGGCGTCCGTGTAGGCGGCCATCGAGTCGTCGCGCTCGTCGGAGCAGCCGTTGTCGGGGTGCGAGCTGGATCCGCACTCCACGGTGGCGCGCGGTTTGGGCTGCCAGTCGAGCGAGGCGTACTTGCCGGCCCGCAGGTCCGCGAAGGCGGCGGTCCAGGGTTCGGCTCCGGCCGCCAACTTGCGCTTCACGAAGTCGAGTTGCTGCGCACCGACCAGTACGCCCGGGTGCTGGAACGCGGCGGCGGCACGGGTGGCCGCCGGGGTGCGGGCTTCGGCGGGGACGGCGGCGGCGGGCAGGAGGAGGGCGGCGAGTGCGGCCCCGGTGATCAGTGTCCTGAAGGTGTTCCTGGTGCTCTTACGACCCATGGGGAAGTCGTCCTCTCGGTGGGAGGAGGTCGTGCTCAGGTCCGGCCTTGCAAGTGTTAGGAAACCTTCCTAACGAGTGGCATTGAACCATCAACCCATGTCCACGCCAAGCCGCCCGACGCCCTCGAATTCGGGAGGACTGCGGACCCTCCCGTCCCACCAGCCCCTCGTTTATCGCCCGTTGATCGTCGACGCCTAGCGTCGGGCCCATGGACGACAGGACGGCAGAGTGGCCGGGGGCGGCGCCCGAGGGGCGGATGACGGAACAGGACGCCGAGCGGTTCCGGCAGTTGCTGGCCGGGCTGGAGAGCTCGCTGGCGGCGGACCGGGAGGCGGCGGGGCGTGACGCCTGAAGCCGCCGAACCGCGCGCCCCGGTGGCGGTGCTGCCGCTCTGGCGGCGCGGGGAGGGGCGCGGCGAGGAGCACCGGGACGTGGACGTGGACCGGCCCGGGGTGCTGCGGGGGCACCCCGGGCCGGTGGCGTCCGGTCAGCCGCAGGCCATGCCGGACGAGGCTTGACGGACCAGGGTCAGGGCCAGGCGCGGGACCAGGACCGGGATCACGAGCAGTCGCAGCAGCAGCCGTCACAGCCGCAGTCGTCGCACCCGCAGTTGTCGCAGCAGTCGCACCCGCACTTGCAGCAGTCGCAGCAGTTGGGATCGCAGGCGTTGCAGCAGTCGCAGCAGTCGTGCCGCTCGCAGAACCCCTTGCGGCGCTCGCGGCTGAACGGGTCGTCGTGCTCGCAGCAGAGCAGCTGGCAGGTGCAGGCCATCAGCGCCCACACCGCGCACCCGGCGAGCAGGTTGCGCGGGTGGGGCGGCTTCCCGCCGGGCGGCGGGATGAAGCCGGGGCCCTGCGGCACCCACGGCGGGACCGGCGCCTGGTTCGGGTCCTGGCCGGGGTACGGACCGCCCGGGTAGCCGGGCGGCGGCACCTGACGCGACGGCGCGTCGTGCGGGTGCTCGGCGCTGGCGATGCCGGCACTGCCGGAGCCGTGCTTGCCGCTGCGGCAGCTCGCCCCGTGCCCGGCCCGGCCGAAGACCCGGTCCACCGCGCTCTCCGTCTCGTGCCCGAGCAGCACGTGCACCAGCGCCCGGTCGGTCAGTTCGACCTCGCGCAGCGCCAGCCGGATGCCGTGCACGGCGTCGCGGCAGAGCCGTTCGGCCTCGGCCCGGTCGGTGCCGGTGGCGGTCAGCGGGTTCCAGGCGCCCGAGGCGGCGTCGGCGGCCTGGTCCTCGGCGGCGTCGAGGAGGTGGGCGAGCCGGCCGAACAGCCGTCCCGCCTCGGCGAGCGGTGCGGCGTTGCCGGGGCGGCCGGCGATCACGGCAGTGTGCGCGAAGGCGGCCGACGTGGCGGTCTCGGTGGGCTCGGTGACCAGCAGCACGGAGCTGCCGGGCAGCAGTGAGCGCTCCAACTCGCCCTGCCGGGAGGCGGCGTCGAGCAGCACGGCGGTGTCGAAGCCGACGGTGGAGGCGCTGCCCGCGCTCTTGCGGTCCCAGCGCCGGGTCACCGCGCGGGCCCCGGCGGCGACCGGGCGGCGGGCGAACACGCCGTCCCGGTCCTCGACGTGGTCGCGGATCTTCACCGAGGCGAGCGCGAGCGAGACGGCGGCCGCCAGCCGGGCGCCCTCGCCCTTGGCGACGGAGGCGGTCCGCATGCCGCGCAGCGGGCAGGGCCCGGCGGTGCGGCGCCAGCTGGAGTCCTCCCGGGCGGCCTGGGCCTCGACCAGGACGGAGATGATCAGCCCGTCGTAGTTGGTGGCGGTCCGGGCGAGCTGCCCGTGGTCGTCCCGCAGGGCGAGGCAGAGTCCGCACAGGTGCGCCATCCAGGACGCCTGGAGGCGTTCGGACAGTCGGTGCCTGCACGGTCTGATGATGCCGAACACGATCCTGGTCCCCCTCGCCCGATGGGCCGCTGACCGGCCACTTTGTCGGCGGACATCATATGATCAGCGACCCGCAGGAGCCGCATGGTGGGCCGAACCTGAGCCGAGCTGCTGCCAGTCCGTCACCAAGCCCTCGCCAAGCCGTCGCCAGGCCGTCGCCAGCCCCATCGAAAAGCACGAGAAGGTGATCTCACATCCGGGATAGCATCACGGATATGGGAATCGACACGGCCGCCGACGAGCGGCTGGCACGACGGCTCGCCGAGCTGCGGGTCGAACGCGGCTGGACGCTGGAGGAGTTGGCCCGGCTGGCCGACGTCAGCCGGTCCACGCTGTCGCGGGTGGAGCGGGCCGAAGTCAGCCCGACCGCTGCGCTGCTCGGGCGGCTCTGCGCCGTCCACGGGCGGACCATGTCCCGGCTGCTCGCCGAGGTGGAGTCCGGCCCGGCCCCGCTGGTGCGGGCCGGGGAACAGCAGGTCTGGCAGGACGAGACCACCGGCTTCGTGCGCCGCTCCGTCTCCCCTCCGCACGGCTCGCTGCACGCCGAGATCATCGAGGGCCGCCTCCCGGCCGGTGCCGACATCGCCTACGACCGCCCCTGCCTGCCCGGCCTGGAACACCACCTCTGGCTGTTCGAGGGGCAGTTGGAGCTGAGCCTGGACGGCGAGCCGCATCTGCTCGGCCCCGGCGACTGCCTGCGCTACCGCTCCGGCACCAGCCGCTTCCGCAGTCTCGGTCCGGGAGAGGCCCGCTATGCCCTGGTGGTGGTCGAGCCGTGAGCGCCGCCAGCGGTCCGATACCGAAGAAGGAACGCTTCGACGCCGCCGGGCGCCGCGTCCTGCTGGTCTGTGTCGCGGGCGGCTTCACCACCCTGATCGACCAGTCCGTCCTCAACACCTCGATCCCCGCGCTGCGCCAGACCCTGCACGCCCAGCCCGCGCACCTGCAGTGGATCGTCGCCGGGTACTCGCTCGCCTTCGGCCTCGCGCTGATCCCCGGCGGGCGGCTCGGCGACGTCAAGGGCCGCAAGTGGTTCTTCGTCTCCGGGCTCGCCCTGTTCACCCTGGTCAGCCTGGTCTCCGCGACCGCCACCGACCCGACGGTGCTGATCGCCGCCCGACTGCTCCAGGGAGCCGGCGCGGGGCTGGTCAACTCCCAGATGATCGGCACCCTCCAGGACGTCTTCGACGGCCAGCTGCGCGCCCGCGCCCTCGGCATGTACGCCGTCACCGGCAGCCTCGCCTTCGCCCTCGGCCCGCCGATCGGCGGCCTGGTGCTGGCGGCGGCCGGCCCCGAACTGGGCTGGCGGCTGACCTTCCTGCTCAACGTACCGTTCGGACTGGCCACCCTCGCCCTGGCCGTCCGTCACCTGCCCAGGCCCCGCCCCGCCACCCGGCACGCCGACCTCGACCTGCTCGGCCTGCTGCTGGTCGGCGCGCTCACCCTCGCCCTCATGCTGCCCTTCGTCCAGCCGCCCGGCTGGGCAGGCTGGTTCGCCTTCGCGGCCGGGGCCCTGGCGCTGCTCGGCGCACTCATCGGATGGCAGCGCCGCTACGCCCGCACCGGCGGGCACCCGCTGATCCACCCCGCCCTCACCCGCTCCGCGCCGTACGCCCTCGGAACGGCCACCGCGATGGCCCAGTTCGGCTCCTCGCTGGCCGCCTCCCTGGTGCTCACCATGTTCCTCCAGGACGGCCTCGGCCTGTCCCCGATGGGCGCCGCCCTGGTGTCGCTGCCCTCCGCGCTGGCCATGGCCACCGCCTCCGCGCTCGCCTGGCGCGTGGTGCAGCGCCTCGGCCGACGCACCGTCACCATCGGCATGACCGGCTCCGCGCTGGCCATGCTGCTCAACGGGCTCCTCGCCCACTGGGCGCCCGCCGCCGTCCTGCCCTGGCTGCTCGCCCTGCTCCAACTGCTCAGCGGCGCCTCGGTCGGCCTGATGGGCTCCACCAACCAGGCCTACGTGCTGCGCCACGCGCCCGCCGAGGCGGCCGGGGTGAGCGGGGCGATCCTGCAGATGGCGCAGCGGATCGCGGCGGCGGTGGCGGTGTCCGCGCTGTCCGGTGTCTACCTGCGGGAGACGGCCGGGGGCGGCGGCCACCGCGCCGCCTACCTGACGGCGAGCCTGGTCTGCGCGGCGGTGGCCGGACTCGCGGTGCTGGCCTCGGTGTTCGCGGGCCGGGCGAGCCGGCGGGAGCCGGCGGCGGAGGAGCCGGTCGCGCTGAGCCGAGGGCGAACAGCCGTCCGGTAGCGGCCGGTCGGCGCGTACGGTGGCGGGCATGACGACAGTACGAACGGTGCGGCTGCCCGAGGTCACCCTCGCCTACCGCGAGAGCGGACGCCCCGACGGCCCGCCGCTGGTGCTGCTGCACGGCCTCGGCGAGCGCGCCGCCGACTGGGACGCGGTGCTGCCCGACCTCGCGCCCCGCCACCACGTGTACGCGCTCGACCTGCGCGGCCACGGCGACAGCGGCCGCACCGCCACGTACAGCCTGGAGGCGATGCGCGGCGACGTGCTCGCCTTCCTCGACGCGCTCGGCCTGGACCGGGTCGACCTGCTCGGCCACTCGATGGGCGGCGCCGTCGCCTACCTGCTCGCCCAGACCGCGCCCGAGCGGATCGACCGGCTGGTCCTGGAGGAGATCCCCGCCCTGTACCCGCGTCCGTCGAGCGTGCCGCCGGAGGGCGCGGAGGAACCGGCGCACTTCGACTGGGCGATGGTGCGGGCCGTCAAGGCGCAGCTCGACACCCCCGACCCGGCCTGGCGGGAAGGGCTGACCCGGATCACCGCCCCCACCCTGGCAGTGGCGGGCGGGGCCACCAGCCACGTCCCGCAGGAGCGGATCGCCGAACTCGCCCGGCTCGTCCCGGACTGCCGCCTGGTCACCATCGAGGCCGGGCACCTGGTCCACAGCGCCCGCCCGGCCGAGTTCATCGCGGCCGTGGCGCCGTTCCTGGAAGCCTGAGCCGGGGCGCCGGAGGCCGGACGCGGGATACCGGGACGCCGGACGTCGGGATGCCGGGACACCGCGCACCAGCACGGCGCACTGTCACCCGAAGACGATCGCGCGGCCGGTGGCCAGGCTGGCCCGGCAGGCCTGGTACAGCTGGTGCCAGGTGAAGACCTCGGGCTCGAACGGGTCGTCCCCCGGCAACGCGTCCAACCGGGCCGACTCCGCCGGGTCGAGCGAGCCGTCGGCGGCCAGCCGTATACCGAGCGCCGCGGCGAACCCCTGGAGCTCGGCGAGCAGGGCGCCGCTGGAGCCCACCATGCCGGCGCCGGGCACACCGGCCTCCTCCGGAAGGAAGAGCGGATCCTCGAACTCCGCGGGTACGTAGTAGCCCTCGTGGTCGGCGTGGCAGAGCAGGTGTGAGTCGAACATGACCGTCTCGTCGTCGACCCGTTCCAGGTCCTCCTCGTACTGCTCGCGGCTGACCCCGCGCGCGCCGGTGACCGGCTCGCCCAGCCGGTGCAGCACGTACACCCGCCGCAGCCCGGACAGGTAGCTGTACGGGAAGCCCGCCGAGAAGGCCCCGGCGGCGTCCAACGGAGCGGCCGGCTCCCGCCAGACCACGCCCTCGGCCGCCAGCGCCCGGTGCAGCACCTCGGCCTCGTCCCGCATGTCCGGGGTGCTGAGCGCCCCCACACTGATCGACAGTCCCATGCCGCGGAATCTAGCGCAGCCCTCCGACAATCGCCCTCAGACCCCCTGCTCGGCGGGGAGCCGCCCGCTGCGCACCGCCGCGACCAGCTCGGCGTGATCGGCCTCGGTGCGGTCCGCGTAGGCGACGGCGAAGGCGGCCACCGCCTCGTCCAGCGCCTCGCCCTTGCCGCAGTATCCGGCCAGCAGACCGGGGTCGGCGGTGTGGGCGTGCGCCCGGGCGAGCAGCGCGCCGGTGATCCGGCCGTAGTCGTCCAACTGGGTCGGCAGCAGCGCGGCCGGATCGACGCTGCCCTTGCGGTTGCGGAACTGCCGTACCTGGTAGGGGAGTCCATCGACGGTGGTCCAGCCGAGCAGGGTGTCGCTGACCACCTGCATGTGCTTCTGGCCGAGCACCACGCGCCGGCCCTCGTGCTCCTCCCGCCGCTGCCCGCGCTCGTCGAGGTACGGCACCAGCACGGACGGCCGGGCCTCCTTCACCTGCAGCACAAGCGGCTGGTCACGGTGGTCGGTGAGCAGCACGACGTACGAGCGGGTGCCGACGCTGCCGGTGCCGACCACCCGGAACGCCACGTCCTGCACCCGGTAGCGGGACAGCAAGGTGCGCACTTCGGCGGGCACCGTCGCCACGTACGGGCCGAGCGCCTCGGCCACCGCGCGGGCGGTCGCGTCGGTGACCTGGGTGAGCACCGGCGGAGCGGCCGTGAAGCGCCAACCACCGTCCGCGGTGCGGATGGTGCTGCGGGCGGCGAACCGGGCACTGGTGTTGCCAAGTGCCTTCGCGCCGACCTTCCGCAGCACCTCGGCGAGGTCGTGCGCCTCGGCGAAGGAAACCAACTGCTCGTCCGCCACGGCGTTCCAGGCGTCCAGGGCGGGCAGCTCGGCGAGCGTGCGCAGGGTGCGGCGGTAGGAGCCGGCCGCGTGCTGGGCGGCCGCGCGGGCGGTGGTCTCGCTCGCCCCGGTCTCCCGGCCGGCCAGCACCAGGCTGGTGGCGAGTCGCTTGAGGTCCCACTCCCAGGGGCCGGGCACGGTCTCGTCGAAGTCGTTGATGTCCATGGCGAGTTGGCCGCGCGCATCGCCGTACAGCCCGAAGTTCGCCGCGTGGGCGTCCCCGCACAGCTGCGCCGTGACGCCGGTCACCGGCGTGCCCGCGAGGTCGGCGGCCATCAGCCCGGCCGACCCGCGCAGGAAGGCGAACGGCGTGGCGGCCATCCGGCCCACCCTGATCGGCACCAGCGCAGGGATCCGGCCCGCATTGGAGGCCTCGATCGCCGCCACCGCCGTGGGCCGGCCGGCCGCGGGCGCGAACTCCGCGTGCCGCTCCCGGGGGACCGGCCCCCGCAGTGCCTTCCCCTGCTCCCGCGCCCGCTGCGCCCGGCCGTCCGGCCCGGTCGCGAACCCGGGGACGCTGAACTTCCGCCGCTCGCTGGTGTTGCCGTTGTCCGTCACTGTTCCCCGTCCGCTCGGCTCGCTCGAACTCCTGCCCGTGACGTGCACTGATGGCTCGTCAGGGGGATTGACGTCCGGCGTCGCGCGGTGGTTCCTGGGGGTGCGGATGTGACAGGCGGGGCCGCACGTAGCCTGGGGCGGGTGAACGATCTCCGGAGGGTCCTGACTGCCCGACTCCTCGCCGCCGCTGCCGCGTTGCTCACGGTAGTGGCCGGGCTGGGCGTACGCGCCGTGATGTCCGGCGAAACGGCCAAGTACGCGGGCGACGCGCTCTACACCGTCCTCGTCTATGCCCTGGTGGTACTGGTCGCGCCGAGGGTACGCCCGGTGCGGGCCGCGCTGGTGGCGGCCGGGGTGAGCTGGGCGGTGGAGCTGTTCCAGGCCACCGGGCTGCCGGACGCGTGGGGGCGGCGCAGCGGGTTGGTGCACCTGGTGCTCGGCTCGACCTTCAACCCGCCGGACCTGTTCTGGTACCTGGTCGGCGCGGCCGTCGCCGCACTGCTGCACCGGGTGCTGCGGGCCGGTCGGACCGCGGCACCCGGTCGCTGACTTAGCGTCAGAGCGGAAGCAGATCAGGCCGCTTGGGCTCGACGTGGTCACCCGAGGACTCGCCGCGCAGGCGGCGGCCGACCCAGGGGATCAGGTGCTCACGGGCCCACTGGAGGTTCTCGCGCCGCTGGTCGGCGGGGGACAGGACGCGGGCGGTCGGCCACGGGGCTTCCGGGTCGTCCTCGGTGCGCAGACCCAGCGAGCGGGCGGCCAGCAGGGCGACCCGCTGGTGGCCCTCGGGGGACAGGTGCAGTCGGTCCTCGCTCCAGGCGCGGCGGTCCTGCACCGCGCGCAGCGACCACAGGTCGGCCACCTTGCAGTCGTAGCGGTCGGCGACCGCCCGCATGTGGCCGTTGTAGGTCGCGATCTTGCCGCGCAGGTGCTTGAGCAGCGGCACCTCGCGGGTGTCGAAGCCGGTGCAGATCAGCACCGTCCCGGCGTTCTCGGCGAGTTGGGCGATGGCGGCCTCGAAGCGCTCGGCCACCTCGTCCGGGTCGCTGCCGGGCCGCAGGATGTCGTTGCCGCCGGCGCAGAAGGTGACCAGGTCGGGCTGGAGCCGACGGACCTGCGGCACCTGCTCGGCCACGATCTGGTCCAGCAGCCGTCCGCGCACCGCCAGGTTGGCGTAGCGGAACCCGCCCGGCGGCCGGCCCTCGGCGAGCATCCCGGCCAGGCGGTCGGCCCAGCCGGCGAAGGCGCCGTCGACACCGGGGTCGTTCAGCCCCTCGGTGAAGCTGTCCCCGAGGGCGGCGTAGGAACTGAGGTCAAGGGTCTCCTGGAGGTTCGGCATGAAAGAGATAGTTCACCCATTCAAGTGACCTACGCCACCGTAGGTGACCCCGACGGCACGTGAGATGGGCCACGTAGCATGCGCAGCCCTTCCCCAGCCCCTCCGCGACCCCTCCACGGCCCTCCGAGGCCGCCCACACCGCTGCACCGCCCCGGAGCGCCGGGGCGCGGAAAGCACAAGATCCGCGCCCCCTTCCGCTTTCCGGTCCGCCCGGCCGATGCTCGAAGTACGGCGCGCCGCACCGGCCGCCCTTCCTGCTGGGGGAAGAACACACCAGGACCGTTTCCTCCCCCGGCTGAAGCCGGGGCTATCCAGGAGGTATCAGATGAACCTCTCCGAGAACTGGACCGTCGACGACCGCTGCACCAACTGCGACGTGGCCCGGCAGCTCGCGCCCGACCTGATCCGCGAGCGCGACCGCAAGTCCGAGCTGATCCGCCAGCCGCGCGACGAGGCCGAGCAGCGGCAACTGCTCGCCGCGGCCCACGCCTGCCCGACCCGCTCGATCCGCCCCGGCACCGGCCGGCTCGACCCGGCCGGTGACCCGTTCCCGCTGGCGCTGGACGAGGACGGGGCGGTGCTGCTGCTCGGCCACAACTCCCGGCGGACGGCGGGCGCCAACTCCTACCTCTGCCGCCGGCCCACTGGCTGGGTGATGGTCGACACGCCCCGCTACGGCGAGGCGCTCGCCGCCCGCTACCAGGCGCTCGGCCCGGTCACCGACGTCCTGCTCACCCACCGCGACCACGCCGCGCACGGCCGGGCGTACGCCGACCGGCTCGGCGCCCGGCTGTGGATCCACGAGGGCGACCTCGCCGCCGCTCCCGACGCCGACGAAGTGCTGCGCGGCACCGAACCGGTGGAGATCTCGCCCGGCCTGATCGCCCATCCGTTCCCCGGCCACACCCTGGGCAGCGTGCTGTACGTCGCCGACCAGCGCTACTGCTTCAGCGGCGACAGCCTGTACTGGTCCCGCACCAACCAGGACATCGAGGTGCAGGAGGCGGTGACCTGGTACTCGATCGAGGAGCAGTCCGCCTCGCTGGACCGCAGCCTGGACGCGCTGCGCTTCGAGTGGCTGCTGCCGGGCCACGGCGACAAGCACCGGATGCCCGCAGAGGAGGCGGACCGGCGGCTGCGCGAGCTCGCCGTCCGCGCCCGGGCGCTGCGGACCGAACCGGTGGACTTCGCCGCGGTGCGCTGGTAATCCCCGACGGCAGTCCCCGACGGTACGGCCGCCGTGCGCCGGGGCTCGCGCCGGGTGCGCGGGGGGTTGCGCCCGCCGGGGGCGCCCGCGCGGGTGTGCGAGCGGGAGGGACGGGGCAGCCGCACCTGGAGCAACGCGCACTCCAACTCCCCGCGATCCGAGGACGGTTCAGCAATGCCCACGCACACCCCGGCGCGTACGGCGCGGCCCCGGCGCTACCTGATGTGCCGGCCGACGTACTTCACGGTGGACTACGCGATCAACCCGTGGATGGACCCGGCGCAGCCGACCGACACCGAGCTCGCCATCCGCCAGTGGGAGCGGCTGCACCGGACGTACCGCCGCCTCGGTCACACCGTCGAGCTGATCGACCCGGTGCCCGGCCTGCCCGACATGGTGTACGCCGCCAACGGCGCGACCGTGCTGGACGGCCGGGCCCTGGTGGCGACCTTCCGGCACCCCGAGCGGGCTGCCGAGTCCGAGGCCTACCAGGCCTGGTTCCGCCTGCACGGCTACCGCGCGGTGCGCCGCGCCGGGCACGTCAACGAGGGCGAGGGCGACCACCTGGTGGTCGGCCGCCGGGTGCTCGCCGGGACGGGCTTCCGCACCTCGCGGGCCGCGCACGCCGAGGCGCAGGAGCTGTTCGGCGTGCCGGTGGTCAGCCTGACCCTGGTCGACCCGCGCTTCTACCACCTGGACACCGCACTGGCCGTCCTCGCCGACGACCACGTCATGTACTACCCGGAGGCCTTCGACTCCGACAGCCGCTCGGTGCTGCGCGCCCTCTACCCGGACGCGATCCTCGCCGACCGCGCCGACGCCGAGGCGTTCGGGCTCAACGCGGTCTCGGACGGCCGCCGGGTGCTGCTTCCGGAGGCGGCCAAGAACCTCGCGGGCCGGCTCGTCGAGCACGGCTACGAGCCGATCCCGGTGGACGTCTCCGAGTTGCTCAAGGGCGGCGGCGGGGCGAAGTGCTGCACTCTCGAGCTCAGGACTTGACCAGTAGCACCTCGAGGGTGCGCGGCCCGTGCACCCCCTCGACCCGGTCCAGCTCGATGTCGCTGGTCGCCGACGGCCCGGAGATCCAGGTCTGCGGGCGCGCCGGGTCGAGCCGGGGCAGCGCCAGAGGGACGGAGGCGACGACCTGTTCGGGTGCCCGGACCACGCAGACGTGGTGGTCCGGGACGAGCGAGAGCAGCCGCCGGCCCTGACCGGGCCCGGCGTCCAGCACGATCGTCCCGGTCTCGGCGATCGCCAGTGCGCAACCGGTGACCACGCTGTCCACGGCGTCCAGTCGGGCGGCGGTGAGGCTGCCGTCGTCCGGCAGCAGCTCGACGTCACCGACGCCCGAGAGCCACGAGGCCGGCAGCCCGGCGGGCAGGGCGACCGTGCGGCTGCTGCGCGCCGCGAGCAACTCGGCGATGCGGTCCGGGAGTTCCGCCTCGGTGCAGCGGTGCACCAGGGCCCGGTAGTCGGCCAGGTTGCGGTGCAGCAGGTCGAGCAGCGCCACCGGATCCTCCGCGGGGGCGTGGGCGCTCAAGTAGCCTCGTGGCAGGGGCGGTTCAGCGACCTCGTCGGCGTCACCGAGCGCGGCCCGGATCCGGCCGAGGATCAACTCCCTTGACGTCATGCGCGGTTCCTCCGCCACCAGTCGCGGAACGGCTCGGCCGGAACCTCCGGCAGGTCCCGGCTGTCGGTCCAGGCCCGCCCGGGCCCGGGCAGCCGGCGCGGGTGCAGCGCGCGGGTGCGCCCGGCCAGCCGTTCGGCGGCCGCGAGCGCCGCCGGGTGGTCCAGCACGTACCCGGCGGCAGCCATCGCGGCCCGCTCCAGCGGGTGCCCGCCCTGCTCGGCGACCCGCTCGCGCAGGTGCACCAGCACCTCGGGGATGTCGATCGCCACCGGGCAGACCTCGTAGCAGGCCCCGCAGAGCGAGGAGGCGTACGGCAGCGAGGCGTCCACCGGGCTGCTGGTGCCGCGCAGTTGGGGATTGAGGATGGCGCCGATCGGGCCCGGGTAGACCGAGCCGTACGCGTGCCCGCCGGCCCGCTCGTACACCGGGCAGACGTTGAGGCAGGCCGAGCAGCGGATGCAGCGCAGCGCCTGGCGGCCGACCTGGTCGGCCAGCGCGGCGGTGCGCCCGTTGTCCAGCAGCACCAGGTGGAACTCGGACGGGCCGTCGTCCTCCGTCGTCCCGGTCCACAGCGAGGTGTAGGGGTTCATCCGTTCGGCGGTGGAGGAGCGGGGGAGCAGCTGGAGGAAGACCTCGAGGTCCCGCCAGGTCGGTACGACCTTCTCGATGCCGACCACGGAGATCAGGGTGCGCGGCAGGGTGAGGCACATCCGGCCGTTGCCCTCGGACTCGACCACCACCAGGGTGCCGGTCTCGGCGACCATGAAGTTGGCGCCGGAGACTGCCACTCGGGCGCGCAGGAACTTCTCCCGCAGGTGCAGGCGGGCGGCCTCGGCGAGTTCGGCGGGGGAGTCGGTCAGGCTCTCGGGCGCCGGGCGGCCCCAGGCGGCCATCCGGTCGGCGAAGATCTCCCGGATCTCGGCGCGGTTGCGGTGGATCGCCGGCACCAGGATGTGCGAGGGGCGGTCGTCGCCCAACTGCACGATCAGTTCCGCGAGATCGGTCTCGTAGGCGGTGATCCCCTCGGCGGCGAGCGCCTCGTTCAGCCCGATCTCCTGGGTGGCCATCGACTTGACCTTGACCACCTCGCGCTTTTCGATGTCGCTGTCTCCGGTGGCCCGGATCAGCCCGGCGACGATCCGGTTGGCCTCCTCGGCGTCCGCCGCCCAGTGCACGGTGCCGCCGGCCGCGGTGACGGACTCCTCCAACTGCACCAGGTAGCGGTCGAGATGGCGCAGGGTGTGGTCCTTGATCGCCTTCCCGGCGGCGCGCAGCTCGGCCCAGTCCGGGAGTTCGGCGACGGCCCGGGCCCGCTTGTCGCGGATGGTGTGGGTGGCGTGCCGCAGGTTGGCGCGCAACTGCCCGTCCCGCACCGCGCGGGCGGCGGCCTGCGGGAAGGCGGGCATGCCGAGGAACGTACCGTTCACGAGGGCCTCCAGGGGTGCTCCTCGGTGCTGGCCAGGATCTCCGCGAGGTGCAGCGGCCGCAGCGCGTCCCCCCGGCGGCGCAGGGTGCCGCCGAGGTGCAGCAGGCAGGAGTTGTCGGCGCCGCAGAGCACCTGGGCGCCGGTGCCGAGGGCGTTGGCGAGCTTGTCCTCGGCCATCGCCGCCGAGACGGCCGCGTTCTTGACGGCGAAGGTCCCGCCGAAGCCGCAGCACTCCTGCGCGCCCGGTAGCTCCAGCAGCTCCAACCCCTTGACGGCGCGCAGCAGTCGCAGCGGCCGCTCGCCCAGCCCGAGCATCCGCAGGCCGTGGCAGGAGGGGTGGTAGGTGACGGAGTACGGGAAGTAGGCGCCGACGTCCTCGACGCCGAGCACGTCGACCAGGAACTCGGTGAGTTCGACCACCCGGGGCGCCAACGCGGTGGCGGCGTCGGTGAGTTCGCTGCCCCGTCGCTCGGCGGCGGCCCGGGCGCCGATCCGCGGGTAGTTGTCCCGGACCATCGCCACGCAGGAGCCGGAGGGCGTCACCACGTGGTCGTACCCGGCGAAGGCGCGGGCCGTTCGCCGTACCAGCGGCTCACAGGCCCGGCGGTAGCCGGTGTTGTACTGCGGCTGCCCGCAGCAGGTCTGCCCGGCGGGGAAGTCCACCGTCACACCGAGGCGTTCCAGCAGCCGCACGGTGGCGACCGCCGTGGCGGGGAACAGCGCGTCGTTGACGCAGGTGGCGAACAGCGCGACCCGCAAGGCGAGCTCCCTCCATCGAATCACCCCGAAACGGCACCGGCCCGTCCGTGATCGTAACGGGTGGACCGGCGCCGATGAAGGGACCCGGGAAGGGAATCCGTCGAGGATCAGCGGATCAGCGGATCAGAGGGCAGAGGATCAGGCGCCGAGCCAGAGGTCCGGGCCGAACACCTCGTAGTGGATGTCCGCCGCCGGGACGCCCGCCGCGAGCAGCTGGCCGCGCACGGCGCGCAGGAAGGGCAGCGGGCCGCACAGGTAGGCGGTGGTGCCGGCCGGGATCTCGACGGTCGACAGGTCGGCCAGGCCGGTGCGCTCGGCCGGCCACTCGCCGAGCGGCTGCTCGTAGAAGACGTGGGCGGTGGCGTTGGCCAGCTTGGCGGTCAGCTGCTCCAGGTCGGCGCGGAAGGCGTGGCTGAGCTGGTCGCGGTCGCCGTGCACCGAGACGACCTGGCGGGTGGAGCCGGTGGCGGCCAGGTGGTCGAGCATCGCGGTCATCGGGGTGTTGCCGATGCCGGCGGAGGCGAGCAGCACCGGGCCGTCGCCCTCGGCGAGGAAGATGTCACCCAGCGGGGGCGCCAGCTCGACGGTGTCGCCGGCGTGCAGGTGGTCGTGGAGGTGGCCGGAGACCTCGCCGTCGCGCTTGACGCTGAAGCGCAGGGCGTCGTCGGCGCCGCCGGAGAGGCTGTACTGGCGGATCTGGTGGGCGCCGTCGGCCAGTTCGGTGCGCACCGAGACGTACTGGCCGGGGCGGGAGGCCGGGACGGCGCGGCCGTCGGCCGGGCGGACCAGGTAGGTGGTGACGGTCTCGGTCTCCTGGTGGCGGGCGACCACGGTGTACGGCCGCCACAGGTCGGCCGGGTCGCCGCCGGCCGCGGCCTCGGCGCGCAGCCGCTGCTCGATGGCCATCAGGGCGTTGGCCATCAGCCAGTAGACCTCGTCCCAGGCGGCGGCCACCTCGGGGGTGACGGCCTCGCCGAGCACCTCGACGATCGCGGCGAACAGGTGCTCGTGGACGACCTTGTACTGCTCGTTGTCGATGCCGACCGAGACGTGCTTGTGGGCGATCCGCGCGAGCATCGCGTCCGGCCGCTGGTCGGGGTCGGCGATCAGCGCGGAGGCGAAGGCGGCTATCGAGCCGGCCAGCGCCTCGCGCTGGGTGCCGTTGGCCTGGTTGCCCCGGTTGAACAGGTCGCGCAGCAGTTCCGGGTGCGCGGCGAACAGCCGGTCGTAGAAGCGCGGGGTGATGTCACCGATCGCGCCGCCCACGATGGGCAGGGTGGCCTCGACGACCTCGGCGGACTTCGCGGACAGCATCAGAGGAGCTCCTGACTGGTGGCTGATAACTGGTATCTGAGATTCGCATTAAAGGCCGTGGGCGCCGACTGACCCCCGGGGGGATGGGGTCAGTCGGCGGGTCTGGCGGTGAGGCCGAGCAGCACCGGCCCGGTGGGGGAGGCCACCAGGTCGTCGATGCTGAGCGGGTCGAGCGCGGCGAAGAACGCCTCCTGTGCGGTGCGCAGCGCCCCGCGCAGCCGGCAGGCGGCCCGCAGCGGGCACGGCGGGTCGTCCTCACAGCCGACCACGTCGCCGACGCCCTCGAGCTCGCGCAGCAGCAGGCCGAGCGAACCGGTCCGCCCGGCGAAGGTGATCATCAGCCCGCCGCCGCGTCCGCGCCGGGCCTCCACCACCCCGAGGTGCTGCAGCCTGCTGACCACCTTGGCCGCGTGGGTGTACGGCACGCCGACCGACTCGGCCACCTCGCGGGTGGTCGGGTTCTCGCCCTCGCCGAGAACGGCGAGCCGCATGGCGATGCGGAGGGCGATGTCGGTGCTCTTGGTCAGCCTCACGAATCGAACGCTAACGAATGCGACTCCACAACTCCAATTTGCCGCCCGATCCCGACTGAGACCCTGGTCACGTCGCCGGTAGGTCCGGGCGGGACCTCACCTCTGGACGAAGTGTCCGATCCGGACGTACAGTCCATGCATGCCTGCCGAAACCCCCGACCCGCGCGTGCGGACCTGGTCGCCGGTCTGCCGCGCGGTGGCCCTGCTGCTCGGGCCCTACGCCGAGGTGGTGCTGCACGACACCGCCACCGACCGGGTGCTGGCCATCTGGAACCCGATGACCCCCCGCGCCCCCGGCGACCCGTCCCTGCTCGGCGAACTGGACGGGCTGGACCCGTCCGCGCCGGACGTCTACGGGCCGTACGAGAAGCTGCTGCCGGACGGCCGGCGGCTCTCCTCGGTCAGCGCCGTGCTGCGGGACGACGCCGGCAAGCCCTCGGCGGTGCTCTGCGTCAACCTCGACCGCGGCCCGCTGGAACGGGCGGCCGCCCTGCTGGCGAACTTCGCCGCCCCCACCGCCCCCCGCCCCGAGCCGCTGTTCGAACGCGACTGGACGGAGCGGATGAACGACGTGATCGGCGGCCACGTCCGCGCCCAGGGCCGCCCGCTGGAACGCTTCACCCGCGAGGACCGGCTCGCCGTGCTGCGCGAGCTGGACGAGGCCGGGGTGTTCGCCGTCCGCCGCGCCGTCCCCGCCGTCGCCACCGCGCTGCGGATCTCCCGCTCCACCGCCTACGCCCTGCTCGCCGAGCTCAAGCACCCGCCCGTGAAGGACTGAGGACCAGATGACCCAGCTGCCCGACTTCCGGCTCGAAACCTATTTCACCCGCTGGGAGTTCACGGCCCGCCACCACCTCACCGCCTCCGACGCCCAGACCATGACGATGGCCGAACTGCTCGCCCTGGCCGGCCCCGAGGACCGCGAGGCCTGGGACACCCTCGCCCTCGGCTACACCGAGACCTTCGGCGACCCGGGCCTGCGGCAGGCGATCGCCGGGATGTACGAGCGGGTCGAGGCGGACGACGTGATCTGCTTCGGCGGTGCCCAGGAGGGCATCAACCTCGCCATGCAGGTGCTGCTCGAACCGGGCGACCACGCGGTGGTGCTGACCCCCAACTACCAGTCGGCGGAGACCATTCCGCTCTCCCTCTGCGAGGTCACCGGCGTCGCGCTGGACGAGCGGCAGGACTGGGCGCTCGACCTGGACGCGGTCGAGGCGGCGCTGCGGCCCAACACCAAGGTGCTCGCGGTCAACTTCCCGAACAACCCGACCGGCACGCTGATCCCCGCCGCCGACTTCGCCCGGCTGGCCGAACTGTGCGAGGAGCGCGGCATCCGGCTGTTCTCGGACGAGGTCTACCGCGGCCTGGAACGCGACCCGGCCCGCGCCCTGCCGCAGGCCGCCGACCTCTCGGCGACGGCGCTCTCGCTCAACGTGACCTCCAAGTCGCTCGGCCTGCCCGGCCTGCGGATCGGTTGGATCGCCTGCCGGGACCGCGAGCTGCGTACCCGCCTGGAGCGGGCCAAGCACTACACCACGATCTGCAACTCGGCCCCCAGCGAGGTGCTGGCCAGGATCGCGATCACCGCCCGGGAACGGATCCTGGCGCGCAACCGGGGCATCGTCGCGGAGAACCTGCCGCGGTTCGACGCCTTCTTCGCCGAGTTCCCCGAGCTCTTCGACTGGCGGGCCCCGGAGGGCGGCTGCGTCGCCTACCCGCGCTACCGCGGCGCGGACGGCGTGGAGGACTTCTGCACGGCCCTGGTCGAGCAGGCCGGCGTGCTGTTGATGCCCGCGAGCATGTTCCGCTCCGAGCTCACCCCCACCCCCACCGACCGCTTCCGGATCGGCGTCGGCCGCCGCGACCCCGGACCGGCCCTGGACGCCTTCGCCGACTGGCTGCGCAAGCGGCGCTGAGCCGTCCGAAGCGGACAGCCGGGGCGCCGATCGGCACCCCGGCTGTTTCCGCGGGTGCGGTCAGAGCTTCTGCCAGGCCGGCTTCGCCGCGTAGGTGTCGCGGAAGTAGTCGGCGAGCCTGAGCCGGGAGGCGGCGGCCTCGTCGACCACCACGGTGGCGTGCGGGTGCAACTGCAGCGCCGAGGCGGGGACGGCCGCGGCCAGCGGGCCCTCGACGGCCAGGGCGACGGCCTCGGCCTTGGCCTCGCCGGTGGCCAGCAGGACCAGGTGGCGGGCCTCCAGGATGGTGCCGATGCCCTGGGTGATGACGTGGTGCGGGACCTCGTCGATGCTGTCGAAGAAGCGGGCGTTGTCCACCCGGGTCTGCCGGGTCAGGGTCTTGATCCGGGTCCGGGAGGCGAGCGAGGAGCAGGGCTCGTTGAAGCCGATGTGGCCGTCCGTGCCGATGCCGAGCAGCTGCAGGTCCACGCCGCCGGCCTCGGCCAGCGCGCGGTCGTAGGCGGTGGCGGCCGCGGCGATGTCGGCCGCGTTGCCGTCCGGGCCCAGGAAGGAGTCCTCGGTCAGGCCGAGCGGCTCGACGACCTCGCGCAGCACCACCGAGCGGTAGGACTCCGGGTGGCCGGCGGGCAGGCCGACGTACTCGTCCAGCTGGCAGATCCGCGCCCGGGAGGCGTCCAGGCGGCCGTCCCGGACCCGCTCGGCGAGGGACTGGTAGATCGGCAGCGGGGTCGAGCCGGTCGCGACACCGAGCAGGGCGTCGGGCTTGTCGGTCAGCAGATCGGTGATCGCCGCGGCGATGAGTTCGCCGGCCGCTGAGGCGTCAGGGACGATCACGATTTCCATACTGGGTCCACCGTTCTGAGGCGAGTCTGAGGTCTAGACCTCCGAGGTCTAGACCAGTTTGCCGTGAACGGGCTCCCAGGTCCACCCGGGGGCGGTGCCGGGGCTCGGGCGTCATGCCTGGTGGCGGCTCGGTGGGGCCTGACGTGCGAAGAGCCGGGGCCTCGAAAGGCCCCGGCTCCCTGCGCCCTGTCGTACGGGCTGCCCTGTCCTACGGTTGCCGTTCCACCGGTGAACGGCCGGGGGTCCTGACCTGCTGGATCAGAACGGGTTGGTACAGGTGGTCACCTGCTTGCTGGCGTCCAGCGCCGGGCCGGCGGTGGCGCAGACGATGCGGGGGGCGATGGCGGTGACGCGCGGGGTGGTGGCCTGGGCCGGGCCGAGTCGGACGGCGGTCGCGCTGGCGACCGTCTCCCACGGGCTGCCCCAGGCCTGCTGGGTGCGCACCTCTACCTGAACCATCGTCAACTGGGTGGGGTCCGCGTTGACCTGGGCGATGCCGACGATGCCGTCACCGTCGACCTGGTGCGTGATGCAGGGGCGGTTGACCACCGTGGCGCAGGCGACGGTGCCGGCCTCGGACGTCGCCGTGGCGGCCATGGCGGGGGCAGTCGACAGCCCTGCGATCCCTGCCACCGTCATCATCACGGCTGCAATCCGAGTGCGCATGATCTGAACCTCCTTGGAAATTAAGGGAATCTCACTCCTTGAGATGAGTCTTGCACACATCATGGAATCGGTGAGTGTGCGTTGCGTCACACCCATGGTGACGGTTCAACTACTGGCTGCAATCATTCGCCGAATGTTCAGCGCACGGACAACTTCCGGCCTGACGGACGATCAGCTCATGGGCGGCAGGATCATCCGCCGTCCGGCCGTCGCCCCGCCGCCCGCCGGCACCGAGGCGCCGGTCTGGTGGCCGAAGTCGTCCGAGGTCAGGGCCAGGATCGCCCGGGCGATCTCCTCCGGTTCGGCCATCCGCTCCAAGCCCTCGATGTTCGACGGACCGTAGGCCGCCTTGAACTTCGCCCAGGCCGGGTCCGGGATGCCCGGCGGGCGGACGAAGGTGGTGTCCGTGGTGCCGGGGAGGATCGCGTTGATCCTGATGCCCCGCGTCCCGTACGCCAACGCCGCCGCTTTGACCAGACCTTGAATCGCCCTTTTGCTGGCCGTGTACGCGCCGCCGTTCGGCCGGGTCCGCTCGGCGGCCGAGGAGGCGGTGCGGACGCTCACCCCGCGCCGGCCGCGGCGAAGGCCAGCGCGGCCGCCCGGCCGATGCCCGAGGTGAAGCCGGTGATCAGCACCGCCTTGTCGCGGAACCCGCGGTCGCCCCGCTGTCCGTCGTCGGAGCCGTCCGGTCGGCCACTCGGCGCGGCCTGGGCCCGTGCGGCGCCCGGGGTGGCGGCGGCCGCCCCGGCCAGGTTGAGCGCGGAGGCGCCCAGCAGGGCCCGCCGGATCCCCGGACGCGGGCGAAGTCGGGAAGGGGGAAGGGGAGTTGATGTCCATGACCGCCACCCTGGCCGCAGTCGCCCCGCCGCCACCTCGGCCGGCCGCACCTTCCGGCCGCGCGGACCGGACCGACCGGCCGGCGGGAGGAGTCGCCGTCCTCCCTGAGGCGGAGGGCAACTCCGGGCCGACCTGCCGAGGTTGGCGGTGTTCCTTCACCCGTCCGAGTGGCGCCTTGCCACCCGGACGAATCGGACGGCTACCATCGAGCCGACTCCCACGGAGGGGTAGGCGTGGACACCGTCATCGTGCAACTGCCCGGCCCGGGGCCGGATCCGGCGCCCGGCACGGCACCCGGACTGCTGCGGATGGGCCCGGGCGAGGCCGCGGTGTTCGGGCGCGGCGAGCCCGGGCGGCCGGTCGCCATCCCGCTGCCCGACCAGGGCGTCTCCCGCCGCGCCGGGGAGGTGGTCGCCGCCGAGGACTACTGGCGGCTGTCCAACTTCAGCGCCACCGCCACCTACGTGGTGGAGAACCTCGAGGGCGCGGGGGAGCACATCAAGGTGGCCCCCGGACGCCTCGGCGCGCCCGTCCCGTTTGAGCTCTCCCGCGTCCTGCTGCCCGCCCTCGGCGAACCCGCCGCCTTCAAGGTCTTCGCCCCCCAGCACGCCTACCTGGACGGCCACCCGGCCGGCGCCGACGGCGAGCGCACCGTCAGCCCGTTCGCCCTGGACCCGACCGCCAAGTACTTCCTGGTGCTGCTCGCCCTCTGCGAGCCCCGGCTGCGCTCGCCCTCCACCGCCGCCGTCCCCGGGGTGGCCGACGTCCTGGCCCGGCTGCGCGCCCTGCCCTCCTGCCGGGGGCTGACCCGCTCGGCCGTGAACTACCACATCGACTACCTGGTCGCCACCAAACTGCGGCTGCGCGATCCCTACGAGGAGGGCCCGACGGGCGGCAAGCGCGAGGAACTCGTCGCCCTGGCCCTGAGGTTCGACCTCGTCCGGGAGGAACACCTGGCCCTGCTCCCGCCCCGGCGACCGGTCGACCGGCCGTGAAGCCGGCCGAGCAGCGGGACGCCGACGGGCCCGGCGCCGCCCCGGACGCCGAGCACCCGCAGGAGAAGCCCGTCGCCGCGCGACCGCCCTTCGACGTCCCCGACGGCTACCCGGTGGCCGGCTACCGCGTCGGCGCCTTCCTCGGCGCGGGCGCCTGGGGCAGCGTCTACGCCGCCGAGGCCCCGGACGGCACCCCGGCCGCCGTCAAACTCCTCGGCCCGGTCCGCTCCAGCCCCGGTCAACGCCGTACCCTGGCCCAGATGGCCGCCGGCGAGCTGCGCTTCAGCCGCCGCGCCGACCACCCCCACCTGATCCGCACCCTCATCGTGGTCACCGTCGAGGACCCCGACCGCCCCGAACTGGACGGCGCCGTCGCCCTGGTGATGGAGCGCGCCGCCCGCAGCCTGCAGGACGTGCTGGCCGCCGCCCGGGCCGGAACGGCGGTGCCCGGCGCCGAGCGGATCCTCACCGAGGTGTGCGCCGGGCTGACCCACATGCACCGGGCGGGCTGGGTGCACGGGGATCTCAAACCGGCCAACCTCCTGCTGATGCCCGACGGCACCGCCAAGATCGCCGACTTCGGGCTCACCGCCGAGCTGGAGGGCACCCACGCCTACGCCCCGCCGCTCGGCTCGCCGGACCACGTGCCGCCCGAGTGGTGGTCCCAGCGCACCGGGGCGCGCGGGGTCGCCCTGCGCCCCAGCGCCGACGTCTGGGCCTTCGGGGTGATCGCCCACCAGCTGCTCACCGGCGGGCTGCACCCCTTCCTCGGCGCCACCGCCCGGGCCCGCTCCCTGGCCGCCCAGGCGTACGCGCGCGGCGCGGCCCCGCTGCGGCTGGACCAGGCGCTGCCGGCCCGCTGGCGGCCGGTGGTGGCGGCCTGTCTGGCGGCCGACCGGGAGGAGCGCGCCCGCACCGACCTCACCGCGCTGGTCGCCCGGGCCACCGCCCGTCCGGCCGGGCGCCGCAGGGCCGTCCGGGCCGGTGCCGTCCTGCTGACGTGTGCGGCGGTCCTGCTCGCGCTGACCGGTGGCCCCGAGCCAGCCGGTCCGGTCGCCCACCGCGCCGCGTCGCCGCTGCCCGGGGCGATCCCGGCCGGCTCCGACGTCCCGACGGCCTACCGGGGCATGATCGAGGGCGCCGCCCGGCGCTGCCCCGAGCCGGAGATCACCCCGGTCCTGCTGGCCGCGATGCTCAAGGCGGAGAGCGGCTTCGACCCGAACGCGGCCCGCCCGGAGACCGGTGAGTACGGCATCGCGATGTGGACGCCCGCCGTCTTCGAGGCCTGGTCCAAGGCCGCCAACCACGACGGACCGAAGTCCTACCTGGACCCCGGCGACGCGATCGCCGCGATGGGCAACTACGTCTGCTGGCTCGACCAGCAGCTGAAGCGGCGCGGCTTCACCCACGACCTGCCCGCCCTGGTCACCGCCGCCTACCGCACCAGCGACAAGTCGGTGGCGGCCGCCGGGGGCGTCCCGGAGCGGGTCCGCCCGCACGTCGACACGGTGCTCCGCTACCTCGCCGACTACGGCGGGTGACGGCGCGAACCGGGACGAGTCCTCCCACAACCCCACGCATCCCGGCGCGGGCACCCGGGTGACCGGCCTCCGTCCGGGATCCTCGGGCGCACGATCACGAAGCTCCGCGCGGCCTCCGCGCAACGGCCCCTCGTCGTCCCGGTGGCGGCGTTCGTCGGGCTCGTCCTGACCTGGCACGAGGACCTGCCCGGCCGGGTGGTCGGCGTGGTCGCCGTGTTCCTGGTGGGGGCGGTGCCGGCGGCCGCGAATCCGCGAGAGCGGTGAACCGCTGAGGCGGTGGTGGCCGTGGTGACGAACGGAAGCCCCTGGCACGTCCCCCCGTGCGGTCAGGGGCTTCCGCCGTCTCCGGCCGTGCCCGCTGGGAGGGGCGGGGTCACGGCCGGGAGCCCCGGCGCCGCGGCTGTCGGCGGGTCAGGGGCTCGGTGGTGCCGCGGCTCAGACGCGGCCCTGCGGCCTCCGGAGGGCTCAGACCTCCGGAGGCGGCGGCATCGGCCCCGGCTGATCAGCGACACGGGCTGATCAGCCGGGGCCGGCGCGGCACCTCAGTGGTGCCGCGGGCTCCTGAGGATCGTCAGGAGGAGGTGCGGCGACGGCGGGTGTAGACCACCGCGCCCGCGCCGGCGACCAGCAGGGCGGTGCCGGCGCCCGCGTACAGCAGGGTGCCGTCGCTACCGGTGGAGGCCAGCTTCTTGCCGTCGGAGGCACCCGGGATCGGGGTCGGGACGCTGACCTTGGCCGGCACGACCAGCGGCTGGTCCGGGGCGACCTTGGTGCCGGTGCCCGGGTGCACCGGGACGGTGGCGGTGGGCGGGGTGGACGGGCCGGCGCTCGGGACGTCGCTGGGCGCGTCGGTCGGGACCTCGGCGGCCGGGGTGGTCGGCGCGGGGGTCTTCGCGGGCTCGGTCGCCGGGGTGGTGGCCGGGGTGGTCGGCGCGGGGGTCTTGGCCGGCTCGGTCGCCGGGGTGGTGGCCGGAGTCGTCGCCGGGGTGGTGGGCGCCGGGGTGGCGGGCGGCGTGACCGAGTGCGAGGGCGCGGGGGTCTGCGACGGGGTCGGGGTGTGCGACGGGACCGGGGTGTGCGAGGGGGTGGTGCTCGGCACGGCGGTCGGGCTCGCCGACGGGGCCTTGGTCGGGCTGCCGGTGGCGGTCGGCTTGCCGGTCGGGGCCGGGGTCTGGCCGCCGCAGTCGACCTTGAAGACCTTGTGCTTGGGGTTGCTGACGTCCGGGTGCTCCGGCAGCTCGCCGTCGACCAGCGGGACGGCCTTCCAGAACAGCTTGTAGTGGCCGTCCGGCAGGTTGATGTCCTCGGTGCGGATGTGGCCCTTCTCGTCGACCGGGATGTCGCCGTACACGACCGGCTCGGTCATGTCGTTCATGTCGAAGATCGCCCAGAGCACGTCCTGGTTCGGGTCGAAGCCGAAGGAGTCCAGGTAGAAGGTGCAGACCTTGGGCTCGTTGCGCACGTCCTCCTGGCCGGTGGCGGCGTCGTGGATCTTCACGGTGCCGTTGTTGCCGGGGTGGCCCTTGCCGTTGCCGTTGCCGCCGGCGGCGGCGTGCGCGACGGGGGCGAGCAGCATCAGGGCGGCGGCGGTCGGGACGGCCACCAGGGAGCGTGCGGCGGTGGAGCGGATGTGCATGCGTCTTCCATCGGGTAACGGCAGGCCGGGACGAGCCTGTGGGGTGGGAGGGAGCCTTCGGTCGGCCGCCGGGCCAGGGGCCGGAGTCGTACGACGTGAGGGGCACAAAAGTTCCCGTAGTGGGAAACGCTACGCAAGGGAGGTTTGGCCGAAATGCATCACTGAGAGCGATTAGTCCGGCTAGTCCCTCGCAACAATCTGATCACCCGATTGTGTTGAACGCGTGTGCGCCGTAGGCATGTCATGCGGATCCCGGCGGCCCCGGCCGCGCCGACGGGCGGCGGGTGAGCGGTGCGCAGGTGCAGCGCGGGCGCGACGGCGACCCGCTGGTGGCCGGTATTGGCCGGTCCGCGACCCGGGTCCGCGTGTCGGGGCGGCGGGCGGAAGGCGGGGTTCTCTATCGTCCGTCTGGAACCGGACAGTCCACCGATTCCGTTCCAGGTGCGGCCGATCGCGTGAGCGACCGGTCGAGTCCGCAGCCGATCCGACCCAGGGGGAGTGCTCGATGCCCGGCCCAGAGCAGCAGGTGCGACCGGAGCGGCAGCGGCCCGCCCCGACCGAGGACAGCGCTGACGTCATCGTGGTCGGCGCCGGCCCGGCCGGCTCCACCGCCGCCTACCACCTCGCCCGCACCGGCCTGGACGTCCTGCTGCTGGAGAAGTCCGCCTTCCCGCGCGAGAAGGTATGCGGCGACGGCCTCACCCCACGCACCGTCAAACAGCTGGTCGACATGGGCATCGACGTCTCCGAGGAGGCCGGCTGGCTGCACAACCGGGGCCTGCGGCTGATCTCCGGGCAGCGCTCGTTGGAGTTCGACTGGCCCGAGCTCTCCGCCTTCCCGGGCTACGGACTGGTGCGCCGCCGCGCGGACTTCGACGAACTGCTCGCCCGCAAGGCCGCCGCGGCCGGCGCCCGGCTGGTCGAACGGGCCAACGTGGCGGGTGCGTTGACGGACGAACGGACCGGCCGGATCACCGGCGTCAGCGCCAGACTGGGCGAGGAGCGCAAGCCCGTCGAGTACCGGGCGCCGATCGTGGTCGCCGCCGACGGCAACTCAACCCGGCTGTCCGTCGCGATGAAGCGCTACCGGCGCACCGACCGCGCGGTGGGCGTGGCCTACCGCACCTACTTCACCACCCCGCGCCACGACGACCGCTACCTGGAGGCCTGGCTCGACCTGCGCGACCCGAACGGCCCCGCCCACCGCCTGCTGCCGGGCTACGCCTGGGTGTTCGGCATGGGCGACGGCACCGCCAACGTCGGGCTCGGGGTCCTCGACACCGCCAAGACCGACCTCGACTGGCGGGACCTGCTGCGGCGCTGGTGCGCCGACCTGCCGCCCGGCTACGGCTACACCCCCGAGGCGGTCACCGAACCGATCCGCGGCTCCGCCCTCCCGATGGGCCTCAACCGCCAACCCCATTACGCCGACGGCCTGTTGCTGATCGGCGACGCGGGCGGCACGGTCAGCCCCGGCACCGGCGAGGGCATCGCCTACGCGATGGAGTCCGGCCGCTACGCCGCCGAGACCATCGTCCAGGCGCACGCCCGCCGCACCGACCGCGGCCGCGAACTCGCCCTGCGCGCCTACCCGCAGAAGCTGCGCTCCGCCTACGCGGGCTACTTCGCGGTCGGCCGGCTGGCCGCCGACCTGCTCGGCCGCCCCCGGCTGCTCGGCGCCGCGGGCGCCGCCGGGCTGGGGCACCCGGCGCTGCTGAAGGTGGCGTTCCGGCTGATGGTCAACCTGACCGAGCCCAACTCCAAGGACGCCCTGGACCGGCTGCTCCACCTGCTCGGCCGGGTCGCCCCGGGGCGCTGAACTCCCGCACCGGCGACCGTTGTCGGATGATCGGCGGATCGGATCGGCCGGTGCCTATCCAGCCACGCAGGGGCAGCGCAAGACCCCTGCGTGGCTTTCCGGGATCTGAACCGGCTCCGCACACGACGTCCGAGCGGTCTCCACAGCTGCGCGGCTTCGGGATCGACGGGCGGGGGAATCCGTCCGGAGGCGGGACGCGGCCCCACGGCTGACGGCCCGCCACCCCCACGCCCGTTCCCCAGGCTCCCTTCCACCCCGAGGAGATCAGCCCGTGCGCGCACGTCTCGGCACGCTCAGATCCCTGCTCGCCGGCCTCTGCGCCGGAGCCACCGTCCTCGCCCTCACCACCGGACCGGCGCAGGCCTCGTCGGCAGGTCCCGCCGCCCGTGCGGCCGCCGCCTACTCGATCAGCACCCCGACGAACATCTCGTCCTCCTGCTCGGGGCAGAACGCCGAGGCCATCCAGGCCGTCGATCCGGCGGTGAACGCCGTGTACGACGTCTGGATGGGCTGCAAGGGCATCGGATTCGCGGGCTCGCCGGACGGCGGAGCCACCTTCGGCGCACCGCTCACGCTGCCCGGCAGCACCGGACAGAACGGCAGCCGGTCCTGGGACCCGGCGGTCACCGTCGCGCCCGACGGCGCGGTCTACGTGGCGTTCATGGTCTCCCGCTCCGGCCAGACCTACCCGGTGGTGGACGTCAGCACCGACCGCGGCGCCAGCTTCAAGACCGTCAGCCAGATCACCCCGCCGGACGCGAACGACTGGGGCGACCGCGACTTCATCACCGCCGGCCCGGACGGCACGCTCTACCTGACCTGGGACTACGGGCCGAGCGCCGCGGCGGTGACCTTCCTCTGCGCGGCGTCCGGCAGCTGCTCCTTCGCCACCGGCGACGTCAACGCGGTCCTGCAGAAGTCCACCGACGGTGGCAGGACCTGGAGCGCGATGTCGCACATCAGCCCCGGCTACCCGAACAGCGGGGCCGACAGCGCGCCCGTCACGGTCGAGCCGGACGGCTCGATCGACGTGCTCTACCAGGGCTACACCGTCACCAACGTCCCGACCGACGACCTCACCGTCGCCTACGCCTACGCGACCCGCTCCACCGACGGCGGCGCGACCTGGTCCCAGCCGGTGCGGATCGGCCCCGGCGCCGGGACGATGAACAACAGCGAGTGGTGGATCGACGGCAGCGAGGCGCTCGGCCCGGACGGGACGCTGTACGCGACCTGGGACACCCAGGGTTCGAACAGCGACACCGGGTGGCTGTCGTACTCCCAGGACCACGGGGCGACCTGGTCCACCCCGCTGCAGGTGCCCTCGGACACGCTGAACGTCCCGCACATCATGCAGGTCGTCGCCGGTCCCCCGGGGATCGCCTACGTGGGCTGGCTGTCGAGCAGCGACCCGCGCGGCTACGCACAGTACCTGCGGACCTTCTCGATCACCCGGGGCTGGCTCTCCGCCCCGGTCCAGGTCTCGCAGAACTTCGGGACCGGCTCGGTGTGGCCAGGCGACACCTTCGGCTTCTCCGCGCTGGCGCCCGACCGGCTGGTCCTGGCCTGGGGCAGCGCCGTCGCGCCCACGGCCTCGAACGACAGCATCTGGGCCGCGACGGTCGGGGTCGCGCTCCCCTGACGCGGAGCGGGCGGGCCGGTCGCGCGGCCGGCCCGCCCCGGTGCCCCGGTTGCGGCAGCCGGTCACCGGGGCGACGGCCGGGTCAGAAGGTGGAGTACACCGTCACCCCGATGGCCCGCGAGCTGTACGAATCACTGCTCGCGCTCACCGGCCGTGCTCGAGCGCCGCCGCCACCGGATCGACCGGGCCCGCACCGCCTACGACCATGCCCGCGGCGAGGGGAAGGCCGTCCCGGCCCCGGCGTCTTGAGAACAACTCCACCCAGGCGTGCCGTCCGGACGGCCGGGTATCCGCACACGCATGGGACTCTTTCGCAGACCAGGCCGCTCCGAGCGGCCCGGACGCTCGGAGCGGCCCGGACGTTCCGAGCGACCGGGACGTTCCGAGCCCAGAGCTTCGAGGACGGGCCCCACCACACCCCGCTCCCCGAACTCCGATCCCGCCCCCGGCGCGGGCGACGCCGTCCCGGACACGGGCCTGGCCGAAGGCCTCGCCGAGCTGGTCGAGCGGGCCGAGCAGCCGACCGGGGCCTGGCCGGCCACCGAGCAGTACGCCGAGCGAGGCCGCGCCCGGGCACTGATGGCCAAGGCGATGCGGCGGCTGGCCACCGGCGGCCGGGGAGCGTTCCTCGGCGGCAGGGCCCTCACCGAGCAGCTGGTGCGCGCAGCCCCGCGGATCCCGATCCGTGACCTCGCCACCCTGCGCGCCCAGCATCCCGGCGCCGACGACCCCGAGCGCCTGGCCGACCTGCTGGTCGCCGGCGCCACCCGGGCCTCCGGCGCGCTCGGCGCGGGCGTCGGGGCGGTGGCGATGCTGCCCGTGCCGCCCGCGATGCCGGTGGAGATCGCGGCCGAGACGCTCGCCGTGGCGGCCGTGGAACTCAAGCTGATCGCCGAGCTGCACGAGGTCTACGGCGTCCCGGTACGGGGCAGCGCCACCCAACGGGCCGCGGCCTACCTGGGAGCCTGGGCCAACCGCCGGGGGATCGACGCGAGACTGCTGATCCGCCCAGCGGGCCTCGCGGCGCTCACCCTCGGGGCGGAGGTGCGCCAACAGGTGCGCCGCCGGCTCACCCGCAGCTGGATGCGCCGACTGCCGTCGACGATCCCGCTGCTCCTCGGCGCGGGCCTCGGCGCGACGGTCAACCGGCGCGACACCCGGCGGCTGGCCGAGCAGGTCCGCGGCGACCTGCGGATGCGCCGACCGGCGGACCCCGGCTACTGGACCGCAGCCGGTGTCACCAGGACTGACCGCGGCCGGTGACGAGGTCGCGGGCCCGGTCGACCAGGCGGGTACGCTCCTCGGCCACCGAGCGGCGCACCCGCCGACCTGGGAGGTGCAATCCGGTGGGTGGGCTCAGCCGTACGGGACGACGGCGACCGGGCAGTGGACGTGGTGGATCACGGCGTGGGCGACCGGGCCGAGGTGGTGGTGCCGGAGCGGCAGGTGGCGCAGCCGGCGGCCGACGACGAGGAGACGGGCCGTCGTCGCGGCGTCGACGAGGTCGACGGCGGGCTTGCCGCGGACCAGGTCGGCGGTCACCTCCACCTCCGGGTACCGGGCCCGCAGCGGTTCCAGGGCCTCGGCGAGACCGGTCCACTCGACGCTGGACACCTCGCCCTCCAGCCCGCCGATGGCGCCGTAGGACATGTACTCGCTGCCGGCCGGCGGGGACCAGACGTGGATGACGCGCAGCGGAGCCGAGCGGAGCTCGGCGGCCCGGAAGGCGAAGTCCAGCACCTCCGGCGCCGGGTGGACCAGGTCGAGGCCGACCGTCACGGAGCCGTCCGGCTCGTCCTCGTGGGCGCGGACCAGCACCACCGGGCAGGCGGAGCGGCGCAGCACCTCCTGGCTGACCGAGCCGACCAGGAAGCCGCGCAGGGTGCCCAGCCCGCGGGAGCCGAGCACCAGCAGGGCGGCGCGGTGCGAGGCGGCCTCCAGGGCCTCCACCGGATCGGCGGACACCGGGGCGGAGGAGACCGGGACCCCGGGCACCAGGGCCGCCAGCGCGGACTCGCGCTCGGCCAGGTGGGCGAGCGCGCGGTGGTAGGTCTGGTCGCTGCCGACCACGTCCCGCTTCGGCCAGGGCCAGGCCTCCAGGACCTCGAGCGGGACGCCACGGCGCTGCGCCTCGCGGGCGGCCCACTCGGTGGCGGTCAGGCTCTCGGGCGAGCCGTCGAATCCGGCGACGACGGGGCCGGCGGAGGTTCCGGCCGCGGAGGGTCCGGTCGGGGCGGGATCGGTCACGGCGCGCTCCTCAGGTTCCGCCTCGGGTTCGCCCCCAGTATCGGTGGTGGCCGCGCCCGGCACCTCTCGGCGCTCCCGGGCGGCGGTGCCGGTCGCCGTGCGCTACGACTGCGGCGCCGGACGGACGGGGCGGAAAAGATCCCGCGACGAGCTGTCACACCTGCGCGTCGCGATCCGTCGGGTCCGTGGAAGCACCGAGAAGCGCTGAACGCCCGAGAGGAACGCGACGTTGAACACCCGGTCGACCACCACCACCCGCTCGATCACCGCGGAGGTCCCGCTGCGCCCCCGGATGACCCAGGACCCGGCGGAGCTGGTTCCCGAACTCGCCGAGGTCTCGGCCGCGTTGTTCAAGGCGGCCGGCAACCGTTCGATCCCGCGGACCACGATCAGCCTGCTCCAGCTGCGGGCCGGACAGATCGTCGGCAGCACCTACCTGACCGTCCTGCACACCGGATTCCTGCGCAAGGCGGGGGTGTCGCAGGAGCGGATCACCTCGGTGGCCAGCTGGCAGGACTCGCCGTACCTGACCGCCGCCGAGCGGGCGGCCCTCGCCCTGGTCGAGGCCGTGCTGCAGCCCAGTTCGCAGGGTGAGCGCGTCCCGGACGAGCTGTACGCCCAGGCCGCCGAGCACTACGACGAGAAGGCGCTGGCCACACTGATGATCGCCATCGGTCAGGTCAACTTCTTCGTGGCGATCGCGCTGATCGCCAAGCCCGTTCCGGGGCGGTCCTTCACCGACCCCTGGGCCTGACGACAGCTCATGTCCACGAACCGGCCCGCCGGGCCCCTCGCTCGGTGGGCCGGTCCCGTTCACCGCGCGGCGAGCAGGCCCGCCACCAGCGCGCGGAGCCCGTCCCGGTAGGTGTCCTGGACGGTCAGCGGCTCCCAGCGGTCCGCGATCCGTGCCAGGTGCGGGTACTCGTCGGCGTCGAGACCGGCGTATCGCTCCGTCGCGCACCGGTCGGTGCGCCGCCCGTCGGCGGGAGGCGGTGGACCACTGAGCGAAGTTGTCTGACCAAGTTCGACCGCTGTTAGCCCGCGCGCCCTTCCCCGGGCCGCGCCGAACCGGTATCTCTGTCCCGCCGTGGTGCACCGCCACGGCACCCACCCTCACGCAACCAACGGGACGAGGTACCCCCCATGCGACTGCGCTGGAGCCCCCTCGGCGGGCTGCTCGCCACCCTTCCGCTCGTCGGCGCCCTGGTCGTCGGCGCCCCCGCCACCGCCCAGGCGGCGGTCGGCAGCGGCAACCTGATCGTCAACGGCGACGCCGAGGCCGGCGGCTACTGCACCAACGACTGGAGCGCCGCCACCACCGTGCCCGGCTGGACGGTCCAGGCCGGCGGCATCGACGTCATGTGCTCCTCCGTCGCCTCCTTCGGCCTCCCGAACGACGGCAACACGCCCGGCAAGGCCTTCTTCGGCCCGGGCAACTTCGGCGACGGCTCGATGAGCCAGACCGTCGACGTCTCCTCCGCGGCCACCGCGATAGACGGCGGCGGCGTGCACTACAACCTGGCGGGCTGGCTGGGCGGTTGGACCACGTACGGCGGCTACGTCGCGGTCAGCCTGCACTTCCGGGGCGCCGACGGCAACCCGCTCGGCCCGACCGCCAAGCTGCCGACCGTCTCCGCGACCGACCGCGGCCTGAGCACGAAGTTCCTCTCCCGCAGCGCCACCGGCGGCGTCCCGGCCGGGACCAGGTCGATCCAGGTCGAGGTGCAGTTCCTGTCCACCTCCAACGAGACCGGCTACCTGGACGACCTCTCGCTCACCCTCGACACCCCGGTCACCGCGCCCGCGCCGCTCAGCCCGCCCGGTTCCCAAGTGCCGGGCTACGACCACGTGTTCACGGTCATGATGGAGAACACCGACTACTCCCAGATCATGAACGACCCGGCGGACACCCCGTACATCCACAGCCTGATGTCCCAGGGCGCCACCCTCACCGACGCCCACGGCGTCTACCACCCCAGCGACGAGAACTACCTCGCCGTCGCGGGCGGCGACACCTACACCAAGGGCGCCACCTACTGGCCCAACATCAACTCCCCCCAGCGCAACCTCGGCGACACCATCGAGGACGCCGGAAAGACCTGGAAGGCCTACGAGCAGGGCATGGGCACGCCCTGCAACACCAACAAGAACTACGACTCGTACTACATGCCCGACGACGCGCCGTTCATCAACTACACCGACATCAGCGGAAATCCGACCCGCTGCGCGGCCCACCTGTTCGACACCACGCAACTGACCGCCGACCTCAAGTCGGCCGCGACCACGCCGAACTTCTCCTGGATCGCCGCCGACGACTACTACGACGGAGAGGCCTCCGGCAACGGCAGTGCCGCCAGCCTGAAGACCCAGGACGGCTGGCTGCAGCAGACCCTCGCCCCGGTGCTGTCCTCCCCGGCCTGGACCCAGCAGCGCTCGCTGCTGATCCTGACCTGGGACGAGAGCGAGAGCGAGGGCTACAACCACCTCGCCACCGTCGTCCTCGGCTCCCAGGGCACCGTCCCGGCCGGCACCAGCGGCCCGCTGCACTACGACCACTACGGCATCGGCCGCACCATCGAGTCGGCCCTCGGCCTGCCCGGGCTGACCGCCAACGACACCTACGCGACGCCGCTGAACGCCGCCTTCGCACCCGCCACCGCGACCGCACCGACGCTGACCGGCGACCTGAACGCGGTGGCCAACGGCGGCAACGTCACCCTGCGCTACGCCGTACCGACCGCGGCCCAGGCCGGTGCCAAGAACTGGGTCGGCCTCTACCCGGCGGGCGTCACCCCGGGCTCCCGGTCCGCGCTCACCTGGTCCTACACGCCCAACCAGAGCGGCGCCGTCACCTTCGCCACCGGCAAGCTCAACGGCGCCGGCCGCTACGACGCGTACTACCTGGCCAACGACGGCTACTCGGTGCTGGCCGGCCCGTTCACCGTGACCGTCGGCTGACCGCAGGCCGGTAGCCGGCAGCAGCGAGAAGGGGCCCCCGCCGCGCGGGGGCCCCTTCTGCATGTTCAGAAGATTGAAATGGAATGGATGGAAGCCTATGCGTGCTCGCCAAATCCCGGATGATCTGTCCGTATTTCTCCGTAAAAAGATCCATTTTCTCGTGATTGCGATTTTCAGTTAACAATTGACATGGCGTCGGCTTGCCGGTCAGGATGTGATGCCCCACCGGCCACACCAGCCGCACTGGGCAAAGGGCCGCCGGGGGGACCGCGCCGGTCTTCAGGGGGTCGTTTCCGGACGCTTCGGCGCTGTTCGTCGTGACGTCGGACCACCCCGGCACGCTGCTCAACCCCGCGTTTCCGCACACCGCACGCACGTCGAGACCGCGCTTCTTCCGGCGAGCTCGCATGACGTGCCCATGCCATGCCCTGCCCTGCCACTTCGCACCCTGCCGTGCCGACCGGCCGGCCGCTCACCGCTCCCCGGAGCCCGAGGAGGAACCACCATGCCTGCTGCCACGTCCCGACGAACTGCCCTTCCCGCACTGGCCGTTGTGGTGGCAGCCGTCGTCATCGGGGTCGGCGGGTGCGGTTCCGGTGCGGCGCGGCACGACACGGCGGCCACCGGCTACCGGCTGACGCCCACATCGACGCCGACCCTCCTGACCCCGTCCGGCTCGACGCCGACCGCGCTGCCGACCCCGGCCGAGGCGCCCACGCCGACGTCGTTCCCCTCGGCTCCGGACGGCACCGGCCCGTCGGCGACACCCTCCGCCGTGCCGACCGTCGTGCGGCCGCCGGGCGCGGCGGGCGGCGGGTCGGCGCCGGTCGTGCCGCACGCGCCGGCCGCGAAGAACACCCCTGCGCCCGTCGTTTCGAAGCCGACCGGGCTCGACGTCCAACTTGCCGGTCTCCCCGCGCAGTTGAAGACCGGCGGGGCGCCGGTCGAGTTCTCAGCCGTGTTCACCGATCGCACCGGCGGCGGACTGTCCTCGATCACGCCCACCCTGCAGATTTCCGGTACGGGAGCCGCGAGTTCGGTGTCGCGCCTGAACCCGGCGACCGGCGGATGGGTGTCCGAAGCGGCGGACGACACGAGCTCCGCCCCGATCGGTGTGGCGCCCGGCGCGAGTTCGTACGCCGTGCCGGCGGGCGGTGCGCTGACGGTCCGCTACCGGATCTCGCTGCCGGCCTCGTCCCGGTCGCAGCAGGTGCAGGTCTTCCTGTACGCCGTCGGCGCCGACGGCCGCCAACTGGCCACCGCCACCCAGTCGGTGGCGGTGACGACCGGCTGAGTGGGGCCGCTCCCGCGCACCGCGGCGGTCCGCTCCCGCGCCATCACGACCATCTCCGCCCTCAACTCCACCCCCATTTCCACCTCCAGCTCCATCGAGACGAAGTCCGAAAGGAAACATCCGTGTCCAAGAAGGTCAACCGACTCGCATCGGCCGGTGCCGCCCTCGCCCTGGCCGTGGCAGGCCTGAGCATGGCCTCGGCCGGCGAGGCGAACGCCGCCTCCGTGAGCGGAATAGTGAGCACCGCGCAGAGCCAGCTCGGCCAGGGGGACTGCGGCAACGGAGGCGCCGGCTACTACGTCCCTGGCAGCGGGCAGAACAACTCCTGTGAGCACCACGCCTGGTGCGCCGACTTCGCCGGCTGGGTCTGGTACCAGAACGGGGTGCAGGGCCTCGGGGTGCTGAACGACATGGCCAACAGCTTCGTCACCTACGCCAACAAGTACGACGGCGGGCTGTCCTCGACGCCGCACGTGGGCGACGCGGTGTTCTTCCACCCGAACAGCTTCAGTGGAGCGGACTACGACCACGTCGCGCTCGTGACCGCGGTTAACGGCGACGGAACGATCGACTGGATCGGCGGCAACCAGTCCGGTGGCATCGTGTCGCTGAACGCGCACATGCCCGGGCACGTCGGCGACTACGAGTGGACCTCCCACGGCTACAACGTGAACCTCCAGGGCTTCATCCGCCCGGTCGGCGTGCAGAACGCGTCGATCATGCGGGTGGACACCGTGAAGGGCGGCTCGGTCTTCGACAACCAGCGGAACCCCGACGGCACTTGGTCCGGCGCCGCACTGCTGGACGGCAACGGCCAGATCACCCAGACCGCGACGGCCGCGCTGCCCGACGGTACGTTCCACGTGACGACGCTGGCGAACGGCCGGGTGTACGACAACCAGCGCAACCCGGACGGCACCTGGACCGGCGCGAACCTGCTGGACGACAACGGGCAGATCGCCGCGATCTCGTCGACCGCGCTCGCGGACGGCACGATGCACGTCCAGACCCTGGCGCAGGGCAAGGTGTTCGACAACCAGCGCAACACCGACGGCACCTGGACGGGCGCGAACCTGCTGGACGGCAACGGCCAGATCACCGCGATTGCCTCGGCCGGACTGACCAACGGCACGATGCACGTCCAGACCATCGTCCAGGGCAAGGTCTACGACAACCAGCGCAACACCGACGGCACCTGGACGGGCGCGGCGACGCTGGACGCGAACGGCCAGATCACCGGCCTCTCCTCGGCCGCTCTGAGCGACGGCACGATGCACGTCCAGACCATCGTCCAGGGCAAGGTCTACGACAACCAGCGCAACACCGACGGCACCTGGACCGGCGCGAACCTGCTGGACGGCAACGGCCAGATCACCAAGGTGACCGCCGCCGGTCTGAGTGACGGCACGATGCACGTCCAGACCCTGGCGCAGGGCAGCGTCTTCGACAACCAGCGCAACACCGACGGAAGTTGGGCCGGTGCCGCGCTGGTCGACGGCAACGGTCAGATCAGCAACATCTCCGCCGCCGGCTCCCTGAAGTGACCCGGAGCGCCTGAACCACCGGGCCGGGAGTGGCGTCCGCTCGCCGCTCCCGGCCCCTCCTCGACCGACGGGCCGGAGGCTCCCGATGCCCAGCATCCTCCCGCCTCGGCCCGTCAGCAGACCCATGCGATGACGCACAAGGAGACCGAGCTTTGTCCCACCGGACGAATGCCCATCGATTGAGGGCGGCGCTGGCCGCCGGTGCCACCCTGATCGCGCTCGCCGCCGGAACCGGTACGGCGCACGCGGCCCCGGACGCGACCACCAGGACGGTGTCCTTCCAGGGATATGACTTCCAGGTGCCCGCTGACTGGTCGGTCGTCGACCTCGCGAGCGACCCGGCGGCGTGCGTGCGGTTCGACCGGCACGCCGTCTACCTCGGCACCCCCGCCGCGGACCAGAACTGCCCGAGCCACCTGGCCGGCCGTACCGAGGCTCTCGTGGTGGAGCCGCAGGCCTCCGGAACCACCGACAAGGTGACGACGGACGACCGCTCCTCCGCCGAGCTGCACGCGGTCGCTCCGCGGATCAAGGTCACCGCGCCCTACGCGGACCACCGTTCCGTGGTCGAGAACGTCCTGCGGCAGGCGGGCCTGGCCCCGGTGACCGCCGGATCCCGTCAGCCCCTCGCCGCCGCCGCTGCCGCTCCGGCGGAACCGAGGCTGACGGCGCTCAGCGCGGCCGACACCTCGTTCACGGGCTACGGCTTCGACGCCTGCTCCGCCCCGAGTTCGAGTGCCATGGCGGCATGGAAGGGCAACTCGCCGTACAGCGCCGTGGGGATCTACGTCGGCGGGCCGGCCCGGGCCTGCAGCCAGCCGAACCTGACGGCCGGATGGGTCCAGCAGCAGGCCGGCGCGGGATGGCACTTCATGCCCATCTGGGTGGGGCCGCAGGCGCCCTCGCTCAGCAGCCCGTCGAGCCAGGGCACCGATGCCGCGAACGGCGCGGTCGCCGCGGCCGCCGGGCTGGGCTTCGGCCCGGGCTCGACCCTGTACGTCGACATGGAGGCCTACGCCTCCGGTTACCGCGGAAACGTGCTGAGCTACCTGTCCGCGTGGTCCGCCCAGGTGCACGCGCGCGGTTACCGCTCCGGCGTCTACTCCAGCTCGGACTCGGGCATCAGCGACCTCGCGAACAACGTGACCAGCTACACCATGCCGGACGTGATCTGGATCGCCAGGTGGAACCACGTGGCGGACACGAACGAGCCGCTGGTCCCGTCCGCATACTGGGCGAATCACCAGCGGATCCACCAGTACTGGGGCGGCGACGGCAACAACGAGAGCTACGGCGGGTACACGATCAACGTCGACAACGACTACCTCGACGTCAGCTCGGGCGCCGGCGGCAACGCGCCGGTCATGCGGGTGGACACCGTGAAGGGCGGCTCGGTCTTCGACAACCAGCGGAACCCGGACGGAAGTTGGTCTGGTGCCGCGCTGCTGGACGGCAACGGCCAGATCACCCAGACCGCGACGGCCGCGCTGCCCGACGGTACGTTCCACGTGACGACGCTGGCGAACGGCCGGGTGTACGACAACCAGCGCAACCCGGACGGCACCTGGACCGGCGCGAACCTGCTGGACGACAACGGGCAGATCGCCGCGATCTCGTCGACCGCGCTCGCGGACGGCACGATGCACGTCCAGACCCTGGCGCAGGGCAAGGTGTTCGACAACCAGCGCAACACCGACGGCACCTGGACGGGCGCGAACCTGCTGGACGGCAACGGCCAGATCACCGCGATTGCCTCGGCCGGACTGACCAACGGCACGATGCACGTCCAGACCATCGTCCAGGGCAAGGTCTACGACAACCAGCGCAACACCGACGGCACCTGGACGGGCGCGGCGACGCTGGACGCGAACGGCCAGATCACCGGCCTCTCCTCGGCCGCTCTGAGCGACGGCACGATGCACGTCCAGACCATCGTCCAGGGCAAGGTCTTCGACAACCAGCGCAACACCGACGGCAGTTGGGCCGGCGCGGCGCTGCTGGACGGCAACGGCCAGATCACCGCGGTGTCCGCCGCCGGTCTGAGTGACGGCACGATGCACGTCCAGACCCTGGCGCAGGGCAGCGTCTTCGACAACCAGCGCAACGCCGACGGCAGTTGGGCCGGTGCCGCACTGGTCGACGGCAACGGCCAGATCAGCGGCATCTCCGCCGCCGGCTTCCTCAAGTGACCGCCCCCCTCCTCGACGGACGGAGTGTCCACGTGTCAACGTTCTTCCGCAGGCGCCTTCTCGCCGGCGTGATCGCGGTCTCCGCCGCGTCGGCCGGCTGGCTCGGCGGCGCGACCGGGACGGCGGAGGCCGCCTCGATCAGCACCTGGGACAAGGTGGCGGCCTGCGAGAGCAGCGGGAACTGGAGCATCGTCGCGACGGTCGGCGGTGTCACCTACTACGGCGGCCTGCAGTTCGACTACGGCACCTGGAAGGCGTACGGCGGACAGCAGTACGCGCCGACCGCCAACCTGGCTACCAAGGCGCAGCAGATTGCCATCGCGGAGAAGACCCTGGCGGTCCAGGGCCAGGGAGCCTGGCCGACCTGCGGGCCGAAGGCCGGACTCGGTGCCGACCGGTCGGACCCGTTCCCGATGCGGGTGGACACCGTGACCGGCGGCAGCGTCTTCGACAACCAGCGCAACCGCGACGGAAGTTGGTCGGGTGCCGCGCTGCTGGACGGCAACGGCCAGATCACCCAGACCGCGACGGCTGCGCTCGCCGACGGTACGTTCCACGTGACGACGCTGGCGAACGGCCGGGTGTACGACAACCAGCGCAACACCGACGGCAGCTGGACGGGCGCGGCGCTGCTGGACGACAACGGGCAGATCACCGCGATCTCGTCGACCGCCCTGCCGGACGGCACGATGCACGTCCAGACCGTGTCGCAGGGCAAGGTGTTCGACAACCAGCGCAACACCGACGGCAGCTGGACGGGTGCGGCGCTGCTGGACGGCAACGGCCAGATCACCGCGGTTTCCTCCTCCGGACTGACCAACGGCACCATGCACGTGCAGACCCTCGCCCAGGGGAGCGTCTTCGACAACCAGCGCAACACCGACGGCAGTTGGACGGGTGCGGCGCTGCTGGACGGCAACGGCCAGATCACCGGCATCTCCTCGGCCGGTCTGAGCGACGGCACGATGCACGTCCAGACCGTGTCGCAGGGGAAGGTGTTCGACAACCAGCGCAACACCGACGGCAGTTGGACGGGTGCGGCGCTGCTGGACGGCAACGGCCGGATCACCGCCGTGTCCGCCGCCGGTCTGGTGGACGGCACGATGCACGTCCAGACGCTGGCCCAGGGGAGCGTCTTCGACAACCAGCGCAACACCGACGGCAGTTGGACGGGTGCGGCGCTGCTGGACGGCAACGGCCGGATCACCGGCATCTCCGCCTCGGCCCTCGCCGGCTGATCCGCGGGGGCCGCCCGGTGCGCGCCGGGGCCGGGAACCGCCCGGGCCCCGGCGCGCACGCGTCGCTCACGGGCTGAGCCGCCTTCCGGAGGACTGCAGGTTCCGCAACGCGCGTTCGACCGGCTTCGTCCGGGACATCGCCGCCACCCTGCGGAACCAGTCGATCTCGCCGGAGAGTTCCTGCTCCCCGATGGTCAGCGTCCGCTCCGTGCCGCTCGGCACCGCGCCCGCGAGGTGCGCCCGCAGCGCGAGCAGGAGCAGGACGGCCTCCACGGCGGCCTCCCGGTCCGCTCCCGCGGCCACGGTCGCCGCCAGGACCCGTTCGGCCGCCGCCCGGTCGGCGGGCGACAGGTACTCGTCCAGCACCAGGGAGCTGTCCCGGATCTCGATGATGTAGCGGTACAGGACGAGGTCCGGATCGCGCTGGAGCTCCCGGGGCAGCGGCAGGACGTTCTCGGGCGTCGCCGCCTTGAGCAGCGTCCACAGCGGACAGATCGCCCGCACCTGCCGCCACGCCCGGTGCCGGCGGAGCCGCTCGGCCAGCGCCGGCCAGGACATCCCCACCGCCAGCAGGAGCACGCAGAGCGCCAGCAGGGACTGGGTGGCCGCCACGGCCGCCGCGGACCCGAGGACCTGCCACCCGAGCGCGTGCGCCGTGAGGTACGTCAGGCGCTGGACGACGTAGACGAAGCCGGCCAGATTGGCCAGCCCGACGATCATCATGGAGGTGCGCGAGGGTCCGGGCAGCGCGTGCCGGCCGTACAGCCAGCACAGTCTGACGCCGGTGGCGCAGGCGAAGGAGATGTACCCGAGGAAGATCGCCCAGTAGGCCTGGGTCAGCGGCTGGTCCGCGTTGGCCGTGAGCAGGTCCGCGTCGCCGTCCGGGCGCGGCATCGCGGCGAACAGGGCGGTGAGGCCCAGCACCGAGACCGCCAGCAGGACCCAGCGCAGCCGGGCGAGGCGCCCGGGCGTGGCCGCGGTGGCCTCCCGGACGAACTCGAAGAAGACCGCGACGGCGCAGAGCGACAGGATGTGGACGGGGAGGTTGGTGAAGCTCCGGACCCCGGTGACGCCGTCGATCACCCGGCGGACGTCGGGCACGCCGATGGTGAAGTCGACCGCCCAGATCGCCCACATGGACCAGAGCGCCCGATCACGACGGCACGCGGTCGCGATGCCCCTCGACTTCCACAGGGCGATCAGCCAGATGGGCGGGACGGTGATCACGTCGAACAGCCTCATGACGGCCTTCGCCTCCCCGACCCGGAACGAGACCCCGACCTCGGACCGACAACCGCTCCCGCGCCCGGCCTCGAACCGGAGCGCGCCTTCGAAGCCGAGCCCCGGAAGGAGTCGATGACCCGGCGCAGCGTGTTCGCGTGCTCCGCCGACGCGGTGGCCGCCGTCAGCGGAGCGACGTTGAAGCGCTGCCACATCATCGACGCCAGCAGCTCGGCCTCCTGCTCCTGCGCGCTGGTGGCCCCGTGCTGGCCGCGTGCCAGCAGGCGGGCCGCCATCGCCGGATCCAGGTCGGGGAACAACTGGGCGAGCATCTCCGGTGCGGCGGTGGACGGCTGGCGGTGGTCCAGCAGCATGTGCGCCAGTTCGTGCAGGACGATGTGGGTCTGGTGGACGGGGCTGGTGACGGGCGCGTAGTAGACGTGGTCGACCGAGCCGAAGGCCAGCCAGACCCCGCACACCGCCCCGGCACCGGCGTCGACCGGACCGGGCAAGGGCAGCAGCCGCAGCGGACGCCCCCGTACGGCGGCCACCGCCTCGCATAGATCGGTCAGCTCGAACGGCTTCGGAAGGTCGAATCCGCGCAGCAGTTCCGCGAACCTGCGCGTCCGGTCCCGTTGTTCATCGACGTCCAATCCCGTTTCCCCCCAGCCCGGCCAGCCGCTGTTCGACTGCGACAGCAGCGAACAGTATGACCGCACGTCAGCTCGAGGTCGGACGAGACATGGCTCACACGAACCGTTCGGGCTCCCCGGTCGCCGGCTGCTCCGACGGGCCGCCCTGCTCGACGAGCGAGCGGACGATGTCCAGCCCCTGGCTCGACATGGTGGCGACGGTGGCGGCCCGCAGGGCCACCGAGCGCACGTCGTTGGCGCGCATCGCGGAGATCAGCGACAGCTGGGCGGACACCCGGGCGGCCACGTCGTCGTCGATGAAGTACGCCTGCGGCACCCCGAAGAAGTCGCCCAGCGCCCGCAGGGTCGAGATGGTGGGGTTCGACGCCTTGCCCTTGACCAGGGCCCACAGTCGCCCGACCGAGAGCTTCGGCGCGTTGGGACCGCCCTGGGCCCGGATGCCGTCGACGACCTCCTGGAGCGTGAACCGGCGGCCCAGTGGCTGGACGTGCTCGAAGAGGTACTCCACGCGCTGCCCCAGCTGTACCGCCTCGGGGTCGATCTCGTCCACGGCGCCCTCGCCGTCGGCCGGAGCCGTTGTGTCGTCCATTGCCTTCCGTCCCGTTCGGATCCCGCTGAGCCTACCGGGCCCGCCCGCGCTGAGGACTACCGCCTCAGCGCCTCCAGCGGCTGCCGGCGTCCAGGCGGCAGAGATGGATGGTGCCGCGCGGATCGGCGGGTACGAGTGGTCGAGCCGCCGGCCCTGTTCGAGGGCCACCTGGAGGACGGCCCCGGCGTCCGCACCCCACAGTGCGCCCGGCGGGCGTCGTCCCTGGTGGGAGCGGAACGCCGGACAGGGTCGAGCCGTGTCCGTCGAACCGCCCGATGGCATGGCTGTAGGCATCGGATGCGTCCCCCTCGGTCCTGTGGCGCCCGGTGCCCGGATCAGCTCTGCCCGCGCCTCGCGACTCCAACCGCCTTGTCGCGCAATCGAGTTCCCCGCCGCAGCCGCCCGGAGGCCCGGGCTCACCGGGCGCGGACGATCACCACCGGGCAGGTCGCGTGCTGCGCGCAGCGGGTGCTCACCGAGCCGAGCAGCGCCCGGGTGAAGCCGCCACGCCCGTGGCTGCCCACCACCAGCAGTTCGGCGCCCTTCGCCGCGTCGAGCAGGACGTCGGAGGCGTCACCCATGACCATGCTCCGGCGGACCGGCACCGGGCAGTCGGTGCCGAGCACCGCCTCCAGCTCGTCGGCGAACTTCCGCTCGGCGAGTTCCTGGTCGAAGGTGGAGTCGACCACCGGCGCCGACCAGCCGAAGTGGCTCGGCGGCTCCCACGCTCCCACCGCGTCCACCGTCGCGCCGATCATCTCGGCCTGCCGGACCGCCCACCGCAGCGCGGCGTGCGACGGCTGAGAGCCGTCGACGCCGACCACGACACGGGGCAGGGAGTGGTTCGCGTCCATCGGTACCGTCCTGGGGTGCTGGCCATCGCTCCTTCCCACCACGGTGCGGACCGTCCGCCGTCACCGCCACTATGGCCCGGCACCCGGGTGACGGCGTCGGCCGCCGTCACCCGCCGAGGCGTGGCGGACGCCACCTTCCGGGTGACGCGGCTGGAAGGCGCTTCCGAGCTGTCGGCCCTCGCCGGGCCAACGGCCCGGGCCGCCTCGGCGAACCGGTGGTGCGTCAGACGCAGACCACCTCGACGCCCTGGCCCACGAACTGCCCGACCAGTTCCTCCGGCGCGTTCTTGTCGGTGACCAGGACGGCGATGTCACCGACCGCACACACCTGGGCGAACGCCCGACGACCGAGCTTGGTGGAGTCGGCGACCACGATGACCTTCTCCGCCCGCCGCGCCATGGCCCGGTTGGCACTGGCCTCGCCCTCGTCGTGCGCGGCCGCGCCCAGGCGCGCGTCCACCGCGTTCACCCCGAGGATCGCGTAGTCCAGCGAGATCCCTTCGAGCACCGGCGTGGCCAGCGGGCCGGTCAACTCGTAGGAGTTGGAGCGCACGACTCCGCCCGTCACCACGGTCTTCACGTGCGGCCGGACCGCCAGCTCGCTCGCGATGTTGATCGCGTTGGTGACCACCGTCAGCGAGATCCCGGCACCGTGCTCGGCCAGGTCCGCCCGGGTCGCCAGTTCGCGGGCCACCTCCGAGGTGGTCGTTCCGCCGTTGAGGCCGACCACCGCCCCGGGCGGGATGAGCCGGGCCGCCGCCTCGGCGATCCGGTGCTTCTCGTCCGCCTGGCGCGCGGTCTTGTAGCGAAGCGGCAGGTCGTACGCGACTCCGCTCAGCACCGCTCCACCGCGGGTGCGGGTCAGCAGCTGCTGGCGGGCCAGCTCCTCCATGTCGCGGCGGACCGTCGCGGGGGAGACTCCGAGCAGCTCGGCGGCCTCGGCGACCTCGATGCGGCCCTTGTCACCGAGGACTTCGAGCAGCCGTGTCCACCGCTCGTGCGTGCCCATCGCCTCTCCTCAACTCTCCGTGCCGACGTCAAGCGTATCGGACATGATCGGCAGGCGATCCGCCCGTCACTTCACCGAGCCGACGGTGCGGCGGGAGACGACGTGGCGTTCGATCAGTGCGGGGTTCCCGCCGGCCGGGCCGCCTGCCGTCATCCGGGGTGGCGGGGGTAGCGCTTTCCGGTCTGCGGTTCGTCAACATACCTGTGGCTACCGGTCGTTCGGCCCGTCATGTCCCTCGCGGACCGGCGCGTCGGGCTCGTCGAGGAGGAGTTCCAGCAGCGGCAGCGCCGCCTCCAGGGCGCGGCACTGCTCGGGGGTGAGGCGGGTGCTGCGGCGGGCCAGCAGGGCGGTGCGCTCGCGGCGGATGCGGGAGAGGGTGTCCCGTCCGCGCCGGGTCGGGGCGAGGAGCTGGGAGCGTCCGTCCTGTGGGTCCGGGGTCTTGGCGATCAGGCCGCCGGCGACGAGCGGGCTTTCGCCAACTAGGCGATGGTCCCGGCGGCCGTTCGAGCGACAGACCGCTGCGAGCACCCGTGGAGCAGACCGCTACCAGCCCCCCGGTTGAGCACCGTGAGCATCCGGGTACGTCCCGTGACATGTCCGACGAGAAGCACCGCGCCGTGGCCGAGGCGATCCTCCCGCTGGTCGGCGGCGCCGCCAACATCCGCTCCGTCGCCCACTGCATGACCCGGCTTCGGCTGGGTCTGGCGGACCGTTCCCTGGTCGACCGCGAGGCGCTCGGGGCGCTGCCGGCCGTCCTGGGCACGGTCGAGGACGACACCTACCAGATCGTCCTCGGCCCCGGCGCCGTCGCCGGGGTCACCGCGCAGCTGCGCCGGCTGCTGGACCCTGGTGCGACCGCCCCCACCGCCGAGGACCTCGCCGGACGCGGTGCGCGGATCCGCGCGCAGGCCCGGGTGCGCAACGCGACCCCGGTCAAGCGGATGCTGCGCCGGATCGCGAACGTCTTCGTCCCGCTGATCCCCGCCCTGATCGGCTGCGGGATCGTCGCCGCCCTCGGCGGGACGCTCGCCAACCTCGGCCGGGCACCGGCTCTGGTCATCGCGCTGGGGCCGGTCTCCTCGGGGTTCATGTCGCTGCTCGCCGTCTTCGTCGGCTACAACACGGCGCAGGAGTTCGGCGGCACGCCCGTGCTGGGCGGGGTCGTGGCCGCGGTGATCGGCTACGCCGGGGTCGCCAAGGTGGAGGCGTTCGGCCACCACCTCACCCCCGGGCAGGGCGGGGTGGTCGGGGCGCTGCTCGCCGCGCTGCTGGCGGTGCAGGTGGAGCGGTGGACCCGGCGGATCCTGCCCGCCGCGCTGGACGTCCTGGTCACGCCCACGGTCACCGTCCTGGTCGGCGGGCTGGCGGCGCTGTTCGGCCTGATGTTCGTCGCCGGGGAGGTCTCCACCGCGATCGGCCACGCCACCTCCTGGCTGCTCGCCCACGGCGGGCTGCTCGCCGGGATGGTGCTCGGCGGGCTCTTCCTGCCGCTGGTGATGCTCGGCCTGCACCAGGCGCTGATCCCGATCCACACCACCCTGATCCAGCAGCAGGGTTCCACCGTCCTGCTGCCGATCCTCGCCATGGCCGGCGCCGGGCAGGTCGGCTGCGCCGCCGCCGTCTACCTGCGGCTGCGGCACAACGCCTCGGTCCGGGCGACCATCAGGTCCGCGCTGCCGGCGGGCCTGCTCGGCGTCGGCGAGCCCCTGGTCTACGGGGTCACCCTGCCGCTGGGCCGCCCGTTCGTCACGGCCTGCGTGGGCGGCGCCGCCGGGGGCGCCTTCGTCGGGGCGGCCGGCCAGCTCGGCAGCGCGGTCGGATCGACCGCCGTCGGCCCCTCCGGCTGGGCCCTGTTCCCGCTGCTGGCCGGCCCGCACGGGATGGCCGGCAGCGCCGCCGTCTACGGGGGCGGGTTGCTGACCGGGTACGCGGTGGGCTTCCTGGCCACGTACTTCTTCGGCTTCACCCGGGAGTCGCTCGCCGAGTACAACGCCGCTCCGGCGCAATCCGCTCCCGTGGTCGCGGCCGAGTAGCCCAACGCCTCGGCGCAGCCCACGTGTTGGGCTGGACTCGGCTGCCACCACCGCACGGCCAGCGGGTGCACGGCGTGACGCTTCGTTATGTCCTCGTAATATCCGCACTGACCCGGTGGGTCTACCTTTGTCGACGCTCGGCCAACTCCACACCCTCACAAGGGAGTAGCCATGCCCGAAGCCCGTCGGCGCACCCTCGCCGTGTCCACCGCCCTGCTTACCCTCCTGGGCACCGCAGCACCGGCCCTCGCCGCCACCGCCCCCACTCTCGTCCAGGCCCCGCTCGCCCACCACGGCGGCGGCCTGCTGCACAGCACGAGCGGCAACTGGGCCGGATACGCCGCCACCGGCGGCAAGTTCACCAGCGTCAGCGCCAGTTGGGTCCAGCCCGCCGTCACCTGCTCCGGCACCAACACCTGGTCCAGCTTCTGGGTCGGCCTCGACGGCGACGGCAGCAACACCGTCGAGCAGACCGGCACCGAGGCCGACTGCTCCAGCGGCCGCCCGGTGTACTCCGCCTGGTACGAGATGTACCCGCAGTACCCGTCCAACTTCAGCAGCACCGTGCGGCCGGGCGACCACTTCACCGCGAGCGTCACGACCAACGGCAGCGGCTCCTTCACCCTCACCCTGTCCGACACCACGGCCGGTTGGAGCCACACCGTCAACAAGTCCCTGAAGAGCGCGGCCCTGGCCTCCGCCGAGGTGATCGCCGAGGCCCCCTCCAGCTCCTCGGGGGTGCTCCCGCTCTCCGACTTCGGCTCGGTCTCGTTCAGCGGCTCCACCGTCAACGGGCAGGCCCTGGGCGGCTTCAGCCCGGACAACATCACCATGGCCTCCGGCGGCACCACCAAGGCCACCACCTCCTCGCTGAGCGGCGGCAGCTCCTTCTCGGTGACCTGGAAGCACAGCTGACGGACGGTGGACGGGGGCCGCGCAAGCCGGCGCGGCCCCCGTCCATCCCCGGTTCAGCCGCCCGCCGGGACCCGGAGCGTGCCGTAGCGCTGCATCCGCTGCCAGCGGAGCCGGGAGCCGGCGAGCGCGGTGAAGACCGACTGGATCACCACCAGGTACATCAGCTGCCGGTAGACGAACTGCTGGAGCGGCAGGCTCCACAGCGGCCCGAGCTTCTCCTTGTCCAGCCGGAACGCGTACGCCCCCATCAGCATCTGGACCAGCAGGAAGGCCGCCCACAGGCCGATGATCCGGACCGGGTCGAGGAAGGCCAGTCCGTAGAGCGCGAAGACGTCCACGACCGGGGCGAGCAGCGGCAGCAGCACCTGGAACATCAGCAGGTAGAGCAGGCCGCGCCGGCCCAGCTTGCCGGCCTGCCCGCCCTGGGTCAGCGCGCCCCGGTGCTTCCACATCGCCTGGAGGGTGCCGTAGCACCAGCGGTAGCGCTGGCGCCACAGGGCGCTCAGCGAGGCGGGGGCCTCCGTCCAGGCCTTGGCCCGCTCCTCGTACACCACCCGCCAACCGGCCCGGCACATGGCCATGGTGAGGTCGGTGTCCTCGGCGAGGGTCTCCTCGCCCACGCCGCCGACCGCCAGCAGCGCGGAGCGGCGGAAGGCGCCGACCGCGCCGGGCACGGTCGGCATGCATTCGGCGAGGTCGAACAGCCGGCGGTCCAGGTTGAAGCCGACCACGTACTCGATGTGCTGCCAACGGCCCAGCAGGCCACCGCGGTTGACCACCTTGGCGTTGCCGGAGACGGCGCCCACGGTGGGGTCGGCGAAGGGCTGCACCAGCATCCGGACGGCGTCCGGCTCGAAGACGGTGTCGCCGTCGACCATCACCAGCAGTTCGGCGCGGGCCGCGGCGATGCCGGTGTTGAGGGCGGTCGGTTTGCCGGCGTTCTCCTGCCGGATCACCCGGACGTACGGCAGGTTCAGCGATTCCACCAGGTCGGCGGTGCCGTCCGTGGAGCCGTCGTCGACCACGATCACCTCGACCGGGTGGTCGGAGGCCAGCAGCGAGCGGACGGCGGGTTCGATCCCGGCGATCTCGTTGTACGCCGGGACGATCACGCTGACCGGCTCGGTGACCGGCGGCCCCCAGCCGCGGCGGCGCAGCCGCACGTGCCGGCGGGCGGCGTAGAGCACGACGACCGCGCGCAGCACGCTGACCGCGCCCGCCGCCCAGAGCAGCCAGCCCAGCGCGGTGATGGCCCAGTTGCCGCCGGTCAGCAGCCAGATCAGGGCCAGGCCGAGCCAGTGGTCGCCGGCTCCGGCCGGACGGACCGGGTCGGGCAGGCCGACGGCGTCGCTGACGGTGGTGAAGTGGAAGCCGCGGCCCTTCAGCGTGTTCAGCACGGTGTCGAGGGCGGCGACGGTCTGCGAGCGGTCGCCGCCGGCGTCGTGCATCAGCAGGACCTGGCCCTGGTGGCCGGTGCCGGCGGTCGCCGACTTGACGATCGAGGGCACGCCGGGGCGTTGCCAGTCCTCGCTGTCCTGGGTGGTGAGTACGGTCAGGTAGCCCTCGCGGCCGGCCTGCTGGATGGCGGACCATCCGGGGTCGTCCACGGCCTCGGGCGTCGAGGAGTACGGCGGGCGCAGCAGCGAGCTGGTGACTCCGGCGGCCCCGGCCACGGTCAGCTGGGCCTCGCGCAGCTCCAGGGTGCGGCGCCAGGAGGGGGCGGCGCCGAGGTCGGTGTGGGTGAAGGTGTGGATGCCGATCTGATGGCCCTCGGCGACCATCCGGCGGATCAGGTCCGGGTGGGCGGCGGCCTGGGTGCCGACCACGAAGAAGGTCGCGTGCACCCCGGCCCGGTGCAGGACGTCCAGGATCTTCGGGGTCCAGGTCGGGTCCGGGCCGTCGTCGAAGGTCAGGGCGATGGTGCCGGGCTTGGGGGCGGCGCTGCGCGGCTGCGAGCCGACGGCGTCGATCACCGGGCCGCCCTCGTGGATCGCCGCCGGTACGGCGTCCGCGGACGCGGGTGCGGCCGCCTGGTCGGGGCGGTCGTCGAAGCTGTGCTGGGCGTAGCCCTGGAGCACCAGGGCGCCGATGAGCGTGAGCAGCAGGGCGGTCAGCAGGAGCCAGTGGGTGCGCAGCGGGCCCTGGCGGACCACCCCGCGTCGGCCCCGGCGGGTGCGGTCGGGGGCTGGGGCTCGTCGGCGGCGGGCGGAGCTCATGGTGCTGCTTTCTGGGATGGGGACGGTTGCGAGGGCGGTCGGGTGTCAGGGCTTGCCGGGCCCTTTGCCCGGTGCGGTGGTCGGGCGGCCGTGCCCGGGGGCGGGGGTGGGCGCGGTGCTCGGCTGGGTGGCGGGAGTGGTGGCCGGGGCGGGTGCGATGGTGGCCGTCGGGGCGCTGGGGGCCGTACCGGTCGCGGGCTGCGCGGCCGCCCCCGTGGGTCGCGGGTGCTGGACGACCTGGGTGGTGCCGCCCTGGTGGGCGGGTGCCTCCGTGCGTCCCGCGCCGGGCGGGGCGGCGGCCTCCGGGGCGGCGGACGGCGCCTCGGAGGGCGTGGCCTCCGGGGCGGGGGCGCTGGGCGCGGGCGGCTGGGGCAGCGGGAGGAACGGCGCGTTCACGGTGGGACCGCCGAGGAGCGCGCTGGCGAGCAGGGCGAGGTACCCGCCCGCCGGGACGGCCAGCACCGCCCCGAGCCGGCGGATCCGGCGCTGCCGGCGGCCGGAGGCGTCCACGAACACCGGCGGGGGCGGGGGGACGGCTTCGGGGTCGGCGGGGTCGGTGGGCGGTTCTGCGAGCGACACGACGGCGGGCAGTTCGGCGGTGGGCGGATCCGCGTCGTCGGTTTCGGGGAGGTGCTCGGCGGAGCGGACCGGCGCGGCGAAGTGCTCGGCGACGTAGGCCGGAACGGCGAAGTGCTCGGTCGGTGCTTCGCCGACCGGCTCGCCGTGCGCGGAACCGGGAAGGTGCCCCGGGACCTCCGAGAGATGGGGCTGTTGCTCGGCGGTGGGCCACGGATCGTACGGCTTGACGGTCACGGTGTCGGGTCCAGGTGTTGTCGGTTCGCGTGCTGCCACGAGGGCACCGGCCGATCACTGGTGGATCGAGCGGTACACCGGTCGTGACTGTTCAGCGTCGACACCGGCCGGATTGTCACACCTGATTCCCAGCTGATTTCGAGCGAGCCGTGCTCCGCGGCAGGCGGCGAACGCGCGGAAGTCGGCGAACGCGCGGAAGGCCGCCGCCCCTGGCTCGGGGGCGACGACCTTCCGCCACGGCCTTCCGGCGACGGCCTTCCGGCGACGGCCTTCCGGCGTCGGCTCAGCGGCCGCCGTCGGCCCGGGCCCTGGTCCAGGCGGCCTCGCGCAGCAGCCGCAGGCCGTTGAGGCCGACGATGACGGTCGAGCCCTCGTGGCCGAGGACGCCCAGCGGCAGCGGGAGGGTGGCGACCAGGTCCCAGACCACCAGCGCGGAGATGAACACCGAGGCGATCACCAGGTTCTGCACGACGAAGGAACGGGCCCGCCGGGAGAGCGCCACCACAGCCGGGACGGTGGCGAGTTCGTCGCGCACGATGACCGCGTCAGCGGTCTCCAGCGCCAGGTCGGAGCCGGCCCGGCCCATCGCGACGCCGGTGTGGGCGGCGGCCAGGGCGGGCGCGTCGTTGACGCCGTCGCCGACGACCAGGACCTTGCGCCCGGCCCGCTCCCGCTCCTGCACGGCGGCGACCTTGTCCTGGGGGAGCAGCCCGGCACGGACGTCGGTGATGCCGACCTCGGCGGCCAGTCGGGCGGCGGCGCGCGGGTTGTCGCCGGTGAGCAGCACCGGCGCCGTGCCGGTCAGGGTGGTCAGCGCGGCGACGGTGGTGGCGGCGTCCGGGCGCAGGTGGTCGGCGATGCCGAGCACGCCGACCGGGACGCCGTCGGCCTCGACCAGGACGGCGGTGCGGCCGCCGCTCTCCAGCTCGGCGGCGATGGCGGCGGCGCGGGCGCAGACGGCGTCCGCGCCGCCGTTCAGCAGCCGGGCCGGGGCGCCGACCGCGACGGCGCGGCCGTCGACGGTGGCGGTGACGCCGATGCCGGGGGCGGAGGAGAAGTCCTCGGCCGCGGCGAGGGCCAGGCCACGGGTGCGGGCGGCGTCCACGACCGCGCGGGCGAGCGGGTGCTCGCTGGGGTGTTCGGCCGCCGCGGCGAGGGCGAGCAGGCCGTCCTCGGTGAGACCGGAGCCGGTGAGCGGGCGCAGGTCGGTGACCCGGGGCGTGCCCTCGGTCAGGGTGCCGGTCTTGTCGAGGGCGACGCCGTCGACCTGGCCGAGCCGCTCCATGACCACCGCTGACTTCACCAGTACGCCGTGCCGTCCGGCGTTGGCGATCGCGGAGAGCAGCGGCGGCATGGTGGCGAGCACCACGGCGCACGGGGAGGCGACGATCATGAAGGTCATCGCCCGCAGCAGCGAGCCGGTGAAGGCGGCGCCGAAGGCGAGCGGCACCGCGAAGACCGCGAGGGTGGCGATGACCATGCCGATCGAATAGCGCTGCTCGACCTTCTCGATGAACAGCTGGGTCGGCGCCTTGGTCTCGGAGGCCTCCTCGACCAGGGCGACGATCCGGGCGATCACCGAGTCGGCGGCGTCGCGCTCGACCTTCACCCGCAGCGCGCCGGTGCCGTTCAGGGTGCCGGCGAAGACCTCGTCGCCGGCCTCCTTCGCCACCGGCAGCGGTTCGCCGGTGATGGTGGCCTGGTCGACCTCGCTCGCGCCGTCCAGTACCCGCCCGTCGGCGCCGATCCGCTCGCCGGGCCGGACCAGGATCGTGTCGCCGACCGCCAGCCGCCCGGTCGGCACGCTCTCCTCGGTGCCGTCGTCCAGCAGCCGGGTGGCGGTGGCCGGGGCGAGGTCGAGCAGTCCGCGCACCGAGTCGGCGGTCCGGGCGGTAGCGAGCGCCTCCAGCGCGCCGGAGGTGGCGAAGATGACGATCAGCAGCGCGCCGTCCATGACCTGACCGACCGCGGCGGCGCCGAGCGCGGCGACGATCATCAGCAGGTCGACGTCGAGGGTCTTCTCGCGCAGCGCCTGGAGGCCGGCCCAGGCCGGCTCCCAGCCGCCGGTGGCGTACGCGAGGGCGTACAGCGGGCCCCAGGCCCAGGCGGGGGCGCCGGTGAGCTGGAGCGGGAGCGCGATCAGGAACAGCACGGTCGCGGCGGCGGCCCAGCGGGCCTCGGGCAGGGCGAACACCCGGGTGCGGCGGCGCGGGGCGGTGTCGGGACGCGACGCGGCGGAGGGCGCGGGGCGCTCGATCAGGGTGGTGGGCATGCGGACGGGACCCTTCGGGGCAGGGTGGGGCCGGTGACTCATCCACCATACATGAACATATGAACCCCTCTTCATGTATGAGTTGTACTATTGCCCGCATGGGTCATGGAGCCGCCCCCGCAACCGCCGTCCCGCACACCCGCCTGGACGAAGCCAGCGCTGCCCGGGTGGCCACCACCCTGCAGGCCCTGGCCACACCCTCGCGCCTGCTGATCCTCTCCCGGCTGCGCGAGGGCCCCTGCGCGGCCACCGAACTCGCCGCCGAGGTCGGCCTGGAGCAGTCCGCCTGCTCCCACCAGCTCCGCCTGCTGCGCAACCTCGGCCTGGTGGTCGGTCAGCGCCAGGGCCGCTCGGTCGTCTACGCGCTCTACGACAACCACGTCGCCGCCCTGCTCGACCAGGCCGTCTACCACATCGAGCACCTGCGCCTGGGCCTCACCGACACCGCGCTCGACTGATGCGGCCGGTTCCCCGTCGGGCCGACCCGACGGGGAGCCGGTGGTTCAGCGCTGGTGCCAGGCGGTGAGGAGGTCGGCCTCCTGGTCCGGCGTCAGGGCCTGTGGCAGCGGGTCGAACGGCTGGATGTCACGGGCGGTGTCGGCCACCGGGCGGAGCTTCAGGCCGGTGGCGAGGGCGGCGGCCGGGTCGGCGGTGCCGGTGGCCCGGATCCGCGGGTTGGTGCTCCACAGCGGCAGTGCCTGGTCCTGGACGCCGGCCGCACGGAGGAACTCCTCGTCCACCCAGGTGATCGTGGTGCCGGGCGGGGCGACCGCCGAGGCGATGGCGCCGAGCAGGTCACCCATGGTGAACGGCGGGGGCGTCGCGGCGTGGAAGGCGCCGGAGGCGCCCTGGTGCAGGAGGCCGAGCATCCAGTCGGCGAGGTCGCGGGCGTCGACGACCTGGACCGGGGCGTCGGGGCGGCCCGGGGCCAGCACCTCGCCGCCCCGGGCGAGCCGCTGCACCCAGTGGTCGAAGCGGTGGGTGTAGTCCTCGGGGCCGATCACGTACGTCGGACGCACCAGCAGCACGTCCGGACCGAAGGACTCCCGGGCCGCCCGCTCGCACTGGACCTTGAGGACGCCGTAGGTGTCGACTCCGGTGATCACCTCGGGCTCCGGGCCGTCGGCGGGGAGCAGCGGGGAGTCCTCGGTGAACGCCGGGGCGGCGGGGGTGTCGTAGACGGCCATGGACGAGACCAGGAGGTAGCGTCCGGCGGCGCCGGGGTCGAGGGCGGCGGCCAACTGCCGGATCTGGCGCGGGAAGTACGCGCTGACGTCGACGGTGGCGTCCCAGGCGAGGCCGCGCAGAACGGACAGGTCGTCATCGCGGTCGGCGATGAGGTGGGTGGCGTCCGGGAGTAGATGGGCACCGGACTTGCCCCGGTGCAGCACCGTGACGTCGTGCCCGGCGGCGAGTGCCGCCCGGGCGACGTGGTAACCGACGAACCTGGTGCCGCCCATGATCAGAATGCGCATCAGGCCATGGTGGCAGCTCGGGGGCCGGCCGGACCAGGGCTCGTGGCACGTTGACGTTCGCTCAGAGTGCGGCGAGGACGTCCTGGTGCACACCGTCGAGGACGAAGCCGTTGTCCAGCCGGACCCGGACCGTCACCCGGCTTCCGCGCGCCCGGTGCACGGCCCACTCCGGCTCCAGTGCGGCGATCTCCGCCTCCAGGCGCTCCCGGCTCGCCACCGGCATGGTGTGCCCGTAGTCGTCGAAGAGCGCCTTGAGCCGCTGGTACTCGCGGACCTCCTCGCTCTCCGGGAGTTCGCCGTCCACCCGCTCGACGGTGCCCTCGATCCCGGCTCCCAGCGAGAGGAACCCGACGACGGTCCCGGCCCCGGGATCCCTGCTGAAGGCCTCGCCGATCCCGAGGTCCGCCGTCAGCCTGACGCGTCGTCCTTCCTCCAGGGTCATCCGTCCTCCGCCTCTCGGATCGCTCGGTGCCGCGGGCGCGGCCGACGGTCAGGGGTCATTATCCGTGGCCAGGGGGCGCCGGGACAGGCGCGGCCCGCCGCGGCGCGGAGCACGGTGTCGACCAGCTCCCGGCCCGCCCGCGCCCGATCCGCGCAGGCTCCGCGCGGACGGCCTCCGCCACCTGCTCGCGGTCGCCCGTACGGGCCGGCTGGTGGCCGCGGCGGACGCCCTGAAGGGCTTCGACGGGCGACGTTCCGCGACCGCCCGCACCTCCGGCCGGCCCGCCATCAGGTCGTGTACGGACCCTCTTTGGGGGACAAGTCCACAAGTGATCGGATTTGATCGGACAGGCTTTCGCACGGCAGGCTCGGTGCGCACAGTGGCGAGTCAGCCACGGTCCGCCATGGAGGGGAGTCGCATGTCCGGGACCGAACACCGCAAACCGACCGCACACGTCGTCGTCGGATACACCCCCGAGGAAGGGTTCGTCGCCGTCCAACTCAACCCGCCACCGGCGGAATACGTGTGGCACGACCGCCAGGCCGAGCACCGGCAGGAGCGGTTCGGGCCGGGGAACGGCTACCAGCAGTGGCTGGCCGTCGACGTCGCCACCGGCGCCGTGTGGTTCGGGGACACCGACTGGCGGACGCGGGAGGAGGGTTCCGCCGCCGGGCTCCCGGGACGTCGTCGGTGCGAGGCCGGAGACGGGGCCCTGCCCTCGCCGGCCGTCCTCGTCCACCCGCTCACCCACCGCGCCACCGACGGCCAGGGCACTTCCACCTGGCGCTTCTTCACGGCCGAGGAGCTCTACGCACTGGCCCGGCGCACACTGCCCACGGTCCAGCGGGTGGTCGACTCCCTGCACCGGGTGGGCCCGGCCCCCGACCTGGAATGGTCCGCCGAGGCCGCCACGGCCTGGGCCGATCTCGAACAGGCCTGCCGCTACACGTCCGACGCGACGGGAGCGGTGACCTGGGCCGAGCCCCGTACGAGCCGGGTCCGCGGAACGCGCGTCGAAGTGGCGGACTTCCTCGCCCGGAACCCGGAGTTGTGCGATCCGTCCTGGTCGACGGCCACCGACGCGGAGCTGGACGCCTACGCCGCCTACGAACCCGCCTCCGGTTACGGCGGCGTACCGGGGCGGATGTGCGCTCCGGCGAACGTCCGGATCGAGGAGGGCTACACGTTCTACGGCCACCGCGCGGCCCTGTACGCCTACCGCGCGGCCGCTTGCGGCGACCGTACGCCGGTCGAAGCCGGGACCTGGTTCCGGACCAGCGAGGCCGGGCGCACCAGTTGGGAGGCGGCCAGGGTCGTGGGCGCGAGCCTCGCCGACGCCCCGGACTGCGCGCTGAGCCACCTCGCCGACACCTTCCGCAGCGCCGCGGAGGACGACGGCGTGGTCCTCACCGGGCTGAACGCCTACCTGTGGCAACAGCGCGCCGAGGAGCGGGCGGCGGTCGACGAGACGCTCGCCGCCACCGGCGAGGAGCTGGAGCGGCTGGAGGAGATGGTCAAGGAGCTCCGCCGCATCCGCAACACCGTCCTGACCCGGGTCCTCAACTGGACCGACGGGCGGGACGACGAGGACATCGCCCGACTGGCCGCGACCTCCCCGATGGTCGTGGCCGAGTGGCGGGAGCGGCTCACGGCGAACCCGAGCGGCCAGCCGGAAGAGCGGTAGGGCTTCGTCCGGGAGCTCGGCCCGGCGGGCGTCGGGCGGCGTCGGGGGTGGGGGAGCGGTGGGCCCGGTCCGGCGGGTACGTCTCACGAGAGGGCGGCCAGCGCCTGCTCCGCGAGCATCCGCTCCAGGGCCAGCAGGGCGCGAGGGGTGTGCCGGGTGTCGATGCGGACGGCGTAGATGAAGCGCGTCAGCTCCGGGTCGGCCAGCGGACGCGCCACGACCTCGGTGGTGCCCCGGGGGAGCGCCAGCTGCGGCATGACCGCGACGCACAGGCCCGCGGCCACGAAGCCCAGCACGGTGTTGAAGTCGTCGCCCTCGTACGCCAGCCGCGCCTGGAAGCCCGGCGTCTTGGCGATCTGGGCGAGCAGTTCCAGGCGCAGCGCCGCCTCCGGGGCCGCGATCCAGGTCTCGGACGCGAGACTGGCCAGGTCGATGACGTCCCGGTCGGCGAGGTGGTGGCCGGCCGGGACCACCGCCACGACCGGATCCCGGGCGACCAGCGTCCGGCGCAGCGTCCGGGGCGGCGGCAGGGGTATGAAGTCGTAGTCGTAGCTGAGGGCCAGGTCCATGTCTCCCCGTTTGAGGCGGCCGTAGCCGGCTTCGGGCTCCAGCTGGGAGAGGCTGACCTGCACGTCGGGGTACGCCGTGTGCAGCTGCGCCAGCGCCTTCGGAACGATGCCGGCGGCGGCGGAGGCGAAGGCGCCGAGCCGGATCCGTCCGGCCGTGCCGGCGCGCATGGCGTCGAGTTCCACGGACGCCGCCGCCAGGGCGCTCCTGACTCCCTGTTCGGCGTCGAGCAGGACCTGGCCGGCCGGGGTCGGCCGCACGGGCCGGCGCTCCAGCACCCGGAGACCCGCCCGGCGTTCGAGTTCGGCGATCTGCTGCGAGACGGCGGGCGCGCTGTAGCCCAGCTCGCGGGCGGCGGCGGTGAACGAACGGTGGCGGACCACGGCTTCGAGGGTGGCGAGCAGACGGGGGTCCAGTCTCTGCATCGTGTTAAGGCTCACTTATCTGTCGCGAAGACGTCTTTTCTTGTGCTTAAGGATGAACGGCAGCAGGATTCTTGCTTGCGGCCCGGATGCGCAAGCCTCCGCCCCCGCTCCGTGGCCGATCGCTCCGTCCTGTGGCCGATCGCTCGCCACCGCGGGCGCCTCCGTGCGCCGCCGTGCCGTGCACCCCCTCCTCCGCAGCCCGCCCGCCGCGCCCGTGCGCCGGGGGCGGGCCGTGGAGGAGACGGCCGTCGACGATCGGCCCCACCCCTGGAAGGAAGTGGTATGCGCAAGCCACTCATCGGACTCACCACCTACCTCGCCGACGCCCGGTGGGGCGAGTGGGCGTTGCCCGCCGCGCTGCTGCCCGCGGCGTACACCAGCTGCCTCCAGTCGGCGGGCGGCCGCGCCGTCCTGCTGCCACCGGACGCGCCGGAGGCCGCGGCCGATGTGGTCGAGAACCTGGACGCGATTGTCCTGACCAGCGGCGAGGACCTGGATCCCGCGCTGTACGGAGCGCAGCCGCACCCGTGCACCGGGCCGCCGGTGCGCGAACGCGACCGGTGGGAACGGGCCGTGCTCGCCGCCGCTCTCGCACGTGACATGCCGGTGCTCGGTATCTGCCGGGGGATGCAGCTGATGAACGTGCACGCGGGCGGCACGCTTCTCCAGCACCTGCCCGAGAAGGTGGGGCACCACGGCCACAACCCGTACGGCGGCCAGTTCGCCCCCCACCCCGTCACCACGGTGCCCGGGACCCGGCTCGGTGCGCTCCTTCCGGGCACCAGCAGGGTCGCCGCCCACCATCACCAGGCGGTGGACTCCCTCGGGGCCGGCCTGGTGGTCTCCGCCCGTGCGGTGGACGGGACCATCGAGGCGATCGAGAGCACCCGGCACCGCTTCGCGGTAGGCGTTCAGTGGCACCCGGAGGCGGCGTTCGAGTCGGCCGTGGTGCACGCCCTGGTGGCCGCGGCCAGGTCGGGCGACCGCGGAGCGGTGGTTCCCGCCGCAGGTCAGGACCCGCGAACGGGGCGACAGCCGAGCGGAGCCGTCGCGTCGACGCCAGGGCCTTGACACCACCCTGCGGGATCCCTCAGGATCGGCCCGTGAACCTGTCAGACAGCAAGACAGTCAGTCCGATGCCTCGGCGCGTGAGCGCCATGGAAGCGGTGTTCGGCCACCTCCGCGGTGCCATCGAGCGCGGCGAGTACGTGGTGGGGGACAAGCTCCCCTCCGAAGCGGAGCTGTGCCGGACCCTGGAGGTCAGCCGGCCGGTGCTGCGGGAGGCGCTCAGGGCCCTGCAGGCCATGGGACTGACCGTCTCCAAGACCGGCAGGGGCACCTTCGTCGTGGCGAACACGGTCGAGGACCCCACCTTCGGCGACTACGCCGCCAGCGACCTCCTGGAGGTGCGCCGCCACGTCGAGATCCCGGTCGCCGGGTACGCGGCGCTGCGCCGCACCCCGGAGGACCTGGACCATCTGACCCATCTGCTCGACCGGATGGAGCGGGAGACCGACACCACCGCATGGGTCGCCCTGGACACTGTCTTCCACCTGGCGGTGGCCGAGGCCTCCCGCAACCCGGTCTTCCGGCGGGTCATCGAGGAGATCCGGGACGCACTGGCGCGTCAGTCGGCGTTCCTCAACGAACTCGGCGATCGACGCGAGCAGTCCAACTGCGAGCACCGGGCGATCGTCGAAGCACTGATCGACGGGTCCGAGCCGGACGCGGTGGAGGCCATGTCCCACCACCTGCATCGCGTCGAGGCCACCCTCACCGACATCGTGCGCCCCCAGCGTACGGACATCCCCCCAACAGAAGGCAGACCCGAGGCGTGAGCGAGCAGTTCCTCAAAGACGAGAAGCGCCCCTCCACCCGTCACGTCGACGCCGGGGACACCGGCTACAGCAAGTCCTTGAAACCCCGGCACGTCAACATGATCGCCATCGGCGGTGCCATCGGCACCGGCCTGTTCCTCGGGGCCGGCGGCCGCCTCGCCGATGCCGGGCCCTCCCTGTTCGTCGCCTACGCGGTGTGCGGCGTATTCGCGTTCCTCGTCGTGAGAGCGCTCGGCGAACTCGTCCTGTACCGGCCGTCCTCCGGCGCCTTCGTCTCGTACGCCCGGGAGTTCCTGGGGGAGAAGGGGGCGTACACGGCGGGCTGGATGTACTTCCTCAACTGGGCGACCACCGGTATCGCCGACATCACCGCGGTGGCCACGTACGCCCACTACTGGCACCTGTTCTCCGACGTCCCGCAGTGGGTGATCGCGCTCATAGCCCTGGCGGCGGTCCTCACCGTGAACCTCATATCGGTACGGATCTTCGGTGAACTGGAGTTCTGGTTCGCCATCGTGAAGGTCAGCGCACTGGTCGTCTTCATGGGCATCGCGATCGTCCTCCTGGTCACCAGGCACCCGGTGGACGGCGTCACTCCCGGCCCCTCCCTGATCGCCGACAACGGCGGCGTCTTCCCCAACGGTCTGCTGCCGATGCTGCTGATCATCCAGGGCGTCGTCTTCGCCTACGCCTCCGTCGAACTGGTCGGCGTCACGGCGGGTGAGACCGAGAACCCCGAGAAGATCATGCCGAAGGCGATCAACTCGATCATGTGGCGGGTGGGCCTGTTCTACGTCGGTTCGGTGCTCCTGCTGTCGATGCTGCTGCCGTGGAACAGGTACACAGCCGGCCAGAGCCCGTTCGTGACCGTGCTCTCCCACATCGGCGTGCCGGCCGCCGGCAGCGTGATGAACCTGGTGGTCCTCACCGCGGCGATGTCCTCGCTCAACTCCGGCCTCTACTCCACCGGCCGCATCCTGCGCTCCATGGCGGTCAACGGTTCCGCCCCGCGCTTCACCGCCCGGATGAGCCGCAGCCAGGTGCCCTACGGCGGCATCCTGCTCACCAGCGGCATGTGCGTCCTCGGAGTGGGCCTCAACTTCGTGGTGCCCGCGGACGCGTTCGAGATCGTGCTCAACCTCGCGGCGATCGGCATCCTCGCCACCTGGGGCATGATCATGATCTGTCACCTCTTCTTCTGGCGGAAGACCCAGGCCGGTGAACTGACCCGCCCCGCCTACCGGTTGCCGGGCTCGCCGTGGACCGAACTCGTGACGCTGGCCTTCCTCCTGACCGTCCTGGTCCTGATGTACGCCGACGGCGGCGCCGGACGCACCACCGTGCTCTGCGTACCGCTGATCGCCGCCGCCCTGGTCGCCGGCTGGTACGCGATCCGCGGCCGCCTCTCGCGCCACGCCGACAGGTCCGACGGCTGACACCGGGCGGCGGCCTCCGACGCGGGCCGGTCCCGCGACCGTCGAGGGCCGCCGCCCCGCCGACGGACCGGCAACGACCCACCACCGATCGAGGCAGTGATGCACAGAAGTTCCCCTGCGGACGCACCCGCGGTCCGCGAACCCCGGCACGCCCCCGTCGCCCACGTCACCCGCGGCGGCATGATCGAGGGGGTCCACCACGGCTCCGTCGTCGTCCTCGACGGCGACGGCCAAGCCCGGTTCCGGCTCGGCGACATCGAGGTCGCCTGCTACCCGCGATCCGCCCTCAAGCCGCTCCAGGCCGTCGCCATGGTGCGTGCCGGGCTGCCGCTGGAGGGCGAACTCCTCTCCCTCGCGATGGGCAGCCACTCCGGTGAGGAGCGCCACCTCGCCGGCACCCGACGGATCCTCGAACTGGCCGGTCTCGGCGAGGAGGACCTGCGCAACGTCCCGGACCTCCCGTACGACCCCGCGGTGCGGGACGCCTGGGTGCGGGACGGCCGCCCGCCATCCCGCCTCGCCCAGAACTGCTCCGGCAAGCACGCCGCGATGCTCTACCTCTGCAGGCTCAACGGCTGGCCCCTGACGACCTACCTCGACCCCGCACACCCGCTCCAGACGGCGATCGCCGAGGTCGTCGAGGAGCTCACCGGCCAGCGCACCGCGCACGTCAGCGTCGACGGCTGCGGCACCCCGCTGTTCGCCGTCTCACTGCACGGGCTCGCCCGTGCCGCCGCCCGCATCGCCACGGCGCCGCCGGGCACTCCCGGGTTCAGGGTCGCGGACGCGCTGCGCGGCCACCCGGAGATGGCCTCCGGGACCGGACGGGACACCGCCGCGCTGATGCGCGCGGTGCCCGGACTGCTCGCCAAGGACGGCTTCGAGGGCGTCCAGATCGCCGCCTTGCCGGACGGTCGCGCCATCGCGGTGAAGATCGCGGACGGGGCGAACCGGGCGCGGATCCCGGTGGCGGCGGCCGCGCTGGCGCTGGCGGGCGTCGACCCCCACCTGCTGGGCGACTGCGCCGGCGAGGCGACGGCGGGCGGCGGCCGGCGGGTGGGCAGCGTACGGCCGGTGCCGGCGCTGGCGCCGGGAACCCGCGCCGGCGCCGGGAGGCCGCGCCCGCACCAGGCGACCGACCCACGACCCGTGACCCCCCGACCTCAGGAAGAGGACCCGCGCACGATGACGACCGCCACCCGGAGCGAACACGACCTCCTCGGAGACCGCGACGTCCCCGCCGACGCCTACTGGGGCGTCCACACCCTGCGCGCCACCGAGAACTTCCCCATCACGGGCACGCCCATCTCCACCTACCCGCACCTGATCGAGGCGCTCGCCGCCGTCAAGGAGGCCGCCGCCCTCGCCAACGAGGAACTCGGCCTGCTGGAGCCCCGGAAGGCCGCCGCGATCGTCGCCGCCTGCCAGGAGATCCGCGGCGGAAAGCTGCACGACCAGTTCGTCGTCGACGTCATCCAGGGTGGCGCCGGCACCTCGACCAACATGAACGCCAACGAGGTCATCGCCAACCGGGCGCTGGAACTGCTGGGTCACGCCAAGGGCGAGTACCGGCACCTGCACCCCAACGAGGACGTCAACCTCGGCCAGTCCACCAACGACGTCTACCCGACCGCCGTCCGGATCGCGACCGTCCGCGCGGTGCGCGGCCTGCTCGACGCGATGGCCGTCCTCCAGGACGCCTTCGCCGGCAAGGCCGCCGAGTTCCGCGACGTGCTGAAGATGGGCCGCACCCAGCTGCAGGACGCCGTGCCGATGACGCTCGGGCAGGAGTTCTCGGCCTTCGCGGTCATGCTGGACGAGGACCGCAGTCGGCTCGCGGAGGCCGTCGAGCTGATCCAGGAGATCAACCTCGGCGCCACCGCGATCGGCACCGGCCTCAACGCCCCGGCCGGATACGCCGAAGCCGCCCGCCGCCACCTCGCGGACATCTGCGGGCTGCCGCTGGTCACCGCCGCCAACCTGGTCGAGGCCACCCAGGACTGCGGCGCGTTCGTCCAGATGTCCGGCGTGCTCAAGCGCATCGCCGTCAAGCTGTCGAAGAGCTGCAACGACCTGCGTCTGCTCTCCTCGGGGCCGCGCGCGGGCCTGGGCGAGATCAACCTGCCACCGGTGCAGGCGGGTTCGAGCATCATGCCGGGCAAGGTCAACCCGGTGATCCCCGAGGTGGTCAACCAGGTCGCGTTCGAGGTGATCGGCAACGACGTCGCGATCACCATGGCCGCCGAGGCCGGCCAGCTCCAGCTCAACGCTTTCGAACCGATCATCCTCCACTCGCTGTCGGAGTCCGTGACCCACCTGCGTGCCGCCTGCCTCACCCTCGCCGAGCGCTGCGTGGTCGGCATCACCGCCAACACCGAGGCGCTGCGCGCGACCGTCGAGAACTCCATCGGCCTGGTGACCGCCCTGAACCCGTACATCGGGTACACGGCCGCCACCGACATCGCGAAGGAGGCCCTCGCCAGCGGCCGGGGCGTGGCCGAACTCGTGCTGGAGAAGGGGCTGCTGCCGGCCGAGCGGCTCGCCGCCCTGCTGCGGCCCGAGGTGATCGCGGGCACCGGCGCGCCCGCGGCCTGAGGGAGAGCGCGGCGGGCGGCCCGCTGCCGCCGGCCGCCCGCCTCGTCCGGCTGGCCATCGGTTTGAAGTCGCTCACCGAATCGCGCCGGGATTGCCGGGCCCCAACCGGAGGGTGGGGCCCGGCCGGCCCATCGGTCTGACGTGGCGCCACTTGCCGGCCCTGTCCGGTTCTCGGTCCGTGAGGCGGTTCCTCCCTCGGGCTCGGCGTGGTTCAGCGGAAGATGCCGGTGTGTCCGAGGGAGTAGCGCCCGGGTTGGGGGTAGACGCACAGGCCGTGCGGCCCCGCGCCGACCTTGATCTTCGAGATGAGGTGGCCGTCGTCGGTGGAGATGGCGTAGACGGCGGAGTCGTAGCGGCCGCTGAGCCACAGGACCTTGCCGTCGGCGGACACGCCCCCCATGTCGGGGCTGCCGCCGCCGGGCAGGTGCCAGGTGGCGGTGACCTGGTTGGTGGCGAAGTCGAGGACGGAGATGGAGCCTTCGCCCCGGTTGGAGACGTACAGGTTCCTGGAGTCCCGGCTGACGTAGAGGCCGTGGGCGCCGCGGCCGGTGGGCAGCAGGGTGGGTGGCGTGAAGGCGTCGCCGTCCAGGACCCACACACCGTCGGCGACCATGTCGGCGACGTACCAGGTCCGCCCGTCCGGGGAGATCTTGACGTCCTGGGGCATGGAGCCGTTGTGGGGGATCTTCTGTTTGGCGAGGACGGTCATGGCGGCGGTGTCGACCTTGAGGAGTTCGCCGGAGAACTCGCAGGAGACGATGAAGTAGCGGCCGTCGGGGGAGAAGTCGGCGTGGTTGACGCCCGCGCAGTCGGCCGGGACGGACTTGACGATGCCCATGGTGTGGGCGTCGCGGAAGACGAGCTGGTGGTCGGCGGAGGCCATGACGACGGCGTGGCGGCCGTCCGGGGTGAAGTAGAGGTTGTAGGGGTCGTGGACGTCCACCGGCTCGCCCGGCTTCCCCGTGGCGGGGTCGATGGGAGTGAGGCTGTTGCCGAGGTCGTTGTTGACCCACAGCGTCTTGAGGTCCCATGAGGGGACGACGTGCTGGGGCTGGCGGCCCACGTGCAGGGTGTCGACGACCTGGTAGGTGGCGGGGTCGATCACGCTGACGGTGTCGGACTCGGTGTTCGGTACGTAGACCCGTGAGGGGAACTGGCTCACGGCGTCGGCCAGTTGGCCTGGGCGGTCGGCGGCGTAGAGGTCGTGGGGGTCCAGTGGCGCCGGCATGCCGGGAAGCGGCCCTCCGGTCGGCTGCGGGGTTGCCGCGGCCGACTGGTCCGCGGTCGCCGGTGAGCGGGTCGGGCCTGGTGAGGTGGCTGGAGCGGGGGCGGAAGGCTCCTTGTCCGGGGGCGGCGAACATGCCGCCGGTGCGCAGAGCGCGAGCGCGAGAGACATCAGGACCGGGCGGTACCGGCGGGAACGGTTGCCATGGGTCATCGGGTTGCCGACTCCGTCGTCGGGGGCGGGGGAGTCCACCCACTCCGTGTTCTTTGCGCTGTGCAACGGTAGGGCGAGGGTGGGCCTCGGAAGCGCAGCCGGGCCGAAAGTCCCCCCTTTCGGGCAAATCGGGTGCTCGTCGGAAAGCCGGACAATCATGGTGAACGCGGCGCCGGACTCCTCCTGGGGTGCGCGGGGAGGCCGTCGGACATGTGCCCTTTTCTACCTCCCCGCCGGGCCCGTGCAGACTCCCCCGGCCCCAGCGCCGGGTGCCGGTCGCCGCCCCGAACCGGTCGCGGCCGGGCGGGAAGCGCGGGTGCCCTCCGAACGTACCGGCTACTCCTGTGGCGGATGGATGATGGCCAGCGTGACCTCGCCGTGGCAGTTCCCTCCGGCGCGGTCGGAGAAGCCGCAGGTCATGTCGACCAGCAGGAAGGGCCCGCTGCGCCCGTTCTTCCGGTGCACCCCGGTGATGGTGGTCTCGCCCTGGAAGTTCCGGCTGGTCACCGGCGAACGGAAGGTGCTGTGGAAGTCGATGATGAGGATGTCCGGCCGCTGGCGCTGCCAGAAGTCGTCCATGGTCCAGGAGGAGAAGGGAGCGGCCAGCCGATCGTGCACCGCCGCGGCGATCAGGTAGTACATGATCTGGTTGAAGCAGATGTTGAATTCCACCGCGTTGAGGTGGAAGCTGCCGGGCGCGTCGACGTAGCAGGACTCGCGGATGGTGAACTGGCCGGCGCCCCGCAGCGGATAGCCGACCGGGTGGTCGGCCGGCGCGGCTTCGGCCCATGTGAGATAGCGGCAGTCGTCCTTGTAGATGGCAAGCACACGGTCCAGGAGCGCGCGGTCGGTGCGGGCAGCGTCGGCCCGGGTTCCCGGCAGCGGAAGGGACTGCGGGTGGAATGGCATGGGGGCGGTCCTCCGTGCCGAAGAGGATGGGGTGCGGTGGGGCACTCACCGCGTTGGCCGAGCCGAGCGCCGCAGTGGCGGGGCGCTCGGCCGGCGGATCATGTGAGGTGGAGTGGATCAAGCGAAGACGGGGTGCAGCACTCCGCTCCGGCTGATGTTCACCCGGTACTCGGAGCTGGTGCGCATCAGCAGCGCGGACATCTCACCGCCTACCACTCCGATTGTCAGGTCGTGCCGGATCGGTTCGCCACCGGGCCCGACGCCGTGGACCGGGCTGGGGCAGAACTCCTGCACCAGCCAGCTCTCGCGGCGTGCCGAGGCCAGGGCGGTGCGCCAGCGCGCAAGGGGCGTCTCCCGTCCGATCACCACGCCCTGCCCGCCGTAGTCGAGTGGGCGTTTGAGCACGTAGCGTGCACGCTCGTGGGCGATCCGCGCCAACTCCTCATCGCTGCAGCAGGCCAGTGCGCGCGACCACGGCAGCGCGGGTGTGACGACGATCAGGTCCGCGGGATCGAAGAGGTCCGCGAAGCGGGGATCCGACATCACCGCCAGCGCCAGTTTGCTGCCGCCCACCCAGCGGCCCAGCATCCGGTTCTGGACGAAGACCTCGTCCTGCTGCAGGGCACGCACGAAGGAGTCGATCCGGTGCCGGATGCGACAGAAGTCGCGGGTGAGATAGGCGAAGTAGGCATGTCGGAAGGGCCGGCCGGCGAAGCTCGGGCCGTCGGGCCCGTAGCGCAGCTCGGTGAGGTCGACCTCCTCGGATTCCACCGCGCGGGAGGCGAACAGGCGCTGGAGGATGTCCAGCTCGAGGCGCCAGCCGCCCCTCTCACGCAGCAGCGGGACATGCGAGGGGCACTGTCCGGTCTCCTGCCGGGCGGCCGCGAGGAACCAGTCGGCCATCCAGTGCTCGCGTTCGGCGGGCAGGGCGACCGGGAGGGGGACACCGTTCGCGGTGAGGAACCCGCGCCACGTCCTTGCCAGCAGGCCGAAGAACATCAGCAGCGCGGGTGTGCTGGCGTTGGTCTCCAACACCTTGACGGTGCCGTCAGGTTGGGGTAGCACATCGATCCGCATGGCGTGCACGCCGCATTGCCGGGGATCGCTGACCACCAGCAGGTCGGCGGCGAGCTCCGGTGGCGCGACGATGAGTCGGCGCAGCCGCTCGTCCTGCGGATAGGCGGCGACGACCGCCTCCACCATCCGGTAGTACGAGCGGGCCAGTGCCGCCAGCCGCTCACGCTGGCCCTCGGCCAGCACCTGTGGTACCCCGATCGGCAGGGGGGCGTCGTCGGACTTGGTGAGCCTCTTCGCGAGTCGGGCTTGCAGGTCCAGGCCGCTGTCGGTCGTGGCGAGGCTCTCCACCGCCGCGCGGGACCCCGGGCAGAAACCGGGCCACGGCTCGTCCGTCCCCGTCGTCAGCGGCGCGGGAAGCCCGTCGACCATGACATGCCTCCAGGGCACCGTGTGTCAGTGCAACACCCGTGACACCCCGGCGGTGGCGCCGGCGACGACACGGTGCGGGGCTTCGGACGCGGGCGGATGCTCATGGCCGGCGTCTTACCGGGCCCGCGTCGCCGAAACGCCGGGGGAGCCCTCGAGAACGAGCCGCCGGTCCGATGTGTACGAAAGTCGTCCATCGGGCAAAAGCTGACAATTGATGGATCGACTCGCACGCGGTCGAGGACGTCAAGGGTGCCGCGCACGCCGCAGCAGATCGCGTCATGGGCGCCCCGGAGGGCAACGGCTGAGAAGCGGAGGACGCCGCGGCGGTGTTCCTGCTCATCCTGCGCCAGCGGTGCCGCTGGGGCCGGTCGACTGCCCCGGGGCCGGGGTCAGCGGGACTGCCGCCGCGGCGCACCGCGGGGCTGAAGACGAGGAGACGGACAGCATGGACGGACGTGAGCAGCAGGAACCGACGTCGGGCCCGGGGGAGGGGACGCCCGACGCCCCGCTCCCCGCACCACGCGGGCCGCTGTCGGCGGCAGTGCTCGAACTCGTTGCGGACGGGCCTCCCGGCACAGGACCACGGCTCACACCGCTCAGTCCCTCCCACGACCCCTGGGGCGAGGACCACCAGCTGGCACTGCACCTGTGCTACGAACTCCACGACCGGGGCCTGCCGGGTGTCGACCCGGGCTGGGAATGGGATCCCGGGCTCCTCGCTCTGCGCCGCGAGCTGGAGGAGTCCTTCCTGGCCGCGGTACACGCCGAGACGCAGCCGGTACCCCCGTTGCGGTACCTGCTGGAGCAACTGCTGGCGGAGCCGTCCGCGGACTTCGGGCCGTCGCACTTCCTGCTGGCGGAGGGGGAGCGCCAGCACGCTCGGGAGTACCTGGTGCACCGGTCCGTCTACCACCTCAAGGAGGCGGACCCGCAACTGTGGGTCCTGCCGCGGATCCACGGCCCGGCGCAGGCCACGCTCATGGCGATCGCCTACGACGAGTACGGCGCCGGACGCCCCGAACGGGCCCACTGCCTGCTCTTCGCCCGGATGATGGCCGCCTTCGGCCTCGACCCCGGTTACGGGCGCTACCGGGACCTGGTTCCCGCCCCCATGCTGGCGGTGGTCAACCTCATGACCCTCTTCGGGCTGCACCGCGCGCTGCGCGGCGCGGCCGTCGGGCAGTTCGCGGCCATCGAGATCACCTCCTCGCCCGGCTCGGCCCGGCTCGCGGAAGCCCTGGAGCGGATGGGCGGCGGGGCGGACGGCACCCTGTTCTACCGTGAGCACGTCGAGGCCGACGCCGTCCACGAGCAGCTGGTACGCCGCGGCGTCATCGCGGAGCTCCTCGCCACCGAACCGGAGCTGGCCGAGGACATCGCCTTCGGCATCGCCGCCGCCACCACGGTCGACGCCCGCTTCGCCGAGCACCTGCTCGGTTCCTGGCGCGCCGGGCGGACGTCCCTGCGCTCACCCCTCGCCGACGTCGCGGTCTGACTCCCGGCAGGCCCGGCCGCGCCGACGGTGGCTGGTGTCGCAGAACGGGTAGATACGGCTGCGCCGGCACACGCACAAGGCCACCACCGGGCGCTCGGAGAGCCGCCGGGCGCCGTCCGGGAGGATCACCTCCACCGGACCCTCGACCAGCAGCGGGCCTCCCGGTACGACGCTCACCCGGGTGGCGGCCCGGTCAGGGCTCGCGGACACCGCGCACCACCACCAGCTCCTCCTCACGCTCACCCGGACCGATCACCCCGAGTTGCTCGAACAGGGCGGCCCGGGCCGTCATCACCGGCCCGAACGGCTGGCGCCGCCGCGCCACCACCGACGTGCGCAGCCCGGCCGCACGCAACAGTGCGAGGGTCGCCGGGACGTCCGCGAGGTCGGACTGTACGACCAGCAGCACCCCGCCCCCGGTCAGCACCCGCGGGACCGTCCGGCAGATCCGGTCCAGGACCAGCCGACCGTCCGGCCCGGCGTCCCAGGCCAGGGCCGCGCCCCGGCCGGGTCCCCGCCGGTCGGGGCCGGCGGGGACGTACGGCGGGTTGGCGGTCACCAGGTCGAAACGCTCGTCGGGGATCGGATCCAGCAGGTCACCCCGGTACAGCCTGACCCGGCCGCGGTGAAGGAGGGTGTTGCACCAGGCGGCGGCGACCGCCCGGGCGGACAGGTCGACCGCGGTGACCAGCGCCCCGGTGCGCGCGGCGGCGAGCGCCACGGCCCCGGTCCCGGTGCACAGGTCGAGCACGCGGCTGGAGCCGCCCAGCGCCTCCCGGCGCACACAGGCGGTCAGCAGTTCCGTGTCCGCCTGGGGTGAGTAGACCCCGGGCGGTCGAACCAGCAGCATGCCGGGCGGGTGCCCGCTCCGGCAGCGTTCACACCTGTCACACCGGCCGCATGTCCGCACCGTGTTCGCGCGGCCGGTGGCACCGCCCCAGCGCGAGCCCACAGCCGATCCGGGCGCTGCGGACGCTCGGCCGAACGGCTCCGGCCGGCCCGCCACCGGGCGTGTTCCACGGGTACCGGATGACGGCGCGCTCCCGCCCCGCGCGCCCGCGCTCATCCGCACGGCGGACGCCACGGCGGTGCGGTCGCCCGGGGCGTGCCAGCGTGGAGGGGAGACGGCCGGACACGGGCGGGCAGACGAACCCGTGCCGGAACCCGGCCAGCAGTGTAGGGAGCATCGGATGGACGAGACCGCGACCACGTCCGGTCGGGTGGACGGAGCCCAGCCGGGCGGGCAGGCCACGCGGGTCCGCCGGGACGGCTACGCCCGGCTCGGCGCAGCGGACCTGGGCATCGACACCTACGCACTGGCGGACGAGCTCGCCGAGCTCGCCGCGGCCTACCGGGACCTGCCCCGGGATCCGTACGCGCGGGCGACCAACCGGTTCCGCCGATACTCGCACGCCGTGTACCTGCCGTGGACCGGCGAGCTGTCCTACATCCCCGGCGCGCCCGACGAGGAGTTCGGCACCGTCACCGAGTACTGGCAGGACGAGCACAACCCGGAGTACCCGCGGGTGCTCCGGAGGCTGCCCGACGTCCCACCCGCCCTGCGCGGCAACCGGCTGCTCGACGCGCTGATCCGCGCGGACCTGGGCCACGCCATGTGGCTGGAAGACCTCCGGCGCGCCCCGGTCTACGTCGGCGTCCACCTGATCTCGCTCGCCGCGCGCGACCGGGAGCAAGTCGCGATCTCCTCGCCCAACTGCTTGCACCAGGACGGAGGTTCACCAGCCACCTTCACCTTCGCCCACCTCGTCGGCCGGCGGAACGTGGAGGGCGGCGAGAACGTCATCGCCACGCCCGAGAGTGCCGGCCGACAGCCCGACGCGCTGGCGCCCGAGGCCGTCCACGCCCGCTTCGTCCTGACCGAGCCGCTGGACGGCTACGGCGTGCACGACTGCCGCGTCAGCCACTACGTCGGCCCGGTCCGCCTCGGTGCCGGGGGTGACGAGGGTCGGCGCGACATCCTGATCATCGGCGTCGCCCCCTACACCCCCGGACTGTAGTCCGCGACAACGCCCCGGCCCGGGCCCCCGGTCTGGGGCCTGTCGATGAGTGGCGGTGACCGGCGTGGAGGACGGCGGTACTGGCCCGACCATTCACACACGCCCACAACGTCCGTGCCCGACGACGCGTCCGCGGGGCTTCAGCGGGGGTGCCGGGGAGCTCGGGGGCGGGCAGGCGGTCGCCCGGTAGCCCCGGACCTCGCCGAAGCGGTCGGAGTTCGCGGAGCTCATCCATTCCTCGCGCGTACCCCGGACATGCCTCACCCGGGTCGGCCCGAAGGCCGGCCCGGGCGGGTTCAGGTGATCAGACCACTGTCTGGGTGTCGATGGGTGAGGTGGAGCCGTTGAAGCTGGTGCTTCCGGCGTAGACGGCGGTCAACGAGTGGCTGCCGACGCTGAGGGTGGAGGTGCTGAACGCGGCCACGCCGGTGACGAGGGTGCCGGTGCCCAGCAGGGTGGCGCCGTCGAAGAACGACACCGTCCCGGTGGGGGTGCCGGCACCGGGGGCGGTGGCGGTGACGGTCGCCGTCAGGCTCACCAACTGCCCGTGCACCGACGGGTTCGGCGTCGAGGTCAACGCCGTGCTGGTGCTGGCCTTGGCGACCGTCTGGTTGATGGTCGCCGAGGTGGAGGTGTTGTAGCTGCCACTCCCGTTGTAGGTGGCCCTGACCGAGTGCATGCCAACACTGAGGGTGGAGTTGGTCAGGGTGGCCACGCCCCCGGACAGGGTGACCGGCGCCTGGGGGATGCCGCCGATGAAGAAGGTGACCGTGCCGGTGGGGATGCCGCCTCCGGGGGCGACGACGCTGACGGTCGCCGTCAGGCTCACCGGCTGGCCGAACACCGAGGGGTTCGGCGTAGCAGTCAACGTGGTGGTGGTGTTGGCCTTGGTGACCGTCTGGGTGTCCACCGGGGAGGTCGAGCCGTTGAAGTCGGTGTCTCCGCTGTACACGGCGGTCAGCGCGTGACTGCCGACGGTGAACGCGGAGGTGGTGAAGGTGGCCACGCCGGCGACGAGGGTGGCGGTGCCCAGCAGGGTGGCGCTGTCGAGACACCGTCCCCGTCGGGATGCCGTCCACGGAGGTGACCGTGGCAGTCAGCACTTTGGCCTGGCCGAACACCGACGGATCGGGGGCCGAGGCGAGGGCGGTGGCGGTAGTGAAGGGAACGGTGTCGGTGACGCTGACGGTGTTGGCGCTGTTGCTGGTCACGTACGCGTGCAGTCCGTCGGGAGCGATCGCCACCCCGGTCGGGAAGCTGCCCACCGCGACCGTCGGATCCGGCAGCGTCACAACAGCCGCACTCTGCTTGGGCCTTCCAAGACCCAACAGTTGACGCTACGTCGACTGAAAACTCTTGGCCATGACACGCCCCTTGATCCAGGTCTGATCGGGGTGGGGCGCCTGAGAAAGATAGTTGACGTTCAGTCAGATAAGCGTCAACAACAGAGCGTCTCGCAACCTTCCAAGGGTGTCCACCCGGCATCTCCGCTGGCCGTCACGGCCAGAACGGGCAACGGCCCGTTCCCCGGGAAGGGATGGGCAGCCCACCGGGTCGAATGTCAGCAGTAACGCACCATCCCCGTAGCCAGAACAGGCCGCGCACGAATGTTTCACCCTGACGGTGTAATAAGGTGACTTATGATCAAGGCGAGTTGTTGTCGGGGCGGGGAGAGAAACCCGGCTCGTTTGGGCATGCAGCACGCGTCCTTCGGATGCGAGGTTCACCAGGGCGGGAAGAGTTGGCCCATCGACCTGCCGGCGGGGACACTCCAGCGTGTAGAAGTGCCTCAAGTGGCTGGCATCAGGTGAGTTGATCAGCCATTGCGGCTTCGGCTGGTTGCGAGCAGGGCCAACTGCATGGTGGCTATGGGAAAGCCCGAGCCGCGCAAGTGTCGCCTGCCGCTTGGTCGACCAACATGTCCGCCTCGCCGCCCCTGTGGGCGCCTCTCTTTGCGGACTCGACTCGACGACTCGATTACTCCGTCAGGGTGAAAAATTCGCGCGCGGCCTGTTCTGGCTACCGGGATGGTGCGTTACTGCTGACATTCGACCCGGTGGGCTGCCCATCCCTTCCCGGGGAACGGGCCGTTGCCCGTTCTGGCCGTAACGGCCAGCGGAGATGCCGGGTGGGCACCCTTGAAAGGTTGCGAGACGCTCTGTTGTTGACGCTTACCTGACTGAACGTCAACTATCTTTCTCAGGCGCCCCACCCCGATCAGGCCTGGATCAAGGGGCGTATCATGGCCAAGAGTTTTCAGTCGACGTGGCGTCAACTGTTGGGCCTCGGAAGGCTCAAGCAGAGTGCGGCTGTTGTGACGCCGCCGGATCCGACGGTGGCGGTGGGCAGCTTCCCGACCGGGGTGGCGATCACTCCCGACGGGCTGCACGCGTACGTGACCAACGAGGGCGACAACACCGTCAGCGTGATCGCCACCGCCACCAACACCGTCACCGCCACCATTCCCGTGGGAAGCGGGCCGTTCGATGTGGCGATCACTCCCGACGGGCTGCACGCGTACGTGACCAACGAGGGCGGCAACAGCGTCAGTGTGATCGCCACCGCCACCAACACCACCGTGGCCACCATTCCCGTGGGAAGCGGGCCGTTCGGAGTGGCCGTCGCTCCCGGCGGACTGCACGCGTACGTGACCAACAGCGGTGACAACACGGTCAGCGTGATCGCCACCGTCACCAACACCGTCACCGCCACGGTTGCTGTGGGGACCGTGCCGTTCGGGGTGGCGATCACTCCCGACGGGCTGCACGCGTACGTGACCAACGAGGGCGGCAACAGCGTCAGCGTGATCGACACCGCGACCAACACCGTCACCGCCACGGTTGCTGTGGGTGCCGCGCCCACCGGCGTCGCGGTCAGCCCCGACGGGCTGCACGCGTACGTGACCAACAACGGTGACAACACCGTCAGCGTGATCGCCACCGCCACCAACACCGTCACCGCCACCATCACCGTGGGTGCCGCGCCCACCGGCGTCGCGGTCAGCCCCGACGGGCTGCACGCGTACGTGACCAACAACGGTGACAACACCGTCAGCGTGATCGCCACCGCCACCAACACCACCGTGGCCACCATTCCCGTGGGAACCGGGCCGTTCGATGTGGCGATCACTCCCGACGGACTGCACGAGTACGTGACCAACAACAGCGCCAACACCGTCAGCGTCACCGACACCGTTCCCTTCACTACCGCCACCGCCCTCGCCTCGGCCCCCGATCCGTCGGTGTTCGGCCAGGCCAAAGTGCTGACTGCCACGGTCACCTCCGTGGACGGCATCCCGACGGGGACGGTGTCGTTCTTCGACGGTGTGACCCTGCTGGGCACCGCCACCCTCGTCGCGGGCGTGGCCACCTTCACCACGTCCACCCTCAGTGTGGGCAGTCACGCCCTGACCGCCGTCTACGGCGGAGACACTGCCTTCAGTGGCTCGACCTCGCCGGTGGACACCCAGACGGTGAACGCGGCCGACACCACAACGGTGTTGATCTCGGCGCCCGATCCGTCGGTGTTCGGCGAGCCCAAGGTGCTGACTGCCACGGTCACTTCCGTGGCTGGCGTCCCGACGGGGACGGTGTCGTTCTTCGACGGTGTGACCCTGCTGGGCACCGCCACCCTCGTCGCGGGCGTGGCCACCTTCACCGCCTCCGCCCTCGGCGTGGGCAGTCACGCGCTGACCGCCGTCTACGGCGGAGACACCAGCTTCAGCGGCTCGACCTCGCCGGTGGACACCCAGACGGTGAACGCGGCCGACACCACAACGGTGTTGATCTCCGTGCCCGATCCGTCGGTGTTCGGCGAGCCTAAGGTGCTGACTGCCACGGTCACTTCCGTGGCTGGCGTCCCGACGGGGACGGTGTCGTTCTTCGACGGTGTGACCCTGCTGGGTACTGGCACCCTCGTCGCGGGCGTGGCCACGTTCACCACGTCCGCCCTCGGCGTCGGCAGTCACGCCCTGACCGCCGTCTACGGCGGAGACACCAGCTTCAGCGGCTCGACCTCGCCGGTGGACACCCAGACGGTGAACGCGGCCGACACCACAACGGTGTTGACGTCCGTGCCCGATCCGTCGGTGTTCGGCGAGCCCAAGGTGCTGACTGCCACGGTCACTTCCGTGGCTGGCGTCCCGACGGGGACGGTGTCGTTCTTCGACGGTGTGACCCTGCTGGGCACCGCCACCCTCGTCGCGGGCGTGGCCACCTTCACCGCCTCCGCCCTCGGCGTGGGCAGTCACGCGCTGACCGCCGTCTACGGCGGAGACACCAGCTTCAGCGGCTCGACCTCGCCGGTGGACACCCAGACGGTGAACGCGGCCGACACCACAACGGTGTTGATCTCCGTGCCCGATCCGTCGGTGTTCGGCGAGCCTAAGGTGCTGACTGCCACGGTCACTTCCGTGGCTGGCGTCCCGACGGGGACGGTGTCGTTCTTCGACGGTGTGACCCTGCTGGGTACTGGCACCCTCGTCGCGGGCGTGGCCACGTTCACCACGTCCGCCCTCGGCGTCGGCAGTCACGCCCTGACCGCCGTCTACGGCGGAGACACCAGCTTCAGCGGCTCGACCTCGCCGGTGGACACCCAGACGGTGAACGCGGCCGACACCACAACGGTGTTGACGTCCGTGCCCGATCCGTCGGTGTTCGGCGAGCCCAAGGTGCTGACTGCCACGGTCACCTCCGTGGCCGGCGTCCCGACGGGGACGGTGTCGTTCTTCGACGGCGCGACTCTGCTGGGTACCGGCACCCTCGTCGCCGGCGTGGCCACATTCACCACGTCCGCCCTCGGCGTCGGCAGTCACGCCCTGACCGCCGTCTACAGCGGCGACACCGCCTTCAGCGGCTCGACCTCCCCGGTGGACACCCAGACGGTGAACGCGGCCGACACCACAACGGTGTTGATCTCGGCGCCCGATCCGTCGGTGTTCGGCGAGCCCAAGGTGCTGACTGCCACGGTCACTTCCGTGGCCGGCGTCCCGACGGGGACGGTGTCGTTCTTCGACGGCGCGACTCTGCTGGGTACTGGCACCCTCGTCGCTGGCGTGGCCACGTTCACCACGTCCGCCCTCGGCGTGGGCAGTCACGCGCTGACCGCCGTCTACGGCGGAGACACCAGCTTCAGCGGCTCGACCTCGCCGGTGGACGCCCAGACGGTGAACGCGGCCGACACCTCAACGGTGTTGACGTCCGTGCCCGATCCGTCGGTGTTCGGCGAGCCCAAGGTGCTGACTGCCACGGTCACCTCCGTGGCCGGCGTCCCGACGGGGACGGTGTCGTTCTTCGACGGCGTGACCCTGCTGGGTACCGGCACCCTCGTCGCTGGCGTGGCCACGTTCACCACGTCCGCCCTCGGCGTCGGCAGTCACGCGCTGACCGCCGTCTACGGCGGAGACACCAGCTTCAGTGGCTCGACCTCGCCGGTGGATACCCAGACGGTGAACGCGGCCGACACCACAACGGCGCTCACCTCGGCGCCCGACCCGTCGGTGTTCGGCCAGGCCAAGGTCCTCACCGCTACCGTCACCGTGGTGGCTCCGGGTGTCGGCGTCCCGACGGGGACGGTGTCGTTCTTCGACGGCGCGACCCTGCTGGGCACCGGTACCCTGGACCCCAGTGGCGTGGCCACGTTCACTACCTCCGGCCTCAGCGTGGGCAGTCACGCGCTGACCGCCGTCTACGGTGGCGACACCGACTTCAACGGATCGACCTCACCCGTCGACACCCAGACCGTGAACGCGGCCGACACGACAACGGCGCTCACCTCGGCGCCCGATCCGTCGGTGTTCGGCGAGCCTAAGGTGCTGACTGCCACGGTCACCTCCGGTGCTGGCATCCCGACGGGGACGGTGTCGTTCTTCGACGGCGCGACCCTGCTGGGCACCGCCACCCTCGTCGCCGGCGTGGCCACCTTCACCACCTCCGCCCTCAGCGTCGGCAGTCACGCCCTGACCGCCGTCTACGGCGGCGACACCAGCTTCAACGGCTCGACCTCGCCGGTGGATACCCAGACCGTGAACGCGGCCGACACGACAACGGTGCTCACCTCGGCGCCCGATCCGTCGGTGTTCGGCCAGGCCAAGGTCCTCACCGCTGCCGTCACCGTGGTGGCTCCGGGTGTCGGCGTCCCGACGGGGACGGTGTCGTTCTTCGACGGTGTGACCCTGCTGGGTACCGGCACCCTCGTCGCTGGCGTGGCCACGTTCACCACCTCCGCCCTCAGCGTGGGCAGTCACGCGCTGACCGCCGTCTACGGCGGCGACACCAGCTTCAACGGCTCGACCTCGCCGGTGGACGCCCAGACGGTGAACGCGGCCGACATCACAACGGTGTTGACGTCCGTGCCCGATCCGTCGGTGTTCGGCGAGGCCAAGGTCCTCACCGCTACCGTCACCGTGGTGGCTCCGGGTGTCGGCGTCCCGACGGGGACGGTGTCGTTCTTCGACGGCGCGACTCTGCTGGGTACCGGCACCCTCGTCGCGGGCGTGGCCACCTTCACCGCCTCCACCCTCAGCGTCGGCAGCCACGCCCTGACCGCCGTCTACAGCGGAGACACCGCCTTCAGCGGCTCGACCTCCCCGGTGGACACCCAGACGGTGAACGCGGCCGACACCACAACGGTGTTGACGTCCGCGCCCGATCCGTCGGTGTTCGGCCAGGCCAAGGTGCTGACCGCCACCGTCACCGCCGTCGCTCCGGGTGTCGGCACCCCGACGGGGACGGTGTCGTTCTTCGACGGTGTGACCCTGCTGGGTACCGGCACCCTCGTCGCTGGCGTGGCCACCTTCACCGCCTCCACCCTCAGCGTCGGCAGCCACGCCCTGACCGCCGTCTACAGCGGAGACACCGCCTTCAGCGGCTCGACCTCCCCGGTGGACGCCCAGACGGTGAACGCGGCCGACACCACAACGGTGTTGACGTCCGTGCCCGATCCGTCGGTGTTCGGCGAGGCCAAGGTCCTCACCGCTACCGTCACCGTGGTGGCTCCGGGTGTCGGCGTCCCGACGGGGACGGTGTCGTTCTTCGACGGTGTGACCCTGCTGGGTACCGGCACCCTCGTCGCGGGCGTGGCCACCTTCACCGCCTCCACCCTCAGCGTCGGCAGCCACGCCCTGACCGCCGTCTACAGCGGAGACACCGCCTTCAGCGGCTCGACCTCCCCGGTGGACACCCAGACGGTGAACGCGGCCGACACCACAACGGTGTTGACGTCCGCGCCCGATCCGTCGGTGTTCGGCCAGGCCAAGGTGCTGACCGCCACCGTCACCGCCGTCGCTCCGGGTGTCGGCACCCCGACGGGGACGGTGTCGTTCTTCGACGGTGTGACCCTGCTGGGTACTGGCACCCTCGTCGCGGGCGTGGCCACCTTCACCGCCTCCACCCTCAGTGTGGGCAGTCACGCCCTGACCGCCGTCTACGGCGGAGACACTGCCTTCAGTGGCTCGACCTCGCCGGTGGACACCCAGACGGTGAACGCGGCCGACACCACAACGGTGTTGATCTCCGTGCCCGATCCGTCGGTGTTCGGCGAGCCCAAGGTGCTGACTGCCACGGTCACTTCCGTGGCTGGCGTCCCGACGGGGACGGTGTCGTTCTTCGACGGTGTGACCCTGCTGGGTACTGGCACCCTCGTCGCGGGCGTGGCCACCTTCACCGCCTCCACCCTCAGTGTGGGCAGTCACGCCCTGACCGCCGTCTACGGCGGAGACACTGCCTTCAGTGGCTCGACCTCGCCGGTGGACGCCCAGACGGTGAACGCGGCCGACACCACAACGGTGTTGACGTCCGTGCCCGATCCGTCGGTGTTCGGCGAGCCTAAGGTGCTGACTGCCACGGTCACCTCCGGTGCTGGCATCCCGACGGGGACGGTGTCGTTCTTCGACGGCGCGACTCTGCTGGGTACCGGCACCCTCGTCGCCGGCGTGGCCACGTTCACCACGTCCGCCCTCGGCGTGGGCAGTCACGCCCTGACCGCCGTCTACAGCGGAGACACCAGCTTCAACGGATCGACCTCACCCGTCGACACCCAGACCGTGAACACGGCCAACACCACAACGGCGCTCACCTCCGCACCCGATCCGTCGGTGTTCGGCGAGCCCAAGGTCCTCACCGCCACCGTCACCGCCGTCGCTCCCGGTGTCGGCGTCCCGACGGGGACGGTGTCGTTCTTCGACGGCGCGACCCTGCTGGGCACCGCCACCCTCGTCGCCGGCGTGGCCACCTTCACCACCTCCGCCCTCGGCGTCGGCAGTCACGCCCTGACCGCCGTCTACGGCGGAGACACCGCCTTCAGCGGCTCGACCTCGCCGGTGGACGCCCAGACGGTGAACGCGGCCGACACCACAACGGTGTTGACGTCCGTGCCCGATCCGTCGGTGTTCGGCGAGGCAAAGGTGCTGACTGCCACGGTCACCTCCGGTGCTGGCATCCCGACGGGGACGGTGTCGTTCTTCGACGGCGCGACCCTGCTGGGCACCGCCACCCTCGTCGCCGGCGTGGCCACCTTCACCACCTCCGCCCTCGGCGTGGGCAGTCACGCCCTGACCGCCGTCTACAGCGGAGACACCAGCTTCAACGGATCGACCTCACCCGTCGACACCCAGACCGTGAACGCGGCCGACACGACAACGGCGCTCACCTCGGCGCCCGACCCGTCGGTGCTCGGCGAGCCCAAGGTCCTCACCGCCACCGTCACCGCCGTCGCTCCCGGTGTCGGCATCCCGACGGGGACGGTGTCGTTCTTCGACGGCGCGACCCTGCTGGGCACCGCCACCCTCGTCGCCGGCGTGGCCACCTTCACCACGTCCGCCCTCAGCGTCGGCAGCCACGCCCTGACCGCGGTCTACGGTGGCGACACCGACTTCAGCGGTTCGACCTCACCGGTGGACGCCCAGACGGTCACCCCCGCCGGTACCGTCACCGTCCTTACCTCCGTGCCCGATCCGTCGGTGTTCGGCGAGCCCAAGGTGCTGACCGCCACGGTCACCGCCGTCGCTCCCGGTGTCGGCGTCCCGACGGGGACGGTGTCGTTCTTCGACGGCGCGACCCTGCTGGGCACCGCCACCCTCGTCGCCGGCGTGGCCACCTTCACCACGTCCGCCCTCAGCGTCGGCAGCCACGCCCTGACCGCGGTCTACGGTGGCGACACCGACTTCAGCGGTTCGACCTCGCCAGTGGACGCCCAGACGGTCACCCCCGCCGGTACCGTCACCGTACTTACCTCCGTGCCCGATCCGTCGGTGTTCGGCGAGCCCAAGGTGCTGACCGCCACGGTCACCGCCGTCGCTCCCGGTGTCGGCGTCCCGACGGGGACGGTGTCGTTCTTCGACGGCGCGACCCTGCTGGGCACCGCCACCCTCGCCGGCGGCGTGGCCACGTTCACCACCTCCGGCCTCGGCGTGGGCAGTCACGCGCTGACCGCCGTCTACGGCGGCGACACCGACTTCAGCGGTTCGACCTCACCGGTGGACACCCAGACGGTCACCCCCGCCGGTACCGTCACCGTACTTACCTCCGTGCCCGATCCGTCGGTGTTCGGCGAGCCCAAGGTGCTGACCGCCACGGTCACCGCCGTCGCTCCCGGTGTCGGCGTCCCGACGGGGACGGTGTCGTTCTTCGACGGCGCGACCCTGCTGGGCACCGCCACCCTCGCCGGCGGCGTGGCCACGTTCACCACCTCCGGCCTCGGCGTCGGCAGCCACGCGCTGACCGCCGTCTACGGCGGCGACACCGACTTCAGCGGTTCGACCTCACCGGTGGACGCCCAGACGGTGAACGCGGCCGACACCACAACGGTGTTGACGTCCGCGCCCGACCCGTCGGTGTTCGGCCAGGCCAAGGTGCTGACCGCCACCGTCACCGCCGTCGCTCCCGGTGCCGGCACCCCCACCGGGACGGTGTCGTTCTTCGACGGCGCGACCCTGCTGGGCACCGCCACCCTCGTCGCCGGCGTGGCCACGTTCACCACGTCCACCCTCGGCGTCGGCAGCCACGCGCTGACCGCCGTCTACGGTGGCGACACCGACTTCAGCGGTTCGACCTCGCCGGTGGACACCCAGACGGTCACCCCCGCCGGTACCGTCACCGTCCTTACCTCCGTGCCCGATCCGTCGGTGTTCGGCCAGGCCAAGGTGCTGACCGCCACCGTCACCGCCGTCGCTCCCGGTGTCGGCGTCCCCACGGGGACGGTGTCGTTCTTCGACGGCGCCACCCTGCTGGGCACCGCCACCCTCGCCGGCGGCGTGGCCACGTTCACCACCTCCGCCCTCGGCGTCGGCAGCCACGCGCTGACCGCCGTCTACGGCGGCGACACCGACTTCAACGGCTCGACCTCACCCGTCGACATCCAGACGGTCACCCCCGCCGGTACCGTCACCGTCCTTACCTCGGCGCCCGACCCGTCGGTGTTCGGCCAGCCCAAGGTCCTCACCGCCACGGTCACCGTGGTGGCTCCGGGTGTCGGCGTCCCGACGGGGACGGTGTCGTTCTTCGACGGCGCGACCCTGCTGGGCACCGGCACCCTCGTCGCTGGCGTGGCCACCTTCACCACCTCCGGCCTCAGTGTCGGCAGTCACGCGCTGACCGCCGTCTACAGCGGAAGCGTCGGCTTCAACGGATCGACCTCCCCGGTGGACACCCAGACGGTCGCCAAGGCCAACACCACAACGGCGCTCACCTCCGTGCCCGACCCGTCGGTGTTCGGCCAGGCCAAGGTGCTGACCGCCACGGTCACCGCCGTCGCTCCCGGTGTCGGCGTCCCGACGGGGACGGTGTCGTTCTTCGACGGCGCGACCCTGCTGGGCACCGCCACCCTCGCCGCGGGCGTGGCCACGTTCACCACGTCCGCCCTCGGCGTGGGCAGTCACGCGCTGACCGCTGTTTACAGCGGAAGCGTCGGCTTCAACGGCTCGACCTCACCCGTCGACACCCAGACGGTCGCCAAGGCCAACACCACAACGGCGCTCACCTCGGCGCCCGATCCGTCGGTGTTCGGCCAGGCCAAGGTGCTGACCGCCACCGTCACCGCCGTCGCCCCCGGAGCCGGCACCCCCACCGGGACGGTGTCGTTCTTCGACGGCGCGACCCTGCTGGGCACCGCCACCCTCGTCGCTGGCGTGGCCACCTTCACCACGTCCGCCCTCGGCGTGGGCAGTCACGCCCTGACCGCCGTCTACAGCGGAAGCGCCCGCTTCAACGGCTCGACCTCACCCGTCGACACCCAGACGGTCGCCAAGGCCAACACCACAACGGCGCTCACCTCCGTGCCCGATCCGTCGGTGTTCGGCCAGCCCAAGGTGCTGACCGCCACCATCACCGCCGTCGCCCCCGGAGCCGGCACCCCCACCGGGACGGTGTCGTTCTTCGACGGCGCCACCCTGCTGGGCACCGCCACCCTCGTCGCTGGCGTGGCCACCTTCACCACCTCCGGCCTCGGCGTCGGCAGCCACGCGCTGACCGCCGTCTACAGCGGAAGCGCCCGCTTCAACGGCTCGACCTCACCCGTCGACACCCAGACGGTCGCCAAGGCCAACACCACAACGGCGCTCACCTCGGCGCCCGACCCGTCGGTGTTCGGCCAGCCCAAGGTGCTGACCGCCACCATCACCGCCGTCGCCCCCGGAGCCGGCACCCCCACCGGGACGGTGTCGTTCTTCGACGGCGCCACCCTGCTGGGCACCGCCACCCTCGTCGCTGGCGTGGCCACCTTCACCACCTCCGGCCTCGGCGTCGGCAGCCACGCGCTGACCGCCGTCTACAGCGGAAGCGCCCGCTTCAACGGATCGACCTCACCCGTCGACACCCAGACAGTCACCAGCCCAGCTCTTCCGATCCTGAAACTCGTCGTTCCGCCCTTCGGGCCCGCTGGCGGTGGCAACGACGTCATTCTCATCGGCTCGAACCTCAACGGCATCACCGGGGTCACCTTCGGCGGCGTTCCGGCCGTTATCGTCTGGCAGTACTCGGGAGCCATCGTCGCGGTCGTGGCACCGCCCCATGCCCCCGGCACTGTGCCGGTCGTTGTCCACACGTCGTCCGGCCCCAGTAACCCGATGTCCTACACCTATTTCTGAGGCGCCCCAACGGTCGTCTCGTAGCCCAGCCCTCGGCGTGCGTCGAGGCGGGTGGTAGCGGGTCCGCCCGGCTCAGGTCGTTCCGGCCAGGTGCTGGCGTGTGACTGTGCGCCGGCGAGCTTCCAGCGGCGCACCTGCGCAGGACGCGGAGCTCCTCTGCCCGCGCGGCGATCCGCCGCGCGGGCAGAGGAGCGCAGGTACTCCACGGTCGGGGAGCCGCGGCCCGTGACGGCGTAGTGGCCCTCGGACGCCAGCAACGACGAGTTATGACCGAGCGACCGAAGCAAGATCACCGTGTCGCCGGGCGGCGTCAACATCGTGCTTGAAGTCCACTCGCACCTCGGCCGGAACCTGGTGCAATTGCATCAGATGCTTAACCTCGATCTTTCGTGACGGTTCGTCGGTTCATCCGGGGGGCCGTTTCGACTTGTTCGGGCGGTGGTGGGCAGGCCGGTGGTCCGGCTGATGCGCCGGGTGGGCACCGGGTTCCACGGCTCCGGAAGTGAAGGCTGCTCGTCGGGATAGGGCGTTGTGGCTGATCAGCCGGGGTCGGGCAGGGCTTGCAGGCGCTCGAAGGCGCTGGTGATCAGGTCGGTCCAGGGCCAGTGGCGGGCAGGGCGGAGGTATCGGCGGCCGGTGGTGGCGAGCTGGGCGGGGGCGGAGAACGGCCGCAGGCGCAGGCGCTTGGGCTCCCACCGGCGGGTGGGTCCGGTCAGACCCGAATCCGCAGGTAGTGGCCGATGGCCTGTCAGTTGATCTCTGGATGGGTCATGGGCCCGGGTGCGGGGCGTGTGGGTAGGCCGAGGGCCCGGCTGTCGTGCCGGGTGAGCGGCTTTCCAGGGCGGTTGCGGGCGGCTCGGGCCGGGGCGAGGCGATCGGTCAGGCGGGCAGGAGGTGCCGGTGGGCGCGGATCCGGGCCAGCGTCTGGGCGATCAGCCTGTCGGCGGCGGGGGTGAAGCGCAGGTCGTGGCGGCGGGCGGTGACCGTCCAGCGGGCGGCGCGGCGGATCAGCAGCCGGCGCACTGTTGCGATGCGACGCCTCGCGGCGCCGAGCGGGGCGAGCATCTGCAGCCACGCGGACAGGTTGTAGGTCAGCAGTGCACCCCACATCCACATGCTGTTGATCTGGTGGGAGGCGGAGGGCAGGTGGTTCGGTCCGGCTCCGTGGGCGCTGTCGCGGAAGAGTTCCTCGATCCTGGTGCGGCGGCGGAACTCCCACTCCGCCGTCGCGATCTCTCCCCCAGCCTTCGGCTGGGAGGTACCCCCACGTCCAGGTCCAGTTCCTCGTTGGTGGCGATGAACGAGTAGGCGTACGCCTGTTCCTCCAGGCCGTCCAGGACCAGAGCGAATTGGTCCTTACCGACGGTCCGCGAGCGGCGCGAGCGCGGGTCCGCGGACAGCTCGACCGCGTCGTGACGCACCCGGCGAGCGACCAGCCTCGTGCCCTCGGGCCACCCGCCGGGCACGGCAGGTGTCCTTGCAGGTAGAGCGATCAGGCGTAGAGAACCTCGATCGTCTCAAGCCCGCACGGACACCTGTCGTCGTATCAGCCACCGACCGCCACCACTACCTGCGGATTCGGGTCAGAGCGAGCATGGGTATCCAGGCGAGCAGATCGAGTGTGAGCTGGACGATCTCCAGCCAGGCCTGGTTCTGCGTGGCGTCGTGCAGGGGCAGGTTGCGCAGACCGGTGTCGCGGGCGGCGCGGATGCGGTCCCGGTGCGGGCACGCCGGCGGTGCCGCAGCTCGAGCCGGGCGATCGGGGCGTGGGTGGACGATCGCCACCTCGTCGTACTCCGGGTTGCCGAAGGGGTGGTCGTAGTTGGTGGTGGGTGTCGATCACGGTGCTGCACAAGCCACCCAACTCCCGGTCGATCCAACGGCTGAGCAGCCGACTGAACGGGGGTCGCCACCAGCAGTTCATGGACACGGGAGGCAAGCGAGTTGACGGTGTCGGCCATGGATCTCCTCAGACGGGGGTGGCGCACGCGGTCGGGACGAACGTACGGCAATGGCCCGACAATGGGAGGAGATTGGGCTGATTTCGACGGTATGGCGCACCGGCCCGCCGCGTGGACCGGCGGACCGTCACGAAAGATCGGGGTTGACGAAAAGCTGAGACATTCCGTCGCCTTGATCAGCTGGTGGCAACGGTGACCGTGCGGTGGTCGTCGTCAACGGGGCCACCACGGAGGTCACCCATCATCCGGACGTCGTTGAAGCCGGCGGTCAGCAGGGCGGATCGCAGCTGGCTGCGGGAGTACATGCGAGTGCGGCAGCCCCTGGACCAGCCAGGGCGTGAGTAGCGGACGTGGGCGAGCTGGCTGTTCCAGTCGAACCAGGACTCCTCCTGGAGATCGCCATGCCGCACTTGCTTTGTGCTGATCTCCTCGTTTTCCGTGGTCCGGATCTCGTGCATCGCCTGCTCCAGAGTGGAGAGCTCCATGAGCAGTCGGCCGCCGGGAAAAGGCGCCAAGATCCGGAAGTGGGCGAAGCGGAACAACGTCGAGCTGTGCTGCTGACCGTGGCAGTTTTCGTCCTTGCCGGCTTCCGCCCTCGCCACCGCCTGCGGCGTCAGTCTGACCGTCCTTGAACGTGTCGGCGGCGATGCGCGCGAAGGTGCCGAATGTCAGCTGACGACGCGTCGGACAAGTCAGCATCAATCCGGGCAGGCGCTGTTACGGATGGTCGAACCCTGTGATGCGCCAGCTGTGGGAGTGCGTGCCGACGGGGCCTGGCCGAGAGCTCGCGTGAGGGTGTCGAGAGTGCTGCGGGCGGGGAGTGCAGCAGTCGGCCTGCCGCACTCCCCGCCCGTCGATTGCGCAGGTCAGCGGGTGCGTCCGCGCGGCTTCAGCGGGGTACCGGGGAGCTCGGGGGCGGGCAGGCGGTCGCCCGGGTAGCCCCGGACCTCGCCGAAGCGGTCGGAGTTCGCGGAGCTCATCCATTCCTCGCGGGCTCGGGTGACATCGTCGTTCGACCGTCCGATGAAGTTCCACCACATACCACGTGATCCGCGTTTCTTCCCAGGTCAGGGGTGTGGCGGACCATCTGCGCTCAGCAGAACGTCAGCATCGGACGGGATGGAGACCGCAGACGATGGCCCCGAGGACCCTGGCCCGCGGCATGGGCACCTTCTTCAAGACCTGCGAGCACCCGCAGTCGCGGTGGTCGAAGTGCCCGCACACCTACGTGATCCGGTTCCGCAACGCCTCCGGGCGGCAGACCGAGGAGTCCGGCTTCGCCACCCAGGACAAGGCGATCGACCGGCTCACCGAGATCTACCGGGCGAAGCGCGAGAACCCCTGGGGCCAGAGCAAGGCCGAGCGCAACCGCAAGTACGGCGCGATGAACTTCGGCGCCTACACCGAAGAGTGGAAGGCCGGCCAGCGCGCGCTCGCCCCGGCATCGCTGCGGCATCTCGAATCCCTGCTGGAGCACCACCTCTACCCGGCGTTCCACAGCCGCCGGATGGCCACCTTCGACCACAAGGTCGTCGACGCCTTCATCCAGACCATGGAACGCAACGGCGTCGGCCTGGCCACCCAGGCCAACGCCTTCGACAAGCTCAAGTCGATCCTGCTCGACGCCCAGCGCCTCGGCCTCTACCCGGAGAACCCACTCGACGGAGTCACCCCGCCCCAGTACGACCCGAAGCGCGCGGTCATCCCTGCCCCGCTCCAGCTGCGCGGGATACGCGAAGCCGGGGACGAGGCCTTCAACTTCGTCGCCGAGCACCTCGACGCCCGCTCCGGGCCGCTGTCCTGGTCCGACCGCACGCCGCTGCGACCCGGATGTGCTGTCCTGGCGGCCCGGGCATCGGTGAACGCGGGCGGGAGTACCTCTTCGAGCCGTTCCACCGCAGCCGTCACGGGGCCGGCGGCCGGGTCGCGGGCGTCGGCCTCGGCTGACCGTCGCTAAGGGCTTCACCGAGGCGATCGGCGGCGAGCTGACCGTCGGGACCACCCCGGGCGGCGGCACGACCTTCGTCTTCGGGCTCCGCCGCGCCGACACTGGTTAGCGTGCGTGCGCCCCTGCGGCGAGCGGCAGTGGCGTGCCGCTCAGGGCGGCGAGCTCCAGACTGCGCAGCAGCTCGGACGGGGAGACGGTGACGACCCTGCAGGCGGCGTGCGTGCGGCAGTAGTGGGCGGTCGACCCGTGCAGCGCCCGCCGCAACCGGCCATGGCCGGCGGAACCGACCACGATGAGGTCGCCCTGCGAGCCGACGGCGGAGACCAACGCGGGACCGGCGTCGCCCCGGACCACCATGGGGTGGACGACCGGATTGGTCGGGTAGCCGCCGAAGGCCTGTTCGAAGGCGGTGTCGACACGCTCGCGGGCGGCGTACGCCAGCTCCGAGAGTGGGCGGAGGTCGTCGCCGTCGGACGGCTGCCAGGCGGTCACCGGTACCAGGACCGCGCTGCGCGCGGCCGCCTCCGGGACCGCGCGGTACAGCGCGGCGAGACTGCCCAACGACCCGTTGAGTCCGACGATCACGCGCGTGGTGCCGGTCATGGCCGTTCAACTCCTCTTCCGTGCGGGCGGCTGTCCACCCGCACGTCCAGTGAAGTCCGCACCCGCGCCGGAGGGGCTGGCGCTGACGGAACCATAACGTCCGGATATCCGGCCTTGGCGGTTCCCTGACGAGTGCCGGCTGCTGGTCGCGGCCGGGGAGGATGCCGGATAGGCGGGTCGATCGGGCGTCCTCAGCGTGCGATGGCGGGGCCGGTCCAGTACACGACCTCGTCACGGACCGGGTGGAAGCCCGCGGCCACGGCCAAGGCCCGGCTGGCCAGGTTGACCCGGGAGGCGGCCCAGGTCGGGGTCAGGCCCGCGTCGCGCGCGGCGCGGGCGGCGGCCGTGACGCAGGCGAGGGCGAGGTCCAGCCGGCGGAACGCCGGATCGGTGGCCACGGCGATGTCCATGTGGCGGCGTCCGACGAGATACCCGCAGGCCACCGAGGCCAGGTACGGGCCGAGGGCGGCGCCCCAGGCGAAGCCGCTCGCGGCCAGCTCCGCGTGCCCGCCCCAGGTCCGCGTCAGCCAGTGGGGCAGCTCGGGCGCCGATGCGGATGCCGCCGATCGGGCGCTGAACCGCTCGAACCGCCGCGCATCCGAGGTGGTCAACGGTCGTACCCAGTCGTTGACATGGGGGGAGACGGGCCGTGGCGGGCCCTGCTGGACGTAGACCGTGCGGACCCAGGGGGTCACGTGGGTGAAGGTGTGCCCCAGCAGCGGCAGGAAGCGCTGCGGTGCCGTGAACTGGCCGCGGCCGAGCGGGGCCAGAGCCGCCGGATCGAGGTGCTGCGGGTCGCCGCGGAGCAGCCGCTCGGGACCGCTGTGCACGAGGAGCACCCGGGCGGCGTCGGGCCGGTCGGTCCACCAGCCGCCATGGCCGGTGCGTTCGACGTGGGCGGCGATCGCCTCGGTGCCGGGCTCCTCGACCGGCAGCAGGCTGGTGAAGGGTGGCTGGGTGGTGGTGACGGACACGGCCCCAGTGACCCACCCGCTGCGGCTCCGCCGCACCCGGGTTGACGCAAGCCTGGCGCGCACGAACCCGGCTCTGACGCAACCCTGACGTCTCGCGCGGCAGGTGTGCTCTGCCAGGCCTGGCGGCTGCACCTACCGCCCGGTGCACCGGCGGCTGTCGCTCGGGACCTCCGTCGCCGTCGTGCTGGTCGCAGGGCCGTGCGCGACTGGAGCCCTGAGGATTTGATGATCAGTCACACCAGCGTCAGGAATGCGTAAGGAGGGCGGGGCGGACTTGCCCCGGGCGTTCGGTCCGAGTTTCATGAAGCACATGAACCGCTCGACACGCCACCACGACCGTCCGCCGCATACGCGGCCGCGGGTCGTCGCTGTCGCGGTCCCCACCGCGGTCCGGTAGCGCGGGGCTTCACGCCCGCACGCCTCGGGCCGGGCGAACTGCGGCCGATTCGGCCGGGGTTCGCCCCTCTCCTCCGCCACCCGCCCTGGCGCATTGCCGCGTCGCCATCCGTTCACGGATCCGGGCTGGTGCGCGTTTCACCGCAGCACACTTTCCGCACGGACGGCACCTGCCGGGAGCGACATCGCGCTCGGCGGCACCCCGGCCGTGCCCTCTCACCCTTGGATGGGTCATGTCCGACGTACTTCTGTCCGCCCGCACCGCCCTCGTCACCGGCGCCTCCTCCGGCATCGGCTGGGAGACCGCCCGCCTCCTCGCCGGGCACGGCGCCACCGTCCTCGTGCACGCCCGGACGGCCGCCGAGGCTGAGGACGCCGTCGAGCGACTGGTCGCGGCCGGCGTGCGGCGTGACCAACTCGTAGAACTGGCCGCAGACTTCACCCATCTTGCCGAGATCGCGGTGCTGGCCGGCACGGTGGTCAAGCATTACCCGGCGCTGGACCTGCTGGTCAACAACGCCGCCGTCATGGCCCCCGAGCGCTGCACGCTCACCGACGACGGCAACGAGGTCTCGCTGCAGGTCAACTTCCTGGCCGCGCACCTGCTGGCGAAGCTGCTGCGGGCCCCGCTGTCGGCGGCCGGCGACGCCCGGATCGTCAACGTCTCCTCCTCGCTGCACCGCACCGCCTCGATGAACTGGTCGGACCCGCACCGGGCGAAGAAGTACTCGCGGGTCGCCGCGTACGCGCAGTCCCAGCTCGCGCTGACCATGGACACCCGTGACATGGCCCCGGCCGGGTCCGGCATCACCGCCGTCAGCCTCAACCCGGGCCAGTGCGACACCGCGCTGCTCCCGCTGTACGGGCGGACCGGCGCGCCGGCGGCGGAGGGCGCGGCGGCCGTCGTCCGGCTCTGCCTGCCGGACACAGAGCTGATCAACGGCGAGTACTACGACGGCGGCGACCTCGCCCCGACCGCCGCCATCGCGCAGGAGGAGCGCTCGCAGCGCCGCCTCGCCAAGCTCGCCGACCAGCTCGTCGCCCAGGCCTGACCCGCACCGAGGAGAACACACACCATGTCCAAGCGCGCCCGAAAGAAGAAGGCCCGCCGCAAGAAGAAGGCGAACCACGGCCGCAAGGCCGGGCAGAGCTGACCCCGTGAACCCACCCGGTGCCGCGTGCCACCGGCACCGGGTGATCCGAGCGGCCCCCGGTGGCCTCGTCCGGACCGTGGCGGACGACGGCCCCGGGGGCCTAAGTGAGGCTGTGGCCTCGCCCGGGGTTCGGCCGGGCGTCGGGCATACGCTGCCGTGGTGAACGAACTTCGTTTCAGGGGTGGGTACCTCAAGGCCGATCGGCGCGGGGTGGCGTTGTTTCTGGCCACGCTCGCCTTCCAGATCGTGGCGGGTGTGGTGCGGGTCGGACTGGTCGGAACGCTGTGGATGATCGGTGCGATGGCCGTGCTGTTCGCCGTACTCCTCACCTTGTACAGACGCAGCTGGACCGCGGTGGGGGAGGACGGCATCCGGATCTACCGGGGCCTCGGCGGGTCCGCAGCTACCCGTGGCGGGAGATCCGCTGGATAGCGGAGCGCAGGCAGCGCAACCAGGGCGGGGAGTCCACCAGGTGCGGATCACCCTGGAGGACGGCCGCCGGCGGACATTGCCCGGCATCCACTCGAACGTCGTCTTCCCCGATCCGCACTTCGAGCTGAAACTCGCCCAGGTCCGGGCCCAATGGCAGCGGCACGCCGACGAGTCCTTCCGGATCGGCCCCCTGACACCCGAGCGGCCGCTACGGCGACTGCGCGGCGTACTGCCCGGCGCGCTCGCCTGCGTCGCCGCCCTGCTGACCGTGATCTCCACCGTCCAACTGCTCGGCGGCCTGGACGCGGCCCGCCGCCACGACTCGGCGCCGCTGTGCACGGTCGTGCCGCCCGTCGCCCCGGGCAGGTGCCGGGCGGCGGAGCAGCACGAGATCGTCCGGATCGTCCCGGACACGGACGGTGGCTCCGGCGCGGAGCTGATGGTGCGCAGGGAGTCGGACTACGACCACCGGACGCTCCACTTCGCTGCACTGCCCGCTCGCCTCCAGGAGCTGCACAGCGGCGACCTGGTCCAGGTGACCACCGGGCTCGACGGCCGCACCGCCACCGAGCTGAGCGTCGACGGGGTCTCCGCCCCGACCGTCGACTCCCGGACCGCCAGGTCGGTGAGTACACGGCGATGCTGGTCTGGGCCCTCACCGCGACCGTGCTGTTCACCGCGTGGTGCGTCGCCACCCGGCGCGCTCCCCGCGGCCGCTACCCGTGGTGGGCCCCGCTCGCCCTGCCCGGTGTGCTCGCGGCCGTAGTGATCGCCGGCCGCACGGAGTCCTCCGCAGCGCTGCTCACCCCCTGGTCCTACTGGCCCGCCGCCGCAGCCTTCCTCCTCACCCCGACCCTCGGCTACGCCGTCATCGGGCCGGTCCGCGCCGCCCGCCGCCGGAGGCTGGCACCGGAGAACGCCAATCCCTGAGCAAGGGCGGCAGGCGTGACTTCGGCGCTTCAGGGTGACGGCGGCGGGAGGCCGAGCGTAGAGTCCGACGAATCCATTACCTCGAAGCGCCAAAGTCAGTAGCCGCGCGGTCCGGGTGCTCTTCGGCGACGACCCGCAGTCGCCCAGCACGGCGTTCGGCATCAGCCCCGGGGACGGCAAGAACACGCTGGCCGGGTGGACCACACCCTGACGCTGGCCGCGAGGCGGGACAGCCGGCGCTCTGTTGACGGCTGGCTCCTGTTCACCCCTGGTGCGATGGTGATCAGCGTGCCCTGGCAGCTGTCCTCCGCTCCCAGAGCGGGACCACCCGGCCCGCCTGGGCGCCCAGTACGGTCCGTCGCGGCGATCCGGCCCCGTGCGGGGAGTGGCGGAGCTGGAGAAGCTCTGGTCGAGCGGAGATGCGGGTGTACGGGCCTCGGGCAGCCACGTTGTCCGAGGCCCGAAACGTTTCGGACAACCCGGGGTCTCGGACGCATGACGCGGATATCAATGCCGCGTCAATGTTTAAGGACCGCCCATATGGAGGGCGTCAGGGGCCGGAGGCGTGTCCCGGCCGACTGGTTGGCTGCTCCCCGCCGGTCTTCCCCCGGTGCCGTGACGCCCACGTGGCGCCCCACGGTTCCATTCCATGAGCCACTCTGGCGGAGCCCATGTCCGATCTCATCTACGTCGGTGTCACGGTCGCCGTGTTCGCCGTCCTCGCCCTGATCGCGCGGGGGGTGGAGAAGCTGTGAGCGCGGAAAACCTCGCAGGTCTCATCGTCGCCGTCGCGCTCGTCGGCTACCTCGTCGTCGCGCTGATCTTCCCGGAGAAGTTCTGACATGAGCTCCACTCTCGCGGGCTGGATGCAGGCCCTCGCCCTCGTCGGCGCGCTGGCCCTGTGCTACCGCCCCCTTGGCGACTACATCGCCAAGCTCCTCACCACCGCCAAGCACCTCAGAGTCGAGCGCGGCATCTACCGGGTGATCGGCGTCGACGGTGACGCCGACCAGCGCTGGCCGGTGTACCTGCGCTCGGTGCTGGCCTTCTCGGCCGTCTCGGTGCTCTTCCTCTACGGCCTGATCCGCCTCCAGACCTTCCTGCTGCTGAACCTGGGCGTTCAGCAGATGGAGGGCCACCAGGCCTGGAACACCGCGATCTCCTTCGTCACCAACACCAACTGGCAGTCCTACAGCGGCGAGTCCGCGATGGGCCACCTGGTGCAGATGGCGGGCCTGGCGGTGCAGAACTTCGTCTCCGCGGCCGTCGGCATCGCCATCGTGGCCGCGCTGATCCGGGGCTTCACCCGCAACAGGACGGACCGGGTCGGCAACTTCTGGGTGGACCTGGTCCGGATCAACCTGCGTCTCCTGCTGCCGCTGGCGATCGTGTTCGCACTGGTCCTGGCCGCCAACGGCGTGATCCAGAACTTCCACGGCTTCCATGAGGTCACCAACCTCGCGGGTGACGTGCAGAAGATCCCGGGCGGCCCGGTGGCCTCCCAGGAGGTCATCAAGGAGCTGGGTACCAACGGTGGCGGCTTCTTCAACGCCAACTCGGCGCACCCGTTCGAGAACCCGACCGGTTTCACCAACTGGCTGGAGATCTTCCTGCTGCTGGTGATCTCCTTCGCGCTGCCGCGCACGTTCGGCAAGATGGTCGGGGACAACCGCCAGGGCTACGCGATCGTCGCCGTTATGGCGATCTTCTGGGTCGGCTCCGCCGCGCTCATGACCTTCGCCGAGTCGCAGCACCACGGCACCGCCCTGCAGGCCGCCGGCGGCGCGATGGAGGGCAAGGAGCAGCGGTTCGGCATCGCGGCCAGCTCGCTGTTCGCCGCTTCGACGACGCTGACCTCGACCGGTGCGGTGGACTCCTTCCACGACTCGTTCACGCCATTCGGCGGCGGGATCACGATCTTCAACATGATGCTGGGCGAGATCGCGCCCGGCGGTGTGGGCTCCGGTCTGTACGGCATGCTGATCCTGGCGATCGTGGCGGTGTTCGTCGCGGGCCTGATGGTCGGCCGCACCCCCGAGTACCTGGGCAAGAAGCTCGGCGGCCGGGAGATGAAGTTCGCCTCCCTCTACATCCTCACCACGCCGGCCCTGGTGCTCGTCGGCACCGGTGTGGCGATGGCGCTGCCGGGTGAGCGGGCCGGGATGCTCAACTCGGGCGCCCACGGTTTCTCCGAGGTGCTGTACGCGTTCACCTCCGCGAGCAACAACAACGGTTCGGCGTTCGCCGGCATCACTGTCAACACTGACTGGTACGACACGGCGCTGGGCCTGTGCATGGTGTTCGGCCGGTTCCTGCCGATGGTGTTCGTGCTGGCGCTGGCGGGCTCGCTGGCCCAGCAGCAGCCGGTTCCGGCCACTCCGGGCACCCTGCCCACTCATAAGCCGCTGTTCGTGGGCCTGCTGTCTGGTGTCGTCCTGATCGTCGTCGGCCTCACCTACTTCCCGGCCCTGGCCCTCGGGCCGCTCGCGGAAGGTCTCTCCTGATGTCCACCCCTACGCTCACTCCTTCTCCCGCGCCGGTCGGTAAGTCCGACGGCAAGGCTTCCCACAGAGTGGCCAGCGGGCTGCTCGACCCCAAACTGATCGTCACCTCGTTGCCGGACGCGGTGAAGAAGCTCGACCCCCGGGTGATGGTCAAGAACCCGGTGATGTTCGTGGTCGAGGTGGGCTCGGTGGTCACCACGGTCTCCGCGATCGCCAACCCGAGTGTCTTCGCGTGGTCGATCACGGTCTGGCTGTGGCTGACGACGATCTTCGCCAACCTGGCGGAGGCCGTCGCCGAGGGCCGCGGCAAGGCCCAGGCCGACACCCTGCGCAAGACCAAGACCGAGTCCGTCGCCCGTCGGCTCACCAACTGGCCGGCCACCCAGGACGAGGAGGAGGTCCCGGGCACGGCGCTGCGGCTCGGCGACCACGTCGTCGTGGAGGCCGGGCAGATCATCCCCGGCGACGGTGACGTCGTCGAGGGCGTCGCGTCCGTGGACGAGTCGGCGATCACCGGTGAGTCCGCGCCGGTGATCCGCGAATCCGGCGGCGACCGCAGCGCCGTCACCGGCGGCACGAAGGTGCTGTCCGACCGGATCGTGGTGAAGATCGCCTCGGAGCCCGGCAAGTCGTTCATCGACCGGATGATCGCCCTGGTCGAGGGCGCGGCCCGGCAGAAGACGCCGAACGAGATCGCGCTGAACATCCTGCTGGCCTCGCTGACCATCGTCTTCCTGGTCGCCGTGGTGACCCTGCAGCCGATGGCCACCTTCGCGGGTGCCCCGCAGTCGATGATCGTCCTGGTCGCCCTGATCGTGGCGCTCATCCCGACCACCATCGGCGCGCTGCTGTCCGCGATCGGCATCGCCGGCATGGACCGGCTGGTGCAGCGCAACGTGCTGGCGATGTCGGGGCGCGCCGTCGAGGCGGCCGGTGACGTCAACACCCTGCTGCTCGACAAGACCGGCACCATCACCCTGGGCAACCGTCAGGCCGCCGAGTTCCTCTCGGTGAGCGGTGTCTCCACCGACGAGCTGGCCAGCGCCGCCCAGCTGTCCTCGCTGGCGGACGAGACGCCGGAGGGCCGCTCGATCGTGGTCCTGGCCAAGACCGAGTACGGCCTGCGGGCCCGCGCCCAGGGCGAGCTGACGCACGCCACCTGGGTCCCGTTCACCGCCCAGACCCGCATGTCGGGTGTGGACCTGGACGAGTCCGACGGCGTGCACCAGGTCCGCAAGGGCGCCGCTGCGGCTGTGGCGAACTGGGTGACCGAGAACGGGGGCCGGGTCAGCGACGAGGTGTCGACGCTGGTCGACGGGATCTCGGCCGCGGGCGGTACGCCGTTGGTGGTGGCGACGAAGATCGGCTCGGCTCCGGCCAAGATCCTCGGGGTGATCCACCTCAAGGACGTGGTCAAGGAGGGCATGCGGGAGCGGTTCGAGGAGCTGCGCCGGATGGGCATCAAGACCATCATGATCACGGGCGACAACCCGCTGACCGCCAAGGCGATCGCGCAGGAGGCCGGCGTGGACGACTTCCTCGCCGAGGCCACGCCCGAGGACAAGATGGCCCTGATCAAGAAGGAGCAGGAGGGCGGCAAGCTGGTCGCGATGACCGGCGACGGCACCAACGACGCCCCCGCGCTCGCCCAGGCCGACGTCGGCGTCGCGATGAACACCGGGACCATGGCGGCCAAGGAGGCCGGCAACATGGTCGACCTGGACTCCAACCCCACCAAGCTGATCGAGATCGTGGAGATCGGCAAGCAGCTGCTGATCACCCGCGGCGCGCTGACCACCTTCTCGATCGCCAACGACGTGGCCAAGTACTTCGCGATCATCCCCGCGATGTTCGCCGGGGTCTACCCGGGCCTGAGCCACCTCAACATCATGGGCCTGCACAGCCCCCAGTCCGCGATCACCTCGGCGATCATCTTCAACGCCCTGGTCATCATCGGCCTGATCCCGCTCGCCCTGCGCGGCGTGAAGTACCGCCCGTCCGACGCCAGCTCACTGCTGGCCCGCAACATCGGGATCTACGGCGTCGGCGGTCTGGTCGTCCCCTTCATCGGCATCAAGCTGATCGACCTGATCGTCCAGTTCATCCCCGGCCTCAACTGAGAAAGGAGCCACCGCAATGTCCAAGCCCCTGCCCGCCACCGTGCGGACCCACTTCACCGCTCTGCGCGTGCTCCTGGTGCTCACGGTGATCCTCGGAATTGCCTACCCGCTGCTGGTCACCGGGATCAGCCAGGTCGCGTTCAGCGACAAGGCCAACGGCTCGATCGTGAAGTCCGACGGCAAGGAGGTCGGCTCCAGCCTGCTCGGCCAGAACTTCAACCTGCCGAAGAAGAACCCGGACGACCCGAAGGAGGACCCGGTGCCGGACCCGAAGTGGTTCCAGCCCCGGCCCTCCGCCGCCGGGACGGGCTACGACCCGTCCTCCTCCAGCGCCTCCAACCTCGGCCCGAACAGCGACGACCTGCTCAAGGCCGTCAACGACCGGCGCGCCGCCGTCGCCGCGTTCGACGGCGTCGACCCGGCGAGCGTGCCGGCCGACGCGTTGACCGCCTCCGGTTCCGGCCTCGACCCGCACATCTCGGTGGCCTACGCCAAGGAGCAGGTCAACCGGGTCGCGCAGAAGCGCAACCTGCCGGTGGAGACGGTCGCCAAGCTGGTCGACAAGTACACCGAGGGCCGTTCGCTCGGTTTCCTCGGTGACGAGGGCGTCAACGTCGTCCTCCTCAACAAGGCGATCAGCGAACAGAAGTGATGACAATCCGTCAATCTGCGAGGTGATGACACCGACCCGGGCGCGGGGAGCACCCCCCTGCTGCCCGGGTCGGTCGTCCATGTCTGCGCACCACCAACCTGCTGGCGACACAAGGAAAGAGCAGTGCCCATGGCCCGCGACCTCACCCCCGGCTCCGGCATCCGCAGGGGCCGACTGAGGGTGTACCTCGGTTCCGCCCCGGGGGTCGGCAAGACCTACCGGATGCTGGACGAGGCCCGGCGCAGACAGGAGCGCGGGGCCGACGTCGTGGTCGGGTACATCGAGTGCCACGGCCGCCGCCACACTGAGGCCATGCTCGCCGGCCTGGAGGTCCTGCCACGTGTCCACCGCTCCTACCGCGACGCCGAGTTCGAGGAGATGGACCTCGACGCGGTGCTCGCCCGCTGCCCGTCCGTCGTCCTGGTGGACGAGCTGGCGCACACCAACATCCCCGGCGGGCGGCACGCCAAGCGCTGGCAGGACGTCGAGGAGCTGCTCGGCGCCGGGATCGACGTCATCACCACCGTCAACGTCCAGCACCTGGAATCGCTGAACGACGTCGTCCAGAAGATCACCGGCATCCCCCAGCGCGAGACCGTCCCGGACGAGGTGGTCCGTCGGGCCGACCAGCTCGAACTCGTCGACATGGCCCCGCAGGCGCTGCGTCGGCGCATGGCCCATGGCAACGTCTACAAGGCGGAGAAGGTGGACGCCGCGCTCTCCAACTACTTCCGGGTCGGCAACCTCACCGCCCTGCGGGAACTCGCCCTGCTCTGGGTGGCCGGGCGGGTGGACGAGGGTCTGCGCGACTACCGGGCCAGCCACAACATCGACCGCGTGTGGGAGACCCGCGAACGCGTCGTCGTGGCGCTGACCGGCGGCCCCGAGGGCGAGACGATCATCCGCCGCGCCGCCCGGATCGCCGACCGCACCGCCGGCGGCGAGCTGCTCGCCGTTCACGTCTCCCGCAGCGACGGCCTGGCCGGCGCCTCCTCCGGCGCGCTCGCCCAGCAGCGGCAACTGGTGGAGGACCTGGGCGGCAGCTACCACGTGGTGGTCGGCGACGACATCCCCACCGCGCTGCTCGCCTTCGCCCGCGCCCACAACGCCACCCAGCTGGTGCTCGGCACCAGCCGCCGCGGCCGGATCAACCGCTTCCTCACCGGCCCCGGCACCGGGCAGACCACCGTGGACGCCTCCGAGGACATCGACGTCCACATGGTCACCCACGAGTTCACCGGCCGCGGCCGACTGCCCTCGCTCGGCCGCCGCCACTCCAAGCGCCGCACCATCGCCGGGTTCGCCTCGGGCCTGATCGTGCCCGTGTTGCTCACGCCCGTGCTCTCACAGTTTCACGCCCAGCTGAACCTGACCACGGACGCGTTGGTCTTCCAGCTCGGCGTGGTGTCCGTCGCGTTGCTCGGTGGGGCGGTCTCCGCCGTGGTGGCGGCCGTCGTCGCCTCGGTGCTGCTGAACTACTTCTTCATCCCACCGGCGCACGATCTGACCATCGGTGAGACGAACAACATCGTCGCCCTCCTGGTGTTCGTCACGGTCGCGCTCGCCGTCTCCACCGTGGTCGACCACGCCGGCCGGCTCACCACCCGGGCCGCCCGCGCCACCGCCGAGGCCGAGACCCTCTCCACCCTGGCCGGCAGCGTGCTTCGCGGCGCCGACGCGCTGCCCGCCCTGCTGGAGAAGTCCCGTACGGCCTTCGGCATGCAGACCGTCGCGCTGCTCTCCCGCTCCGACGGCGAGGTGCTCGCCCACTGCGAGACCGAGCACCCGGACGACGGCGAGGGGCCGTACGAGACCACCGAGGTCCCGGTCGGCGCCGACGCCGTCCTGGTGCTCACCGGCCGCCGGCTGCCCGCCGCCGACCAGCGGGTGCTCACCGCCTTCGCCGCCCACGTCGGCGCCGCGCTGGAACGTGACCGGCTGGCCGTGGTCGCCGCCGAGGTCGAGCCGATCAAGGCCGCCGACCGGATGCGCACCGCCCTGCTCGCCGCCGTCAGCCACGACCTGCGCACCCCGCTCGCCGCCGCCCGCGCCTCGGTCGGCTCGCTGCGCAGCCCCGACGTCGAGTTCTCGCCCGAGGACCAGGCCGAACTCCTCGCCACCGCCGACGAGTCACTGGTCAAGCTCACCCGACTGGTTGACAACCTGCTCGACATGAGCCGCCTCCAGGCCGGCGCCCTCACCCTCCACCTGGCGCCCATTTCACTGGAGGAGATGCTGGTGCACGCCGTGGACTCGTTGTCCGACCCGCAGGCGCCGGTCCAGCCGCTCGACCTGGACACTGCCCCGCCGGTACTCGCCGACCCGCCGCTGCTGGAACGCGTCCTCGCCAACCTCATCGCCAACGCACTGCGGCACAACGCCCCCGGCGCGCCCGTCCTGGTCACCGCCAGCCACCACGCCGACCAGGTCGAGATCCGGGTGATCGACCGCGGCCCCGGCATCGCCCCCGAGGACCGCGACCGGGTCTTCCTGCCCTTCCAGCGCCTCGGCGACACCGACAACACCACCGGCGTCGGCCTCGGACTTGCCCTCTCCCGCGGCCTCGCCGAGGCCATGGGCGGCAGCCTGGACGTCGAGGACACCCCCGGCGGGGGCACCACCATGCTCCTCGTCCTGCCGACAGCGCCGTCCACGGGGCACGAGGAGCCCGACACCCTTGAACTGGAGAGGAACGCGGACCGGTGAGCCACATCCTCGTCGTCGACGACGAGCCGGCGCTGCGGCGCACCCTGCGGATCAGTCTGCAGGCCAGACACTATTCGGTGCTCACCGCAGCCACCGGTCAGCAGGCGCTGGACTCGGTGGGCCGGTCCTCGCCCGACGCCGTCCTCCTGGACCTAGGGCTGCCGGACTTCGACGGGGTCGACGTGATCCACGGCATGCGCTCCATGTTGGCCGTGCCGATCATCGTGCTGACCGGGCGGGCCCAGATCGAGGACAAGCTCCGCGCGTTCGACGCGGGCGCGGACGACTACGTGACCAAGCCGTTCGTGATGGACGAACTGCTGGCCCGGCTCCGCGCTGTGCTGCGTCGGCCCGCCGAACCCGAGACCTCGCCGTCGACGCGGATCGGGCCGAACGCCGTCGACCTGGAGGCAGGCACGATCACCGGCCCGGACGGCCCGATCCGGCTGACCCCGACCGAGTGGAAGATCCTCGGCCTCCTGCTGGCCAACCCCGGGAGACTGGTACCCGGGCAACAGATCCTGAGCGAGGTCTGGGGTCCGGACGCGGCGAACCAGAGCAACTACTTGAGAGTCTTCTTCTCCAGCATGCGCCGGAAGCTCGAACCCGACCCTGCCCGGCCGCGCCATCTGATCACGGAGCCCGGGATCGGCTACCGGTTCCAGCCCTGAACCAGGTATCCGGGACGGGCGAGACTCGCGTTCCGCGTCGGCGCCCGCTCCTTCCGGCCTACTGCCTGACCTACCGCGAGGACCGGAAGACGCTCGGCTGGACCTGCGAGGGGTCCGCCGAACAGCAGTGGACGATCAGCCACTGAGAGCCAGTAGCCCCGCACGCTCCGTGCGGGGGCCGCGTACCTGGCCGGATCCTGTGTGAATGCCTCGTCAAGATCGTCCTCGGCCGCGTCAAGGACGCGTCAGAGCGGGCGGACGGATGTTCGGCCGCACCTAGTGTGAGCTGCGAGGAAACGGTTCGCCGCCCGGGCGTGGGGCCTGACGGCGAACCGTTTGCCGAACCCCGACCCCCGGCGGGTTCCTCCGGGCAAGGTTCGGCGGCCAGTGAAAAACAGGGGAGGGGGCGCGCGGCGATGCCAACGGGAACGTCGGGCGGTACGGCTGTCGTGGGGAAAACGGTCGCGTCGGAGACAGCGCGGCAGGAGACAGCCCTACCACTGCCCGCGCCGCGTGCCCCCCGTCACCGGCCCGGCCGCTCCTGGCGTAGCCGGGCCTGGTGGAACACTCCGCGCCTGGTGCGCGCCCTCGCCGGGCTCTGCCTGATGACGCTGCTCGCCGCCGGTGCCACGACTGCCACCGTCCTGGGCGGCGGCCGGGACGGCACGGACGTGATTGGCCACCGGGCCGCCCCTCAGGTGGTGCGTTCGGCCGACCTCTACTTCGCGCTCAACGACATGGACGCCCAGGCCGCCAATCTGCTGCTGTTCGGCGCCGATCCGGACTACGCGGCGCTGCGCAAGGCGACCCTGGACACCTACGAGCAGCGGCGCACCCAGGCCGACAATGACCTGCAGCGCGTCACGGAGGCGGTGGCCGGTGACGCGGCCGGGCAGCGGGCGGTGCAGACCGTCATCGGCGAACTCGGCCGCTACGAGGCCCTGGTGGCCCGCGCCCAGCTGCTGGAGGACCAGGCCCACGCTTCGGCTGGCCGCCCCTCGGCGGACGCCCTCGCCGCCTATCGGCAGGCCACCGACCTGCTGCGCCAGCAGTTGCTGCCTGCCGTCGACGAGGTGACCAAGGCCAACGCGGTGGTCGTGGAACGCAACTACACCGACCAGCGCGATGCCCTGGCGGGCGGCTGGTGGGGGATCCTGGTCACCGGTCTGCTCGCGCTCGCGGCCCTGGTCGGCCTGCAGCGCCTGCTGGCGGTGCGCTACCGGCGGCTGGTGAACGTGCCGCTGGCCGTCACGACCCTGCTCACCCTCGCCGGACTGGTCACCGCGCTGACGCTGGCCTCCCGGGTGGACCACCAGCTGGTGGTCGCCAAGAGTAACTCCTTCGACTCGGTGATCGCCCTCAGTCGGGCGCGCGCGGTGGCGTACGACCTCAACGCCGACGAGAGCCGCTACCTGACCGACCCCGCCCGGGCGGCCGCCTACGAGCAGAGCTTCCTCGACAAGACCCAGTCCTTCGCCCGGGTCGACGGCGCCACGCTCGCCTCGTACAGCGACAAGCTCGCCGCGCTGGCCGACCGGCACCGGGCCGACCACGGCCAGGTGGGCTTCGGCGGCTACCTCGGCGACGAACTGCGCAACATCACCTTCGCCGGCGAACAGGAGGCGGCAGAGCGGGTGCTGGCCGCCTTCCAGCAGTACCAGCGGGACGACCGGAAGATCCGCGAGCTGAACGCCCAGGGCAAGCTCAAGGAAGCGGTCACCTTCGACACCGGCACCACCCCGGGCCAGTCCAACGCCGACTTCGACGTGCTCAGCACCGCCCTCGACGACACCCAGGCCATCAACCAGCGGGCATTCGACGGAGCCGTCGCCGCCACTGACGACGACCTCGACGCCACCACCGCAGGCCTCGGCGCGGCGGCCCTGGCGGCCGCGCTCGCCCTGACCGCACTGGGAGTCCGGCCCCGCCTGCGCGAGTTCGCCTGACCGGGAGGCGGCGGCCAGGCGTCGGGACGTCTCAGGCTTCGTCCGGCAGCGGCAGCGAGAACTCGTACCCGTGTTCCGATGCCCCTTGAAGGAAGACGAGCCTCACGGTGAGCCGGTCGGCCTCGGCAGCGACCGCGGGCTGCCCGGAGATGGTGCCCTGCGTCCGTAGTCCGTCGGTGCTCAATCCGTGGGCGCCGCCATAGTCGGTGTAGTGGTTGCCGAGGTCGTCGGTGGCCTCCAGCCAGAGGAACAGCGGCGGCGCGGCGGGGGAGACGGGAGGGACGTCGTTCGGGAGGGGCGGGGTGATGGAGTACGTCACGGTGAACTCCTCCGCCGTTCGGGTGAGGGAATGGACCGTCAGTTCGTACTGCCTGTCCAGGACCTCGATCCGCTGCTTGCCGACGTCGTGCATCGCTGTATCCCTCCTCGTCTTCCGCCGGCCGGTCAGGCGCTGCCGGGCCTCGGGACCTGGCAGGTGATGTAGCGGTCGGCCGCGGTGTTCGGCTTGGAGCCCTTGAGGAACCAGTAGAAGGTGACCTTGTTGCCGGTCTGGATGGTGCCACCGCCACCGCCGCCGATGAACTGGTAACTATTAAGGCTGCCGTGGAAGTTGTACCAGTTCGGCTCGGTGTGCGGGTGGTACGGCGGGTTGATGGCGCGGCCGTTGATGTAGGAGTACGGCATCGTCACGGTCACGGTCGGCCCGAGCGCGCCCTTTGCGGTGTTGGACAGCTCGAAGCTCCAGGCCAGCGTGCCACCCGATGAGCGCTGGAACTGGACGGTGGACACCGCGTGCGTCCAGGTGCCGGTGCACAGGGTGTCGGCCGGGGTTCGGAGGTGGACCGCGAGGGCGCGGACGGCGGCGCTCTCCGCGGTGAGGCCCTCGCTGGCCGCGACGGTTCGGAAGCCGCCGCCGTTGGCCTGATCGTCCGGCGCGGCCGCACTCGCCGGTGCGGCGCCGACGGCCAGCAGAGCGGCGGCGGTCGCAGCGCAGAGCGCGGTGACGGTGACGGTGAGGCGGGAGACTGTGCGGGAAGCCATCGAATTCCCTTCAGCGCAAGTGTGGTTGCGTGGTCCGCTCCACCCTTGCCGCCTGGTTGCGCCGTGTGCAAGGCGGCGCGACGTCAGGGGCCTGTATGGAAAGCGCAGGCGAGGCTCCGGATCCGCAGGAGCCAGGGGAATCGCGGCGCGCTAATGATCCGTTGTGTCGTCGAGCAGCTTCCAAGGGCTCGCAGGCAAGGCCAGCTGAACGCACAGATCGCTCCAAGGCCGGGCTTCGTGGCCGTCGGTCCAGCAGAGATAGCCATTGATCATCTGGAACAGGTCGTATCGCTTGGCGCTGTGGGGAACGAGCGCCTGGTCATCCACTTCCAGCAGGTCGCTCCAGTACGGAGCAGGCCAGGTGTCAGAGGCAGGGAATTCCTCTAGCTGGGAGAACTCACGGAACAGTCATATTCGTCCGTCCTCGGCGATGAATTCCACATACATATTCTGGCCGCCTCCAGACGCTCGGCTGGCGAAGCGTGAAACCGGAGTCTTGCCGGGAAGGCTGATGTGAATGGGGTCGGTCATCGGAACAATATGGGCCGCCTCTGGACTTGGTGTTCATCGAATGGGAGGGGCATAGTCGGGTGCCGCGGTCAGTTCGGGCCAGGGAGGGTCTGGCGCTGGGCACCTGGTGCAGCAACACGAAGGCAAGGCGGTCCGCGCTGGAGGAGATCGACCCATGGTGATGCCCCGGCCCGGTGGGCCCGTGGGTCCGCTTCCTCGTGTGCGCTCAGCGCCCGCTCGCCCGCGTCCTTCCGGGCCGCGCTCTTCTCGGCCTGGCCCTTCTCAACGAGGATCGGCATGACGGCCGCCAACAGGCCGAACAAGAGCGACAGCACCAGGCCGACCGCATCCGGCATGCCGCCCAAACCGCCGGCCTTCTCCATCGCGTGGGAGTGCGCCCAGCCGATGACCATGATGAACGCGAAGCCGCCGATCAGGAGGGTCGGCAGCACCAGCAGGACCGACTGCGTCCAGCCGACGTCCCAGCGCACCAGCAGCAGGAGCGCCGCGCCGTAGGTGACCCAGATCCCGGCCAGGCCAAGGTGGTTGACGTGCGGATAGGCGAACCAGACGGTGGCCAGGGCGAGTAGCGTGCAGACCACCGAGAGCAGCTTGACCAGCGGCCCCAGCCTCTGTTGCTCGGCCGGAGATTGGTCCTGCGGTGCGCGCTCGGCGTGTCGGGACACCCAGCTTGGCACTCCGTCGGGCCCGCGCTCGATCACCTGCCAGGGCCCCACGGACCGCGCCACCTCGGCGGCCTGCTCGGCCTTGACCGCCGGGTACTTCGCCTTCAGCAGGTCGAACAGCACGGTGTCGCTCGGTGCCGCCGCCAGTTCGGCGCGCATCTCGGCGAGTTGCTGCTCCACGGGCACACCCTCGCACTGCCGGCGGAGCCTGCGGACCGTGATCAGCCGGTAGAGCCACCACAGGTTGCCGAGGCCCACCAGGCCGAGCAGGACCATTCGCACGTCCAGCAGGAACCGCATCACGCCGAACCTCCTCTCGCCACCGGCCGAACACCGGCGGCCTCCCGCACACGTCAGTCGAACGCCTGCCGGACCCGCTCCTCCAGGCCGGTCGGCGGCTAGGCCGCCGGCGCCGGTACGGCGGGCGGTGCCGCCTCGGCCGGGCGCGGCGCGACCAGCGACAGGTTCCGCAGGGCGGTGCCCACCACCGTCGCCCAGTGGTCCCAGTGCTGCCGGTGTTCGGTGCTGAGCGTCACCAACACCAGGTGCTGCCTGGCCGGAGCGTCGACGCCGCCGGGCTCTCAGCTGCCATTCCGCCCGCGTGAGGTACACCAACTGATGACGTGACAACTGATCCTAAGTCACTGTCAGTTCGCCTCGATCCCGAATGGCGTCAAGATTGCATTACTGATTTCGGCGCTTCGGGAAGGGCTCCGGTTCGGGCCTGCAGCCTCTTGACGAACCCTTGACAGAGATCGTCTGCGAATCCGCAACCGGGCCCCGTGAGAGTGCGTCAGCATGCAAACGGAGGCTGCTGATGGGGCCTTCTCCCGCAGAGGCGGTTCGCACTTTTCTCACTTGAGGGGGAGTCGCACACACATGGTCAGCCCGCAGTTCACCACCGGGCCGGTCGCCCCGGCCACCGCTCCCGGCCGGACCGGCGGCACCAACGAGGGCCCGGCGCCCGGCAGGCTCGTCCTGGCCGGCGGTGCCGGCAGGCCCCCGTCTCACCCGGCCCCCGGACCGGTGACTACCCGCCTGGACACCCCGTACGAACTCGGTGCCTCGGCCGGGGCCGCCCGGCAGATAGCCACCGATCTGAACAGCACCAACGGCAAGGCCGGGGCCGGTGCGCACAGCCTCACGGAATACGCGAGCACCGCGGCGACGAAGGTCCGCGGCTTCGCCTTCGGCGGCGCCCTCACCGACAGCACCGAACGTTGGCTGCAGCAGTGCACGGCTCTGCACGACCGGCTCGATTCCGCTGCCGCCAACCTGGACCGGTCCCAGCAGGGGTACCGCACCAACGAAACCGCGACCGCCGCCAACCTGACCGCGGGCGCCTGAAGGGGGATTTCGGGCACATGGTGTCCTTCAAAGAACTGCACGAGGCGGACTTCTCCGGGATCAGCGACGCCGCCGACGCGTGGTCCGGCGTCGCAAAGTCCCTCACCTCACTGGACGACCGGGTCACCAAGGACCTCACGCCCACCGCCCAGCGGGCCGGCTGGGAGGGCACGGCCGCCGACGGCGCGACCAAGGTGCTCCAGGGCATCGACGGCGACTTCAAACAGGCCTCGAAGGTCGCCACCGCGCTGGCCTCGATCATGAAGGCCGCCGCCGAGGACTTCGCCGCCGCCCGGCGCGAGCTCGACACCGCGATCCACGACGCGCAGACCGACAAGATGACCGTCACCGCGGACGGCGTCGTCAACTGGACCCTGCCGAAGGAGGCCCGGAACGACACCGACAGCGCGACACTCGCGCAAGAGCTGAGGACCAAGGCCGAGGCCATCCAGACCCGCCTGACCAAGGCCGTCGAGAAGGCCGCTGGCGCCGACCAGCGGGCCGCCGCCGCGCTCCGGGGCGACATCGGCACCAGCACCACGTCCTTCAACCCCGCTCCTTACGGCGGCGGCCCGGTCGCCGACGCCAACCGGGCCAAGACCCTGCTGGCCAAGGCCGACGACCTCACCCCTCCGGAGCTGAAGAAACTCCAGGACCTCCTGGCCGCCAACGCGGGCAACAAGGACTTCGCCACCACCCTGATCAACGGTCTGGAGTACCACGGCAAGACCGGCCAGGACGCCCTCCTGGCGTACAGCGGGATCTATGACGGCCTCGCCCACGGCAAGCGCCACGCCCACGACTTCCAGGCCGTCCTCGACGGCCTGTCCGTCTCCCTCGCCACCGCCACCCACGACGGCGGCATGGGCAAGGACTGGGAGAACCAGCTGCTGGCCGCCGCCCGGCGCCGCGACGGCGCCGACGGGTACAACACCAACTACCCGGCGCTGACCGCCCTGATGGGGGCCAAGGGAACGTTCGACAAGGCCTTCCTGCTCAAGGTCGGCAACGACCTGGTCGACTACGAGCGCGGCAGCAAGGACAAGGGCGAGGACCTCTGGGGCCCGAAGTGGACCGGCCGCCCCTACCAGACGGACCCGATGGGCGGCCTGACGAACGCGCTCAGCCGCAACCCCGAGGCGTCGAAGGACTTCCTCGACCCCGGAAAGGGCAAGAACCTGGACTACCTGCTGCACGAGCGCAAGTGGCCCGACCAGGAGAAGGCGCAGAAGGCGCCCTCCGAGCAGACCGCCTCGCGCACCGCCTTCGGCTACGCCCTGGAGGCGGCCACCACCGGCCGCGATCCGCACGGCGATCAGCCCGTCGTCCGCCCGCACGACAGGGTCATGTCGCAGATCATGGACGAGACGATGAAGTCGTTCGCTGGCTCCGGCCCCGGGGACAAGACCTCCCTTCCCGCCGGACTCCGCCGGCCGATGGCCGACATGATCGCCGACTACGCCGCGGACATGCACGAGATCCTCGGCAAGGAGAAGCTGTACGGGCCTTCCCAGCCGGACGGCCTGACCGTCACCTCCGACCAGCTTCTGCGCCTCATCCGAGGCGCCGCGGAGGACCCGTCGTCCTACGCCGTCATCCACAGTGCCGAGACCCAGGAGATCGCCCACCGGCTGGACCAGCTCGACCGCGACGCCATGACGCCCGACGTGACGGGCCGCGCGAAGCCTCGACTGGAGTCCCTCGTCCACCACTCTGCCGCGACCCTCGGCGCGCTGGACGCAGTGTTCGCCGACGCGGCGCTCGACCATGCGGACGCCGACAACAAGACCGTGGACTGGCAGGCGAAGATGACCTATCACGCGATTGGCGGGGTCGTGGGCTTTATCCCGGAGTTCGGGGATGCCGCGCAGCGCTTGGTCGACGTCGGGACCTCGATGTGGGCGGACTCCGCCAAGGGAGAGATCGACACCCACCTCAAGGGCAACCTGAGCTCCCACTTCTCGGCCGGACGGCAGCAGCTGGACGCGATGCTCAATTACAAGCTGGTCGAGTCCGGATACGACCACTTCGCGCTGGACGGCGACGGCAGCGTCCCCGATCAGCTCAAGCGAAGCGCGGGGAGCGCCTACAACACCGGGATCGACAACACCTACCGCACCGTGTTCGGCAGGGCGTGAGCGCCGTGGAAACCGACGAGAAGAACGAGCCGGCCGACGAGCTCGACGGGGCGGGCGGTCTACGCGAGCTCACCCCGGGCGCCCTCCGGGCGTGGTTGGTGGTGGTGCTCGCCCTCGCCTCGATCGGGGCGGGAGGGTTCGCGCTGAACCGGCTGACGAACGTCGGCGGGCCGGACAGCGTGTGCGATGGGGTGGCTTCGGCGGACCAGGTGCACGACCTCCTGGGGTCAGGTCGGATCAGTGAACACAAGGACCAGCGCTACTCGCTGACGGAGAACTGGAGCGGAAACAACTGCGACGCCACCGTCAGGTCCGGCCTGTTCGAGACCTCCGAGAAGACCGTGCACTTCACCATCCGCCGCGGCACCGATGACGGCCCGGCCGAGTTGGCCGCGTCGGACGCCCGGCTGTTCCCCGGTGGCTCGGTCACCCCGACGGCGGCGTGGGCCGTGCTCCCCGAGGGTTGCGACAAGGGTGTGCGGGCCGAGGTGACCACCTACGAGGAGGGCCACGACGTGAAGGGCCACGACGAGGAGCGGGCCCGCTTGGCCGTGTCGTTCGCCAACGCGACGGCCAAAGCGCGCGCGTGCGGGGACCGGAAGATCGCGGCACCGAAGAGCCTGTCGGCGAAGGGGGCCGAGACGGACCCGGACTGGGCAAGCCTGTGCGGACTGCCCGGGTTCGCCCCGGCCAAGGACCCGAGGATCCCGAGCACCCCGGTGACCTTCCGGCAGCAGGTCACCACCGCCTCGGACCCGATCTGGTTCTGCACGATCACCGATGGGTCGTCGTCCCTGAGCCCGCAGATCTTCGCGATCACGACTGAGCCGCAGGCCACCACCGTGGCCAGACGGCCGAACGACAACACAGGCACCGTCGGGCGGGCCCAGTGGGTCGCGCACGGGACGCTCATCGCCACCTGCCGGGGCAAGGACGTCTACTTCACCGTCATGGGTGGGTCCGACCCGTCCTCCCGCACACGGTTGTTCCCCGACCAGGACGGCCTGGTACGACAGTTCCTCACCGTCGGCGGCAAGGCGATCGGCTGCGAGCCGATCCTCTAGCTCTGGCTATAAAACTGCCGTACATCGGTGGCACACGGATCTCCGACTATGACGGATTCCTGCCATGCCCGCTTCATCGCAACAGCAGCAGGACTGCCAGGCCCAGCGACGCCTGGCGGTCCTGCGGCACGCCGAGGAAAATGGGTGGTCACATGCAGCCTCTGAGCAGGCAAAACGTCGAAGTCCTGCTGGAGTACCAGGCTGTCGAGGCCGGCCCGGAGGCGGATGCCAAGCGCGCCGCTCAGCTGGCCGCCAAGGGCAACAAGCTGACCGGCCCCGGATCGGGGTCCCGTGGGCGGGTCAGGGCTCGTAGCGGTAGCCCATGCCAGCCTCGGTGATCAGGTGGCGGGGGTGGGCGGGGTCGGGTTCGAGCTTGCGGCGCAGGCCCGCGAGGTACACGCGCAGGTAGTGACGCTGCTTCTCGGCGGTTGGGCCCCAGACCTCGCGCAGGATCTGCCGGCCGGACACCAGGTGGCCCGGGTTGGCCAGCAGGAGGGTGAGGATCTTCCACTCGATGGGGGTGAGCCGGACGGGTCCGGACGGTCCGGTGGCGGTGGTGGCGTCCGTGTCGATCTCGTACTCGCCGATCCTGGGGTTGTGCTCGCGGACGAGGCGGGACGGCCTGCGCAGGACGGCCCGCAGCCGGGCGAACAGCTCGTCGGGGTCGAACGGTTTGGTGACGTAGTCGTCGGCGCCGGCGTCGAGGGCGCGGATCATCTCCTCGGGCTCGGTGCGGCCGGACAGGACGATGATCGGCACGTCGAGGTGGGCGCGCAGGTGCCGGAGGACGTCGATGCCGTCGAGGTCGGGAAGGCCGAGGTCGAGGAGGACGGCGTCGGGCGTGTCGCGTTCGGCCGCGTCGAGTGCCGCCCGGCCGCTGTTCGCGGTGAGGACCTCGTACTGGCGGGCGCGGAGGTTGAGTTGGAGGGTCCGTAGCAGGAGTGGATCGTCGTCGACCAGGAGGATGCGGTTCACTGCTCCTCCTCGACCGGTGTGGTGGCGTGGGGTTCGTCGACGGCAGCGGGCAGGGTGAGCAGCATGGTGGTGCCGCCGCCGGGGGTGTCCTCGACTTCGAGGGTGCCGCCCATGGCTTCGGCGAGGCCGCGGGAGAGGGCGAGGCCGAGGCCGACGCCGGTGGTGTTGTCGGTGTCGCCGAGGCGTTGGAAGGGGAGGAAGACCCGGTCGCGGTCCTCTGGGGCGATGCCGGGGCCGCGGTCGACGACGCGGACCTCGACGTGGTCGGCGTGGCCGCTCGCGGTGACCAGGACGGGCGCGCCGGGGGCGTTGTGCCGCAGTGCGTTGGCGATGAGGTTGGCGAGGACGCGTTCTAGCAGGGGCGGGTCGGCGAGCACGGGCGGGGCGGTGTCGAGGTCGAGGGGCTGGACGGCGGCGTCCGGGTCGGCCAGGGAGTCCATGGCCCGGGGCAGTACCTCGTCGAGCTGGGTGGCTTCCAGGTTGAGGGTGAGTGCGCCGGCCTGGAGGCGGCTCATGTCGAGGAGGTTGTCGACCAGTGCGGTGAGCTTGAGCAGTGACTCATTGGCCATGGTGAGGAGTTCGTCGCGGTCGGCGGGTGCGAACTCGACGTCGGGGCTGCGCAGTGAGCCGACGGCGGCGAGCGCGGCGGCGAGCGGGGTGCGCAGGTCGTGGCTGACGGCGGCGAGCAGGGCGGTGCGCATTCGGTCGGCAGCCTTGATCGGCTCGACCTCGGCGGCGGCGGTGGCGAGGCGGTCTCGTTCCAGTGCGGCGGCGATGTGCGCGGCGAAGGCCGTCAGGACGCGTTGGTCGGCGGCGGAGACCCGGCGTCCGGCCAGGATCAGCAGCGCGTCCGGTCCGGTCGGCAGTTCGGTGACGGTGCGGTCCGCGGCCGGTTCGCCGTCGGTATCGCTGCGGGCGATGGTGCGGCCGCTGCGGTCGAGCAGGGCGACGGAGTCCAGGCCGAATGCGGTGCGGGTCTTGTCCAGCAGGGCGGGCAGGGCGTCGGCGCCGCGCAGCACGCTGCCGGCCAGGGTGGAGAGGGCCTCGGCCTCAGCGGTGGCGCGGGCGGCTCTGGTGGTGAGGCGGGCGGCGTGGTCGACGACGGTAGAGACGGTGAGGGCGACGATCGCGAAGACGATCAGGGCGATGAAGTTGTTGGTCTCGTCGATGGTGAAGGTGTGGACGGGCGGGATGAAGAAGTAGTTGAGCAGCAGGGAGGCCACCAGCGAGGCCAGCAGTGCCGAGGTCGCACCGCCGAGCAATGCCACTGCCACGACGCCGAGTTGGAAGATCAGTGCGTCGGTCGTGAGGTTGACCGAGGTGTGGAACCGGGACAGTACGGCCGTCAGCAGCGCGGGCACGATCAAGCCCGAGGCGAACCCGGCGATGGTGCGGCGCCTGGAGTGGCGGCGACCGAGCGAGGGCAGTCGGCCGCGGCCGGTGAACTCGTGGGTGACCATGTGGACGTCGATGTCCTCGGAGGCGTCCACGGTGGTCTGCCCGGTGCCGGGGCCGGTGAGGAAGCGGTTGATCCGGCCTCGGCGGCTGGTGCCGAGCACCAGCTGGGTGGCGTCGTGGGCGCGGGCGAAGGCGAGCAGCGCGGTGGGGATGTCGTCGCCGACCACGACGTGGTAGCTGCCGCCCAGGTCCTCCACCAGTTGCCGCTGCTGGGCGAGCGCACCGGGCGAGGCGCCGGCCAGGCCGTCGCTGCGGGAGACGTGGACGGCGAGCAGCTCGCCGCCGGCGGTGCGGTCGGCGATCCGGGCGGCGCGGCGGATGATCGTCTCGCCCTCGGGGCCGCCGGTCAGCGCCACGACGACGCGTTCGCGGGTCTCCCACACGCGGTCGATGTTGTGGGTCGACCGGTAGTCACGCAGGCCCTCGTCCACGCGCCCGGCCACCCACAACAGGGCGAGTTCCCGAAGTGCCGTCAGGTTGCCGACCCGGAAGTAGTTGGAGAGCGCGGCGTCGACCTTCTCCGCCTTGTAGACGTTGCCATGGGCCATGCGTCGACGCAGCGCCTGCGGGGCCATGTCGACGAGTTCGAGCTGGTCGGCTCGGCGGACGACCTCGTCCGGGACGGTCTCGCGCTGGGGGATGCCGGTGATCTTCTGGACGACGTCGTTCAGCGATTCCAGGTGCTGGATGTTGACGGTGGTGATGACGTCGATCCCGGCGGCGAGCAGTTCCTCGACGTCCTGCCAGCGCTTGGGGTGCCGACCGCCGGGGATGTTGGTGTGCGCCAGCTCGTCCACCAGGACGACGGACGGGCAGCGGGCGAGCACCGCGTCGAGGTCCATCTCCTCGAACTCGGTGTCCCGGTAGTGTCGGCGGACACGGGGGACCACCTCCAGGTCGTCGAGCATCCCGGCGGTGTGCTTGCGCCCGTGGGTCTCGATGAAGCCGACGACCACGTCCGCGCCGCGATCCCGCCGCCGGTGCGCCTCGTCCAGCATCCGGTACGTCTTGCCGACGCCGGGAGCCGAGCCGAGGTAGACCCGCAGCCGTCCGCGGCGGTGCACGGTGCCGGGGGTGAGGTCAGGGGACATGGGCGTTGCGCTTTCTGACGAAGGGCGGCCGGTATGGGCGTGCTGTCGACTTCCACGCGGAGAGGTGAGGTGCCCCCGCTGGACGGACGGGGAAAGCGGGCGACCGACCCGGAAGCGGCAGGTGTGTCCACCGCGCCCGGGTCGGTCCCGATCCTCAGTGTGCCGAGGAGATCACTTCGCCTCGCTCACGGCCTTGTTCAGCAGGACGACATTGACGCCTTCCTGGCCGAGGAAGCCGAGCGAGCGGCCCTCGGTGTACTTGTCGACCAGCTGGTTCAGCGTGTCCGCCGGCAGGCTGCGCTCCTTGGCGACCCGGTTGACCTGCTCCTTGGCGTAGGCGACGGAGATGTGCGGGTCGAGGCCGGAGCCGGAGGCGGTCAGCGCGTCGGCCGGGACGCTCGCCGGGTCGACGCCGTCGAAGGCGGCGACGGCGGCGCGGCGGTCGTTGACGGCCTTGAGCAGGTCGTCGCTGTTCGGGCCGAGGTTGCTGGCGCCGGAGTTGTCGCCTGCGTGGTTGTTGGCGGAGGGCCGGGGCTGGAAGAACTTCGGGTCCGGCTTGGGCTCCTCCTTCGGGTCGTCGGGGTTGACCTTGGGCAGGTTGTAGTTCTGGCCGAGCAGGCTGGAGCCGACCTCCTTGCCGTCGGCCTTCACGATCGAGCCGTTGGCCTTGTCGCTGAAGACGGCCTGGCTGATGCCGGTGATCAGCAGCGGGTAGGCGATGCCGCACAGGACGGTCATCACCAAGAGCGCCCGCAGCGCGGTGAGGTGGGTGCGCACGATGGTGGGCATTGTTCTCGTTCTCTCAGCTCAGGCCGGGGATGAACTGGACGATCAGGTCGATCAGCTTGATCCCGATGAAGGGGACGACCAGGCCGCCGACGCCGTAGATCCCGATGTTGCGGGCCAGCAGTGAACTGGCGTCGGCGGGGCGGTACTTCACGCCGCGCAGGGCGAGGGGGATGAGGCCGATGATGACCAGGGCGTTGAAGATGATCGCGGAGGTGATCGCGGACTGGGGGCTGTGCAGGCCCATGATGTTGAGGTGGCTCAGGCCCGGGTAGACCCCGGCGAACATCGCGGGGATGATCGCGAAGTACTTGGCCACGTCGTTGGCGATCGAGAAGGTGGTCAGCGCGCCGCGGGTGATCAGCAGCTGCTTGCCGATCTCCACGATCTCGATCAGCTTGGTGGGGTTGGAGTCCAGGTCGACCATGTTGCCGGCCTCCTTGGCCGCCATGGTCCCGGTGTTCATCGCGACGCCGACGTCGGCCTGGGCGAGCGCGGGGGCGTCGTTGGTGCCGTCGCCGGTCATCGCGACCAGCTTGCCGCCCTCCTGCTCCTTCTTGATCAGGGCCATCTTGTCCTCGGGCGTGGCCTCGGCGAGGAAGTCGTCCACGCCGGCCTCCTGCGCGATCGCCTTGGCGGTCAGCGGGTTGTCGCCCGTGATCATGATGGTCTTGATGCCCATCCGGCGCAGCTCGTCGAAGCGCTCCCGCATGCCCTCCTTCACCACGTCCTTCAGGTAGATCACCCCGAGGACGCGAGGAGCCTGGTCACCGTTTTTCGCGGCCACCACCAGCGGCGTACCGCCGGCGGCGGAGATGCCGTCCACCAGCTGCGCCACGTCCGGCCCGACCGAACCGCCGTTGTCGGTCACCCAGTTGGCGACCGAGCCGGCCGCACCCTTGCGGACCTGCACACCGTCCACGTCCACGCCCGACATGCGGGTCTGGGCGGTGAACGGGACCCAGGTGGCGTGCGCGAGCTCGCCCTGGGCACGGGCCCGCAGACCGTACTCGGTCTTGGCCAGGACCACGATCGAGCGGCCCTCGGGGGTCTCGTCCGCCAGCGACGACAGCTGCGCGGCGTCCGCCAGCTCGCCGATCTCGACGCCTTCGGCGGGCAGGAACTCGGCGGCCTGGCGGTTGCCCAGGGTGATGGTGCCGGTCTTGTCGAGCAGCAGGGTGTTGACGTCGCCGGCGGCCTCGACGGCGCGCCCGGACATCGCGAGCACGTTGCGCTGCACCAGCCGGTCCATACCGGCGATGCCGATCGCGGACAGCAGCGCGCCGATGGTGGTCGGGATCAGCGCCACGATCAGGGCGACCAGGACGATCATCGACTGCGGGGCACCCGCGTAGGTGGCCATCGGCTGCAGGGTCACCACGGCGACCAGGAAGACGATGGTCAGCGAGGCCAGCAGGATGTTGAGCGCGATCTCGTTCGGCGTCTTCTGCCGGGCGGCGCCCTCGACCAGGGCGATCATCCGGTCGATGAACGACTTGCCGGGCTCGGAAGCGATCTTCACCACGATCCGGTCGGACAGCACCTTCGTGCCACCGGTGACGGCGCTGCGGTCACCGCCGGATTCGCGGATGACCGGCGCGGACTCACCGGTGATCGCCGACTCGTCCACGGACGCGACACCCTCGACGACGTCACCGTCGCCCGGGATGATCTGCCCCGCCTCGACCACCACGTGGTCGCCGAGCCGCAGCGCCGTGCCCGGGACCTCCTCCTCGTCCTGGGTGGCCGGCCAGTTGGTGAGCCGGCGGGCGACGGACTCGGTCTTGGTCTTGCGCAGGGTGTCGGCCTGGGCCTTGCCGCGGCCCTCGGCGACGGCCTCCGCCAGGTTGGCGAAGACCGTGGTGAGCCAGAGCCACACGGTGATGGCCCAGGCGAAGACACTCGGGTTGGCGATCGCGGAGATCGTGGTGACGACCGAGCCGACCTCGACCACGAACATGACCGGGTTCTTGACCATCACCCGGGGGTCGAGCTTCTTCACCGCGTCGGGGAGCGAGGTGACGATGAGCTTGGGGTCGAGGAGGCCGCTCTGGACCCGGTGGGGGGTCGTGCTGTGGTCGACCGGTGCGGGGTTGTGGGTGGTGGACATCAGGAGAGACCTTCTGCGAGCGGCCCGAGGGCCAGGGCCGGGAAGTAGGTGAGGCCGACGACGATCAGCACGACGCCCGACAGCAGCCCGACGAACAGCGGCTTGTGGGTGGGCAGGGTGCCCGGGGTGGCCGGGACCGGCTGCTGCTGGGCGAGCGAGCCCGCCAGCGCCAGCACGAACACCATCGGCAGGAACCGGCCGAGCACCATGCACAGGCCGAGCGCGGTGTCGTACCAGTCGGTGTTGACGGTGATGCCCGCGAACGCCGAACCGTTGTTGTTGCTCGCGGAGGTGAAGGCGTACAGCACCTCGGAGAAGCCGTGAGCGCCCGAGTTGAGCATCCCGGCCCGCTCACCCGGCAGCGCCATCGCCACACCGGTACCGACCAGCACCAGGGCCGGCGTGGTGAGGATGTAGAGGGAGGCGAACTTCATCTCCCGGCCGCCGAGCTTCTTGCCCAGGTACTCGGGGGTGCGCCCGACCATCAGACCGGCGACGAACACCGCGACCACGGCGAGGATCAGCATCCCGTACAGGCCGGAGCCCACACCGCCGGGAGCGATCTCGCCCAGCATCATGTTGAAGATCGTGACACCGCCACCCAGCGGGGTGAATGAGTCGTGGAAGGAGTTCACCGCGCCGGTCGAGGTCAGCGTCGTCGAGGCGGCGAACAGCGTGGAGGCGGCGATGCCGAAGCGCTGCTCCTTGCCCTCCATCGCGCCGCCGGCCGCCTGCAGGGCGGTGCCGTGGTGCTGCGACTCGGCGAAGGTCAGCAGGGCGACCGAGGCTACCCAGAACAGTCCCATCACGGCGACGATCGCGTAGCCCTGACGGTTGTCGCCGACCATCCTGCCGAAGGTGCGCGGCAGCGCGAACGGGATCACCAGCAGCAGGAAGATCTCCAGCCAGTTGGTGAAACCGGTCGGGTTCTCGAACGGGTGCGCCGAGTTGGCGTTGAAGAAGCCGCCGCCGTTGGTGCCCAGTTCCTTGATGACCTCCTGGGAGGCCACCGGGCCGCCCGGGATCTTCTGGACGTCGCCGGCCAGGTTGGTGACCTCGTGGAAGCCGTGGAAGTTCTGGATCACGCCGTTGGCCACCAGGACGAAGGCGAGCACGACCGAAAGCGGCAGCAGCAGGCGCAGCGTGATGCGGGTGAGGTCCACCCAGAAGTTGCCGACCCGGTCGGTCCTGTTCCGCATGAAACCGCGGATCAGCGTGGCCATGACGGCGATGCCGACGGCCGCGGAGACGAAGTTCTGCACCGCCAGGCCCGCCATCTGCACCAGGTGGCCCATCGCGGACTCGCCGCTGTAGGACTGCCAGTTGGTGTTGGTGACGAACGAGATCGCGGTGTTCCAGGCTTGGTGGCCGTCCATCTGCTGGACGCCCAGGTTCAGCAGCAGGAAGGTCTGCAGGCGGATCAGGCCGTAGAGGAAGAGCACCGAGACGGCCGAGAAGGCCAGCACCGAGCGCAGGTACACCGGCCAGCGCTGATCGGCGTCACCGTCGACGCCGATCAGCCTGTAGATGCCGCGCTCGACTCTGAGGTGCTTGGCGGTGGTGAGGAGCTTGGCGATGTAGTCGCCAAGGGGGCGGTAGCACAGGGCCAGCGCGCCCACGAGTGCGAGGGCCTGCAGCCAGCCCGCGAGAGTGGCGCTCATGATCAGAACTTCTCCGGGAAGATCAGCGCGACGACGAGGTAGCCGACGAGCGCGACGGCGACGATGAGACCTGCGAGGTTCTCGGCGCTCACAGCTTCTCCACCCCCTTCGCGACCAGAGCGATGACGGCGAACACGGCAACCGTGAGGCCGACGAACACGAGATCGAGCATGAGTTCCACCAGGTGGGGGATGTGGGGGACGCCGCAGGCACTGGCCGAAGGCGTGCGCGGCACCGGCGGAGGAACCGGCAGAGGGCAGCAAACCAGCCGTATGGAGCGCGTCATAGTTTCCTGACGCCTTCCATACGGGTGATTCGGAACCTTGACGCGGCTTTGACGGCGGCGTCATGCGGGCGAGACCAACGGTTGTCCGAAACGTTTCCCGCAGGCGGCGCGCCCTGGCCGGAAAGGTCGTGGTCAATCCTCTTCGCGAGGCTTCCGGCGGTGCAGAAACCGGCCATGGGCGGCTTCGGCATGGGTGACGACGTAGACGTCGATGTCGTCACCGGAGCCCTCGATGATGGTCTCGCCGGTGCCACGACCGAAGAGGCCCTTGAGACGGCTGCGGCGGGTGGCGCCGATGACGATCTGGCTGGCGTTGACCTGCCGGGCGAACGCCAGGACAGCCTGCGCCGGGTCACCAGCGGTCACCGTGTGCCAGCTCCCGCCGAGACTCTCCACCAGGCTGCGCTGGTGGGTCAGCAGCTGCGGGGACGCGCTGGCCAGCCCGTCGTCGCGGGTGACGTGGACGGCGAGGAACTCGCCACCGGCCCCGCGGGAGGCGGTGCGCTTGGCCCGCCGGATCAGGGTGTCGCCCTCGGGCCCGCCGGACAGTGCGACCAGGACGCGTTCCCGAGTGCCCCATGGCTGCTGGATGCCGTGGTCGTGGCGGTAGCGCAGCAGGGCTTCCTCGACCCGGTCGGCCGCCCAGAGCAGGGCGAGCTCCCGCAGGGCGGTCAGGTTGCCGGGGCGGAAGAAGTTCGTGAGCGCTGCGTCGACCCTCTCCGGCGGGTAGATGTTGCCGTGCGTCATCCGCCTGCGCAGGGCCTCGGCGGACATGTCGACCAGCTCGATCTGGTCGGCTCGGCGGACCACGTCGTCGGGGATCGTCTCGCGCTGGCGGATGCCGGTGATCCGCTCCACGACGTCGTTGAGTGACTCCAGGTGCTGGATGTTGACCGTGGAGATGACGTCGATTCCGGCCTCCAGGAGTTCCTCCACGTCCTGCCAGCGCTTCTCGTGCCGGCAACCGGGGACGTTGCTGTGCGCCAGCTCGTCGACCAGTGCGACCTGCGGGCGACGGGTGAGCACCGCGTCCAGGTCCATCTCGGTGAAAGCACACCCCCGGTACGGCACGGTCCGGCGGGGTACGGCCTCCAGGCCCTCGGCCATCTGGCGGGTCAGCGGTCGGCCGTAGTCCTCGACGTACGCGATCACGACGTCGGTCCCTCGTGAGGCACGCCGCTGCCCCTCGGCGAGCATGTCGTACGTCTTGCCGACCCCGGGAGCGGCCCCGAGGTAGACCCGCAACCGGCCGCGAGGCATCATCGCCGTCCTTCCCGGCCGCCCGGTGGAACCCGGTACGGCTCGGACGCCTCCGCCGCGGGTGAGTCCCGCGGCTGACCACCTTCGTCTCCATGGTCGTCCTCGCACGTACGGAGCCGCACCGGGAGGCCGGCTGCGGCGCTCGCGCCCCGTGCGCGCCGACCGTGCTCCCGGCGACGTGGGGATGTGCCCTGCCGCGCCCCGCTAATGTCCCGATAAAATGACCGCGGGTGTGCCGGGAAGCCTGGTCGGCTCGGGGGACGACTGCGGCGAGCGTGCGGCAGTGACCCCGCTCGTCGTGATGAGGTCTTTTCCACCGATGCGCGTTGTCGGGATCGTTCTCGTCCTGGTGGTTCTGGCCACGGCCGTGGCCACTTTCGCCCGGCGCCTGCGGGTACCCGCGCCCTCGTTGCTGGTCCTGGCCGGTGTCGGGGTCGCGCTGATACCCGGTGTCCCCGCGCTGCACGTCCCGCCGCAGATCATCGGCATGGTGGTCCTGCCGCCGCTGCTGTACGCCTCGGCCGAGGAGCTGTCCCTGCGGGACCTGCGGACGGTGTGGCGGCCGGTGACGATCCTCTCCTTCGGCCTGGTCTTCGCCTCCGCCGCCGCTGTCGGCTTCACGGCCGTCGCCGTGGCCGGACTACCGCCCGCGATGGCCTTCGTCCTCGGTGCCGTGCTGGCCAGTACCGACCCGGTGGCGGTCACCGCGCTCGGCCGCCGACTCGCCCTGCCCGGGCGGGTCCAGGTCTTGGTGCAGGCCGAGAGCCTGTTCAACGACGCCACCTCGCTCGTCCTGTTCAAGGTCGCCGTCGGCATCGCGGTGGCCGTCGGCGCCTCGGTGAGCATGCCCGCGGCCGGCGGGGAGTTCCTGCTGCTCGGCGGCGGCGGAAGCCTCGTCGGCGCCGCCGTCGCGGGCCTGGTCTGGCTGGTGCGCCGCCGTACCACCGACCCGGTGCTGGAGACCGTGATCGCCCTGGTCACCCCGTACGCCGCCTACGTGCTCGCCGAATCCGTGCACACCTCCGGCGTCACCTCTGTGGTGGTCGCCGGGGTCCTGCTCGGCCGCTCCGGTCACCGCCTCACCGACGCCCACATCCGCCTCCAGCTGCACGCCGTGTACGCGGTGGTGGTGTTGCTGCTGGAAAGCGTCGTCTTCTCCATCGTCGGTCTGGAACTGCCGACGCTGGTCCGGGACCTTCCGGCCGGCACCGGACTCTGGCCGCTGCAGGCACTCGCGCTGGCCGCCGTGCTGATCGCGGTGCGGGTGCTGTCCACGCTGCCGCTGACCCGCGCGATCAAGCCCACCCAGGGCCGCGGCCGACTGTCCTGGCGGGTCGCCGGGGTGGTCACCTGGGCCGGTACCCGCGGCGTCATGCCGCTGGCCGCCGCCCTGTCCATCCCACTGGTCACCGACGACGGCACCAAGCTCACCGGACGACCGCTGGTCCTGGTGCTCACCACCTCGGTCGTCGTGTTCACCCTCGTCGTCCAGGGCCTGACCCTGGCCGCCGTGGTCAACCGCTCCGGCCTCGCCCTCGAACCCGAACACACCGCCCGCGAGGAAGACGACGCCCGCGACGCCCTCAACCGCGCCGCCCTCGACCACGTCGACCACCTCGCCACCCTGGAGGCCATGCCCGACACCGCCCTCGACCGGGTACGGCGCGGCCTGAACGCCCGCCTCGACCGCACCCCCGAAGCCCCCGACGGAAGCACCGCCGACGCCGCCTACCGGCAGCTGCGCCACGAGGTCATCGCCGTCCAGAGCACCGAGCTGCACCGTCTCTACGACGAACACCGCATCAGCGACACCACCCGCCGCCGCCTCCAACACGACCTCGACCGCGAGGAGGCCGCCCTCGGCACCCCGTGACCCGTCGGCCTTGCGGCAGGGGAGGTCAGCGGCGTCGTCGAGGTGGGAACACCGAGGTGAGCGTCGCGCACACGGTGGCCCCGAAGAGGAGCCCACCCCACGGTGCCGCACCAGCAGGGCGGTGCATCACCATCCCGCAGACGAAGAGGCTGATCCCACCGCACACGAGGAAGAAAACGAAGGCTCGAAGCGCCGACCGCCACCTGTGGCGGGCCATCCCTGAGGTCACGGAAGGGATTATCCACATGAGGCGGCAGGTGCCGGAGCCGGCCCTGCCAGAGGGCGCCGTGCGTTCATCGCCGGACATCGGCAGTGCGTCAGCCGTGCGACCGGTAGCGGTGGATGAGGGCGACGGCCATGGCGCCCTCGCCGACGCCCGAGGCGACGCGCTTGATCGAGTGGGCGCGCACGTCTCCGGCCGCGAACACGCCCGGGACACTGGTCTCCAGCAGGAAGGGGACGCGTCCCGGCGGCCAGGAGACCGGCGGTTCGCCGGAGCTCATGAGGTCGGGCCCGGTCAGGACGAAGCCGCGGTCGTCGCAGTCCACGACGCCGTGCAGCCAGTCGGTGCGGGGCCGCCCCCCGATGAAGGTGAAGACGAAGTTGACCGGCTCCACGGTCCTACGGCCGGCAGCGTCGTCCAGGAGCGTGATGTATTCCAGCCGGTCCCCTCCGTCCAGCGCGAGGACCCGGGTGGTGAGGCGCACCTCGATGTTCGGCGCCCGGCGGATCTCGTCGACGAGGTACCGGGACATCCCGGCCTCCAGCGAGTCACCCCGTACCAGCACGGTGACCCTCGCCGCGTACCGGGAGAAGTGGATGGCGGCCTGTCCGGCCGAGTTGGCGCCGCCGATGATGTGGACGTGGTGCGAGATGCATGAACTGCTCTCGGTGGTCGCGGCCCCGTAGTACAGGCCCGCGCCCTCGAACCGCTCCGCGCCTGGCACCTCCAGGCGGTTGTAGGAGACCCCGGTGGCCACCAGCACGGTCTCGGCGCTGATCTCGGAGCCGTCGGCCAGCGTGAGGATCCGGGCGGGGTCGGCCCGTCGCAGCCCGACGACGTCCACCGGGTGGAGCAGTTCCGCGCCGAAGCGGGTGGCCTGGCTGACCGCGCGCCGGGCGAGGTCGCCGCCCGACAGCCCGGCGGGGAAGCCCAGGTAGTTCTCGATCAGGCTCGACGTCCCGGCCTGTCCGCCGGGCGAGTCGGCGTCCAGCAGCAGCGTGGACAGGCCCTCCGAGGCCGCGTACACGCTGGCCGCGAGGCCGGCCGGGCCGGCGCCGACGATCACCGTCTCGTAGTGCGGTCGGGACGCGGTGGTGGCCAGGCCGAGGCGGTCGGCGAGTTCGGCGGTGCCGGGAGCGGAGAGCGGTGCCCCCTCGGGGAAGACCACCAGTGGCAGCCCGGCCTGCGGGTGTTCGGCCAGCAGTAGCAGGGCCTCCGGGTCGGTTTCCGCGTTCAGGAAGCGGAAGGGCGCGCCGTTGCGGGTGAGGAAGTCCCGTACGGAGTGCGTCCCGGCGGAGACGGGGTGCCCGACGACGCGGATGCCCCGGTAGATGGGACGGTACGCGGCGGCCCAGTCGGAGAGCAGGTCGTCCAGCACGGGGAAGAGCCGCTCGGCGGGTGGGTCCCAGGGTTTCATGAGGTAGTAGTCGAGCCGCACCCTGTTGATGGCGGTGATCGCGGCCTCGGTTTCGGCGAACGCGGTGAGCAGCACGCGTTTGGCGTCCGGGTAGCGGCTCACGGCCTCCAGCAGGAAGTCGACGCCGGTCATGTCCGGCATCCGCTGGTCCACGAGGAAGAGCGCCGGGTCCTGTGAGCGCTCGTCCAGGGCGTCCAGGACGCTCAAGGCCTCGACGGCGGACGAGGCGCTCAGCACCCGGTAGTCGTCGGCGTACGCGGAGCGCAGATCGCGGCGGACGGCGCGGAGCACCTGGGGATCGTCGTCCACCGCGAGGATCACCGGCTTCCGGGCCGCGTCGGTCGCGGAGGCGGTCATTCGACGGAGTCCAGGAGGAGCCGGTCGGGGAAGCACCAGATCCAGCCCTCGCCCGGCTGGTGGGAGGCGATGAGGGGGTGGCCGGTCGCCTCGTAGTGGCGGCTGGCGTGCTTGTTCGTCGAGGAGTCGCAGCAGCCGATGCGGCCGCACGTCAGGCAGCGGCGCAGGTGCACCCAGACGGCACCGGTCGCCAGGCACTCCCGGCAGGAGGCCGGTTCGGCAGAGTCTGTGGGCTCGACGGGCTCGACGGCGATCGCGTCGAGGTGGGAGCAGGTGAGCATCGGAGGTCCTTCGGGGTGAGGGACGTTCGGGGTGCGGGGAACCCCAGAGGTTCCCCGCACCCCTGACCGGTTGCCGGATGACTCAGGCGAGCGTCTCGGCGAAGTGGCGGGCGGCGAGGGTGGCGGCCTCGTCGACGGTGGACTCCCGGTCGTAGAAGTCGAACTGCGTGCCCTCAGTCCAGACGAGGCTCTTCGGGCCGCCCAGGTCGGCGTGGAACTTCTCCGCGCCCTGCGGGATGGCCGCGTCATGGCTGGTGACGATCAGCGTCGGCGCCGTGATCCGGGCCGCTGCGGGGTGCGGGTCGAAGGTGAGCCACTGCGGCCAGGACATCACCGCGAACCGGTTGTCCCAGGCCGGCACGGCTCCGCGCTGCGCGTCCAGGTAGTAGTCGAAGGGGCCGAACATGGCGGCCGCGGGGTCCGTGGTGCTCACGGCCGGGACGTAGTCCACCGGTTCGCCCAGCTCGTACCGGTCCCGCGCGGCGAGCCCGAGGTCCGTCTTCTGCCGGACGCCCTCCGCGCCGCCGTAGATCTCGCGGACCAGTGCGGCGTCGTGCAGCCACGGCGCGACCAGCGCCAGGCTCCGCACGCGCGGGTCGTTCGCGGTGTTCACGGCGGTGTACCCGGCCCCGGCGCAGATTCCCAGGGCGCCGATCCGGTGCGGATCGACCTGGGCGTGCCGGCCGAGGAAGGTGATGGCGCTGTGGACGTCGCGGATCTTGCGGGCGGGCGACTCCAACTGCCGGGGCTGGCCGCCGGACTCGCCGTAGCCGGCCGGGTCGAAGGTCAGCGCGTGGAATCCGGCCTCGGCCATCCGTCGGGCGTACGCCGCGGCCATCTGCTCCTTGACGGTCGTCCAGGAGCCGAGGACCACGACCGCCGGTCCGCGGCCCCGGTTGGAGGAGCGGTACAGGGTGCCGACGAGCTCGGTGCCGTCGCTGTCGAAGATGACGCGCTCGGCGTGGACGGCCTCGGTCATACCGCCGCCCCCTTGATGGCGCGCAGGATCTGCGAGGGGTCGGTAAAGGACTTCCAGCGCACGATCTTCCCGTCCCTGACGGTGAGCCACTGGATGAACTCGATCTCGAACGCCATGCCGGTCTTCCTGACGGTGGACCGCTCGTAGAGGACGCCCATCGCCTGCTCGCCGTCGACGACGAGCTCGATCAACTCCTCCTTTCCGAGCTCGACCAGGCCGGCGAAGACGCCGAGGCTGTCCTTGACGGCGGCCTTGCCGCGCAGGGTGCCGATCCACGGCATCGCGTCGTTCCAGTCCGGCACCGGGGTGTAGTTGATCCACTCGACGTCGTCCGCCAGGTAGTTCAGCGCTCGCTCGAAGTCACCGCTGGTCAGAGCGGCGAACCAGCCGGTGGCGATCTCCCTCGTCGTGCTCATCACTTGGTCCTCTCCAGGATCTGCCGGTTGCCTTCGGCCCACACGGCGGTCATCGTCAGTCCGTCGATCCGCCACCCCTCCGCCGTACGGCGGAGCGTGAACCGGTAGTGCCCGCCCAGCGTCCACAGCGGGCCGCCGAGCGCGTTGGGGAGCAGGTGCGTGGCCTGGAAGTCGGCCGTGGCGACGGCGGTGGCACCCTCGATCCGCACCAGGTGGTTGGTCAGCAGGTGCTGCGTGGCGGTCAGGTCGGAGAGCAGGCCGCACCAGGCGGCGATCAGGTCCTCCGCCGTCAGCTGTGCCGGGTCGCCGCCGTTGAGGCTGGTGTAGTCGACCAGGACCTCGTCCGTGAAGACGTCCGTCCGCAGCCGGTCCCATTCGCGCTTGTCGGTGTGCCAGCACATCCGGGTGCACACGTCGACGATGTCGAGTCGGTCGCGGAGCCCGTCGCCGGTCATGCGCCGGTCTCGCGGCCCAGGATCCAGTGCTCCTCCAGCAGGAGGGTGTGGACGTACCGGGGTTCGGCGATGCGGCCGAGGTCGCCGAGCAGCGCCCGGTACTCGGGGGTGCTGCGGGCGGTCTCGTAGGCCCGCACGTCGTCGAACCAGAGCTGGTACGCGGCGTCCAGGACCGCCTCGCCCACCCCGTAGAAGGCGTCGCGGGTGTGGTTCTGGACGTACCGGCGCAGGCCCGGGACCTTCTCGGCGAGCGGAGCGTGCCGGGTCAGGCTGTCGGCCCGGAAGTCGGCGAGCGGCAGGCCCTCGCGGCGCTTGACCAGGATCATCACCTTGATCGCGGGCACCCCGCCGGCGCCGGGCGCGAGCACGTGCGCGTCGGTGTCCAGGACGACCGTGCGCCAGAACGCCGCCCAGCGGGGCTCGTCGAGGCGAGCGCCCTCCAGGAACTCCGGGCTCTGCAGCGAGGCGAGCTGCTCCTGCTCGTTCTCCAGCCAGATCTCGGCGACCCCGCTCCACAGCGGGTCCGCCTCGTCGTCGGGCCGCGCGACCCGGGTGTCGACGCAGTACCGCTTGATCTGCGGGATCTTCGCGGCGTACCGGACCGCGTGCTCCTCGATCCAGTAGCGCTGGAACTCCCGCTCGGACATCCCGGGCTTCGGGTGGGCCAGGATGATCTGATGGATCACTTCTCCTCCTTCGGACAGGTGCCGGCCCGTCAGACCTGGTAGCGCTTCTTGACGTCCTCCGCGAAGCCGAGGTAGTCGCGCAGCGGCCAGACCTCCTCGAACTCCAGGTACTCGCGCATCGGCAGCCGGCCCAGCGCGGTGCGGTCGAGCTCCTCGGCGTCGGGGGAGTCGATGATCGCGATCACCCGCTTCTGCGCGGCGACCTTCCAGATGCCGACGCAGAAACCGGAGTTGATGGTGTCGACGGCGTGCTCGGCCTCCTCCTGCTCGACCTCCCACAGCTCGTCGAGCGAGATCCGGCCCTCGTGCTTCCACTTCATCTGGACGTAGAACAGCATGCTGCGCTCCTCAGCGGTCGTTGGACAGGACGCGGGTCAGCGGGTGCTCGGCGCCGAGGCTCTCGCGGGCGATGTCGGCCGGCAGCTTGCCGTCGTGGCCGACCAGGTCGCGCCGGGCGCCGGCGTCGATCAGGATCCGGGCGCACTCCTCGTAACCGTGCCAGAGCGCGTCGTGCAGCGGCGTGTAGCCGTTGGTGATGCCCTGGAAGTCCAGGTCGGTGCCGGGCGTGGCTGCCAACAGCGCGGTGATCCCGGCGTGGCCGTTGTAGACGGCCTTGTGCAGGGGGACGGCGCCGAAGGTGGGCTCGATGGCGTTGACGTCGGCTCCGGCGGCGAGCAGCGCGCGGGCGATCTCCTGGTGGCCGTCGCGGCAGGCCACCAGCAGCGGGGTGTGCGCGTCGTTGAAGCCGTTGACGACCGGGAAACGGGCGTCCACCTCGGCGCCCTCGGCGAGCAGGCGGCGGACCGCGCCGAGATCGCCGGCGACGACCGCGGCCATCAGCTTCTGCTCCTCGGCCGCCTCCTGGTCCGCGTGCGTGCGGGCGCTCAGCAGGCGCTCGGCCGCCAGCAACTCGTCCTTGCCGCGGGTGTTGACGTTGAGCTCGTACTCGAAGTGCTCGCGCATCGAGAAGCCGTAGTGCGTCGACAGGTTGAGCCCTGCCCCGTGTTCCAGCAGGACGGCTGCCACGGCGGGCCACTTGTACCAGAGCGCGTCCATGAGCGGGGTGTGCCCGGTGGTGGCCGCGACGGCGTCGACGAACGCGCCCGCGTCCAGCAGTACTCGGACGGTCTCCGGGTCGCCGCCCTGGACGGCCTTGTGTAGCGCGGTGCCGCCGCCGCGCGAGTCCGCGGTGTAGAGGTCGGCTCCGGCCTCCAGTAACAGCCGGACCAGTGCGGCGTTCCCGCGGCCCGCGGCGATCATCAGGGCGGTCAGTCCGCTCCTGGCGTCGCGGGTGCCCGGGTCGACGCCGGCGGTCAGCGACCGCCGCACGCCGTCGGCGTCGCTCCGGTCCACGGCCGTGAGGAATTCCTCGGACGGGTTTCTCGTCATTCTCGTATTCGCCTGCCTTCTTCTCTCGCGAGTCGGCGACCGAGAGATTATCCAGGGTCGGGCGGGTCCATGCGGCGACCTGACAAACTCTGCTCCCGGGGCCGGTTCTTGACGCCCCCCGAACGCGACCTCACCAACTCGCGGCAACCTCACAAACTGGATCCGGGCCCTTTGACAGGCACGCCCCCCACCTCCAGTCTCAATGTCGGACAACCGCCGATGAAGGAGGACGGGGAAATGCCCAAGCACATTCTGATAGTTCTCTCGGAATACGGTTACTGGGCCGAGGAACTGGTCGGCCCGCTCAGCGAGTTCGACCAGCGCGGCTACCGCGTCACGTTCGCGACGCCCAACGGCAAGCGGGCTCGCGCGCTGCCGCCGAGCCTCGACGAGGAGTACGTCGACCCGCCGCTCGGCCGCTCGGTGACCACGGCCGAGGTGGCCGCCCTGGGCCGGGCCGTGGACAGCGGCAACCGGCTCGACGACCCGCTCGACCTCAGCGCCTGGATCCCCGAGCGCCCCTACACCAGCTCGCCGGACCACCTGCGCAAGCTGGAGGAGTACCACCGCTCGCTGGAGCGAATCGACGCCGACCTGCGGTCATACGACGCCCTGCTGATCGTCGGCGGCAGCGGCCCGATCGTCGACCTGGCGAACAACGAGCGGGTGCACGACCTGATCCTGGCCTTCCTGCGGGTCGGCAAGCCGATCGGCGCCGAGTGCTACGGCGTCGCCTGCCTCGCCTTCGCCCGTGACTGGGACGACCGGAAGAGCATCATCCGGGGCAAGCACGTCACCGGCCACTGCAAGGAGTACGACTACAAGGACGGCACCGGCTTCCTCGGCACCGACTTCGTGATGGGGCCGCCGCCGTACCCGCTGGAGTACATCCTGCGCGACGCCACGGGGCCCGACGGTGCCTACCACGGGAATTTCGGAAAGCCGTTGTCGGTCATCGTCGACTACCCGTTCGTCACCGGCCGCTCGACGCCGGACTCATTCCTCACCGGCCGGAAGATGGTCGAAATGCTGGAGGACGGCCTCACCAGGTTCGGCTGGTAGGGAATCCGATAGCCGAGGAAGGACAGGAGTAATCCGGTGGCGGGAAAGACGGGAAACGTCAAACTCATCGAGCAGTTCCAGGCCGACGGAATCAGGCTGATGTTCGGGAACCCCGGAACGGTCGAGCAGGGATTCCTGGACGCGGTGGAACACGCCGAGGGATTCCAGTACGTGCTGGCGTTGCAGGAGACCGTGGCAGCCGGCATCGCCGACGGCTACGCCCGGGTGACCGGCGGGCCGGCGGTGCTGCAGCTGCACTCGGGCGTCGGCCTCGGCAACGGGATCGGCATGCTCTACCAGTCGTTGCGCGGGCACACCCCGCTGGTCGTCATCGCCGGCGACGCCGGGGTGCGCTACGACGCCATGGACGCGCAGATGGCGGCCGACCTGGTCGCGATGGCGCGGCCGGTGACGAAGTACGCGACCAGGGTGACCGATCCGCGCTCGCTGCTGCGGGTGGTCCGCCGAGCGGTGAAGATCGCGATGACCGAGCCGCGCGGCCCGGTGTTCGTGGCCGTGCCGATGGACGTCCTCGACGAGCTCAACGACGAGCCCGTCCTGCCCACCTCCCTGCCGGTCACCGCCTCCGCCCCGCCGGCGGAGGCGGTGACACGCGCCGCCGGGCTGCTTGCGGGCGCCGAACGGCCGCTGATCCTGGTCGGCGACGGCGTGGCGGTCGCCGGGGCGCAGGCGGAGCTGGTGAGGGTCGCCGAGAGCCTCGGCGCGGAGGTCTGGTCCGTCGACTCCTCCGAGGTCAACATGCCGGCCTCGCACCCCCTTTCGTGCGGCCAGACCGGCCACATGTTCGGCGAGCGCAGCGCGGCCGTGGTCGCGGAGGCGGACGCCGTGCTGATCGTCGGCACGTACGTCTTCCCCGAGGTCTTCCCGGTGCTCGGCAACCCGTTCCGGGCGGACGCGCGGATCGTGCACATCGACCTCGACGCGTACGAGATCGCCAAGAACCACCCCGTGGACCTGGGGCTGGTGGCCGACCCGAAGCCGGCCCTGGCCGCCTTGGCGGCCGCGCTGTCGGGCCGGATGACGCTACGCCGGAAGCGCGCGGCCGCAGCACGGCTGGCAGCCCGCAGGGCCGAGCAGCGGCGGGCCGCGCCGGGGGACACGACGTTGGAGCGGTTCGTCCAGGAACTCGCCCGGCAGACCGGTGGCGACCTGATCGTCTTCGACGAGGCGCTCACCTCCTCGCCGACCGTGGTCAGGCACCTGCCGCCGGACCGTCCCGGTGACTACTTCCTCACCCGGGGCGGCTCGCTCGGGGTCGGCATTCCCGGGGCGATCGGCGCCAAGCTGGCCCACCCCGACCGCACGGTGGTCGGCTTCACCGGGGACGGCGGTGCGATGTACACCTACCAGGCGCTGTGGACCGCGGCCCGGTACGGCATCGCCGCCAAGTTCGTGGTCTGCAACAACCGCAAGTACCGGCTGCTGGACGACAACATCGCCCAGTACTGGAAGGAGCGGCAGATCCCCGCGCACGCGTTCCCCTCCTCCTTCGACCTCTCCCGACCGGACATCCGCTTCGCCGAGCTGGCCCGCGCCCTGGGCGCCGAGGGCATCCGGGTGGAGAAGCCCGAGGAGGCCGCGGCAGCCGTCGAGCGGATGCTCGCCGCCACCGGGCCCTTCCTGGTCGACGTCCAGGTCTGACGACACTCAAGGAGTCCTCGCGATGCCGGAGTCCGTCTCCGCCCGACCCCTCCTCACCGAGCGGGCCGTCCGCACCCTCGTCGAGCAGTGGTACGCCGCCCTGGACCGCCACGGCGACCCGGAGGAGATGAAGCGGTTCCTGGTCGACGACGGTCTCGAACTGCGCTTCCCCGAGGGTGTCTTCCGCGGCCACGCGGGTTTCGCCGACTGGTACGAGGCCGTCATCCACCGGTTCTTCGACGAGGAGCACACCGTGCTCCGGGTCCGTGCCGCCATCGACGGTGGCGCGGCCGAGGTCCGCGTCAACGTCAACTGGCAGGCCAGGGCGTGGAGAGCACCGGCCGCCGACAGCCACTGGCTGGGCTTCGACGCCGACCAGACCTGGACCGTGGTGGCCGGCGAGGACGGCCGGACCCCGCTGATCAGGACCTACACCTGCAACGCGCTGGAGCCCATGCCCGGCTCCGCCGCCCTTTGACCGGGAGGGAAGCGATGAACGCCCGCGAGGTGCTGGCCAACTACTACGTCCACGCCAACGACGGCGACTGGGACAGCTGGTGCGACCTCTTTGCCGAGGACATGGTGATGGACGAACAGCTCGCCGGCCGCATCGAGGGGCGCGAGAGGCTCCGTTCGATGATGCGGGGCATGGGGGCGATGTACGCCTCCTTCGAGAACCTCCCGCGCTACTTCCTGGTCGACGCCGGCGGTGAGGAGGCGGCCGTGGTGTCCCACATCTCGGCCCGCAGCTCCTCCGGCCGGCCGATCGAGGCGGACGTCATGAACTACTTCCGCATCCACGACGGCCGGATCACCTACATGTCCAACCACCACGACACCCTGCCGTTCCAGGTGCTGTCCCAGAGCTCGGGGCTGTGATGAGGGAGGAGTTCGACTACGTCGTCGTCGGAGCGGGTACGGCCGGCAGCGTCCTGGCCCACCGCCTCACCGAGGACCGGGACGTGCGGGTGCTGGTCCTGGAGGCCGGCGCCGGTCGCATCCCGACCGAGGTGGACGACCCCACCGCCTGGATGCGGTTGCTCGGCAGCCGCATCGACTGGGGCTACCGGAGCACCCCGCAGCCGGGCCTGGACGGCAGGGTGACCCGCGAACCGCGCGGCCGGGCCCCCGGCGGCAGCAGCAACCTCAACCTGATGATGCACGTCCGGGGCCACCCGGCGGACTTCGACCACTGGGCCTACCGGGGTGCGGCGGGCTGGTCGTACCGCGACGTCCGGCCCTACTTCGATCGGATGGAAGCCGACCGGCCGCTCACCCACGCCGGCCTCGGCACGGCCAACCCGGCTTCCCGGGCCTTCGTCGACGCCTGTGCCGAGCTCGGCCACCCGCAGCTCGCGGACTTCGCCGACGGCCCGCGGCACGGCGTCGCCTGGCACCGCCTGGACATCGCCGCCGGCCGGCGGCGGGGCGCGCTCGCCGGGTACCTCGAACCCGCCCTCGGACGGCCCAACCTGACGCTGCGCAGCGACGCCCAGGCACTGCGGCTGGTTCTGGCCGGCGGCCGCTGCGTCGGAGTCGAGTACCTCCAACGCCCGGAGTCGGCCGGCCTCGACGGGCGCGCGGTGCGCGACGTGCACGGCGAGGTGCTCCGTGTCGGTATCCACCAGGCGTTCGCCACGGCCGAGGTGATCCTCGCCGCCGGTGCGATCGAGTCGCCGAAGCTGCTGCTGCTCTCCGGCGTCGGGAACCCCGACCACCTGCGGCAGCTCGGCATCACCGTCAACGCGGCGCTGCCCGGCGTCGGGGAGAACTTCCACAACCACGTGCTGACCGCGGTGATGTCCGAGTCGCGCACCCCCGTCCCGGCAGCCCGGCAAAACCTCTCGGAGGCGGCCCTGTTCCTGGCCTCCGAACCGGGACTGATCGCCCCCGATCTCCAACTCGCCTTCGTGCACGTCCCGTTCGACTCGGCCCTGGGCCGCGAACACCCGGACACGGTGAGCGTCCTGCCCGGTGTCGTCCGGCCCGCCTCCCGCGGCTGGGTCAGACTCGGCCGGGCCGACGCGCTCGCCCGGCCGCTGGTCAACCCGAACTACCTCGGCGACCGCTCCGACCTGGAGCGGCTCGTCCAGGGCGTCAAGCAGGCCAGGGAGGTCATCGGCACCTCCGCCTTCTCGCCCTGGCACAAGCAGGAGCTGTGGCCCGGGCCCGACGTCCGCGACGCCGAGCAGCTGCGCGCCTTCGTCCGGCGCACCGCCGACAGCTACCACCACCACGCCGGCTCCTGCCGGATGGGCACCGACGACCTGTCGGTGGTGGACCCGCGGCTGCGCGTCCACGGGGTCAGCGGGCTGCGCGTCGCGGACGCCGGCGTGATGCCCGCCCTGCCCTCTGCGAACCCCCATGCCGCCGTCGTGATGATCGCCGAACGGGCGGCCGACCTGATCAGGGAAGGAACCCATGGCTGACATCGCCGTCCGGGAAGGGACGCTGACCGGCACCCGCATCGCTGTACTGGTGGAGAGCGACTACTACGAGCCCGAGATCACCTACTACCGGCACCGCTTCGCCGAGGAGGGGGCCGAGGTCGACCTGCTCAGCCGCCTCTGGGGCGAGAGCCAACTCATTTTCACCGGGCACGAGTTCCGCGCCCCGCTCACCGTCACCCGCAGCCTCGAAGGCGCCGACCCGCGCCGCTACGGCGCGATCATCGTGCCCTCCGGCATGGTGGCCGACCGGCTGCGCTACAGCGAGGACGTCAACCGGCTGGCCCCCGCCACCCGCCTGCTGCGCTGGGCGCTCTCCGAACCGGGAGTGGTCAAGGGCATCATCTGCCACGGCATGTGGCTGGCCTCCGCCATCCCGCAGACCGTCAGGGGCCGCAAGGTCGTCTGCCACAACAACCTGATCGGCGACGTGCGGAACATGGGAGCCGAGTACGTGGACCAGGACGTCGTGGTCGACGGGGACCTGGTCACCGCGCGCACCGGCGAGCACCACCACCTCCTCGCCAGGACCGTCATCGACCTCCTCGCCGACCGGAGGAGCCGGTGATGCGCTGGGCCCACGTCGGCCTCAACTGCCGCGACCAGTGCGTGACCGAGGAGTTCTACAGCCGCTGGTTCGGCTTCCGCCGGTCCCGGGCGGTGCCGGTCGGCGACGGGGAGATCCTCTTCCTGCGCAACGGCGACGCCCACCTCGAACTCTTCCCGGCCACGGGCGCCCCGGCCGCCCCGGCCGACGGCCCGGCACAGCCCGGCGCGGTGCGCCACATCGCCTTCCGGACCGACAGCATCGACGCCCTGCTCGCCGCGATGGGCGACGCCGCCGACGTCACGCTCGGCCCGCTGGACTTCGACGAGGTACTGGACGGCTGGCGGACGGTCTGGCTGCGCGACCCGGACGGCGTGGTCGTCGAGGTCAGCCAGGGCTACCGGGACGAGGACGCCATCGAGATCACTGAAAGGGAGCTCCATGTCTGACACGGTGAACTTCACGTTCTCCGACACCGTCGCGGGCTACGTCACCGCCCACGACCGCGACGCCGGGCGCTTCACCCTCCGCACCGCCGACGGCCGGGAGTTCGAGATCTCCACCGCCGGCGAGATCTCGGCGGAACTGCTGCGCAACCTGGACGAGCCGTACGCCGACGCCGGCGGCCACCTCCACACGATGCTGGAGCCCGGACGCTACCTCCACGCCCACGTCGTCTTCTACCCGGAGGGCGGCACGACGCGGATCGAGGCCAAGCGGCTGCTGTTCCCCGGTCGCCGGCCCGGGGCGTACCGCTTCGAGGAGACCGACTGGTGGATCCGCCAGCTGGAGTCCATCGCCGGCTTCTACCGCCGCGCCCAGTTCGGCGACGGCCCGGTCGACTTCACCCGCTACCGCACCCAGCTGCGCCTGGGCGGCGACAAGACCGCCAGCCACATCCAGGAGACCGACACCATTTCCCGCCTGGTGTACGGCATGGCCTCCGCCTTCATGCTCACCGGCGACGACGAGTACCTGGAGGTCGCCGAACGCGGCACCGAGTACCTGCGCGAGCACATGCGCGTCGTGGACCCGGAGGAGGACGTCGTCTACTGGTACCACGGACTCAGCGTGGACGGAGACACCGAGAAGAAGCTCTTCACCTCGGAGTTCTCCGACGACTACGACGCCATCCCGATGTACGAGCAGATCTACGCGCTGGCCGGACCGGTCCAGACCTACCGGGTCACCGGCGACCCGCGGATCAAGTCCGACGCCGACGCCACCCTGCGGCTGTTCGAGAAGTTCTTCCTCGACCGCGAGCAGGGCGGCTACTACTCGCACATCGACCCGATCCTGTTCCGCGCCGACCACGAATCGCTCGGGCCCAACAAGGCACGCAAGAACTGGAACTCCGTCGGTGACCACGCCCCCGCGTACCTGATCAACCTCTACCTTGCCACCGGCGACGAGGCCTACGCCCGGATGCTGGAGTACACCTTCGACACCATCGTGGAGCACTTTCCTGCCGACAAGCACAGCCCGGACCGCAAGAACAGCCCGTTCGTCCAGGAGCGCTTCCACCGCGACTGGTCGCACGACACCACCCACGGGTGGCAGCAGGACCGCGCGGTGGTCGGCCACAACCTGAAGATCGCCTGGAACCTGATGCGCATGCACGCGCTGCGCCCCAACCGGGAGTACCTGGCGACGGCCGCCGAGATCGGCGAGCTGATGCCCGCCGTCGGCAGCGACCGCCAGCGCGGCGGCTGGTACGACGTGGTCGAGCGCGTCCTCGCCGACGGGCAGGAGCACCACCGCTTCGCCTGGCACGACCGCAAGGCCTGGTGGCAGCAGGAACAGGCGATCCTCGCCTACCTGATCCTCCACGGCACCACCGGCGAGGAGCGGTTCCTGCGCGACGCCCGCCACGCCGAGGCCTTCTACAACGCCTACTTCCTCGACCACGACGAGGGCGCCGTCTACTTCAACGTGCTCGCCTCCGGCACGCCCTACCTGCTCGGCACCGAGCGGCTCAAGGGCAGCCACTCGATGAGCATGTACCACTCGGCCGAGCTGTGCTACCTCGCCGCGGTCTACAACAACCTGCTGATCGGCGGCCGTGGCATGGACTTCTGGTTCAAGCCCGACCCGGCGGGCCTCCCGGACGGGCTGCTGAGGGTCTCGCCCGACCTGCTGCCGACCGGCTCGGTGCGGATCGCCGAGGTGGAGCTCGACGGCACGCCGTACCCGGACTACGACGCCGACGCGCTCACCGTCCGCCTGCCGCGCGGGCAGGGCCGGGTGAAGGTCCGCGTCCGCCTCGAACCGGTAGGGAAGGCGTCATGACCGTCTCGGTCCGCTCCCGCGAGCAGGACGGCGTCACCGTCGTCGAGCTCGAAGGAGAGATCACCAGCGTGACCTCGGCCGAACTCCAGGCAGACATCCTGCCGTTGATCGGCGGTACCGCGACCACTGTCATCGACCTCAGCGGGGTGCCGTACATCTCCAGCGCGGGCCTGCGCACCCTCCTGCTGGTGCACCGGCAGGCGCTGCGCCGGCAGACGGCCACCGTCCTGGTCGGGCTCGCGGAGGAGGTGCGGTTCGTGATGGCCGCCACGGGCTTCCTCGACTTCTTCGACGTCCGGGAGAACGCGTCGGCCGTGCTCGGACCGGTCCGCGAATGAGCACCGCCGACCGCATCGACGCCTACCCGACCCGCACCATCGCCGGATTCGGTGTGCGAGCCGGCCATCCGTTGCCCTTCGGCGCCACGCCGGTACCGGGCGGCATCAACTTCTCGGTCTACTCGGACCGGGCCACCCGGATGTGGCTGGTGCTGTTCGAGGCCGGCGCGCCGCAGCCGCTGGCCGAGCTGGAGTTCCCCGCCGAGTTCCGCACCGGCAGCGTCTTCGCGATGACCGTCTTCGGCCTGGACGAGGAGGACCTGGAGTACGGTTTCCGTGCCGAGGGCCCCTTCGACCCCGAGCACGGCGACCGCTTCGACCCGGACCAGGTGCTCACCGACCCGTACGCGCGGCTGATCTCCGGGCGGGACGTGTGGGGCAGCCCGCCGGACCGCGACCGCCCCTGCCCGTACCGCTCCCGGCTGGTGAGGGAGGACTTCGACTGGGGAGACGACGCGCCTCCGCGCACCGCCACCGAGGAGCTGGTGCTCTACGAGCTGCACGTGCGCGGCTTCACCCGGCACCCGTCCTCCCGGGTGTCCGCCCCCGGCACCTTCGCCGGGATGCGCGAGAAGATCCCCTACCTGAGGGACTTGGGCGTCAACTGCGTCGAACTGATGCCGGTGTTCGAGTTCGACGAACACGACAACCCGCGCAGCGACCCGGCCACCGGCACCCCGCTGACGGACTACTGGGGCTACAACACCGTCGGCTTCTTCGCGCCCAAGGCCGGCTACGCGGCCACCGGACGCTTCGGCATGCAGGCCGACGAGTTCAAGACGCTGGTCAAGGAGCTCCACGCGGCCGGCATCGAGGTGATCCTCGACGTGGTCTTCAACCACACCGCCGAGGGCAACGAGCAGGGCCCGACGATCTCCTTCCGGGGCCTGGACAACGCGACCTACTACATGCTGACGCCGGAGGGGCACTACTACAACTTCAGCGGCACCGGGAACACCGTCAACTGCAACCACCCCGTGGTGCGCGACTTCATCCTCGACTGCCTGCGCCACTGGGTGTCCGAGTACCACGTCGACGGCTTCCGCTTCGACCTCGCGGCCATCCTCGACCGGGCACCGGACGGCACCCCGCTGGCCAGCCCGCCGCTGGTGGAGCAGCTCGCCCACGACCCGGTGCTGCGGCACTGCAAGCTGATCGCCGAGGCCTGGGACGCCGCGGGACTGTACGAGGTCGGCAGCTTCCCCGCCTACGGGCGCTGGGCCGAGTGGAACGGCAAGTACCGCGACACCGTGCGCCGGTTCCTCAAGGGGGACGAGGGCACCGTCGGCGAACTGGCCACCCGACTGGTCGGCTCGCCCGACCTCTACCAGGGCCGCGGCACCGCAGCCTCGGTCAACTTCGTCACCGCCCACGACGGCTTCACCCTGCACGACCTGGTCTCGTACGACACCAAGCACAACGAGGCCAACGGCGAGGGCAACGCGGACGGCGCGAACGACAACCACAGCTGGAACTGCGGCATCGAGGGCCCGACCGACGACCCGGAGGTCCTGCGGCTGCGCGGGCGGCAGATGAAGAACGCCCTGGCGATCCTGCTCACCAGCCAGGGCGTGCCGATGCTGCTGGCCGGTGACGAACTGGCCCGCACGCAGGCCGGCAACAACAACACCTACTGCCAGGACAACGAGCTGTCCTGGCTGGACTGGGGCCTGCTGGAGACCAACGCGGACCTGCACCGCTTCGTCCGGGGCCTGATCGCCTTCCGGTACGCCCACCCGCTGCTGCGCGGCGCCGATCACCCGGGCGGCGAGGTCAGCTGGCACGGCGTGCGCGCCTGGCAGCCCGACTGGTCGCCGGACAGCCGACTGCTGGCGGTGCTGCGCAGTGGACACAGTGGGGGCGACGAGCAGATCTACGTCGCGATGAACGCCCACTGGGAGCCGCACGACCTCGAACTGCCGCGGCCGCGCCCCGGCACGGCCTGGCACCTGGTGGCCGACACCGCCGCCACCACCCCGTACGACCTCCATGAGCCGGGCACCGAACCGCCGTTGGAGGAACCGGGGCGCTACCGGATCGCCCCGCGCTCCACCGTCATCCTGCTCGCCCGCTGACACCCGAACGCCGACGCCACCCCAACGACGCCGGCACGCCCCAAAGAACCGGAGATACCGCCCATGGCCCTCACCGTCTCGGTCACCACGTCCACCGACACCGCTACCGTCAGCCTCGTCGGCGAGCTGGACGCCGCGAGCGCGCCCGCCTTCCACGACACCATCGAGCAGGCCGCCGCCGCCGGGGTCACCCATGTCCGCATCGAGGCGAACCGGTTGACCTACATGGCCAGCGCCGGCCTGCGCTCCCTGATGTTCGCTCGCCAGAAGATGGGCGACGACGTCAGCATCACCGTGTCCGGCGCCAGCGCACCGGTGGCCCGCACCATCCGGCAGGCCGGGTTTGACCACAGCGTCACGCTCGTCGACGAGTGAGACCGGAGAGACCCGCGTAGATGGACGCCCTGCGCATCGCTGCGACGCTGATCTCCCTGGACGAGGTCGCGCGCTTCTGCCACGAGCTCGCCGAGCGGGCGGGGCTCGCCCCCGAGACCGCGTACCGGCTCCGGCTCGCCACCGACGAGCTCGCCACCAACGTGGTGATGCACGGCTACCGCGGCGGCGAGGGGGAGTTACGGCTCGCAGGCGGGATGGACGAGGACACCGTCTGGATCCGCTTGGAGGACGACGCCCCACCCTTCGACCCCGCCGCCGGGTGCAAACCCCCGACGCCCGACATCCCGCTGTCGCGGCGACCGATCGGCGGACTGGGGATCCACCTCGCCCTCACCGCGCTGGACGGCTTCAGCCACTGCTACGCCGACGGACACAACCGCAGCACCCTCGTGATGCGGCGGCACCGAACCGAATGAGGAGCCCCATGCCCGACGTGACCGCGCTCTTGGTCGACCAGGAGCGGAACCCGCCCCCCGAACTGCTGGCCGCCCTCGCCCACGAGGACGTCGCCGTCGAGGTACGCACCCCCCGAGAAGCCCTGGAGGGCGAGCCCCCCTGGGCGGAAGTCCTGTTGACCCCGGCGGCGATGCCGCCGCGGGCCGTGCGGGAGATCGGCCGGCGCCTCGCCGAGAGCGGGACCACCCCGATCACGGTGGTGTACGCGGAGGACGGCTTCGACGACATCGAGCAGCACATCAGGCTGGGCCACGACTACATCGTCCCGCCGTTCCTCCCGCCGATGGTGCGGGCCCGGCTGCGCAGCTGCTACGAGCGGGCCAAGCTCGGCCGGGCGATGGAGGAGGTCGAGGCTCAGGCCGAACTCCTCAGCTACGAAAGGGAGCTGAAAATCGGCCGGCAGATCCAGGAGGGTTTCCTGCCCGAGGAGCTGCCGGGCCCCGACGGCTGGGACCTGGATGTTCGCTTCCGGCCGGCCCGGAAGGTCGCGGGCGACTTCTACGACGTGTTCGAGCTGGTCAACCGGCGCCGGCTGGCCCTGGTGGTGGCCGACGTGTGCGACAAGGGCGTGGGAGCGGCGCTGTTCATGGCGCTGATCCGCAGCCTGCTTCGGCACACGGCCGAGCACAGTGGCCTGCAGAGCCCGATGACGACCCACCAGGCCGCCGACCCGGCGCACGTCATCCCGGTGGTCGGGGCCACGCCGCTGATGAACGCCGTGGTCGGCACCAACGGCTACCTCACCCGGAACCACAGCGGTCAGGGCTACTTCGCGACGATGTTCTTCGGCGTCCTCGACCCGGCCACCGGCAGCCTGGTCTACATCAACGGCGGCCACAACCCGCCCATGCTCGTCCCCCGGGAGGGAGGTGATCCGACCCCGCTGGAGCCGACCGGTCCCGCCGTCGGCGTGATCCCGGACTGCGCCTTCTCCCTCGGGTACGCGCAACTCCGGCCGGGCGACACCCTGTTCGTCTACACCGACGGCGTCCCCGAGGCCCGCGACGAGCACGGCGCGTTCTTCGGCGACGAGCGCGTGCTCGACCTGCTGCGCCAGCCCGCGCCGTCCGGACGGGCCCTGCTGGAGCGGATGGAGGCGGCGCTGCGGGAGCACTCGGGCGCCGCCGAGCAGCACGACGACATCACCATGATGGCCGTCCACCGGACCGCCGGACCGGGCTGACCCGGCACGGACACCGCCGGCGGATCCACAGACGATCGGACAGGAGAAATGGCACAGATCATCGCGATGCACTCGCATCGAGGGGGTACCGGAAGATCGACCCTGGCAGCCAACCTGGCCCGGCTGATGGCCGACGACGGCCACCGGGTGGCCCTGGTGGACACCGACATCCAGTCACCCGCCGCGCACGCCCTGTTCGGCGGCGCCGAGGCACCGGCCCGCACCCTCGCCGACTACCTGGTCGGCCGGTGCGAGGTCGAGGACGCTGCCCTCGCGCTGCCCGCCGCACCCGGCGGCGCCGGGTTCTTCCTCGTCCCCGCCCGGGCGGAGGCCTCCGGGATCCACGAGATCATCGCGCAGGGGTACGACGTCGGCCTGCTGCGCGAGGGCTTCGACCGGCTGATCGACGTGCTGCGCCTGGACGTCCTGCTGCTCGACACACACGCGGGCATCAACAACGAGACGGTGACGGCCGTGGCGAGCGCCGACACCCTGGCGGTGGTGACCAGGTCGTGCCACCTGGACCTCGGCGGCGCCGGGGAGACCATCGAGTTCGCCGGCCAGCTCGGCTGCGCGCGGCGCGTGGTGCTGGTGAACATGGTGCCGCCGGGCGTGCCGCCGGAGCTGGCCGCGCAGCGGGCCGAGGCGGCGTACGGATCGCCCGTGGAGGCCGCCTTCCCGTACACGCCGGAGCTGGCGGTCATCGCCGGGAGGCGACTGTTCGTCGACGCTCATCCCGACCACCCACTGATGGAACGTTTCCGCATGATCATCCCTTCCCTGGTACGCCGGAGGTGACGGCAACGATGGAGACCCTGTCCGCGATCGCCCTGGTCGGAGGCCGGGGAGTGCGGGCCCGGCCGCTGACCCTGAACTCCTCCGACTACCTGCGCAGCAAGGCCGCCATGAGCCTGGTCGGCCGCAGCCTGATCGAGTGGGCGGTCGGCAACCTGCGGGCCCAGGGGGTCGACCACTTCTACGTCGCCGCCAACGGCGGGGAGAACCGCGCCCAGACCAAGGCGATCCTGGAACACGGGGAGCAGCTCGGCGTGTCCGTCCGCTACTCCAGGACCCGCTTCGACAGCTGCAACACCGGCTCCGGCGAGGCCACCCTGCGCTGCCTGGAGTACTGGGACCTCGCGGGCCTCGCGCTGGTCTTCCCCTCCGACTCGGTCTTCGACTTCGACCTCGCCGCGATGAGCCGCGCCCACCGGGCGAACGACGCCGTGGTCACCCTCGCCACCGTGCTCCGTCCGGCCGCCGAGGCGGCGGGCAAGTACGGCGTGGTGCTGCGCGGTCCCGATGGTGGGGTGGCGGGCTTCCTGGAGAAGCCGGACCTGGCCACCCTGCGGGCGGCGGGCGCGCTCGACGTCGCGGGCCGGGTCGAGACCAACGCCGGAATGTACCTGGTCGACTGCGACCGGCTGCGGGTGATCGCCCGCGAGCCCGCCCTCGCGGCGCTCGCCCGCCGCAGCCTGGACTGGGGCGGGGATCTGCTGCCGTACCTGGCGGCTCGAGGACACCGGATCGCCTCCCACCCCATCGCCAAGTTCGGCGACCTCGGCAGCCCCCGCGACTACCTCACCACCCTGCGCGAGGTCCTCCGCGACGAGTACCCGATGCTCAGCGGCCGGATCGACCCGCCCGTGAGCGCCCTGGCCGGCGCCCGGATCCACGAGAGCAGCCTGTACCTCAAGGACGAGACCACCGGCCGGACCCTCGTGGAGAAGGTCGCCGACGGCACCGTACGGATCGGCCCGAACGTACGGATCGGCCGGGACGTGGAGATCGGGCCCGGCGTCGTCCTCGCCGAGTCCGACATCGGCGACGGCGTGGACCTCGGCGAGGGCAGCTCGCTGCGCGGCGTCGCCTGCGGCGACCACAGCATCGTCGGCCCCGGCGCCCGGATCTCCGACGCCTTCCTCGGCGCCATGGTCGACATCCGCTCCACCCTCCAACGCCCCGTCGTCCTGGAGGAGTTCTGCGCGCTCGGTGACGAGGTCAGGATCGGGGCGGGCACCCACCTGCGCGGAGTGAGCGTGTTCCCCCGGCTCGACATCGGGAGCGAGGCGCGGATACCCGCCGGTGCCAGCCTCTCGGGGCTCAAGGACCCGCTGCACTGGCTGGGCGGGACGCCCCTGAACGGAAGGGCGGCGTGATGCGCGTCGACCTGCTCACCCGCGAGTACCCGCCACATGTCTACGGCGGCGCCGGTGTCCACGCCCAGCAACTCGCCCGGCAGCTGGCGGAGCTGGTGGACCTTCGGGTCCAGTGCTTCGACGGGCCCCGCCCCTCGTCGCACGTCACCGGCCACCAGGCGCCCGCAGGCCTGGCCGGAGCCAACGGTGCACTCCAGGCTCTCGGCACTGACCTCGCCATGGCCGCGGCCGCCGCCGGAGCCGACGTCGTGCACAGCCACACCTGGTACACCAACCTCGCCGGCCACCTCGCCAAACTGTTGTACGGCGTCCCGCACGTGGTCACCACCCACAGCCTGGAACCGCTGCGCCCCTGGAAGGCCGAACAGCTCGGCGGAGGCTACGCGCTCTCCTCGTTCTGCGAGCGCACCGCCCTCCTCGGCGCCGACCGGGTGATCGCCGTCTCCGGCGCGATGCGCGACGACGTCCTGCGCTGCTACCCGGAGCTCGACCCCGACCGGGTCGTGGTGATCCACAACGGCATCGACACCGAGGAGTTCGCCCCCGACCCCGGCACCGCCGAGCTGCGCCGCCTGGGCGTCCGAACCGACCGCCCCACCGTCGCCTGCGTCGCCCGCCTCACCCGGCAGAAGGGCCTGACGCACTTGCTGCGCGCCGCGCCGCACCTGGCCTCCGGCACCCAGCTGGTCCTGTGCGTCAGTGCCCCCGACACCCCCGAGATAGCTGCGGAGTTCGCCGCGGCGGTCCGCGGGGCACGCGCGCTGGGCGCCGACGTGGTGCACGTCGAGGAGCCCCTGACCCGTGCGGCCGTACGTCAACTGCTCTCGTTTGCCGACGTGTTCGCCTGCCCATCGGTCTACGAGCCGCTGGGAATCGTCAACCTGGAGGCGATGGCCTGCGAGACGCCGGTGGTCGCCACCGCCGTGGGCGGCATCCCGGAGGTGGTCGCCGACGGGGAGACCGGCCTGCTGGTCCCGCTCGGCGGTGACGGCGAGCCCGACGCGCCCGAGATCTTCGCCAAGGAGTTCGCGCTGCGGATCAACGCGTTGCTGGCGGAGCCGGACCGGGCCCGCCGGATGGGCCGGGCCGGGCGCCGCCGGGCGGCCGAGCACTTCTCCTGGACGGCGATCGCCGGACAGGTCCACGACGTCTACCGATCAGTGGGGGAAAGGGCCGAAGTCCGATGACCGTCGAATCGATCCTGCCCGTGAAGGAACTGCGCCCGCACCAACTACCGTCCCCCGTTGGACGGATCCCGATCACCGAGGTGCGACCCTCGGTCGACCAGGGCCGCCGACCCGCGCGGGCGGTGCCGGGCGAGCCCTTCGAGGTGTCCGCCACCGTCTTCCGCGAGGGGCACGAGGAGATCGGCGCCCAGGTGGTGCTCACCGGCCCGGACGGCTTGGAGCGCCCCGGGGCCCTGATGATCGAGAAGGTGCGCGGCACCGACCGCTGGAGCGCCGAGGTCGTCCTCGACCTGCTGGGGGAGTGGACCTTCCGCGTGGAGGCCTGGAGCGACCCGCTGGCCACCTGGCGGCACGCGGCCGAAATCAAGGGCGGGGCAGGCGTGGACGTCGAGCTGACCCTGGAGGAGGGCGCCGCCCTGCTCGCCCGCGCCGCCCTCGGGCCACTCGCCGTCGGGACTCCCGCGCAGACCGTGCTCGCCTGGGCGGCGGCCGTCGTAAGGGACACCGGCCGCCTGGCGGAGGAGCGGCTGACCGTCGCCCTGTCGCCCGAGGTCACCGCCGCGGCCGGGGTCGGACCGCTGCGCGAACTCCTCACCGTCGGACCGGAATTCCCGCTGCGGGTCGAGCGCGAGCGCGCGCTGTACGGCTCCTGGTACGAATTCTTCCCCCGCTCGGAAGGCGCCGTCCTCGACCCGTCCGGCGTACAGCCGCCCCGCTCCGGCACCTTCCGCACCGCGGCGCGCCGGCTGCCCGCCGTCGCCGCGATGGGCTTCCACGTCGTCTACCTCCCGCCGATCCACCCCGTCGGCACCAGCCACCGCAAGGGCCCCGGCAACAGTCTCACCTCCGGTCCGCACGATCCCGGATCGCCGTGGGCCATCGGCTCGCCGGCCGGCGGGCACGACGGCCTGCACCCGGACCTCGGCACCGACGAGGACTTCCGGCACTTCGTGCGGACCGCCCACGACCTCGGCCTGGAGATCGCGCTCGACTTCGCCCTGCAGTGCTCGCCCGACCACCCCTGGGTCCGCGAACACCCCGAGTGGTTCCGCCACCGGGCCGACGGCAGCATCGCCCACGCCGAGAACCCGCCCAAGAAGTACCAGGACATCCACCCGATCGACTTCGACGCCGACCCGGACGGCATCCACGACGCCTGCCTGCGGGTGCTCCACCACTGGATGGACCGGGGCGTGCGGATCTTCCGGGTCGACAACCCGCACACCAAACCGCTCGGCTTCTGGGAGCGCCTGCTCGCCGACGTCCATACGACCGATCCGGACGTCCTGTTCCTCTCCGAGGCGTTCACCCGCCCGGCGATGCTGCACGCCCTGGCCCGGATCGGCTTCCACCAGTCCTACACCTACTTCACCTGGCGCAACACCCGCGAGGAGATCGAGTCCTACCTCCGTGAACTGGCCGGACTCGGTGGCGAGGAGTCGGCCGCCTACCTGCGGCCCAACCTCTTCGTCAACACTCCCGACATCCTTCCGCGCTACCTCCAGCACGGTGGACGCGCCGCCTTCGCGGTGCGGGCGGTGCTGGCCGCGACCGCAGGCCCCTCCTGGGGCGTCTATGCCGGCTACGAGCTGTGCGAGGCAGCCGCGGCCGCGCCCGGCGGCGAGGAGTACGCAGACTCCGAGAAGTACCAGTACCGGCCGCGCGACTGGGACGCCAGAGAAGGGCGCTCCCTCGCCCCGCTGATCACGGCCCTCAATCGGATCCGCGAGCAGCACCCCGCCCTGCACCACCTGCGCAACCTGCGCTTCCACTCCTGCGACAACCGGCAGATCCTCACCTACTCCAAGCGGCTCGGTGAGGACACCGTCCTGGTGGTGCTCAACCTCGACCCGCACCGCGCCCAGCAGGGCACCCTCACCCTCGACCTCGCCGAACTCGGGCTGCAGCCGGGCGCGGCCTTCGACGTCCACGACGAGCTCGGCGGGGCCGACTACCGCTGGGGCGGCGAGAACGGCGTCCGGCTCGACCCGCTCACCGAGCAGGTCGCGCATGTCTTCACCATCCGACCCCTGACGAGGACTTCACGGTGACCTCAGTGACCTCACTCCTCGATCCGCTTCCGCCGACGCTCGGAGAGCTCGACCTCCACCTGATCGGCGAGGGGCGCCACGAGCGGCTCTGGCAGGTGCTGGGAGCCCACCCCCGTGCCGACGGCACCGACTTCGCCGTCTGGGCCCCGGCGGCCGGCGCGGTACGGGTGATCGGCGACTTCAACGGCTGGCACGGCGCCGGGCACGAGATGCTGCCGCTCGGCTCCTCCGGAATCTGGCAGTTGTCCGTGCCCGGGGCGGGCGAAGGCGCCCTGTACAAGTACGAGATCCTCGGCGCGGACGGCACCTGGCAGCAGAAAGCGGACCCGTTCGCCTTCTCCGCCGAGCGCCCGCCGGGGACGGCGTCCAGGATCTACACCTCCTGGCACCGCTGGAGCGACGCCGCGTGGATGGCCGCCCGGTCGGCGCGCCCGGCGCGGATGAGCGTCTACGAAGTCCACCTCGGCTCCTGGCGCGGTGGTCTGACGTACCGGCAACTTGCCGATGAACTGCCCTCCTACGTCAAGGACCTGGGATTCACCCACGTCGAGTTCCTGCCGGTCGCCGAGCACCCCTTCGGCGGCTCGTGGGGGTACCAGGTCACCTCGTACTTCGCACCGACCGCCCGGCTCGGCACCCCGGACGACTTCCGGCACCTGGTCGACGCCCTCCACCGGGCCGGCATAGGAGTGATCGTCGACTGGGTGCCCGCGCACTTCCCCAAGGACGGCTGGGCGTTGGCCCGCTTCGACGGCACCCCCTGCTACGAGCACCCCGACCCGCAACAGGGCGAACATCCAGACTGGGGCACCCTGGTCTTCGACTACGGCCGCCCCGAGGCGCGCAACTTCCTGATCGCCAACGCGCTGTACTGGTGCGAGGAGTTCCACGTCGACGGCCTGCGGGTGGACGCGGTGGCCTCCCTGCTCTACCTCGACTACTCGCGCGGACCCGGCCGGTGGACACCCAACGTCCACGGCGGCCGCGAGAACCTGGAAGCGGTCGCCTTCCTACGGGAGCTCAACACCACCCTCCACCGCCGCTTCCCCGGGGTGGTCACCGTCGCCGAGGAGTCCACCGCCTGGAAGGGCGTCACCCGGCCCGTCGAGGCCGGCGGGCTCGGCTTCGACGTGAAGTGGAACATGGGCTGGATGCACGACACCCTGGACTACGTCCGCCAGGACCCGGTGCACCGGCGCCACCACCACACCGGCATGACCTTCCCGATGATGTACGCCCACGCGGAGACCTACCTGCTGCCCATCAGCCACGACGAGGTCGTCCACGGCAAGGGCTCGCTGCTCGGCAAGGTGCCCGGCGACCGGTGGCAGCGGTTCGCCTCCGTGCGCGCCTACCTGGCCTTCATGTGGGCCCATCCCGGCAGTCAACTCCTCTTCATGGGCCAGGAGTTCGCCCAGCCGTCCGAGTGGTGGCACGACGGCTCGCTGGACTGGCCGCTGCTCGACACCCCCGAGCACCGGGGCGTGCGCGACCTGGTCCGCGACCTCAACCGGCTCCAGCACGCCGTCCCCGCGCTCTGGCAGCGCGACGGCGAACCCGACGGCTTCCGCTGGATCGACGCCGACGACGCGGACGAGAACGTCCTCTCCTTCATTCGCTACGACGACGACGGCGAACCCCTGGTCTGCGTGTACAACTTCTCGCCGGTGGTCCGCGGTCCGTTCCGCCTGGCCTTCCCCCGGGCCGGCGGCTGGCGCGAGGTGCTCAACACCGACGCCGACCGCTACGGCGGCAGCGGCGTCGGCAACCTCGGCGCCGTCACGGCCGAGGCACGCCGCTGGCAAGGCCTGCCGGCCAGTGCCGACGTCGTACTGCCACCGCTCGGCGCGCTCTGGCTGCTCCCGCGGGACGGCGAGGCCGGGTGTGGCTGAGATCCTGCTCCTGGTCGTCGGCGCGACCCTGGTCTCCGCGGCCGCCCACCGCGCCGGTGCCTCCCCGCCGATCGCGGCGGTCGTCGCCGGGCTGCTGGTCTCGTTCGTCCCCGGCGTCCCCGACTACCACCTCGACCCGGACCTGGCGCTGATCGTCTTTGTGCCCCCGCTGGTGTACTCCGACGCGGTGGAGAGCTCCTACCTGAACCTGCGGGCCAACGCCCGCCCGATCGGCCTGCTCTCCGTCGGGCTCGTCCTGTTCACCACGGCGGTCGTCGGCCTCGCGGCGCACGCCGTCGTCCCCGGGATGCCGTGGGCGGCCGCCTTCGTCCTGGGTGCGATCCTCGCCCCCACCGACGCGGTCGCCGCGGTGTCGATCGCCCGACGGCTCGGACTACCGCGACGCATCGTCACCATCCTGGTGGCCGAGAGCATCGTCAACGACGCCACCGGCATGACCGTCTTCCGGCTCACCCTGGCGGTAGCCCTGGGCGGCACCACCACGTTCCTCGACGGCGCGGCCGAGTTCGCGTACACCTCCCTGGCCGGCGTAGCGGTGGGCCTGGCCCTGGCACTGCCGGTCCGTCGGCTGCGCGGCTGGCTGGCCGACGCCGTCACGGAGAACGCCGTGATGCTGCTCGTGCCGTTCGGAGCCTACGCGGCCGCCGAGTCCTTCCACGCCTCCGGAGTGCTGGCCGTGCTCGCCGCCGGGCTGTACCTCGGGCACCACTTCGCCGGAGCCTCGCACGAGGCCAGGTTGCAGGAGAAGGCCACCTGGCGGCTGGCCACCTGCGTGCTGGAGGCGGTGTCCTTCGCGCTGATCGGCCTCCAACTGCGCCCGGTGCTCCGCGCCCTGCACACCACCGACCCGGCGGCGCTGGGCCGTGCCGCGGCCGTGGTGTTCGCCGCCATGCTGCTGGCCAGGGCCGTCTGGATCTTCCCCGCCACCTACCTGCCCCGTCGGCTGTCGGCGCGGCTGCGCGCACGCGACCCGGCGCCTCCGTGGCAGCACCCCGCCGCGATCTGCTGGGCCGGCACCCGCGGCGTGGTCTCGCTGGCCGCGGCGTTCGCCGTACCGCCCGACATGCCGGACCGGGACCTGGTGCTCTTCCTCGCCTTCTCGGCGGTGCTCGGCACCCTGCTGGTCCAGGGCCTCGGGTTCCCCGCGGTGGCGCGCCGGCTGCGCCTGCGGGACGAGGGACAGGCGCGCGAGGACGACCTCGCCGAGGCGATGGCACAGGAGGTGGCGGTCCGGGCGGCCTTGGCACGGGTGGAGGCGAGGGCCACCAGCGGTCAGGAGGAGGTGCCCGGTCATGTGCTCGACCGCCTGCGGGACCTCGCCGAGCACCGGTGCTCCACCGCCTGGGAGCGGATCCGGGCGGACGGCGCCCGGGTACGGGCCGAGCCGCCGACCGCCGCTTACCGGCGGCTGAGGCGGGAGATGCTCGCCCACGAGCGCAGCGTCTTCGTCCGGCTCTGCCGGGAGGGCCGGATCCATGACGAGGTGCTGCGGCGGGTGATGCACGAGCTCGATCTGGAGGAGGCGGCACTAGCGCGGACCTGACCGGAGAATGGTCCGTACGCTGTGCCAACAATTCCCGGGGCGGTTGCTTTCCCGGTGGGGGCTTGATCCATGCGCACCGCATATGGAACTCGCTAAACCGTCGCCGTCCGGTTCTGTCGGACCCGGTTCTCTGCTCTAATGGGCGCTCGAGCTCAGCAGTGCAGACGGCTTTTCGGGAAATCCGTCCGTCCGACGATTTTCCCCGCTCTGCCATGCCCGGAATGGCGAACAATTCCGCCGGGTCGTGGTATTCGCGCATTGCTTCGAGGAGGGATGGGTGTGGACGCCGGATTCGATGGATTCGATCCGCAGGGCCTTTCTCAGGATCGGGTGGACCGGCTGTGCGGGCAGTTGCTCGCCTCGGTACCGCGCAGTGACCAGCGGCGCTGGGGCGAGCTGTACGTCCGGGGCCTGCTGTCCGCGAAGGGGCGCAAGACCATGAAGGGCATCGCCGAGGCTGCCGACAGCAGCGCGATGCAGAGCCTCCAGCAGTTCATCACCACCTCCCCGTGGGAGTGGAAACCCGTGCGCCAGTCGTTGGCCCGCTTCGTCGACCGGGAACTCCAGCCGGTCGCCTGGATCGTCGAGCCGCTCGCCGTGCCCAAGGCGGGCCGGCACTCCGTCGGCGTCTCGCGCCAGTTCGTCCCCGGGCTCGGCCGGATGGCCAACTGCCAGCAGAGCACTGGTGTCTGGCTGGCCTCCGAGGAGGCCAGCTGCCCGGTGGACTGGCAGCTCGCACTGCCGGCGTCCTGGGTCTCGGGCGACGAAGCGCGGAGAAGAGCCGCCGTCCCCGACCACGTGAGATCCCAGACCCCCGTGCAGTGCGCCGTCGGTTCGGTCGTCTCCATGGCCGAGGACTGGAGACTGACACCGCGCCCGGTGGTGATGACGGCGACCGGCGGCGACCTCGCCGAGGTGCTCGGGGCGTTCGTGCCGCGCCGGATCCCGTTCGTCCTGGGTATCGACGCCTGCCTGCGGGTGGCCCCCGCCGACCCGAGGCTGCCCGTCGGGGACGGGCGGCAGCTGCCGGCGGAGCAACTCCTGGCGTCCGTGGCGGAACTGGGCGCGGGGGTGGAGTGGCGTGACAGCTGGTACGCCCGGCGCAGGGTGGCCAGGGTGGTCGGTGTGCGGGTCGCGTTGCCCGCCGCCGTCGACCGCTCCACCGGCATGCCGCCGCTCTTCCTCATCGGTGCCTGGATCGACCCGCACCAGGCGCGGCCCACCGAGCTCTTCCTCTCCAACATCGGCCACCTTTCCTCGTCGGCGCTCTTCCGGATCGCCAAGCTGACAAGGCGCGTCTCCCGCGATCTGAAGGACGTTTGTGGCGAGGTGGGCATCCGTGACTTCGCCGGGCGCTCCTTCCGGGGGTGGCACCACCACGCCACGCTCGTCTCGATCGCGCACGCGATCTCCGTCCTGGCCGGACTGCCGAGGCAGTCGGGCCGGCTGCTGCCGCAGCGGCGGCTGCCGCTGATCGGATCGCGGTGACCGCGCCGGCCCCGGTCCGTGGCGAGCGGCTGCGGGGGATCGAGCTCTTCACCGACCTGACCGATGCCCAGCTGGAGTGGCTCACCGCCGTGACCGAGGAGCGGGTGCTCGCCGACGGCGACACCCTCTTCCACGACGGGGACGAGGCCACCCACTTCTATGTGCTGCTCGACGACGAACTCCTGGTCACCAAGACCGTGGACGGCCGCGAGGAACTGCTCACCCGGCACCGGGCGCGTGCCGACGCCGGATGGGAGCACGACGGCAAGCCCCCGGCCGCCCACCGCTTCACCGGGGAGCTCGCGCTGCTGACCGACGGCGCGTACGTGGCCACCGCCGTCGCGGCCGGCCGCACGACCGTCGCCGCCTACCCCAAGCAGGTCTTCCTGGACATGCTGGTGCGCTGCCCCGGCGTCGCCCGGGTGCTGCTGCCCGTCCTGGCCTGGCGGATCGCCTCCTCGGAGGCCCAGGCCCGGGGCAGGGCCACGGTGACGGCCATGGGCACGCTCGCCGCCGGCCTGGCCCACGAGCTGAACAACCCGGCCGCGGCCGTGGCACGCGCTGCCCGGCAGCTCGGCCCGGCCACTGACCGGCTCGCGGCGGCGGCACGGCGCTGGGGTGCCGCGGCCGTCACCCGGGAGGCCGAGGCCCTGGACCGGCTCGCGGTGGAGATCGGGCGGACACCACCCATCGCCGAGACCGACCCCGTGGCGTCGGCGGACCTGGAGGACGAGGTGCTCGCCTGGGCCGAACGGCAGGGCGTCGCTCAGCCGGTGGGCCTCGCCTGCGCGATGGCCGAACGCGGCCTCGGCACGGGCTGGTTGTCCGTGCGACTGCGCGGGCTGTGTCCCGGCGTGCTCCCGGGGGCCCTGGAGTATTTGTCCGCCCTGCTGGACGTCCGGACGCTCACGGGGGAGCTGCGGACGGCCGGTCCGCGCATCTCCGCGCTGGTGGCCGCCGCCCGGGACTACGCGAACCTCGGCCGGGCTCCGCAGGGGCGGTTCTCCGTGGTCGACGGCATCGAGGCCACCCTGGCCATGCTGCGGCCGAAGCTCGCCGGGGTGCGGGTCGTGCGCGAGTACGCGCCGGACCTCCCGGAGGCGTCCGGCCACCCCACCGAGCTCAACCAGGTGTGGACCAACCTGATCGACAACGCCGTCGACGCCATGGCCGGCGCCGGTACGCTCACCGTACGGACCGGTCGCCAGGGCACCTGCCTGACCGTCGAGATCGGGGACACCGGCTGCGGCATCCCGGCCGACGCGCTCACCAGGATCTTCGAGCCCTTCTACACCACCAAGGACGTCGGCAAGGGCATGGGCCTCGGCCTGCACCTCGCCTACCGCATCGTCACCCAGCGGCACCACGGCTCCCTCACCGCCCGCTCGGCTCCCGGCGACACCTGGTTCACCGTACGAATTCCCGCACCGACCCGAAAGGACCTCGAATGACGGAGAACACGGCAACGGACGTACAGGCGGTTTTCGAGAAGCAGCTCGCGGCGGTGACCGCCGGCGATCTCGAATCGATCATCGCGCATTACACCGCGGACGCCGTCCTCGTCCGGGCCGACCGGAGTTTCGTCGGCGCGGACGGAATTCGCGAAGCGTTCTCCGGGTACCTCGCCCTCCGGCCGAGGCTGGTGGAAATGGTCGAGTACGCCGAGCACGGGGACACGATCTGCTACCGGGCGGTCATGGAGGTCGCCGGCGAACGGAAGGAGACGGTCGGCACCATGGTCATGAAGGACGGCGGGATCTGGCGGCAAACGGCCTCGTTTCGTCCGGAGCCGACGGTCGACGCGACACCGCTCGAGATCTACCGGGCCTGGAACGACTGCCTGCTGGCGGGCGACATCGCGGGGGCCACCCGTCTGATCGACGCCGACCGGTGGACCGAGAAGTGCCTCGGTCTGACCGGCTGGCTCACCGACTTCCAGGTCGCGCTCACGCACTACGCGCGGAACATGGTCGAGCCGTGGGAAAACCTGGAGATGTCCGAGGAGGAGGTGGTCGAGGGGCGGGACGCCGTCACCATCCGCTTCCGCGTCGAGGCCACCCACATCGGGGAGTTCATGGGCGTCCCCGCCACCGGTCGACGGGTCTCGTTCGACGCCATCCGCATCGTCCACGTCAGGGACGGCAAGGTCACGGGGCAGTGGGCGCAGCTCGATCTCTGGGGCCTGCACCGGCAGTTGACGGACGGCCGGCCGACCGCGCTCTGAGACGAGTGCGTCAGAGTACCGTCAAAGGAACATTCCGGGTCATGCGGGGCTGGTTCGATCGTGGGCATGGACTTCACCTGGTTGGCCGACCGGCTCGACGGCAGGCCGAGGGTGGTCGTGTCGACGACCAGCACGGGCCTCGGGCTCCGACGTGAACTGTGGGTCGCATATCTGTACGGATACCGGCCGGTGGAACACCGGGTGATGGTGGGGTCCGGTTCCTGGACCGTGCTGGTCCTGGACCCGGACCCGGCCGCCAGGCACCGGGCCGCGTGGATGCGCCTCCCCGACCTGCGGCCGGAGGGCCCCGCCCCGGTCGACTGGACGGGCGGTCCGACGCCGCCCCTCTGGACGCCGCCGGGATGGCCCGCCGGGACGGGCCCGTTCCCACCGCCCGACCACCTGCTTCCCTCGATACCACCCGGTGACCGGGCGACCAGGCGCCGCACAGTCTGGCTCACCTGCGGCGTGATCGCGGCCTGGACGACCAACGTCGTGAGATGGGCCTGGTCCGGCACTCCTGGAGTGGCCGGCCTGGTGCTATCCGGATTCCTGGGCACCCTCGTGCTGCTTGGCTGCGCGGTCGCGGCCCGGCGGTCGCGCGGCCGGCCCTGGAAGGCCGAGACTGACGCGCGGCGACCGGGAACGTGACGGAACGGGTCGGTCGCGTTCAAGGATGCGGAACGCGGGAGCCGTGTACCTGAGGGATCCGAAGTCCATGGCCGGGCGGTGGTGCGCCGCGCCGGTCCTGGCGCTGGCGGGGCTCGCCGTGATGCTGGCCGGCGCGGCCCTGACCGCCGTCTGCGTGCCCGCCATCGCCTACCCACTCCGACTTGCCGGCCAGCCCGGCCTGTTGACAGTCACCGGCTGCCTCACCGAAGGCAGCGGGAAGCAGGCGCGCACCACCTGCTACGGCCTCTTCAGGCCCGACGCGGGCCCCGCTGCGGGCCACCCGGTCCCGTACGACGGACTTCTGCGGGTCGGGGCCCGCGTGCCCGTGCAGTACGTCGAGTCCGAGGACACCTCTTACCGCGTCGGTGTCGCCTACGCCCCTGTTCGGGTGCTCGGAATCTCCGCGGGGTTGTTCGCCCTGGTGGCCGGCCCCGTCGGCGTCGCGCAGGCCGTCGAAATGGCCGCACCCCGGCATGCCGCGCGCTGGCGCGAGGCCATCTGCCGCGGGCGCTGTGGCGGGTGGCTGTGCTCCTGTTCAAGGGCCTTGCGGCGCTCGCGGTGGTCTCCGGGGCGATCAGCCTGCTGACCTATCTGGTGACTGATTGATCATCCATCGGTGCGGCGTCGGACAGGCTTATACGGCCTGCATCCTGCTGCACCGGACGCCTGCAACATGCTGCATCCCGAGCCTCCTCCCGGCACCTGTCGGAGGTGGCATATTTCAAGCCGTCGAGCAACACCGAAGCAACACGGGGGAAATGACGACGGGCACGGTCTTTCGGCGGGCGCGTAGTCGGGGCCGGCGGCCCACCTCCGTCGACCGGCCGGAGCAGACCGGTCGGTCGATCCAGAAAGGAATGGAAGGAATCCCATGAGCAACCACGTCGTCGTGGCCGAGATCGGGCTGACCAAGAACCGCTACGGCGCCGAGATCAAGACCTCCGAGCCGATGTCCCTCGACCAGGCCCGGGCGTTCGCACTGGAGGCCGCCCGAGGCGGCCACCCCGAGTTCGCGCCGGCTCTGAAGAAGGCCCAGATCCTGCGGATCGGCGCGGACCAGTACCTTGTGGTCGAGGGCCACCGACTGAGCCCCGACAGCCTGAACCGGTTCACCGTCACCGAGGTCGTCGACGCCGACTGACCACCCTCGCACGGGAATGCCACCGTCGATCGTCTTCCCACCCGGCGGGTCGGGAAGACGATCGATCTGTCGTGCGGGTCAGAGCCATCCGCGGTCGCGCGCGGCCAGGACGCCCTGGGTGCGGTGCGTGGCCTTCAGACGGCGCAGCAGGTTGGCGACGTGGCCACGGTAGGTCCGGATGGAGATGCCGAGTTCGCGCGCGCCCGCCTCGTCCTTCTCGACCCGGACCATGGTCTTCAGGACTCGTCGCTCGATTTCGGTCAGGTGTTCCTGCCCCAGGTCCTCACCGGCCGACCAGAACCGCTCGAAAAGCGCGATGAGGCTGGAGATCATCCCTGGCTGGTGGACGACCAGCGCTCCGCGGCCGGTTTCCTTCGGATCGATCGGCACCAGGGCGGTCCGCCGGTCGAAGATCAGCATCCGCTCCAGCGGTCCGTCCATCGTGCGGATCCGCGCGCCCCGTGCGCTCAACCCGGTCAGGTAGTCGGCCGTCCGTCGGTCCTGGAGGGCGTCCGACCGCATGATGGTGCGCATCACCAGACCGCGCCGCAGAGCCCGCGTGTCGGCTTCCTCCGCGCCCTCGATCGCGGCGGCGGACAGCGGACCGTTCGGCTGGACGGACAGCAGTTCGTGGCGGGCGAAGAAGGCCAGTTCGTCGATGCGGGCCCGGACCCGGTCGGCGCCCTCGACCCGCTCGACTCCGTCCGGTCCGGACCGCCGGCGGCCGTCCCGTTGGTCGTCGAGCAGGACGCTGACCACGTGCCGGGCCGCGATGACGCGCTGGATCTCCGCCTGGAGTTCGGTGAGTCGTGACTCGACCAGCCGCTCGGTCACTACGAACGGATCCGTGGCCATGATCCCCTCGTCCTCGGCCACCGTCACCATCCCGGATGCCGTCAGGCGTTCCAGGACCGCTCGCAGCTCGTGGACGCCCATACCGGCAGCTAGCGCGAGAGCCTCGGTACCCAGGCCCGGAGAGCGCAGCGCGGACCGGTAGACGAGTTCCTCGTCCGCCCCGACCCCGAGGTGCGACAGCTCGGCCTCTGACATTCCCCTCATCTCCCGATGATGCTGCACACCGAACGAAACCGATTGTTCTCTGACCGACGAGAGATGGTAGCGCTGACTGCCGACTCGACTCCGCGTGCGGGAGAACGGCGCAGGGCGGGCAGGCTACCGCCGTGGGGAGTGCAGCGACCGCCCTTCGACTGCACGGGGGGCCAAAACCCTGACGGGACCTTGACACCTCGGCAGAAAGCGGTGGCGGGCGCTGCTCCGGTGTCGGCGCGTACCCGTGCGCGTGGCCGGCACCGGCGGCGGGCCGGTGGGTGTGTCCGTCCGCGGCCGGTACGTCTACACCTCGATGTGCGAGCCCATGATGACGGTGCGCTCGCGGGGGAGGCCGAAGTACTCGGCGGCGTCGGCGGTGATGTAGGAGGTGGCGATGAACAGGCGCTTGCGCCAGGGTGCCATCGTCGGTTCCTTCCCGCGCCGCAGCTCGATCTTCGACAGGAAGTAGGACGCCTGGTCGAGCTGCAGGCGGCCCTCGGTCTCGGCCGGATCGAGCACCGCCAGCGTGGTGGGCACGTCCGGTGTCTCCACGTAGCCGAACCGGGCGGTGACGTGGATGATCCCGTCCTCGGCGTAGCCGAGGTCGTCGACGGTGATCCGCTGGTCGGCCGGGACTCGCGGCACGGGCTCGGTCTCGATGGACAGAATTACGACCTGGTCGTGCCGTACGTGGTTGTGCTCGACGTTGGCCCGCAGGGCCAGCGGCGCGGTCTGCTTGCCCCGGTTGAGAAAGACGGCCGTGCCGGGGACCCGGAGCGCCGGCACCTCCCCGCAATGGAGGCCGTCGACGAACTCGCGCAGCGGGCCTTCATGCCGTGCTCGCTCGGCGGTGACGATCTCGCGGCCGCGCTGCCAGGTGGTCATGACGGTGAACGCGGTGATGCCGATCAACAGCGGCAGCCACGCACCGTGGAGGAGCTTGGTCGCGTTCGCCGCCACGAACAGCAGGTCCACGGCGAGCAGCGGCGTCGCGCCGGCTACGACGAGCCACACCGGTGTGCCCCAGCGGGCACGGGCGACGTAGAAGAACAGCAGGGTGGTGATGGTGATGGTGCCGGTGACCGCCATGCCGAAGGCGAACGCGAGTGCCGTCGAGCTGCGGAAGGCGAAGACCAGGGTGAGGACCGAGACCATCAGCAGCCAGTTGATCCAGGGGACGTAGACCTGACCCATCGTCGACTCGGAGGTGTACGCGATTCGCAGCCGCGGCAGGTAGCCCAGTTGGGCGGCCTGGGAGGCGACCGAGTACGCGCCGGTGATCACCGCCTGGGAGGCGATCACGGTCGCCGCCGTGGCCAGCACGACCATCGGCAGCCGTCCCCAGCCCGGCGCCAGCAGGAAGAACGGGCTGCTGATGTTGCGCGGGTCCCCGAGGATCAACGCGCCCTGGCCGAGGTAGCTCAGCACGCATGCCGGGAACACGAGGAACAGCCAGCCTCGGGTGATCGGCCGACGACCGAAGTGCCCCATGTCGGCGTAGAGCGCCTCGGCGCCGGTGACCGCGAGCACGACCGCGGCCAGCGCGAAAAAGGCGGTCCCGAAGTGGCCGAACAGGAAGCCCAGCGCGTAGCTCGGCGACAGGGCTCGGAGGATCTGCGGGTGGTCGGCGATGGCGGACACGCCGCACGCGCCGATGGCGACGAACCAGGCGATCATCACCGGCCCGAACACCCGGCCGACCGCCGCCGTTCCGCGGCGCTGGACGAGGAACAGCAGCACGATGATCACCGCCGTGAGCGGCACCACCGCGCTCTCCAGCGAGGGCTCCACGACCTTGAGCCCCTCGACCGCGGACAGCACCGAGATCGCCGGGGTGATCATGCTGTCGCCGAAGAACAGCGAGGCACCGAAGATGCCCAGTGCGGCCAGCACCGCGGTGGCCCTGCGGCCTCGCGGTGAGCTCCACCGCCGCAGCAGGGTGATCAGGGCCATGATGCCGCCCTCGCCCTCGTTGTCGGCGCGCATCGCCAGCAGCACGTAGGTGACCAGGACGATGATCACCACGGACCAGAAGACGAGCGACACCACCCCGTACACGTTCTGCGCGGTGACCGGGACGGGATGAGGGTCATCCGGGTTGAACACGGTCTGGAGCGTGTAGATCGGACTGGTCCCGATGTCGCCGAAGACCACACCCAGGGCACCCACCACCAGCGCGAGGCGCGCCGTGTTCTGTGCGCCGGAATGCTGAGCCGCTGTCGGCTGCGGTGCGGCACCGCGATCGGCCATGGGTGATCCTCCTCCGTGCGAGCTGCCGTGCCGCAGCCCTGGTACATCAGCGCGGACGATGATCGCACGCGCAACCACGGGGGCAGCCGCACGGCGTCGTCGAGAGTTCTCGAAGCCGACCGACGAAGGAGCGTGGGCGCCATGGCAGACCTGGCGTACACGGCGTGGGTGATCGACGAGGATGCGCCCCGCATGCTCCTGCGGTTCGCCCGGGGCACGACGCCACGCGGCTCGTGCTCGGCGGAACCGCCGCGGGCGGTTCAACCGCTGCCTCACCGGCCCAGGGATCGGGGAGACCACGATCGACCTGTCGGTCCGGGGACATCGACGTCCACATGGTCACCCACGAGGCCCCCGTGGGCGGCTGCCACCACGGCGACGACCCGCAAGAATCGCGTTAAGGCCTTGCCGGCCACTTGCGGCCGCCGCACGGGCTGGTACACCGGAAGGCAGGAGGTGTGCGATGCCTTGGTACGCGCGGCACGTTCGCGATCTTCGGCGCCTGATGACGGGGCCGTTCTCACTGGTGGCGGCGGTGGTGGTCCCGCTCGCGCTGAGTGCGGTGCTGCTGCCGGCGCGCGGCCACCTGGCCAACACCAATGTCGCCCTGCTGCTGGTCGTCGCGGTGGTGGCGGTGGCCGCCGTGGGGCACCGGCTGGCCGGTGCCGTGGCCGCGCTGAGCGCCGCCGCGTGGTTCGACTTCTTCTTCACCCGCCCCTACGAGCGGTTCAGCATCAGCAACTCGTCCGACATCACCACGGCGGTGCTGCTGCTCGCGGTCGGCCTCGCGGTGTCCCAACTCGCGGCCCGTGCCCGGAGGTTCGAGGTAGTCGCGGTCACCGACGCCGGCCATCTCGCGCGGATCCACGACGCAGCGATCCTGGCCCGTTCGAAGCCCGCCCCGGCGGTGGTGGACCACATTCGGGCCGAGTTGGTCGACCTCCTCGGCCTGCGGGCCTGCCGGTTCGAGTACGGCTCCCTCATCGGCCGCCCGCCGCGCCTGGAACACGACGGCTCCATCGTCGTCGGCGGCAAGCCCTGGCCGACCGAGGAGCTGGGCATGCCCGCCGAGGACGTGGAGCTGCGCGTGTTCGCCAACGGCAAGTACGTGGGCCGTTTCATGCTCACCCCCGCCCCTGGCAGCGTCCCCGACCGCCAGTCCCTCCTCGTCGCCGTCACCCTGGCTGACCAGGCCGGTGCCGCCCTGGAGACCACCGCGGGCCACGCCACGGCGGCTTGAACCCCGGACCAACGGTTCCCGGCGGGCTTCTGTGCGTGCCCTGATGACTTCTTGGGACCGCGGCGCGGTGGCGCCCGGCCTGTGCGGCCGGGCGCCACCGGGATCTGTATCGGCTCGTCGTTCAGCGGGCTCTCTTCCGTTTCGTCCGGCCAAGCGCGAAGAACAACGCGGAGGCCGTGGACGCCGCCCCTCCGAGGAGCGGGCGTCATTCCGGCCCGACTCCCGTTCCGCGATGACGGCGATCAGCGCCGCGAGGGCCAGGAAGCCGACGATGACCACGGCGGTCACCTGTTCCAGGGATCCGCCCTTTCGTCGGTCCACTGAGGCCTGCCGAGCCCGACCGGGACCGGACTACCCGAAGGGGTTGCAGACGAAGCCGCCCGCCCCGATGCCGCCGATCCTCCCGCTTGCCTTGGGGGCTCTCGGCAGCGGCGGCACCCTGGCCTCGCTCGGCCTCTTCTTCCTCAAGACCGGCGCCCTGGTCTTCGGTTCGGGACTTGCCATCGTCCCGCTGCTGCGCGACGGCGTGGTCGCCCAGCACCACTGGCTCACCGAGTCCCAGTTCCTCGACGCCGTCGCCATGGGCCTGATCACCCCCGGCCCGGTCGTCATCACCGCCGCTTTCATCGGCTACCTCGTCGCCGGCCCCACCGGTGCGCTGGTCGCCGCCGTCGCGATCTTCACCCCGATCTACCTCGGCGTGGTCGTCCCTGGCCGCTGGTTCGTCCGCCACCGCGACAACCGGCAGGTCAAGGCGTTCGTCACCGGCGCGACCGCCGCAGCTGCCGGCGCCCTGGCCGGGGCCGTCGTCGTCCTCACCCGTCAGGCCGTCATCGACCTGCCCACCGCCGCGATCGCCCTGGTCACCCTCGGCCTGCTGTGGCGCTTCAAAATCCCCGAACCGTACGTCGTCCTCGCCGCCGGAACACTCGGGCTCGTCCTGCACTGATTACAGGAGTCAACGATGAAATGGGTCACGCGCGAGCGCCCGAAAACCGACCGGATCGCCTGCCCCTGGCTGATCCGCCGTTTCATCGACCCGGATGCCCAGATCCTCTACGTCCCGGCCGACCAGGTCCTGGCCGTCGCCGAACGCGAGGGCGCCCACTCCTTCGACGCGTCCGGCGCGGAGTTCACCCACCGGGGTGACCGGTGCACCTTCGAGGTCTTCATCGACCACTACGGCCTCGCCGACGATCCGGCCCTGATGCGACTCGCCGCAGTGGTCCACGCCGCCGACATCCGCGCCGACCTCTCCAGCCATCCCATAGGGTTCGGTCTGTATGCCATTGGCGTCGGCGGGCTCGAAGCCGAGAGCGACGACCAGCGCCTGCTGGAGCGCGGCAGCTTCGTCTACGACGCCCTCTACGCGTGGTGCACCCGCCCCGACAGCCACTCCTGGCCCCGCCCCTGATCCAGCCCCAGGCCCGAGCGACACCCACCGAACAGGAGAACTCCCATGGCGACCGCGGACGTGCTCTCCACCACCACCTTCAGCCACGCCCACATCGCCCTGACCGCCACCGTCACCGGCGTCATCGCCCTCGCCGGTGCCGCCTGGCGTCTGCCGCGCTCCGCCTGGGCCGACATCACCGCAGTGGCACTCCTGTCCGGGGTATCGGTGTTCCTGTGGCGGGCCTCGGCCAACATGCCGCAACTCAACGACGACGGCCTGCCCGGCTTCTCCGCCAACGACTGGCTCGCACCCGTCCTCACCTACGTCTTCCTCGGCGTCTACGCCCGACTGCGACCACCCGCTGAGCCGCGCCGGTTCGGCCAGGCGCAGGCCATCGCGACCCTCGCGTCGCTCGCGGTCAACGTCGTCACCATCTGATCAGCAGCACGCATCAGCGAAGTGCCAACCCGGGCACGTACCGGGTCGGATGGCACCGGTGGCCGGCCAACGGACCAGCTCCCGTACCCGACCGGTGGTCTCAGGGACCTCGCGTCCACCCGGCTGTGTCGCCTTCGCCATGCGCACGGCGCTGGCCGAGTGGCCGAGAGCGAGAACTCAGTCGAACCTCTGGCCGAGGCTCGGCGGCGCGTCCCGCAACGGCATTCCGCGTCCGCTGGGCGCGAGCGTCGCCCCGTCAGAACAGAGCGCCTTGGCGGACGGCCGCGACGGTGCTGCTCCCGATGATCCGGCCCGGCGAGACGGCGATGTCCCCCTCGTCCCGCATCCTCTTCAGCAGCGGTATGACCTGGGTGGGCCGGTAGACGGTCTCCAGGAGCGCGTACTTCTTGAGCTGGTCGACGCTTCGCGCGGCCGGTGCCGCGCGCAGGTGACCGAGCAGGATACGGCGAAGCGCTCCGGTGTCGGGTTCGAGGGCGAGGTCGAGGGCCTGCTGGTTGGGGTCCTTGGGGTCACGGTAGCGGACGCCGGAGGTGGTGTCGACGACCCACATGGCCTCCTTCATCTTCTCGACGCCTCGTTCGTGGCGGGTGCCGAAGATGAGGTAGAGGAGGTGGCCGGCTTCGTCGATCATCTCGAAGACCAGGGTGTGCTGGAACCCGGCGCGCTGGAGGGATTCGCGGTAGCGGTCGCGCAGGTAGGCGGCCTTCATGGACCGTGGTTGCTGGAAGACGCCGTGCCAGTCGTCGCCGCCGAAGAACGTGTCGCCGGCTGCGCGGTGGCGTTCGTCCTTGCCGGCGAAGCGGACGAGGAAGGCGGGCTGGAAGGTGACCATCACCTCGCTGCTGCGATGACGTGCGGCGATCTCCCGCAGGAGCTGGAAGGGGACTTCGGGACCGCCGAAGCCGTCGAGCAGCACGAACACGGGATGGCGCAGACTGCCTGCCAGGGTGAGCTGCTGGAGCAGGTCCGGGTGGCATCTGCCCCGGGCGATCCGTGTGTCCAGCCGGTCGGTGCCGGAGCGTGAGGTTCCGACGGCTGCCGCGATGCGCTGTTCCAGCTCGGTCAGGCGCCGGGCGTCCTCCTCGACCAGCACCATCTTCACCCGGCGAGGGCTGCGCCGCAGCGCGCCGGACAGCACGTGGTGGGCGACGACAGGGGAGCCGGGCTCTCCGCCGCTGTAGATGCCGGGGCCGGCGAACCCTTCGGCGTAAGTGACGACTTCGTTGCGGCTGAGCATGATCGGTGCCCAGGCCTGGAGGTAGCGCCGCAGCAGGGCGTGCTTGGCTGCGGTGTGCGGGTCGCGTGGCCAGATGACGTCCTTCGGTGCCGCCATGTGTCTCCCCGGTGCGGTGAGCCGTCGCTGCCGGAAGGAAGGATCACACAATCGTCACGGTGCGACCAGGGGGCGTACACGGCGCACCGGATCAGGGCACAGGGAGCGGGTGGCGCTGCGGCATCTCGTCCCAGGTCCGGCCGTTGAGGTCACGGCCGCGGGCCTTGGGGTTGTGCCCGCCCCACTGCTTGAAGAAGAACGGCACGTCGGCCGCCAGGCAGGCGTCACGGATCTCGACCACCCACGCGGGATCCATGGGGCGGTGGCCGGCTCCGGACTCGCCGCCGGCGATCACCCAGCCGATGCCGTCGAGTCGGAGCCCTGGCAGTGGCCCGAGCAGCGGCTCCAGGGAGAGGAACCGGACTGAGGCCGCAACCGTTCGCAGATCGTCGATACGGCCCAACTGAGCGGTGTTCTCGACCGATACGCCCATCCAGAGGTTGTCCGGCCACTCCAGCCGGCCGGCGATGCGGCGTAGCCGCACGGACCGTTTCGTCAGCACCTGGTAGGTGTGGTGCGGGGTGTCGGCGATCACCTGGAAGACGTCCCGGACGAACGACAGCGGCACGCGGGCGTGGAAGAGGTCGCTCATGGAGTTCACGAACACCATCCGGGAGCCGCGCCATCGCTTCGGTACCTCCAGGGCGTCCGGATGGAGCGCAAGTCCGAATCCGGGCCCGGAAGTTCGCGGGTCGCCGTCCGTCTGGTACTTGGCGGCTCCCATGGCTTTCAGCCGCTTCGCCAGTGTGAGTGCGTAGCAGTTGTCGCAGCCGGCGGAGATGCGGTCGCATCCGGTGGTCGGGTTCCAGGTGGCTTCCGTCCACTCGATGCCGCTGCGATCGCCCACTGTCCGCTCCTCACCCGCTGAAATCATCGGCCGCCACGGCTTGTTCACGCTCGCCGTCGGTCGCATGCGACTGCCCTACCATCCTCCGCTGACACCGACCCTGTCGAACCGGCTGGCCAGGCCGACGCCGTGGCTGCCCACCAGCGCTGTCTCACTGTGCCCGCCCTCGTTGTCGGTGCGGGCCTCCAGGCTCGCGGGCAGAGACCGATAGGGGAGTTACGTGCTCGACAGTTCGCTGACCGCCGATGTCTCGCTCGGCCCGTTCCAGGACGCGCCCATCACCGTTCACTCGGCCAAGGGCAAGAACGCCAAGCTCCATGCCACGGCTGCGTGCACCCAGCTGCGTGCCCGCGACGTCACCTCGGCCCAAGCCCGCTGAACGCGGAGACGATCGGCCGGATGTGCTCGCAGTGTGCGCAGCGGGGGCCGTGGGCACGGCCTGAGAGCGGTCTCGGCGTCTTCCTGGAGATGCTTCTCGGCCTCGGTCTGCTGTACCAGCTCCAGCGCCACACGGAGCCTGATCCCGACGACCACTGGGACCCGCAGGAGATGCGGGCCGCCGCCGGCCTTCTGCGCACCGATCCCGTCGACGGCATCGAGGACGACGAGGAGTCGGGCGAGGAAGAGGACGGGGAGCCGCGATGACGCGCGGCGGCTTCGCGACACAGTGCTGTCCACGTGGCGCGGTACGGCGCGAAGCCTGCACCTGGCGCAGTCCGCCACCGTGATATTCCCGTGGCTGGCGGAGTGGGCGAGGCCGAAGCTCGCCGTGAAGGAGTACTACCTGGAGGAGCTCCAGGCCCAGGCGGCATTGTTCATCGATGTCCAAGGGCCGCGGCGGCGGCTGCCGCAGCGAACATGGAAGAGCCCGAACTCCCCTACAGCAAAGGCGCGACGACAGGCCGGCTGCCCGCCCGACCGTAAGGCCGCACATCGCCATCGTCATAACCCTGGGATCAGGCCTTCGTCGCCGAGCAGCGCGCTCACTTGCGCGAGGCTCATGTCCTCGTCGGGCAGGACCAGTTCGGACGTCGTGAGGGCGTCTGCGGGCAGCGGGGTTCCGAGGCGGCGCACGGCGGCCAGGAGGGCCCTGAGTGTGGCGGTGAACTCGCTCTCGTCCCCGGCGTCGACGGCGTCCTTAAGGCGGGAGTCGAGTGCGTTCAGCTCTCTCAGGTGTTCGTCGGCCAGGGTGTACTGACCCTCTCCGAGGATGCGCACGATCATGACGTGGCCGGCCGCTCTCCCGGCGCGGTGGCGGGTCTGCCGGTCCCGAGGGCCGGCGCGTCGGCGGGCCCGGCGGACAGCTGGGCCTTCATCCGGGCCAGGTCGGCCTCGATGTCGTGGCCTTCACTCGCCGCGTCGAGCTGGGCCTGGATGTCATCGCGCCCAGCGGGCAGGGTGGCGTCCTCCAGCGCGCCGGAGGCCATCAGCTCGTCCAGTGCTCCGGCCCGGTCCTGCAACTGCTCCGTCTTGTCCTGAGCGCGTTGCATGGCCGTGCCGATGTCGCCCATCTCCTCGGAGATGCCGGTGACAGCCTCGCTGATGCGGGTCTGGGCCTCGGCCGCCGTGTAGCTCGCTTTGATCGTCTCCTTGCGGGTGCGGAACGCGTCCACCTTCTCCTGCAGCCGCTGCGAGGCCAGCGTGAGCTTCTCCTCCTCCGCCTGCAGCGAGACCTGCTGGGCCTGGAGATCGGTGATCTGGGAGGTCACGGCGGCCCGCCGGGACAGGGCCTCACGGGCGAGGTCCTCGCGGCCGGTCGCCAGTGCCTGCCGGGCCTGGTCCTCCAGTTTGGTGGAGGACTGGGTCAGCTGGGTGAGTTGCAGTTCGATGCGCTTGCGGCTGGTGGCCACGTCCGCCAGTCCGCGTCGCACCTTCTGCACCAGGTCGAGCTGTTTCTCGTAGGAGTAGTCCAGCACCTCGCGCGGGTCCTCCGCGCGGTCCAGGGCCTTGCCCACCTTGAGTCTGAACAGGTCGGCGATACGGCGCATGATGCTCGTCATCGCGGTCCGCCTCCTTCATGTTCTTTGGGGCGGCATCCACCAGAGCCGCCCGTCTGCCACCGCGCCGGCGGCTGGGCCGGGCGTTCACGTTTGTGCTTCCGGTTCCACCTTCCGCGTTCCGGGGCCGTCCCGCGCGGCCGGTCACTTGGGGCGTGGGCCGTTGCGGTGGCGTTCGGCACGCGCCAGGACGGTGAGCAGGACCGCAATGCCGGCGAGGACGCCGAGGATGATCGCGACTTGGGCGATGCCGGGCATCAGAGCCTCCGAGGTGCGTGTGGAGAACCGAATCGGCGGGCTGCCGTACGCGCGTCGGCTGCCGTGTCGCGCCCGGGGGGATGCGGGCGATCGTGGCGCATACGGGGCCAGAACGCGGGAGTGTGGGCGGTGTAGGCGGTCCAGGCGTCGCCGAACTCGGCGGCGACCTCGCGTTCCTCGCTGCGGGCGAGGCGGATGTAGACGTACACGAGGACCGGGAACATGGCGAGGGTGGGGATGGTGGGCCACTGCAGCAGGAAGCCGATCATGATGAGCAGGAACCCGTCGTACTGCGGGTGGCGGACCCTCGCGTACGGGCCGGTGGTGGCGAGGCGGTGCTGCTGTGCGGCGGCGTGCAGGACGCGCCAGGCGGCGGCGAGCAGCCAGAATCCCGCGCCGATGGCGAGATAGCTGGCGAGGTGGAAGGGGGACAGGTGCGGGTCGCCGCTCCAGCCGATGAGGTCGTTCCACAGGTGGCCGCCGGCGTGGGTGTCCCTGAGGAGCGGGAAGGAGGCGCCGAGCCAGCTGCCGAGCAGGTAGATGGTGAGCGGGACGCCGTACATCTCGGTGAACAGGGCGACGAGGAAGGCGCTGTAGGCGCCCATCGCGCGCCAGTCCCGGCGGCTTCGGGGGTGGAAGAAGCTGGCGGCGAACACCACGAACAGGGCGGTGTTGAGGACTACCAGCGGCCACAGGCCGTACGCGGCGTCGTCCATGACCGTCACCTCCTCGCGGGAGTCGCCGGTGCGTGGTGGGTAGTGGGGTGGCCGTGGGGGAGGTCGGCCATGCGCTGCTGGTAGGCCGCCTGGTGGATGTCGGGACTGACGAGGCGGGCCGCGTCGTGGATCACGGCCGCGAGGGTGATCACGATGACGGCGGCCACGGTACTCACCTCACCGGGGGGCGGGGTGGTCGCGGTGGTCGTCCCTCGTGCGGAACGGGTCGCGATCGTCGCTGGTGTCGCGGTGCCGGTCGTCGCCGCCCATGCCGTGCATGCCGCGCATCATGAAGAACATCATCAGCGGGCAGACGGCGACGGTGCCGAGCAGCGCGAGGGTACCGACGGGGACGCCGAGGGCGAGCGCACCGACGAAGGCGATGGCGATCGCGATCGCGTACAGGCCGTAGCTCCGGTTGTTCTTCATGGCGGGCTCCCGAGTCGAGGAGCCTTGGCACCGTTTTCGGTGCGCGGGCTCACGGGTGTGCGGTGTCGCGCAGGGCGGCGAGCCGCTTGCGGTACTCCTGGTCGTCGATCTTGCCGCGGGCGAACCGCGCGGCGAGCAGTTGCTCGGGCGGGGTCGGGCCCAGGGCGGCCGGCGGGGCCGGCGGCGCAGGGTGCGTGGTCGTCCGGTCCAGAGACCAGAAGAGCAGGACGCCGCCGATGACGAGAAGCGCGGTGACCAGCAGCATGCCGAGGCTCATGCCGAACCAGCCCCAGCCGCTCATACCGCCGTTGTGCCAGTACATCATCGCGAGCACCTTCCGCACGCCCGTGCCGTGGCCGAAGCGGGCTGCTGCGGCTTCCAGCTTCAACGCTCCTCCGTCGTGCGCGGCGAGGTATGGGCCGACCGGTCCACGTCGGCGTGCCGACAGGTCCTACCCCTCGGGGGTGTGCCGGCGGGACAGTGGAAAGAACGGGCGGAGTGTGGAGGTGGGGCGTCATGGGTGTCGTCGACGTGGTCGTGGTCGTGGCCGCCGTCGTACTGATCGCCGGACTCGGCTGGTTCTTCTTCGGGCCGCGCCGTGCCCAGGCGGCGCGTCTGGAGGGCCGGGTGCAGCGGGTGGACGTGACGGTGCGAGGCGGCTACAAGCCGGACGTCATCCGCCTGCGTCAGGGCGTGCCGGCGGAGCTGGTGTTCGACCGGCAGGAGAGCGGCGAGTGCACCTCCCGGGTGGTCTTCCCGGATCTGCGGGTCAGCGCCGCCCTGCCCGCCTACCAGCGCACCACTGTGTCGCTCGTCCCGTCCCGAGCCGGTTCGTTCGGGTTCGCCTGTGGGATGAACATGATCCACGGCACCCTCCTCGTCGAGCCCGACGGTGATCGGACTGGCCCCGGCGGCGACGGGGCGGACGACGCGACCGCCACGGCCCCGGCGCCGGCCGAGGCGGAGCACGCCCGGCCCGCCGCAGTCGGCGCCGGGGAGGAGGAACAGGACGCGGAGGCGGCCGAGCGGCAGGCGGAGATCCGGGACCTGACCCGCCGGGTCGTCTTCGGTGCGGTGCTGACCGCGCCGGTGCTGTTCGCGGTGATGGCGCACGAGCTGTTCGGCGCCGACTGGGTACCCGGCTGGATGCTGAATCACTGGGTGCAGCTGGTGCTGATCACCCCGGTGATGTTCTACACCGGCTGGCCCATCCACCGGATCGGCTGGCTGACCCTGGTCCACCGCGGCGCGGACATGAACTCCCTGATCACACTGGGCACCAGCGCCGCCTACGGTTACAGCCTGCTGGTCACCCTCGCCCCCGGCCTGCTGCCGTCCGAAGTGCGGGAGGTGTACTTCGAGGCGGTCGGAGTGATCCTCACCCTGATCCTGCTCGGACGCCTCCTGGAGGCCCGGGCCAAGGCCGGCACGGGTGAGGCGATCCGTGCCCTGCTCGGCCTCCAGGCGCGCACGGCCCGCGTCATCCGCGACGGCACCGAGGCGGAGATCCCAGTCGAGGACGTGGCGGTGGGCGACGAGGTGGTCATCCGGCCCGGCGAGAAGGTCCCGGTGGACGCCGAGGTGATCTCGGGTTCGTCGGCGGTGGACGAGTCCATGGTCACCGGCGAGCCGATGCCCGTCACCAAGCACCCCGGGGACACGGTGATCGGCGCGACCGTCAACGGCACCGGCTCCCTGCGGGTACGGGCGAGCAAGATCGGCGCCGACACCATGCTCGCCCAGATCATCCGCCTGGTACGGCAGGCCCAGGCCTCGAAGGCCCCCATCCAGCGCCTCGCCGACGCCGTCTCCGCCTACTTCGTCCCGGCCGTGATCGCCATCGCGATCGCCACGTTCGCCATCTGGTTCACCGTCGGCCCGTCCCCGGCGTTCACCCTCGCCCTGGTGTCGGCGGTCGCAGTGCTGATCATCGCCTGCCCGTGCGCGCTGGGCCTGGCCACCCCGCTGTCCATCATGGTCGGCACCGGCAAGGGCGCCCAGGCGGGCATCCTGATCCGCTCCGCCGAGGCGCTGGAGACGGCGCACAAGCTCGACACCGTCGTCCTCGACAAGACCGGCACCATCACTGCCGGCACCCCCGTCCTCACCGACCACCACCCCGTCGGCGACCTCGACAAGACGGAACTGCTGCGGCTGGTCGCCGCCGCCGAGGCGCCGAGCGAGCATCCGTTGGCCGCCGCGATCGTCGCCGGTGCCCGCGAACGCGGGCTGACGGTCCCCGAGGCCACGGTGTTCGACTCCGTCACCGGCAAGGGCGTCCAGGCCACCGTCGACGGCCGCGTCGTCCTGGTCGGCAGCCGGCGCCTGCTCGCCGACGTCGGCATCGACACCACGGCGTTGGAGGACACCGCCGCCGAGCTCTCCGCGCTGGGCCGCACCCCGGTGCTGGCGGCGATCGACGGTCGGCCCGCCGGGGTGCTGGCTGTTGCCGACACCGTCAAGCCCGACTCCGCGCAGGCAGTCGCCGCCCTGCGTGCCCTGGGGGTCGACGTGGTGATGCTGACCGGTGACAACCGGCGTACCGCCGCCGCCATCGCGGGGGAGGTCGGCATCGCCCGGGTGCTGGCCGAGGTCCTGCCCGAGCACAAAGCCGACGAGGTCCGCCGGCTCCAGGCCGAAGGCCGCACCGTCGGCATGGTCGGCGACGGCATCAACGACGCCCCGGCACTGGCCGCCGCCGACGTCGGCCTCGCGATCGGCACCGGCACCGACGTTGCGATCGAGGCCGCCGACATCACCCTCATCTCCGGCTCCCTCGCCGGGGTGGTCACCGCCATCCGGCTCTCCCGCGCGACCATGCGCAACATCCGGCAGAACCTGTTCTTCGCCCTCGTCTACAACGCCGTGGGCATCCCCATCGCTGCCGGCGCCCTATACCCGCTCTGGGGTATCCGGCTCAGCCCGATCATCGCCGCCGCCGCGATGGCCCTGTCCTCCCTCTCCGTCGTCACCAACTCCAACCGGCTGCGGCGCTGGCACCCGGCGCCCCTGCCCGCCGGCACCAGCACCCCTGCCCCGGTCGAGCCCCGCGTGGAAGTACCCGACGACCACGCCAGCGCCGCTCCGCCCGCCGCCGAGACGGTCACCGACCCGGTGTGCGGGATGAGTCTCGATGCGGCGAGCGCCGCCGAACGGCGCGATACCGACACCGACACCTACTACTTCTGCTCCGCCCGCTGCGCGGCCGCGTTCGACGCCGAACCGGCGTGCTACCGGACCCAGGCCGAGGGCGAAACGCACCGCCGCGGCGAGCACCGATGACCGCGCGCCGATCCGTCACCCGTAACGAATCCGGATCACTCGTCGGCGCGACAGGGTCCGCGTTCCCGCACCCGGCGAACCGGCCAGTCACGCACCATGGCCCTCATGTCGCTCGTCTCCTCACTGATCTACCGGCGCCGCCACCCGCTCCTGAGACGGCCGGTGCAGGAGCTGCTGGCGCTCTACGGCGTCGAGGTACCGGCCGCGGTCGAGATCGGCCCGGGCCTCAAGGTCTTCCACCGCGGGTTCGGGCTGGTGCTCCGCCCACTCACCACCCTGGGCGCCAACGTCACCCTGTACAACGGCGTGACCATCGGGCGCGCCGACCCGTGGATTCCCTCCGAGGACAGCCGGATGGAATGGATCGTGGTCGAGGACGACGTCTGCCTGTGCGCGGGCGCGCGAGTCGTCTGCAAGACGGGCGTGCTCACGGTCGGACGCGGGACCATCGTGGGCGCCAACGCGGTCCTCACCCGCTCCACCGGGCCCGGCGAGATCTGGGCCGGCGTCCCGGCCAGGAGGATCGGCACCCGCGCCGACCTCCCCGCAACGGCACCGGCGGCGAACTGACCAGGGGATGCCTTCTCTGCCGGCAGGGGCGTCAGACGGGGGCGCAACAGGCGGCATCAGAGCCTCGTAGGCCGTCGCCCCTGCCCGCGCTGGACGGCACTCGGCCCCAGGAAAGGGCCGTACGGCCCCTCGGCGTGGTAACGGCAGCACGCCGACACTGGAGTCGGGAGATGTACTCACCAGCCGAGGGCGGTGATCGACATGATGTGGTACGGCGGCTCGGGCTGGGGCGGCTGGCTCGTCATGGGCGTGTTCATGGTGCTGTTCTGGGCAGTGCTGATCGCCGGTGTCATCGCGCTCGTCCACTACCTCACCAGCGCCCACCGCGACCGTCAGCCCGGCCCGCCCCCACCTCCCGGTGAGCCGGGCCGGAGCAGCCGGCAGGCCGAGGACGTACTGGCCGAGCGGTTCGCCCGCGGGGAGATCGACGACGACGAGTACAAACGCCGACTCGCGCTGCTGCGGGAGCACCGGTGAGCACGGACCGTCGGCGCCGGATGCGGGTGGCCCTGGCCGGGGCGGTGGCCGCACTCGTGCTCGGCATCGCCACGACAGTGCTGCTCGCCACCACCGGCGCCTTCCGCGGCACAGCACCAGAGACGTGGCGGGCACCGGGTGCGCGGTGTGCTGCGCCAGCCCTGCCGGGCCAGGTGGTCGATGTGACCACGGTCGACATGGGGCCGGGCATGATGGGCGGCCCCAACGGGCACACCCCGATGAGCGGCGGCCCCGGCTGGTACGGCATGGGCATGATGCGCCTGGTGGCCCACCAGGGGACGGTTGCGGCCGGGACGGTGTCGCTGCGGGTGTTCAATGCGGGAGCGCTCACGCACGAGGTCGTCGTGCTGCCTCTGCCCGCGGGCCAGACCGCGGGGGACCGCCTCACCGGTCCCGACGGGCGGGTTGATGAGGCCGGCAGCCTGGGCGAGGCATCGCGCAGCTGCGGCGCCGGTGCCGGGGACGGCATCACCTCCGGCGCGACGGGGTGGACCACGGTGACGCTGCAGCCCGGCCGCTACGAGCTGGTGTGCGACTTCCCCGGCCACTACCCGGCAGGCATGCACACCGAGCTGGACGTCACACCGTAACCACGGTCCAGCACCCACGCAGATGCGAACGTCAAGTTGCTCCGCCTCACACCCGGCGCCTGGGACTCGCCGCAGGCAACCCGGCGGCTATGGCTGAGGAGCCGACGTCATGAGGCCCGGCCGGCGTCCGCAATTGACCGACCGGGCGAATAACGGAGGGGGGCAACCGGACAAACGAGCCGCTCGGCCGCCCCCTCCCGGCCCTGGCCGCGCTCGACCCGAAGGAGTTCCCGGCGCCACCACCGTGGTCCAGGGTCCGGACCCCGCCACCATGGTCGGGGTTCGATGTGTGAAGAGGAGTGACGTTATGGCGACCGCGACCATTGACAGATCAATCGACATCGACTGCTCGCAGCACGAGGCGTTCGAGGTGCTCAGCCGCATCGACGTCTTCTCGCAGTTCCACTCGAAGTTCGCCGGCTTGGAACAGATAGAGACACTTGGCGTCAACACGGCCCACATCGTGGAGGTCGTCGAGGGACAGCGCGAAGAGTTTGACATCGAACTCACTCCGGTGCCGGAAGAGCGCATCGACTATCGCATTCTGGGCAGTGCGCCGATGGACGGCTCCCTCACTCTCCGGAAGCTGGACGAGCAGCACACTCAGCTGCAACTCCACGCGGAGTTCGACCCACAGAGGGTGAGCGACGTCTACCACCTCAGTCAGCAGGAGCTGGAGGGACACCTGCAGGACCGGCTGCAGGGCATGAAGGCCATCGCGGAGGGCGGACCCGAGTAGTGGAGGCTGGATATACCTGGCCGATAGCGCCGACTGAAACAGATGGACCGGCAGGTTCGGCCAGCGCGTTCCGGCCCGAACAGTGCGGCAGGTCCAGAACGGTCTTCACACGCCGACGTCCGGACGTCCGGTGTTGTCCGGTATCGGCCCAAGGTTCCGAAGCCGACGGCAGAGGCGCATGGCGACACGGGAGGGGCAAAGGCCACGAGGGAGATGAAGTGGGCGACGCGTGGCCCCGGCCTCGCCCGGCAGACATGCCGAATCGGCCGGCCGGGTACTCGTCGGCGTTCCGGTGACCTCCCGTGCCCGGATCGGGGGACACACACCACACCAGGCAACAGCGTGCTCTGCCCCCAGTCGAGCTCAGGAGCTTATCCCGCCATGGCCGATACGACCCGTTCCCTTGCCAGCCGTACGGCACTGACCGCTGCCGCGGTCGCCAGCACGCTCACGCTGGCCGCCTGCGGCAGCAGCAGCGCCACCGGCGCGGCCGACCCCTCACCCGGCGCCACCACGTCCGCCCCGGCACCGGTCAGCCCGGGCCCGCACAACCAGGCCGACGTCACGTTCGCCCAGGACATGATCGTCCATCACCGCCAGGCCATCGCGATGGCCGAGATGGCCCAGACCAACGCCTCGTCCGGTGACATCAAGGCCCTCGCGGCGAAGATCGAGAAGGAACAGGGCCCGGAGATCGACACCATGTCCGGCTGGCTGAAGGCCTGGGGCGAACAGGTCCCCCAGGCAACGCCCGGCGCGACGGGCTGTCCCTCAGGCATGCCCGGCATGATGGGCAGTCCGTCGGGCACGCCCGGCATGATGGGTTGTCCCTCGGGCATGCCCGGCATGATAGACGATCAGCAGATGAGCGAGATGACGCACGCTTCCGGCCACGCCTTCGACACCATCTTCCTGACCATGATGATCGAGCACCATCAGGGCGCGGTCGAAATGGCCAGGACCGAACAGGCTCAGGGCGCCTACAGCCCGGCCAAGGCACTCGCCGGAGACATCATCACCGCTCAGACCGCCGAGATCACCCAAATGCGGCAGATGTCCGGCAGCAGCTCAGCGCAGCCTACGTCGACCACCTGACACCACGGCGGCCCGCATCCGTCCGTGGGAACCTCGGCTCACGTCTTGCGGCGAGAGCGAGCGGCTACACGCTGCTTCGCCGGTTCGGAGCAGCGCGTCGCCGCCGGGCCCGCATGGCAGCGACCGCCGCAGGGGCGCGCGGCCCTGCGGTCAGGGTCAGCCAGATCCGCGCCGCCTGCACGGCAGACGCGACCAGTACCGGGAAACCCGCGCCGACGAGCAACACCCTCGCGCCGGCCGATGCCGTATGCAGCCCCCGGTACAGACCGCCCATCGACACCACCGCCGTCGCGGTGAGCGCCCAGAACCAGCGCCGTGCCCGCGCCGCGTGCATCAGTGCCCCTTGGGGTTGTTGATCCACACCTCGACCGTGATCGCGACCAGCGCCGCCAGCAGCACCAGCGCGATCCCCATCGAGACTTTCCGCTCCTGCCAGCGCCGGCGCGGGCCGCGGTCCAGGAACGGCACAGCGATGATCAGGGCGAACAGCGCGAAGATCACGATCGCGATCGAGGCGATGCCGAACCACTCCTCGAACGGGAAGAACCACCAGAACATCCACAGCGGCCGGGTGACTTCGATGCCGTCCACCGGCGTCGGCCCGATCACCGGCGGCACCAGCACCGCCAGCACGCCCAGTGCGCCGAGCAGGACCGTCCCGAACGCCGCGACCCGCTTCAGGTGCGCGGTGAACGGCTCGGCGACCTCCTCCTCCGGCGCGGGGATCGCTGGGTGGGAGGAGATCCTGTGCCGCTTCACCAGCAACGCGTGCAGCACGAACAGCACCAGGATCAGCCCCGGAATGATCACCACATGGCCGGAGAACAGCCGCAGCAGGATCGGCACCCGGTCGGTCAGCTTCGTGGTGAACCAGATTCCGAGTCCACCGAGGAGCTTGGCCACGTCCAGGTTGTGGGCGAGTGCCTCGTAGCCCTCCTGGTCCCACTTCAGTACCGACCCGGTGAACACCGCGAGGTAGGTGAGCAGGAACATCAGCGTGCCGACGACCCAGTTGCCCTCGCGGGGGCGCTTGTAGGAGGCGTGCACGAACACCCGCAGCAGGTGCAGCAGCGCGGACACGAACATCGCCTGCGCCGCCCAGAAGTGCAGGGCACGGGCGAACGAGCCGATCCAGGCGTGCACCACCAGGTCCCGCACCGACTGGTTCGCCGTCTCCGGGATCGGCGCGTAGTACTGCGTGATGTAGACGCCGGTGACCAACAGCGTCACGAACGCCACCGCCGTGACGCCGCCGAGGCTCCACGTCAGGTTGTTGGCGTGCTCGGGCACCGGGTAGGCGAGGGCTTTGATGCCCATCCGCTCGTCCACCGCGTCGACCGCCCGGCGCCACCTGCCGGTTCGGGCCGGCGTGACCGCCGAGCTGCCCGCTGGTGTGGGTTCGCTGGTCACCCTGCCCTCCTGGCGCCGCGGTGTTCGAGCTGGCGGATGGTGTGCGGTGGCCGCCACCGCCGCACCAGGAACAGCCCGACACCCAGGACCGCGACGGAGATGACCAGCAGCGCCACGTCGCCGCCGTTGCGGATGCCCCGCCCGGGCCGGAACTCGTCCAGGATCACGCTCGTGCCGGTCTCCGTCCCCACGGCCGGCCCGGCCGTCGGGCGGCTCGGCAGCTGGCCGCCGACCGCGTCCAGCAGCAGCCCGCGTGCCTGCGCCAGCTCCGCCGCACCCGCGTCCGGACGCTCGGTGAGCTCCAGCGCGCTCTTCACCTTGGCCGCGTCGACGCCCATCTGGTCCGGGGCCTCGGCCGCGTCGTGGATCCGCTCCGCGACCCGGTCCGCGCCGGCCTCGTTGGCGATCAACGCGAGCGCCTGCTCGACCAGCACCGCCGCCTGGTCGCTCTCGGTCCCGTGCGCCCACGCCGAGCCCGCCGGGGCGGACAGCGACGTCACGACCGCCGCAACCAGCGCCACCAGGTGGCCCACGGCGGCGCGAGAGCGCACGGGACGGGACCGGGTGCGGGCGGCGTCCGGGGCCACTGGTCCACCTTCCGTCGAAGAGACGGCCCGCCGAACGGCGCGGCCCGCCCCAGTGTCGGCGCCGACCGCGGGCCACCCTCGGCTGCCACACCCCGGCGTCCTCCGGACAGCCCACCCCGAACGCGCGGCCACCAGCGGTGCCCGCCACAATCCGAGTGCGAGGCCGCGCACACACACCCCCACCGGGTATTGTGCAGCGAGACCTCGTCTTCCTCGGAAGGGACAGCACCGATGAACCGCAGGCACCCGCAGCGACCCGGCATCGTCCGGCTGCTCGCGGTCTGCGCGGTTCTGCTCGGTCTGTTCCTCATGCACGGTCTGCCGACGGCCGCCGCGGAGGGCTGCCACACGGACGGTGCGGCGGCCACCGCCGCAATGCCGGGCACAACGATGTCCGACCCGCCCACCGGTAACGAGGCCGTGGCACCGGCCGGCGTCCACCCGGCGGTCCACCACGGCAGTGACGTCCGGTCCGCCGGCACCTTGTGCTCGTCGACACCGGGCCGTGACCGGATCGCTCTCCCGGCCATGGCCCTCATCGCCATCGTCTCCGTCTGGGGCGGGCTGTGGCAGCTGCCACTCCGGGTGACCGGATTCCTCGCACGCCGCCGCCGCGGACCACCCGACGGCGGCCGTGAGCTCCTTCAGAAGGTGTGCATCGCGCGGACGTGACAGGGCCCGCCGAAGCCGTGGACCAGCACGGTATCGGCCACCCGCCCACGTCCACCTCCGCGCCGCCTCGGCGCGTCTTCCAAGGAAGCTCACACCACGATGCGCACCGCCTCTCGCTCTACCGCCCGCCGTCGTACCGTCCTGGCCGCGGCTGCGACCGCCGCCCTCGCGCTGACCCTCGCCGCCTGCGGCTCGTCCGGGCACTCCGACATGCCCGGCATGGACCACGGCAGCATGGGCACGTCCACCGGCGCGACCCCCTCCGTCTCGGCTACCGCGAGCGGCATGGACGGTATGCCCGGCATGGACAAGGCGGCGGCTGGGGACAGTCTCGCCTCCCAGAAGGACGGCTACCGCCTCGACACGCGGACCGACAACCTGCCCGCCGGACAGGCCACGTCCTACGCGTTCACGATCACCGGCCCGGACGGCAAGCCGGTCACCGACTTCGCCGTCGACCAGACCAAGAAGCTCCACTTCTACGCCGTCCGCTCCGACCTCACCGGCTACCAGCACGTCCACCCCGCCATGGCCGCTGACGGCACTTGGAGCGCCGACCTGGGCGCCCTGACTCCGGGCAGCTGGCGGCTGTACGCCTCGTTCACCCCGAACACCGGCAGCGGCAAGGGCACCGACTTCGTCCTCAGCCGCACCGTCACCGTCCCCGGCGATGCGGCCGACACCCCGCTCCCGGTGGCCTCGACCACGGCCACCGTCGACGGCTACACCGTCACGGTCCAGGGGGAGCCGATGGCCGGCATGGCCCACCCGCTCACGGTCACTTTCGCGAAGGACGGGCAGCCCGTCACCGACCTGCAGCCCTACCTCGACACCTACGCCCACATCAGCGCCTTCCACGAGGGTGACCAGGCGTTCGCCCACCTCCACCCCGAGACCCCCGTCAGCGGGGACCACGGTGGCCCGAACCTGACCTTCCACGCCGAACTCGCCAAGCCCGGCAACTGGCGCGTCTACCTCCAGTTCCAGACCGCCGGACAGCTCCACACCGCCGCCCTCACGCTCCACGTGAACTGACGCACCGCCGTGGGTGCCACCACCAGGTGGCACCCACATGGCGTGCCCGGAGCACGATGCCGGGCCGGATGCCGTGGCGCCGGCCGAGACGTTCACGGTCGGCCAGGATGCGGACAACCGCGTCCGGGTGGAGAGCTCCCTGTTGGTTTTCGCCGGGACCGGCAATGCCGGAGGCCATCACGGAGACTGGCGTGATCGCGGGATCACCGGATGCGACGTTTCTGAGCGGTGGCACGGGTACGGCTGAACGTCCCCGTGCCGGGGTCCTTCAGCTGCCCGTGGCCGGGCGGCAGCGGGATGCGGATCAGGCCGGTGATCGCCGAGTATGCCGAGGACCGCCGTGCTCCCGGGGGGCAGGCCCGAGTCGTCGGTGAGGGTGATGTGGGCGAAGGCCCGGCCGCGCGTGGCGCGGGTCAGCAGGCCCTTGTCGTGCATCCGGATCAGGCCGGTGACGACGGTGGTGTACGCGAGCCGGGCGGTGCCGCAGACCGGGCCCAGCCGCCGGGCAATGGCGCGCAGGCTGACGCCCTCCCGGATGAAGGTGTGGACGTCGGCGTGCTGTAACCCGCCGCAGCCGGACGGGAACAGGCCCGAGTGGCGCCACCATGCGGCGCGCACTCGGGCGAACGGGCGGTGTCAGGAACGGACCAAGCGGGCGATCGCCGCGTTGGCCTCCTTGATCTTGGTGTTGGCGTCCTCGCCGCCCTCCGCGATCGCCTCGCTGACACAGCAGGCGATGTGCTCGTCGAGCATCTGGAGAGCGAAGGATTGCAGTGCGCGGGTGGCGGCCGACACCTGGGTGAGGACGTCGATGCAGTAGGTGTCCTGCTCGACCATGCGCTGGAGGCCGCGGATCTGCCCCTCGATCCGGCGCAGCCGCTTGAGGACGTCGTCCTTGTGAGTGCTGTAGCTGGCCATGGCCGTCTCCGGTTCCTGTCCGGTCCGCCAGGACCAGAGGTCGTGCGCCGCGCATGCCGGGCGGGCGCCGGTCGTGTAGGTAGGGGTCTCTTACTCTACCGGGGGACGGTATGAACGCCCGATATGCCGTTGTGGGTTCGTCCGGACCAACGGAGAAGGTCAGTCGGAGAGCCGGCCAGCCAGCTCGTAGCCGGCCTCGTCGATGGCCGCCGCGACCGCGCTGTCGTCGAGCGGCTGGGCGCTGTCCACCGTGACCCGGCCCGTCGCGAGGTCGACGGCGACATCGGCGACACCGTCGATCTTCTTGAGTTCGGCGGTCACCGAGTTGACGCAGTGTCCGCAGGTCATGCCGGTCACCTGGAAGACCGCGCGGTTGGCCGACTCGGCCGCGGTCGCCGCGGCGCCGGTGCCGCAGGAGCCGCAGCAGGAGGAGCCGGCGGTCTCGGAGGGGGTGGGCTCCACGGTGATGGTGTTCTCGGTCATGGGTGCTCCTGTCGTTGATTTCCGGTACCGGCGGCCAATGGTCAGGCCCGCGCGTCTGATTGCGACCGTACCATACCCCCCTAGGGTACGTAAGGGTGCTTAGCGAGGAGTCGGCCCGCAGGTGAGGAGGTAGGGGAGCGCCGGTCCGAGCGTGATCAGCATCAGGACGGCCAGCTGGAGGGCGGGACGGATCCGGGGCTCCGGCCGAAGGAGTCTGCGCATGCGCAGGATCGTGCTCGTGCCGCCGCCGGCGGCGAGCGTGACGGCCGACCGCTCCGGAGACGCCACCTCGCATATCGCCGTGGCCAGATCTTCCGCCGAACTCGTCCGCGCCGCGCGGTCGTCGGCCATCATCTCCAGCAGCACCGCCGTGTGCGTCCGGAGGCCGTGGGCCAGCGGAAGCTTCCAGAACGCGTCGGCGAGGCCGGAACTCACGGTGAGCAGAAGGTGATGCCGGCCGGACAGATGGGCGCGTTCGTGCAGGAGTGCCGCACCCAGTTGCCCGCTGGTGAGCGCGCACAGGGCGCCGCTGCTGACGACCACGGGCCCTCGGGGGAGGCAGTAGGCGACGGGAATCGGATGGTCCAGCAGCATCGCGTCGAGTTCCTCGTCGAACCGGCCCGCGAGCGCGAGTTTGTCGAGGTGTGCGGCCCGATCCCGCCGTGCGCGGTGTCCGGCCGCCGCGACCGAGGCGAGCGGCCACGCCATCCCCGCCGCGACCGGCAGCAGGATGGTGGGGCCCTCCGGGGCCGTCGGCGATCCCGGCTCGAACAGGCCCAGCAGGCCGTGGGTGTGGGAGCCGGAGAGCACGAGATGGTAGGCCGCCAGGGCGCAGGAGACTGTGAACGTGACCGCCAGCCCGTACCAGGCGGCCAATGCGAGCGCCGGAGAACGGCGGGTCCAGGCCGCCCGGGCGAGCAACGGCGGGAGGCCCGCGCCGACCAGTGCGGCGTAGGCCGCGAGGGCCAGTGCTGCCAGGGCGGTCACTCCGCGCGCTCGCGCAGCAGTTCCTCCAGTGTTTCGCGAAGGGCCTTCTGCTCGTCGGGTGATATCTGCTCGGCGAACCGCGCCAGCGCGGTGGACCGGTCGGGGCTCGATGTCAGCGCGTCCGCCATCAGGGCGGCGGTGTACTCCTCGCGGCTGCGGACCGACTGGTAGACCCACACGCGACCGTCCTTGCGGCGCTGCAGGTGGCCCTTGTGGAAGAGGATCTCGGCCACGGTCATGACCGTGGTGTAGGCGATCTGCCGGGTGGTGGTGAGATCGTCCACCAGTTCGCGGACGGTGGCCGGCCGTCCCCAGGACCAGATCCGGTTCATGATCTCCGCCTCGAGTTCGCCTAAGCGTCGCATGGGTGACTCCCGTTGCCGTGGTGGTCGTTGCGCTCGTCATCGTAGGCGGCAGGCGGCCTGGAGTGGCTGTGGGATCTACGATAGGGGGGTAGGGGGGTTGGGTATGCATTGATTATGGATCATTTCCCAGGCTCAGTAGGGTACTTGTCGCCATAATGGGCGCATACCCCTTGTCAGGCCGCTGGGGTTGGCGGGCATGCTGGGCGGCATGACGACGCAATCCGAGGCCGCCCGTGCGGCCGACCGCGCCCAGGCCCTTCCCCTCGACGCCCGGACCCGGGTGGTGCACGCGGCGGCGATGCGCACCCCGGGTCCGGGTCCACTGAGCGTGCCGATCTACCAGACCTCCGGCTTCGCCTTCGACGACGCCGACACGATCGCCTCGGCGATGAGCGGGCCGGAGGGCGACTTCGTGTACACCCGGCGCGGCAATCCGACCGTCCGCGCCCTGGAGTCGGCGGTGGCCGACTTGGAGGGCGGCTCCGCGGCCATCGCGAGTTCCTCCGGAATGGGGGCCATCAGTGCGGTGCTGCTCTCGCTGCTCCGGCCCGGCGACCATGTCCTCGCCCAGAAGTGCCTCTACGGCGGCACCTTCTCCACCCTCTCGGATCTCGCCCGGCGGTACGGGATCGAGACGACCTACCTGGAGGGTGACGGGCCCGAGGAGATCGCCGCCGCGCGCAGGCCGAACAGCAGGCTGCTCCTGCTGGAGACCATCGCCAATCCGACCACCCGGGTCTGCGACCTTCCGGCTCTGCTCGCTGCGGGACGGGCCGGCGGGCTGCTCGGGGTGGTAGACAACTCCCTCGCCTCGCCGGTGCTCTGCCGCCCGATCGAGCACGGCGCGGACATCGTCGTGCACTCCACGACGAAGTACCTGGCCGGGCACAGCGACGTGATCGGCGGGATCGCGGTCTTCGCCGATCCGGTGCTGCATCGCACGGTCTGGGCGCGCGCCGTCGAACTCGGCGCCACCCCGGATCCGTTCGCGGCGTGGCTGACGATCCGCGGGCTGCAGACGCTGGCGGTGCGGATGCGCCAGCACTGCGAGAACGCCGCCCTGCTGGCGGAGCGCCTCGTCGCCCATCCGGCGGTGGCGGCCGTTCACTGGCCGGGCTTGGACGGGCATCCGGACCGTGCGGCGGCGCGCCGGCTGCTCGATGGCTACGGCGGGATGCTCTCCTTCGACCTGGTGGGGGGTCGGGAGGCCGGGCGCAGGTTTGTCGGCGCGGTCCGGCTGGCACGCCTCGCACTGTCGATCGGCGGGGTGGAGACGCTGGTGACTCATCCGGCGAGCACCTCCCACCGCGAGCTCGGTGACCGCCAGCTCAAGGAAGCCGGGATCGGGGCCGGGACGGTCCGGCTGGCGGTCGGCATCGAGCATGGCGAGGACCTCTGGCGTGACCTTGACCGGGCACTCTCGGCTCTCATCTGATCGAGCCGCTTTTTTTGCTTGACCAAATCATTGGCCGATGCGTAAGTTGATGGAGTCTCAACGGCCCGCGCCGGGCTTCGCGCGTCCACGACGCCCCCGGCGCCGACGGCAGGGGAATCCATGTACTTCTTCGAGGACTTCGCCCCGGGCGACGTGTTCGAACTCGGCACCGTCTCGGTGACGATGGATCAGATCATCGAGTTCAGCGAGACCTATGACCCGCAGCCGTTCCATGTCGACCCGGAGCTCGCGCTGGCCTCCCCGTTCGAGGGGCTCATCGCCAGCGGCTGGCAGACGGCCTCGCTGTTCATGCGTCGCTACGTCGACGGCCTGCTCGCCGACAGCGCGTGCGTCGGCTCGCCGGGCGTCGACGAGATCCGCTACCACCGTCCGGTCCGGCCCGGCGACGTGCTGCACGCCCGGGTCCGGGTCCTCGGGTCCAGCCCGTCGTTCGGCCGGTCGGACACCGGCATCGTCAAGCCGATGTGCGAACTGGTCGACGAGGAGGGGCGGTTGGTGTTCAGCATGATCCTGCACAGCATCTTCGAACGCCGGCTGACGCGGGAGCCCGTGATGCCGATGTCGATCGACCCCGTCCACCCGGCGCGCTCGGCCTGAGCCGACGCCCCTGACCGGCGGGAACCCCCACCCATGGAAGCTGTCGAAGGGAACCAACCCATGGAAGCTGTATCGAAAACCGCCCAGTGGACCGCCGCGGCCCGTGCGCTGGAGTCCGAACGAGCCGACGCGCTGTTCGTCGACCCGTACGCGCGGACCGTCGCCGCCGACACCGGCTTCAAGCTGCTCGACCGTTACGCCGGTGCCGGGACCGTGGAGTTCCTGGCCATCCGCACCACCTACCTCGACCGGGCCATCGCGAAGGCCGCGTCGGAGCAGGGCATCCGCCAGGTGGTCTTCGTCGCCGCAGGCATGGACACCCGTCCGTTCCGGCTCGACTGGGCCGTCGGCACCACCGTGTTCGAGCTCGACCGGCCGGCGCTGCTGCTGGCCAAGGACCAGCTGCTGGACGGCGCGCAGCCGCCCGCCGGCGTCACCCGACACCCGGTGGCCGTCGACCTGGCGGGGGAGTGGACCGACCTGCTGCTCATGGGCGGCTTCCGCCCGGACGTCCCGACCCTGTGGGTGATCGAGGGGCTGATGTTCTTCCTCCCCGAGGACGCGGTCCGCCGCCTGCTCGCCACCGTCCGCGGCCTGTCCGCCGAAGGAAGCGTGCTGCTCGGCGACTTCGCGAGCCGGGCCTCGCTGGTCAACCCCCTGGCCCGTCCGTTCCTGAACGCCCTCGCCGATGACGGCGCGCCCTGGCAGTTCGGCACCGACACCCCCGAGCAGTTCCTGACCGAGTGCGGCTGGGAGGCCCGCGAGGTGCGCCAGCCGGGCGAGGACGGCGCGTCGTTCGACCGCTGGCCCTACCCCGTGCTCTCCCGGGACCTGCCGGGCGTTCCCCGGTCCTTCCTGTTCACCGCCTGCCCCGCGTGACCGGGACACCCGAACGACCACCGGAGGAAGCATGACCGCCCCCACCCCCTTCCGTGACCGGGTGATCGACGACGGCGCGGCTGCCGTCAGAGGCCTGACCGTGGCCCTCGGCGAACGCCTCGGCCTCTACCGCGCGCTCGCCGGCGCCGGCCCGCTCACCCCCAAGGAACTCGCCGACCGCACCGGAGTCCACCTGCGCTACGCCACCGAGTGGCTGCACGCCCAGGCCAGCGCGGGGTACGTCGAGCACGACCCCGAGCCCGACACCTACCGGCTCCCGGACGACCACGCCGCCGTGCTGGCCGACCCCGACAGCCCCGGCTTCGTCGCCGCGTTCTTCACCGCGCTCAAGGCGCTCTACGCGACCGAGGACCAGCTCGTCCAGGCCTACCGCAACGGCGGCGGCGTCGAGTGGTCCGACCACCACGACTCCCTGGACACCGGCATGGGCAGCTTCTTCCTGCCCGGCTACCGTGCCCACCTGGTCCGGCACTGGCTGCCCGCCCTGGACGGCGTTGTCGACCGCCTCCGCGCCGGCGGCCGGGTCGCCGACGTCGGCTGCGGCGTCGGACACTCGACCCTGATCATGGCCGAGGCCTTCCCCGAGGCCTCCTTCCACGGTTTCGACTACTCCGCCGTCGCCATCGAGCACGCCCGCGAACTGGCCCGCCGGGCCGGCCTCGCCGACCGGGTCCGCTTCGACGTCGCCCCGGCCGACGCCTTCCCCGGCCAGGACTACGACCTGATCAGCTACTTCAACGTTCTGCACGACCTCGGCGACCCGGTCACCGCGGCCCGCTGGGCCCACCGGGCACTGGCCCCCGAAGGCGTCTGGATGATCGTCGAACCCAACGCGCACGCCGCCCTCGGCGACAACCGCAACCCGGCCGGCCGGATGTTCATGAGCCTGTCGGCGGTGATGTGCCTGCCGGTCGCCGCCGCCCAGCACGGACCCCACGCCCTCGGCAACCACGCCGGGGAGGACGCCCTGCGCGCCATCGCCGAGGACGCCGGCTTCACCCGCTGGCGCCGCGCCACCGAGACCGCCGTCAGCGCGGTCTACCAAGCCCGCCGCTGACCACCCGACCAGCCCGACAAGGAGCGCGTGCCATGCCCACCGCCGAACTCGCCGTCACCGATCGGTTCCGCGAACTGCTCGACCGGCTCACGCAGAAGGCCATCGACGACTACTACAACCCCTACCAGCGCTTCGACTGGCCCGAGCACCTGGACGAGGACCAGTGGTGGATGAGCCCCGAGCTCATCTCCCCGGTCGGCACCGCGCAGCTCGACCAGCTCGACGAGGCAACCCGCAAGCGGCTCTCGAAGTGGGAGAGCATCAACTTCTACAGCCTCAACGTGCACGGCATCCGCGAACTGCTCATCGAGGTGGTCAACCGGATCCACATGCCCGGCTTCGAGGTCCCCTCGGACTTCTTCCACCACTTCATCGGCGAGGAGAACGAACACATGTGGTTCTTCGCCGAGTTCTGTCTCCGCTACGGCGGCAAGATCTACCAGCCGCCGGTCTTCAAGGCCCTCTCCGCACAGCGGCAGGAGCCCGAGGTGGAGAACTTCCTGGTCTTCGCCCGCATCCTCTTCTTCGAGGAGATGGTCGACCACTACAACATGGCGATGGGCCAGGACGAGCGGCTCTGCCACACCATCCGGCAGGTCAACGCCATCCACCACCAGGACGAGTCGCGGCACATCGCGTTCGGCCGCGAGCTGGTGGCCCACCTGTACGGGCGAATGTGCGAGCGGGTGAGCGAGGAGCGGCTGCGCGAGGTCGAGGGCTACCTCAAGCGCTACATCGTCTACAGCCTGCACTCGTTCTACAACCCCGAGACCTACCGCGACGCCGGCATTGCCGACCCGCTCGCCCTGCGCGCCGCACTGATCGCCGACGAGGGCCGGCGCGCTGCCGAGCGGCGGGTGATCCGCAAGCCCATGAGCTTCTTCCGCAAGATCGGCCTGTTCACCGACGAGACACTTCCCGTCGCCTGATCCCCCACCACCCGACCACCGAGACCCGACGAGGTACCGATGAGTCCCACGATCTCGCCTCCGGCGGCCGTCCAACACGGCGGCCTCTCCGCCCTGGGACCGGAAGCCACCGAGCTGCTGCGGCTGCTCGACGACACCTTCGCCGGCTGGGGCGTCCGAGCCGGTGCGGCCCAGCTCACCATGCCGCCGCTGCTGCCCGCCGCCGAACTGGCCAAGCTCGACTACTACGACAACTTCCCGCACCAGGCGATCCTCGCCACCCCGCTCGACCTGGCGAAGCGCGAGGAGCACCCCTACTCGACCACGGCCGGCACCTTCCCGCAGGAGGCCCTGGAACCGGCCGCCCTCGCCCTGCCCTCGGCCGCCTGCTACGGCGTCTACATGCACCACGCCGGCACCGCCCTCCCGGACGGCACGCTGGTGACCGTCCTCGGCCGGTGCTTCCGCAAGGAGACGGAGTACCACGACCTGCGCCGCCTGCTCGGCTTCCACATGCGAGAGGTGATCGCCATCGGCTCGCGCGAGCACACCGAGCAGCACCTGCGGCACTTCACCGACCGGATCACTGCGTTCGCCGCAGCGCTGGACCTGCCGCTGCGCAAGGAGGCCGCCACCGACCCGTTCTACGACCGCGGCGGCGCCCGGCTCCTCCTGCAGAAGCTCTCCCCCGTCAAGTACGAGTTCCTCTACGAGGACCTGGCCATCGCCTCGGTCAACGTGCACCGCAACTTCTTCGGCGAGCGCTGCGACATCACCGTGACCGACACCGGGGAGTCCGCCTTCACCAGCTGCGCCGCCTTCGGACTGGAACGCTGGCTCTCCGCCCTGACCCGCCGGCACGGCAGTTGGGCCGCCGCCACCGAGGCCGTCCGGCAGGCCGGCGCGGCGGTCTGAGATGACCGCCGCCGCGGCGCCCGGGCCCCCCGCCGGCTGGGCGAACCTCGGCATGGACATCGTCTCCGCCGGGCGGGTCCGCGCCATGATCGACGAGCACGGCGAGGTGTTCCTCCTCCGGATGCTCACCGAACGCGAGCTGGCCGACTGCCACACCGTCGACGGACTCGACATCCTCGCCGTCTGCGGCCGCATCGCCGCCAAGGAAGCCGCCTTCAAGACCCTGCGAGTCGCCGACAGCATCCTGCCCTGGCTCGACATCGAGGTCCGCCGGGCCCCGGGCGGCTGGCCTCTCATCGAACTGCACGGCCGGGCCGAGGCGCTCGCCGCCAGGGCCGGCATCAGCGGGATCACCGTCAGCATCAGCCACGACGTGGACTACGCCGTCGCCGTCGGCGCCCCCGTCCCGGTCGCCTGACCGCCCTCCCTCACCCAACCGCACCACGACAAGGAGCACACCCATGCCCGCGAACCTGCAGCCGGTCAAGGACTGGATCCTCAGCCGCCACCCCGAGCGCACCGACATCGCCCCCGACCTCGACCTCATCGAGAACCGGCTGATCGACTCGCTCTCCTTCGTCGAGTTCGTCTTCCTGCTGGAGCAGGCCAGTGGCCGGAAGATCGACATGACCGCCCTGGAGGTCGACCACCTGCGCACCCTGGCGGTCATCGAGGAGCGCTTCTTCACCGCGGCCGTGCGCTGAACCCCCACCCGAACTCCCAGCCCGTGGCCGCCCTCACCCGGAGGGCGGCCACGGCACCCGGCCCCACCACCCAGGAGCGGAAGCGAAGATGACGTACCGCCTGTTCACCTCGGAGTCCGTCACCGAGGGCCACCCCGACAAGATCGCCGACCAGATCAGCGACAGCATCCTGGACGCCCTGCTCGCCCAGGACCCGTCCTCCCGGGTCGCCGTCGAGACGCTGATCACCACCGGCCAGGTCCACGTGGCCGGCGAGGTCACCACCGAGGCCTACGCGGACATCCCCACCCTGGTCCGCGACACCGTCCTGCGCATCGGCTACGACAGCTCACACAAGGGCTTCGACGGCGCCTCCTGCGGTGTCTCGGTCTCCATCGGCGCGCAGTCCACCGACATCGCCCAGGGCATCGACACCGCCTACGAGACCCGCCGGGACGGCCTGACCGACGCCCTCGACCGGCAGGGCGCCGGCGACCAGGGCCTGATGTTCGGCTACGCCTGCGACGACACCCCCGAGCTGATGCCGCTGCCGATCACACTCGCCCACCGGCTCTCCGCGCGGCTCGCCCAGGTCCGCAAGGACGGGACCGTGCCTTACCTGCGCCCGGACGGCAAGACCCAGGTCACCATCGCGTACGACGGCGACCGGGCGGTGCGGCTGGACACCGTCGTGGTCTCCACCCAGCACGCCCCGGACGTCGACCTGGAGGGCCTGCTGGCCCCCGACATCGAGCAGTTCGTCGTCGAGCCCCTGCTCCGGGACCTCGACCTCGACACCGCCGGGTGCCGGCTGCTGGTCAACCCGACCGGCCGCTTCGAAATCGGCGGCCCGATGGGCGACGCCGGCCTGACCGGCCGCAAGATCATCGTGGACACCTACGGCGGAATGGCCCGGCACGGCGGCGGCGCCTTCTCCGGCAAGGACCCGTCCAAGGTCGACCGCTCGGCCGCGTACGCGATGCGCTGGGTGGCGAAGAACATCGTTGCCGCCGGCCTCGCCCGCCGCGCCGAGGTCCAGGTCGCGTACGCGATCGGCAAGGCCGCGCCGGTGGGCCTGTTCGTCGAGACCTTCGGAACGGAGTCCGTGCCGGTCGCCCGGATCCAGGACGCCGTCTCCGAGGTCTTCGACCTGCGCCCGGCCGCCATCATCCGCGACTTGGACCTGCTGCGTCCGGTCTATGCGCAGACCGCTGCCTACGGCCACTTCGGCCGCGAGCTGCCCGACTTCACCTGGGAGCGCACCGACCGCGCGGACAAGCTCCGGCAGGCCGCCGGTCTGTGACCCCAGCGGTCCCCGGCACCCGCCACCGGCCCGACGAAGGAGACCCGCCGTGCGCATTGCCGTCACCGGCTCGATCGCCACCGATCATCTGATGACCTTCCCCGGACGCTTCACCGACCAGCTGCTCCCCGACCGGCTCGACTCGATCTCCCTGTCCTTCCTCGCGGACGGACTGGAGGTGCGCAGGGGCGGGGTCGCCGCGAACATCGCCTTCGGGCTGGGCGTTCTCGGCCTGACCCCCACCCTGGTCGGAGCGGCCGGGCTCGACTTCGGTGACTATCAGCTGTGGCTCAAGCAGCACGGCGTCGTCACCGACCACGTCCGGATCAGCGACACCCGGCACACCGCCCGGTTCGTCTGCACCACGGACCAGGACCAGAACCAGATCGCCACCTTCTACCCGGGCGCGATGAGCGAGGCCGCCGGGATCGACCTCGCCGCGGTGGCCGAGGAGACCGGCGGCTTCGATCTCGTCCTGGTCGCGCCCGACGACCCGGAGGCGATGCTCAACCACACGGCCGCCTGCCGCCGGACCGGCACGTCGTTCGCCGCGGACCCGTCGCAGCAGTTGCCGCGGCTCGATACCGAGCAGGCACGCCAACTGCTGGACGGCGCCCGGTACCTGTTCACCAACGCGTACGAGGCGGCACTGCTGCGGAAGCTCACCGGGTGGTCGCGGGAGGAGACCCTCGGCCGGGTGGGGCTCTGGATCACCACGCTCGGCGCAGACGGCGCGCGAATCGAGAGCGCGGACGGCGAACCGGTCACCGTGCCGGCGGTACCCGTCGAGCGGGTCAGTGACCCGACCGGGGTGGGGGACGCGTTCCGCGCGGGCTTCCTGGCAGGCCGGGCGTGGGAGCTGCCGGTCGTCCGCTCCGCCCAGCTCGGCTGCGTCCTGGCGGCGGTCGTGCTGGGCCGGACGGGCACTCAGGAGTACGGGATGCGCCGGGAGGAACTGCTCGGCACCATCGGCGACACGTACGGCCAGGATGCCGCCGTCGAACTCGCGCTGGCATGGGCGGGTCGGCCATGACGCCTCTCTCTCCGCAGAGCCGCGCGAACGCGTTGCGTGAGGCGCTCGCCACCCGGGTGGTGGTCGCCGACGGTGCGATGGGCACCATGCTCCAGGCGCAGGACCCGACGCTGGAGGACTTCCAGGACCTCGAGGGCTGCAACGAGGTCCTGAACATCACCCGGCCGGACATCGTCCGCTCCGTCCACGAGGCCTACTTCGCGGTGGGCGTGGACTGCGTCGAGACCAACACCTTTGGCGCCAACTTCGCCGCGCTGGGCGAGTACGAGATCGCCGACCGCATCTTCGAGCTGTCCGAGGCCGGTGCCCGGATCGCCCGCGAGGTGGCCGACGCCCACGCCGCCGACGGCCGCCCCCGCTGGGTGCTCGGCTCGATCGGCCCCGGCACCAAGCTGCCGACCCTCGGCCACGCCCCGTACGAGACGCTGCGCGACGGCTTCCAGCAGAACGCGGCCGGCCTGATCGCCGGTGGCGCCGACGCGCTGCTGGTGGAGACCAGCCAGGACCTGCTGCAGACCAAGGCCGCGATCCTCGGCTCCAAGCGCGCCCTGGCCGAGGCCGGGCTGGACCTGCCGCTGCTGGTGCAGGTGACGGTGGAGACCACCGGCACCATGCTGCTCGGCTCCGAGATCGGCGCCGCGCTGACCGCGCTGGAGCCGCTCGGCGTCGACTGCATCGGCCTCAACTGCGCCACCGGCCCGGCCGAGATGAGCGAGCACCTGCGCTACCTGGCCAAGAACGCCAGGATCGGCCTGTCCTGCATGCCCAACGCGGGCCTGCCGGTGCTCGGCAAGAACGGCGCCCACTACCCGCTCTCCCCGGCCGAACTGGCCGAGGCGCACGACGTGTTCACCCGCGAGTACGGCCTCTCGCTGGTCGGCGGCTGCTGCGGCACCACCCCGGAGCACCTGCGCCAGGTGGTCGAGAAGGTCCAGGGTCGCCCGATCACCCGGCGCGAGCCCCAGCCGGAGCCCTCGGCCGCCTCGCTCTACCAGGCGGTGCCGCTGCGCCAGGACACCTCGTACCTGGCGATCGGCGAGCGCACCAACGCCAACGGCTCGAAGAAGTTCCGCGAGTCGATGCTGGCCGGCGACTGGCAGGCCTGCGTGGAGATCGCCCGGGACCAGATCCGGGACGGCTCGCACCTGCTGGACCTGTGCGTGGACTACGTCGGCCGTGACGGCGTCGCCGACATGAAGGAGATCGCCGGCCGGCTGGCCACCGCCTCCACCCTGCCGATCGTGTTGGACTCCACCGAGCCGCCGGTGCTGCAGGCCGGTCTGGAGGCGCTCGGCGGCCGCGCGGTGCTCAACTCGGTCAACTACGAGGACGGCAACGCCCCCGACTCGCGGTTCGGCAGGATCGCGTCGCTGGCCCGCGAGCACGGCGCCGGGCTGATCGCGCTGACCATCGACGAGCAGGGCCAGGCCCGTACGGCCGAGAAGAAGGTGGCGATCGCCGAGCGGCTGATCGCCGAGCTGACCACCGACTACGGCATCGACGAGGGCTCGATCCTGGTCGACTGCCTCACCTTCACCCTGGCCACCGGCCAGGAGGAGTCCCGCCGGGACGGCATCGAGACGATCGAGGCGATCCGCGAGCTCAAGCGCCGCCACCCCGGGGTGCAGACCACCCTCGGCCTGTCGAACATCTCCTTCGGCCTCAACCCGGCCGCCCGCGTGGTGCTCAACTCGGTCTTCCTGCACGAGTGCGTGGAGGCCGGCCTGGACTCGGCGATCGTGCACGCCTCCAAGATCCTGCCGATCTCCCGGATCCCCGAGGACCAGCGCGAGGCCGCCCTGGACCTGGTGTACGACCGCCGCCGGGACGGCTACGACCCGCTGCAGCGCCTGCTGGAACTGTTCGAGAACGTCTCCACCGCCTCGGTCAAGGCCTCCAAGGCGCAGGAGCTGGCCGCCCTCCCGCTGGAGGAGCGGCTGCAGCGCCGGATCATCGACGGCGAACGCAACGGCCTGGAGGCCGACCTGGACGAGGCGCTGGCCGAGCGCCCCGCCCTGGAGATCATCAACGACACCCTGCTGTCCGGCATGAAGGTGGTCGGCGACCTCTTCGGCTCCGGCCAGATGCAGCTGCCCTTCGTGCTCCAGTCCGCCGAGGTGATGAAGACCGCGGTCGCCCACCTGGAGCCGCACATGGAGAAGTCCGACAGCGAGGGCAAGGGCACCATCGTGCTGGCCACCGTCAAGGGCGACGTCCACGACATCGGCAAGAACCTGGTCGACATCATCCTGTCCAACAACGGCTACAACGTGGTCAACCTGGGCATCAAGCAGCCGGTCTCGGCGATCCTGGACGCCGCGCAGGAGCACAACGCGGACGTCATCGGCATGTCCGGCCTGCTGGTGAAGTCCACCGTGATCATGAAGGAGAACCTGGAGGAGCTGAACCAGCGCAAGCTGGCCGCCAGTTTCCCGGTGATCCTCGGCGGCGCCGCCCTGACCCGCGCCTACGTCGAGCAGGACCTGCACGAGATCTACGAGGGCGAGGTCCGCTACGCCCGGGACGCCTTCGAGGGACTGCGGCTGATGGACGCGCTCATGGGCATGAAACGCGGGGTACCGGGAGCTAGGCTTCCCGACTTGAAGAGGCGTCGGCACCGACCGGCGGAGATCACCGAACCCGGCCCGGTGGACCGGCTGGGTCATGTCCGCTCTGACGTCGTCGTGGACAACACCGTGCCCACCCCGCCGTTCTGGGGCGACCGGATCGTCAAGGGCATCCCGTTCGCCGACTACGCCTCCTGGCTGGACGAGGACGCGCTGTTCAAGGGCCAGTGGGGCCTGAAGGCCGCACGCAACGGCGACGGCCCGTCCTACGAGGAGCTGGTGGAGACCGAGGGCCGGCCGCGGCTGCGGGCCTGGCTGGACCGGCTGCAGACCGAGGGCTGGCTGGAGGCGGCCGTGGTCTACGGCTACTACCCGGCCAACTCCAAGGGCGACGACCTGATCGTCTTCCACGAGGACGGCACCGAGCGGACCCGCTTCACCTTCCCCCGCCAGCGGCGCGGCCGCCGGCTCTGCCGGGCGGACTTCTTCCGCCCGGAGGAGTCCGGCGAGCGGGACGTGGTCGGCCTGCAGGTGGTCACCATGGGCAACCGGATCTCCGAGGCGGCCAACGAGCTGTTCGCCGGGAACTCCTACCGCGACTACCTGGAGCTGCACGGCCTGTCGGTGCAGCTGGCCGAGGCGCTCGCCGAGTTCTGGCACGCCCGGGTCCGCTACGAGCTGGGCTTCTCCGGCGAGGATCCGCAGGACGTGAAGGACATGTTCGCGCTCAAGTACCGGGGCGCCCGCTTCTCGCTCGGCTACGGGGCCTGCCCCGAGCTGGAGGACCGCGCCAAGATCGCCGAGCTGCTGAAGCCCGAGCGGATCGGCGTGGTGCTCTCCGAGGAGTTCCAGCTGCACCCCGAGCAGTCCACCGACGCGATCGTGATCCACCATCCCGAAGCCACCTATTTCAACGCGAGGTGACACCCATGAACCGGTCCACCGGGCCGAAGCCGCGTAGCCTGCGCGACATCCTGGCGGCGGGCGAGCGGACGTACTCCTTCGAGTTCTTTCCCGCCAGGGACGACACCGGCGAGCGCGCCCTGTGGGAGGCGATCCGGCGGGTGGAGGTCGTGGCGCCGACCTTCGTTTCGGTGACCTACGGAGCCGGCGGATCCTCCCGCGACCGGACGATCGCCACCACCGAACGGATGGCCGCGCAGACGACGTTGCGGCCGGTGGCCCATCTGACGGCCGTGGGGCATGCGACGGCCGAACTCCGGGCGATCATTCGGCGTTACGCGGACGCCGGGATCCGGGACGTGCTGGCCCTGCGGGGGGACCCGCCGGGTGATCCGCGTGGCACCTGGCAACCGCACCCGCAGGGCCTCACCTACGCTGCCGAGCTCGTACAACTCCTCAAGGAGTGCGGTGCGTTCACGGTGGGTGTCGCCGCCTTCCCGGAGCGGCACCCGCGCTCACCCGACTGGGAGAGCGACATCCGACACTTCGTCGCCAAGTGCCGGGCCGGCGCGGACTACGCCGTCACCCAGATGTTCTTCGACGTGGCGCACTACCTGCGGCTGAGGGACCGGCTGGCCGCGGCGGGCTGCGACACCCCGGTCATCCCGGAGGTCATGCCTGCGACCGACGTCCGCCAGATCGGCCGCTTCGCCCAGCTCAGCAACGCCACGTTCCCGGCCGACCTCGCCCGCCGTCTCGAGGCGGCTAGCGAGGACCCGGCGGCAGCGCACCGCATCGGGGTCGACCACGCGACCCGGATGGCGGAACAACTGCTCGCCGAGGGCGCACCGGGTCTGCACTTCATCACGTTGAACCGGTCGACGGCGGCCCTGGAGATCTACCGCAACCTCGGCCTGGACCACCCCACCGCCCAAGCCGCCTAACCAACTTTCCGGAGGACTTCCATGACGAACACGACCGGTGACTTCAAGGTCGCCGACCTTTCCCTGGCGGCGTTCGGCCGCAAGGAGATCCAGCTGGCCGAGCACGAGATGCCCGGCCTGATGTCGATCCGCGCCGAGTACGCCGAGGCGCAGCCGCTGGCCGGAGCCTGGATCACCGGTTCGCTGCACATGACCGTGCAGACCGCCGTGCTGATCGAGACCCTGACGGCGCTGGGCGCCGAGGTCCGCTGGTGCTCGTGCAACATCTTCTCCACCCAGGACCACGCCGCCGCGGCCATCGCCGTCGGCCCGGAGGGCACCCCGGAGAACCCGCAGGGCGTGCCGGTCTTCGCCTGGAAGGGCGAGACCCTGGAGGAGTACTGGTGGTGCACCGAGCAGGCGCTCACCTGGCCTGACGGCAAGACCCCGAACATGATCCTGGACGACGGCGGCGACGCCACCCTGCTGATCCACAAGGGCGTCGAGTTCGAGAAGGCCGGTGCCGCTCCGGACCCGTCCACCGCGGACAACGACGAGTTCCGGATCATCCTGGAGCTGCTCAACCGCACCCTCGAGGAGACCCCGAACAAGTGGACCGAGGTCGCCGCCACCATCAAGGGCGTGACCGAGGAGACCACCACCGGTGTCCACCGCCTGTACGAGATGCACCGTGACGGCCAGCTGCTGTTCCCGGCGATCAACGTCAACGACTCGGTCACCAAGTCGAAGTTCGACAACAAGTACGGTTGCCGCCACTCGCTCATCGACGGCATCAACCGCGCCACCGACGTCCTGATCGGCGGCAAGGTCGCGGTCGTCTGCGGCTACGGCGACGTCGGCAAGGGCTGCGCCGAGTCGCTGCGCGGCCAGGGTGCCCGCGTCATCGTCACCGAGATCGACCCGATCTGCGCGCTCCAGGCGGCGATGGACGGCTACCAGGTCACCACCCTGGAGGACGTGGTCGAGACGGCCGACATCTTCATCACGACCACGGGCAACAAGGACATCATCATGGCCTCGCACATGGCCCGGATGAAGCACCAGGCCATCGTGGGCAACATCGGCCACTTCGACAACGAGATCGACATGGCCGGCCTGGCGCAGCTGCCGGGTGTCGTGAAGACCGAGGTGAAGCCGCAGGTCCACGAGTGGCGCAAGGCCGACGGCCGCACCGTCATCGTCCTCTCCGAGGGCCGTCTGCTGAACCTGGGCAACGCGACCGGCCACCCGTCCTTCGTGATGTCCAACTCCTTCGCGAACCAGACGATCGCGCAGATCGAGCTGTTCACGAAGACGGAGCAGTACCCGATCGGCGTCTACGTGCTGCCGAAGCACCTGGACGAGAAGGTCGCCCGTCTGCACCTGGACGCGCTGGGCGTGAAGCTGACCACCCTGACCCAGGAGCAGGCCGACTACATCGGCGTTCCGGTCGAGGGCCCGTACAAACCGGAGCAGTACCGCTACTGACCACCCGTCCCAACACGAGGGAAGAGCTTGCACCATGACCGCACGACGTGACCCGGAGCGTCCGGGAAGGCTGCTGCGCACGGAACGCGAGACGCTGCTGCCCCTGCTCCGGCGAACACCGCCCGAGGACTTCGAGCGCCCGACGGCCTGTCCCGACTGGAACGTACGCGAGGTGCTGGCCCACTGCGGCGCGGCGCTGGTACGCATCATCGAGGGGCGGCTGCCGGCCTTCACCCCCGAGCACAACGCCCAGGACGTCGCCGAGCGGGCCGACTGGTCGCTGGACCGCATCCTCGACGAGCTGGAGTACGGGATGACCGAGGCCGGGCCAGCCATCGAGGCTGCCGGCGGCGAGCTGGACGTCATCGCGCTGGGGGAGTGGGTGCATGCCGGGGACGTCCGCGACGCGCTGGGCGAGCCGGGGGCGTACGAGGGCCTCGGGCTGGACGACGCGCTGGCCCTGCTGGCCACGGTGAGCCGGGAGCGGAGCACCCCCCGGGTCTGCGCTTTCACCCCGCGCGGGTCGTGGCTGCTCGGGAACCTCGTGGACGGCCGAGCAGCCGCCCAGTTGAGCAGCGACGAGGGCACGTTGATCCGGATGTACACCGGCAGACCCGTGGCTCCGGAACGGTACTCGCTGGCCGGGGCGCGGCGCGAGGAACTGGTCATCTACCGCTGACGCCAGGGCGGTCAGAGCCGGATCACCTGGAACGCCTCGGCGAGCCGGCCGGCCGGCAAACCGCCGGACACGGCGTGCTCGGTCTGCCAGCGGCGCAGCAGCGCCTCCAGATCGGCCACGTGGGCAGTCTGCGAGGTGTGCAGGCGCAGCGCGGCCAGCTTCCGCTCGAACAGGTCGGTGACGTCCACGAAATGGTTCGGTGACGGACCCATGATCAGCCAGATCTCCGGCACCTCCCACGCCTCCAGCCCCTGCGCGCGCAACTCCGGGTGCGCGTAGGGGTTGCGGGCGTCCGGGTAGACGGCGCGCAGCGCCGCCTCGCCGGCCGCCCGGTGGTCCGGGTGGGTGTCGGCGATCCGGGCCCAGTTGATCTCCGGGCTCGGCATCAGCACCACCTGCGGGCGGACCTGGCGGATCACCCGGGCGATGTCCCGGCGCAGTTCGATGCTCGGCTCCAACCGACCGTCCGGGTAGCCGAGGAAGCGCACCTCGCGCACCCCGGCGTAGCCGGCGGCGGCCCGCTGTTCGGCGCGGCGCAGCGGTGAGATCGACTGGCGGGGCAGGCCGTCGTCGTAGCCGCCGCTGTCGCCGTCGGTCAGCACGCAGTAGGTGACTTCCGTCCCGAGGGCCGTCCACTGCATGACCGTGCCGGCGACGCAGAACTCGGTGTCGTCGGGGTGTGCGGTCAGCACCAGGACGCGGTCCGGCGGTGCCTCCTGGCTCTCGCTCATCAGGTCTCCTTCTCGGCAGCTGGACATCGTCAGCTTCGCCGCCGGGGACTGCCGTGCACAACGAAATTCGGTGGCACACACCGGACATGGCGTCATTTGGACAAGCCAAAGAAATGAAGAAACCGCACCAGTGAGGTGGTGGGCGCGATGTGCAGGATCTTCGGCCGGCTCGGCCCCGCTGCCGTGGGCGAGGACCTGGCCCGAGTGTCGGATCGGCAGCGGCACGGCGGCCCGGACCGCCGGACGGTGCTCTCCGGCGGCGGCTGGGCACTGGGCTGCAACAGGCTGGCCGTCACCGATCCCGAGGGCGGTACGCAACCGTACCGGCTCGGGCGGGAGATCCTGGTCGCCTTCAACGGCGAGATCTACAACCACGACGAGCTGCGTCTGCGCCTGCTGGCCCACGGATACCACGTCCCCGACCGGTGCGACGGCTCGGTCCTCCCGGCGCTCTACGCCGAATACGGGCCGGGGTTCGTCGAGCAGCTCGACGGGATGTTCGCGATCGCCGTGCTCGACCTGCGTGCGGAGCCCACGCTGCTGCTCGCCACCGATCCGCTCGGCATGAAGCCGCTGTACTACCACCAGGACGGCGGCACCCTACAGTTCGCCTCCGAGCTGCCTGCCCTGCTCGCCTTCCCCTCCGTGCGGGGCGAGGTGTGGGGGCCCGGCCTCGACCAGTACCTGAGGTTCCGGACACCGCTCGGCGAAAGGACCATGTACGAGCACGTCCGCGCCCTGCCGCCGGCCGCCGTCGCGCGGTTCACCGTTTCGGGTGGCCTTCGGATCGACCGTCGGCCGGCACCGGCCGCGACGGAGTGTCCCGCAGACGAAGCGGCCGTCGGCCGCCGGACGCTGGCCCTGCTGCGCCAGGAGGTCGGGCGGCTCGCCCGCGCGGACGTTCCGGTGAGTGTGATCACGAGCGGTGGTCTCGACTCCGGGCTGGTCACCGCGCTGGCCCGCGAGCACCTTCCGGAGCTGCACGCCTTCACCCTCGTCCACCGCGGCGACTGGCCGTACGACGAGCGCCGGTTCGCCGCGGAGGTCGCTCGGCGCAGCGGCGCGGTCCATCACGAGGTCGAACTCGACCCGGCCGACCTGCCCGAACTCCTCCCGCGCACGGTCGCCCACCTCGGCCAGCCCAATGCGGACCCGATCACGGTGTCCACCTACCTGCTGTTCTCGGCCGTACGGACGGCGGGCTTCACCGTCGCCCTGACCGGCGACGGCGCCGACGAACTGTTCGGCGGCTACGACCGCATCCGCACCGCGCTCGACACTCCCGCCGGGGAGCCGTGGACACCGGCTTACCTGGACCAGGTGGCGGCCGTGCCGCAGCGGATGCGCGAGTGGCTGTACACCACCGACTACCGGGCCCTCCTTGCCGACCGGGCCGACGAACGCGGTGCGGAGCTGGCCGGCGCCGACCGGATGGCGGAAATCTGGCGGTTCGAGACCGAGCAACGGATGCCCGCTTACCACCTGCGCCGGGTGGACCACCTCAGCATGGCCTCCGCCGTCGAGGTACGGCTGCCGTACTGCCAGCCGTCGGTCCGGCGGTTCGCTCAGAGCCTTCCGGAGCACTTCAAGGTCTCCCACGGGCGGGTCAAGAAGCCGCTCTACGCGGCGGCCCGCGGACTGCTGCCGGAGCCCGTCCTGCGCCGCCCGAAGCAGCCGTTCACCCTCCCGGTGGCCGCGATGCTCGCGCCCGGACAGCCGGTCGAGCGGTTCCTGCGCGACGTGCTGAACCCCGACCGGCTGCGCCGGGACGGGCGGCTGCGCGCCGACCGGGTCCAGGCACTGCTGGACCGTCAGGCAAACGTGCCCGACGACACCACCGCCAGGGCGGTCTGGGCGCTGATGATCCACCAGCTCTGGCTGAACGGCTCGGGGCGAGCCGCCCCGGCCGGGCCGTGATCGGGCACTTCGCCCAGGCCGTCGGCGCTCCCTGCCCGACCCTGGTGCTCGACGCGGCGCAGCTCCCCGACGACGAGCGGTGGCTGCGGCCGGTGCTGGCCGGCATCCGCCGCGCACTGGCGGTCTCCGGTGCCGGGCACGTCCTGAAGTTCGCTTTGGCCTCGCCCTCCGCCGTCCCCGGGTTCCACCTGGACTACCGCTTCGTCCAGGGCCTGCCCGGCGGCGCCGACCGGCTCGACTTCACGGCCAGCTGCGGCCACTCGGCACTGGCCGTCACGGCTGTGGCGGAGGAGCAGGGCTGGCTGCCCCCAATGCGTCCGGGAAGCCGAGCGCGGCTGCGCAGCACCGGCGGAGGCCCCGCCCTGGTGTGCCGACTGGACGGCGTGCGAGGCGGCCACCGCGAGTTCACCCTCCAGTTCGAGCCCGCGCCGGCGGCCTCCGCCACGGACCTCCTGCCGACCGGGCGCCCCCTGGACCTGGTGACCACCGCCCGGGGCCGCTACCCCGCCTCGCTGGTGAGCCTCGGCAACCCCTACGTCTTCCTCGACGCGACCGCGCTCCACCTGGCCGACCGTCACCGGCTGTTCGCCGCGGACGCGTCGACGCTCCGGACGCTGGAGGCGATCCGAACCACCGCGGCCGAGCGGCTCGGCCGCCCCGCCCACGGCGGTCTGCCGAAGATCGCCCTGGTCGGTGCGGCGGAGCCGGACGGCCTTCCGGTGCGGGCCGTCACCGCGGGCGGATGGCACCCGAGCGTCGCGCTGACGGGCGCGATCTGCCTGGCCGGTGCGATCGCCGTCCCCGGTACGGTGCCCCACCGGCTCGCCCGGACCGAGGGCGCCGCCGGAACGGCGGTCCGGCTGCTGACGCCCGCCGGCCCGACCGTCGTGACTGTGCACGCCACCGGAGTCTGGCCCGACCTGCGGATCGAGCGGATCGGCATCGGCCGCAAGCGTGTGCGCACCACCGGTTCGATCCGCCTGGCGCCTGTCGTCGAACTCGCCGCGCCGGCAGGAGTCTGACGACAAGCTCCAGAGCCCAGACCGCCCCCTTGCACTGGCGGCCACACGCCACGGCACGTTCACGCCGTGCCACCGGGCTCACCAGCCGCTTTCCGGCTGAGACGATGAGTTCGGCGCCGGCGAGGACGGCCGCCGACCACAGGTCTGTCACCGAACGCAGACCTGACCGTCGATGCCCGGACGCATGGTCGCGCGGCGTCCTCGCCCGGTCACCCCCAGGGTTCCGCTGCTGCGTGGTGAGGCCGTGCACGGCACGTACCCCCCTGGTGCCGACCACGGCCCCGGCACGGCCGGTTGGCGTCCCTATCACCCAGTCCGCCTCCGTCCGGCCGTACGACAGAAGGACGTGTCCATGAGATTCCACAACCTGCGGGTCGTCGTCACGGGAGCGTCCCGCCCGTTCGGCCGCTCCCTGGCCGTGGGCTTCGCCCACCTGGGGGCCGAGGTGTTCGTCTCCGCTCGCACCAAGGCCGCCGCAGACGTCGTCGGCGGGCAGATCGAGGGGGCCGCGGCGAGCCGGATCCACACCTTCGGCTGCGACCTCAGCCGACCGGCGGAGATCGCCCGGTTCGCCCGGCAGGTCGGTGAACTAACCGACCGGGTCGACCTGCTGGTCAACAACGGGGCACGCTGGCTCGGCGGGGTGGAGTTGGAGTCCGCCTCGGACGAGCAGATCGTGGAGACGATCGGGGCCACGGCCGGCGGGACCGTCCTGATGGTCAAGCACTTCCTGCCGCTGCTACGGGCCTCTACCCGCCCCGACATCGTCAACATGGTCTCCGTCGCCGGGGCGGACACGGCGGACGGCTCACCGGTGCACGAGGCCTTCCACGCTGCCAAGAGCGCGCAGGCGGGCTTTGCGGACGTGCTCGCCCGCCGGCTGCGCCCGGCCGGCGTCCGCGTCATGGCGCTCTACCCGCCCGACTTCTCCACCAGCGATCCGCATGCCGCCGAATGGGACGGAACCGCCGCCGGCCCGCGCGACCGGCTGACCGCCCAGGCGCTCTTCGACTGCATCACCTTCGCGGTCGACCAGCCCAGGGACTGCTTCATCCGCTCCTTCCACTTCGAGCCGCGATGAGGACGACCACGGCAAGGAGGCACCTTCATGACCGCATCGACCACACCGATCTGGATCACCGCGACCCCGCCGACTGCTGACGGTGAGCTGCACCTGGGTCACCTGGCAGGTCCCTACGTGGCGGCCGACGTGCTGCGCCGCTTCCTCCGGTCGGATGGCCGGCCGGCACGGCTGACCGGCGCGATCGACCAGTTCGACACCGCCGTGCAGCTGTGCGCGCTCGTCCAGGGCCGCAAGGCCGAAGAGGTCGCCGACGGCTACGCCGAGAGCATCACCGTGGACTGGCAGCGGGCCGGCGTGGAGTTCGACGACCTGCCGCAGCCGCTCGGCGAGGCCGGCTATCGCCTGCACGTCCAGGACTTGCTCGCCAAGCTGCACGCCGACGGGGTCGTCGTCGCGCGCAGCCGTCTGCTGCCCTACTGCCAGCCGTGCGACCGCTGGCTGCACGGAGTCCTGGTCACCGGCGGCTGCCCGTACTGCGGCGCGCCCGCCCGCGGCAACGTCTGCCAGAGTTGCGCCCGCCCGAACGACTGCGGTGACCTGCTCGACCCGGCCTGCGTGCTGTGCGGGACACCGGCGCAGCTGCGGCAGTGCCGGCGGCTCTACCTGCCTCTGGAGGCACACCGCGACCGGCTGCTGGAGTTCTGGGCCGTGACGCCGATGCCGCCGCGACTGTCCGTCCTGTGCGAGCAGCTCACCCGCGACGGGCTCGCCGAGCTGGCGGTCAGCCATCCGGCCGACTGGGGCATCGAGGTGACGGTGCCCGAATTCGAGGACCAGCGCATCGACTCCCGCTTCGAGCACGCCGCCGCGCATGTGCTGGCGGCGCACCGGACCACCGAACCGCCGGTCGGCTCGCTGCAGTTCTTCGGCTACGACCACGCACACCTCCAGGTGGTCGTGCTGCCGGCCCTGCTCGGCTGCCTCGGGCTCCCGGCGCCCACCGGCTACCGGGTCAACGATTTCTACCACTACCAGGGCCGGAAGATGTCGACGGGGCAACGGCACGCGGTGTGGGCGCTCGACGCGCTGACCGACGCCGGCTCGGACGCACTGCGCCGCCACGTGCTGTCCGGGCGGCCGCTCGGCCGACCGGCCGACTTCGTCCCCGAGGAGCTGGACCACGCCCGGCAGTTCCTGGACGACACCTGGAACCCCTGGCTCACCCGGCTCTTCGCCGCGCTGCGCGAGGACTGCCACGGACTGGTGCCGGAAGCGCGGGCCGGCGGCACGGGCTGGGTCTACCTGCACGACCGGTTGTCCGGCACCGTGGCCGAGCTGCGCACCGCCTACGACATCGAGACCTTCGACCCTCGCCGGGCGATTGCCCTGCTCGACGAGGCGGTCCGCCTGGTCACGGACTTCCAGCTGGTCAACGCGTACGAGCGGGACCGGGTCGGCGGACGCGAGTGCTACCGCGCCGCACTCGCCGCCCAGCTGGCGGTGGCCCGGGCACTCGCGGCGTGGGCCTGGCCCGCCATGCCCGAGGGAGCGGCCAGGCTGGCCCGCGCTCTGGGGGACCGGCCGGGCGGTCCCGTCGCGCCGGATGCTCTGGAGCCACCGCGGCCCGGCACGCGCCTGGCCCCGCCCACCGGTCCCGTGTTCGGGTTCTGAAGTCCGCTCAAGACCCGTCCAAGGCCCGCTCGTCGCCGAGCGGGCCTTTCCGCTGCCTGGCCGGACGCCCTCCGGCCACGCCCGCCCGAAGGAGATATCCCATGCCGACGTCGAGCCGTCGCCCGCACGTCCCCGCAGCCGGTCGGCCGGTCCGCCGGGTCGCCATGCTCAGCGTGCACACGTCGCCCCTGGACCGGCCGGGCACCGGTGATGCCGGCGGGATGAACGTCTACGTCCTCGAACTCGCTCGGCGCCTGGCCGCGCACGGCATCGAGGTGGACGTCTTCACCCGGAGCGTTTCGCCCACCGCGTCCAGAACCGTCATCGCTGCCCCCGGCGTGCGCGTCTGGTACATGGACGAGGGTGGCCGCCGACGGCTCGCCAAGGAGGAACTGCCAGCCGTGCTAACGGACTTCACGGCCTCGGTGCTGCGGACGGCAGCGACGGAGCGGCTGACGTACCAGGCCGTGCACTCCCACTACTGGTTGTCCGGGCAGGTCGGAGTGGCCCTCGGTCGGCGGTGGGACGTTCCGCTCATCCACTCGATGCACACCATGGCCCGGACGAAGAACGCGGCTCTCGCCGCCGCGGACCGGCCGGAGCCGGACATCCGCATCCTCGGCGAGTGCGCGCTGGCCGACACGGCGGACCGCCTGGTCGCCAACACTCACGCCGAGGCCGCCGAACTGGTCCGACACTACGGCACCGACGCGGAGCGGATCGCGGTGGTCCACCCCGGAGTGGACCTCGGCACCTTCCGTCCCGCCGACGGGCGGGCGGCGGCCCGACGGCGCCTGGGCCTGCCGCCCGGCGCAGTCATCCCCATGTTCGCCGGCCGGATACAGCCACTCAAGGGCCCGGATGTGCTCCTCCACGCGGTTGCTGTGCTGCTGCGCCGTCGTCCGGAGCTCGCCCGGCGACTGATCGTTCCGTTGATCGGCGGAAACAGTGGCACCGGCACCGAACGGCCGGACGAGTACCGCCACTTGGCCGCCGGCCTCGGACTGTCGGAGGTGGTCCGCTTCCTGCCCGCGCTGGGGCGCCCGGAACTGGCTGACTGGTACCGCGCCGCGGATGTCGTGGTGATGCCGTCGCACAGCGAGTCCTTCGGGCTGGTCGCGTTGGAGGCCCAGGCCTGCGGCACACCGGTGCTCGCCGCGGCCGTCGGCGGGCTCACGGTGGCGGTGCGCGACGGTGTCACGGGCCACCTGGTGCAGGGCCATCGTCCCGAGGACTACGCGGCCGTACTCGGGCGTCTGGCGGCCCTCCCCGGGGAGGGCGAGCGCCTCGGCCGGGAGGCTCTCCGGCATGCCCGGTGCTTCGGCTGGGACACCTGTGCCCGGGCCACCGCGGCCGTCTACGCCGCCGCCGTGGCCGAACGGGCGGAGCTGGGCCGTCTGGTGCGTGCCGCGTCCTGACGGCCCGGGACCGTCAGGGAGAGGGCAGGGGCGACGGCACGCCCCTGCCCGGAGCGGGCTCCCCTCCTGGAGGAATGGGGCGCAGTGCCCGCCCGAGGTGTGGGTCACCCCACCCTCTGTCCGAGGCTAGCACAAGATTTGAGATGACCAAATATTTGTTTCACTCGAACTGGTGGTCGCTCCTTGGCCGTCGGCTCCGGAAGCGGGGTGTCCGGTTCTGTGGCAGAAGCGCGCCATGGCCTGAGCGCGACTTGAGAAAGCCTGGAGTCCGGGGCTCGGGACGGACACCATGGAATCAGCGCCCCGGAGACCGACGGCACGGGAACCGAGGAGCGCGCCACACCCCAACTCCTGGAGGAACCAGCATGTTTGCTCGCAACCGGCGGATCGTCGTTCGCTTCGTCGCCCCGGCCCTGGCGGCCACCGCACTGGGCGCGATCGCGTTCGCCGCCGAGGGCTCCGCCACCACCGGGGCGAAGCCGGCCGACAGCGGCATCGTCTGGCCGGCGCCGACCCCCTCGGCCCCGGCTTCGGCCGTGCGGGCCGACATCGTGTGGCCGGCCCCCACGCTGACCGCCCCGGCTCCGGCACAGGTCCAGCGGGCCGAGATCGTCTGGCCGACCACGAGCCCGGCCCCGAGCGGAGGTGCGGCGAAGGCCGTCCAGGCCGACATCGTCTGGCCGACCACGAGCCCGGCCTCGACCGGAGGTGCGGCGAAGGCCGTCCAGGCCGACATCGTCTGGCCGACCACGAGCCCGGCGGCCGTGCCCGTCAGCGGCAACTGACCGTCGCGGCAGCGCGACCGTCAGCGGTCAGGCCGCCCCGGGCGCCGGCCGGTCACTTCGGCCGGCGCCCGCGGCAGTCCGGGCACTCACCGAGGAACACCAGCTCGGTGTCGCCGATCCGCCACCCCCGCAGCCCCTTCATCGGCGCGGGCGGAAGCTCGACCTCGACGTTTGCCACCCGGCCGCACTGGCTGCAGAGCGCGTGCTGGTGCGGGGGACCGGACAGCTCGAACACCGCGGTGCGCCCCGGGCGTTCGAACTTGCGCACCAGGCCGGTCTCCATGAAATTGCGGAGCATCTCGTACACCGCCTGGCTGGTGAGCGTGCCGAGCCGGGATCGGGCAGCCTCGGTGATCGACTCGACGTCCTGATGGGGCTCGGCGGCCAGCAGTTGCAGTACCTCCAACCGGGGGCCGGTCACCCGCAGTCCGACGTCGCGGAGCAGTTGGATGGCGCCTTCACGGTCCGCAGCCAGAGTGTCGCTCGCCATCAGCCCTACCAGAGGTCGACCAAAGATTTGGTCTCATCGTACCTCTTGCGCGTGCGGCGGAGGCCGTTCAGCCGGGCCGGCTCAGTCCAGCCAGCCCAGTTTGGTGGCGCGCACCCCCGCCTCGAACCTGCTGGAGGCCCCGAGCTCCTGCATGACCTCCGACAGCAGCCGGCTCAGCGTGCGCAGCGATATCCCCAGCGAACGGGCGATCTTCTCGTCCTTCATGCCGGCCGCCAGCATCCGGATCGCGGCCTGCTGCTGGTCGGTCAGCCGGTCGGCGCCGTGCCGGTACTCCTCGGTGCGGCCGAGGACGGCCGAGGTGTGCCAGCAGTAGTCGTAGAGCGCGGTGTACGAGCGGACGAGCGCCGGGCCCCGCGCCAGGATGGCGCCCGCGTCGTGGTCGTCCGGATCGATCGGCAGCAGGGCGAGCCGACGGTCGCTGACGATCATGTTCAGGGGGACGACGGGGGCGAGGCGTACCTCCACGCCGAGTTCGATCTGCCGCTGGAAGAACTCCGCCAGGGCCGGGACCGCGAGAAAACGCTGCTGGTAGATGGCCCGGACCTGGGCTCCGGCCGCGATCAGGCGCCGGTCGCGGTCCAGACCGGCGGTCAGGAACTCCCCGGTGGGCAGGGCGCCGGGGTGCATCGAGGCGATCTCGGTCCGGACGGTGTCCGAGAGGTCCTCCAGGGTCTGCTGGATCCGGCGCCTGCCGGTCAGGACCTCGACCTCCACCTCCGAGGGGAAGACACCGCCGCCACGGAGGTAGCGGCGGGTGAGTTCCTCGACGGCGGCGTAGGACTGCTGCGTGCGTTCCTGGCGTAACCGCACTTCCTGGGTCTCGCGTGCGAGGACGCGTAGGAGGGCGACTTCCGGGTCGACCGCGGTCACGTGGTCGGCGAGCTCGTCGGATCCGTCAGCGCTGATCAGGCCCAGGTGTCGGAGTTCGGCACGGCAGTCATCGGTCTGGGCCGGGGACAGGCCCAGCTCCGCGGCCAACTCGGAGAAGCGGCCCGAACCACGGACGCGGAGCTCCTGATACACGGAAAACGCCTGTTCGGAAGATTTTCCGTTGCCTGAACTCGCCACGTGCAGCCCCCTCCACATTCAGTGTGGTAGGGATGCTACCTGACAAGCCGTTACGTTCTCGCAACACAATTCGCCGAGCTCCGGCGGTCAGCGGCGCGGTCCGCAGAGCAGGAAGGTGCTCTCCAGGCCGTCGGCCAAAGGGCGGGTGTCCCTCCGGTGGATCCGAAGGCCGGTCGAACGCAAGTCGTCGAGCACGGAGGCGGTTTCGGGACGGGCCGAGTGGAGTCCGGGTCGGCGAGCGGTGATGTAGTCGAGCGCCAGGGCGCCTCCCTCCCGGAGGTGTGCGGCGATTTCCCGGAACAGTGCCGGGCGTGCGGTGGCGGGGAGCTCCAGTGCCGTGTCGCCGGCCAGCATGACCAGTCCGTACGCACGGCGCAGCCTGAGTCCGTTCAGTTCCGCCTCGACGGTGGTCACGCGCCCAGGCCGGACGTTCCGGCGGCCGGCCCACTCGCGGAGACTGGCGAGGGAGGGGGCGTCGCGGTCTACCGCGTCAACGTCGAATCCGAGGCGCGCCAGTGGGACCGCGAACCGTCCTGCACCTGCTCCGAGGTCCAGGATGGGCCCGCCGGTGGCCCGGGCCGCCCGGAGGTACTCCAGGATATCGGCGCTGTGCGGGCTCAGGGGTGGCTCGGCGACTGTCGGAAAGGTCGCCCGTTCCGGTGCGTCCGAGTTTCCGTCGAGCAGTTGCATGGCTTCTCCGGGAATGCGCTGTGTGAACGAACTCCGCGTTGGGAGGGGTCACTTCATTCTGGGCATTCACCCGTGCCCGGGGCCATGAATCCGTACGGCGTATTCACGCCTCGACCGGTGGACGCCAGCGTCGGCTCTCCGATGTCAGAGCGTCCTGCGCAGGCGGAGCCCCGAGCTGGGCGGAACGTCGGTCGTGGCCTCGAAGCCGCAGCCCGACAGGAAGGGAAGCGAGGGATCGTCGGGGCCGTACACACTCACCCATTGTTGCCGGGCTCCCCGGGCCCGCTGTTGCTCGGTGGTCGCGGACAGCAGCCCCCTGCCGACGCCTTTCCTGCGGTGCTCCGGAGCGACGCACAAGGTATAGACCTCGCCCGATCCAATGGTTGCGATCCCGCCCGCAGCAACGCCTACGACCCGGCCGGCGTGCTCGGCCACCAGCCACCCCAGCCAACCGTCCCCTGCTCCGGAGCCGGAGATCTCGACCGCGATCCGGTCCACCGGGCAGTAGCAGGCGATCAGATGCTCGGTGCGCTGGCCGCCGAGGTACTGGGCGTAGTCCAGGCGCCAACAGGCCGCGAGGAGCTGGGAGATGGCCGCGGCTTCAGCCTGGCAGGCAGGGCGCAGCTCCACCGTGGGGTCCATCCGTCGATCCTCGTTTCGGCGAGCGGGCGGTTTCGGGAGCCAGTAGATCGGAGCCATAAAGCGAAATCAAGTCCGGTTCGACATCCGGAAGTTCTGGGAATGTACTTAGTAAATCCGGAAAGCTCGGAAAAGTAGCGGCGGCCGGCCGACCCGATCACGGGCTGGCCGGCCGCCGTCACCTCAGTCGGCCGCGCCGGGCTCCGGGAGGGCCCGGAAGCGGCGCAGCCGGAGGCTGTTGGACACCACGAACACCGAGGAGAACGCCATGGCGGCGCCGGCGATCATGGGGTTCAGGAGGCCGGCCGCGGCGAGTGGCAGGGCCGCCACGTTGTAGGCGAAGGCCCAGAAGAGGTTGGACTTGATGGTGGTCAGAGTCCGGCGGGAGAGCCGGATTGCGTCCGCCGCCACCAGCAGGTCGCCGCGGACCAGGGTCAGGTCGGCCGCCTCGATCGCCACGTCGGTGCCGGTGCCCATCGCGAGTCCGAGGTCGGCCTGGGCGAGTGCGGCGGCGTCGTTGACGCCGTCGCCGGCCATGGCCACCCGGCGGCCCTCGGACTGCAGGCGCCGGACGACCTCGGCCTTGTCGGCCGGCAGAACCTCCGCGATGACCTCGTCGATCCCGACCTCGGCGGCCACGGACCGGGCGACGGCCTCGTTGTCGCCGGTCAGCAGCACGGGGGAGAGGCCGAGCCGGCGCAGTCGGCGGATCGCCTCGGCGGAGGTGGGCTTGACGGTGTCGGCCACGACGAGCACGCCTCGGGCCTGGCCGTCCCAGCCGACCGCGACGGCGGTCCGGCCGGCGGCTTCCGCCTTCGCCTTGGCCCGCTCCAACTCGGGGTCCAGGTGCTGGCTCCACTCCTCCAGCAGCCTGGTCCGGCCGACCAGGACGGCCCGGGTGACCTGGCCGTCGACCACCACGCCCTGGACCCCGAGGCCCTCGATGCTGGCGAAGTCCTCGACCGGGGGTAGCTCGCCCACACGCTGGACGGCGCCCTTGGCGATGGCTCGGGCGATCGGGTGCTCGGAGGCGTCCTCCAGCGCTCCGGCCAGCCGGAGCACCTGGTCGGCGTCCTCGCCCTCGGCGGGGATCACCTCGACCAGCGCCATCTGGCCAGTGGTGACGGTGCCGGTCTTGTCGAGCACCACGGTGTCGATGCGGTGGGTCGACTCCAGCACCTCGGGTCCCTTGATGAGGATGCCGAGCTGGGCGCCGCGCCCGGTGCCGACCATCAGTGCGGTCGGGGTGGCGAGCCCGAGCGCGCACGGGCAGGCGATGATCAGGACGGCGACCGCCGCGGTGAAGGCGGAGCTGATGCCCGCGCCGGCGCCCAGCCAGAAGCCGAGGGTGGCCACGGCGAGGGCGATGACGACGGGGACGAAGATCCCGGAGACCCGGTCGGCGAGCCGCTGCACCTCGGCCTTGCCGTTCTGCGCGTCCTCCACCAGCTTGGCCATCTGGGCGAGTTGGGTATCCGCGCCGACGCGCTCCGCGCGGACCAGCAGCCGCCCGCCCGCGTTGACGGTGGCGCCGGTCACGGTGTCGCCGGGGGAGACCTCGACCGGGACGGATTCCCCGGTGAGCATGCTGGCGTCGATGGCCGAGGTGCCCTCGACTATGACGCCGTCGGTGGCGACCTTCTCGCCGGGGCGTACCACGAACACGTCGCCGACGCCCAGTTGCCCGATCGGGATGCGCTCCTCACGGCCGTCGCGGATCACCGACACATCGTTGGCGCCGAGTTCCAGCAGCGCGCGCAGGGCCGATCCGGCGCGGCGCTTGGAACGCGCCTCGAAGTACCGTCCGGCGAGGATGAAAGTGGTGACGCCGGCCGCGGCTTCCAGGTAGATGTTCCCGGCGCCGTCGGTGTGCCCGATGGTCAGGCTGAACGGGTGGGTCATGCCCGGGGTGCCGGCGGTGCCGAGGAACAGCGCGTACAGCGACCAGCCCATGGCCGCGATGGTCCCTATCGAGATCAGGGTGTCCATGGTGGCGGCGCCATGCCGCAGGTTGGTCCAGGCGGCCTTGTGGAACGGCCAGGCGCCGTACACGACAACCGGGGCCGCGAGGGTCAGCGACAGCCACTGCCAGAAGGTGAACTGGAAGGCGGGCACCATCGCCAGGAGGATCACCGGTACCGTCAGGACCAGTGAGACGAGCAGGCGCTGACGCAGGGACGCCACCGGGTCGTGCTCGGTTGCCGCCCCGGATCCGATCTGTTCACCCTCGGCGAGGGGCGGAAGCGGGAGGGCGGCGGTGTACCCGGCCTTCTCCACCTCGGCGACCAGGTCCTCGGGCGCGATGCCGGCCGCGTAGGCGACCTTGGCCTTCTCGGTCGCGTAGTTGACGGTGGCGCTGACGCCGTCCATCCGGTTCAGCCGCTTCTCGATCCGGGCGGCGCAGGAGGCACAGGTCATTCCGCCGATGAGGAGCTCGACCTGCTCGGTCTCGGCGGCCTGCACGGCCGCGCCCTGGACTGTGTTACTCATGCGCCCCCTCGCTTCCGGTGGTGGCGTCGGCGTGGACGGAGAAGGCGGCGGTGTGGACCGCGCCGGCGTGCTGGAAGTCCAGGAACAGCCGGTAGTCGCCGGCCGTCGGGGCTTCGACGGAGAAGGACACCTCGGGCCCGGCCGCGGTGCGACCGTCTCCCGGCTCGCCCTCGGGGTGGACGTGCAGGTAGCCGAGGTCGCCGGCCCGGATCGCCACGAGGTGGCCGTAGGCGCCCAGGTAGGGCTCCAGATCGGTCACGGGCGCGCCGTCACGGCTGATCCGCAGCTTCACCCGGGAGGACTTGCCGGCCTCCAGCCGGCCGTCCAGGGCGACGGTGTACCCGTCGGTCTCGGCGGTGGCGGCGGGCGGCGTCGGCTGTTGGGGCCGGTAGTCGCCCGCAACGGAGAGGCCGGTGCCCAGCGTGACGGCCGATGTGGCCCCGGAGGGGGTGAAGTCGGCGACCATCCGGTAGGCGCCGGCGGCCGGGAAGGTCACGGGGACGTGCCAGCTGCCGTCGGCCGCCAGGGTCGGGTGAACGTGCTGGTAGCCCGCCAGATCGGTGCGGACCAGGATCAGATGAAGGTCCTTGCCGTGCTGGGTGAGGTAGGAAGTGACCGGAGCGCCGTTCGGGCCGCGGACGGTGAAGCTCAGGTCGGCGGATTGCCCGGCGGTCAGTTGCTCCGGACCGGCCTGGAGCGAGTATCCGTGGTCGAAGGCCGCGAGCGCGCCCGCGGCAGGCGCCGCGGCTCCGTCCTCCGTGCCGTGGTGCTCGTGTTCCGGGCCATGTGCGGCGGCCGTCGTGCCGTGCTGGTGTTCGGCGCCGCCGGTGTCCTTCGCCGAGTCGATCGGGCCCACCGCGTGACCGATGCCGACCGCTCCGCCGAAGACGACCGCCAGCCCCAGTGTGAACGCGGCCAGGCGCGTCGGGGTGTTCATCGACCTGCCTCCTTTCCGATTGCTAGCTAAACCGTACCCCCCTAGGGTATATTCCGCAACGTTGGCAGGATGGCCGATGGGCATTGTGATGTGCCGTCGGCTCGGCCGAGTTGGGCACCAGCCTGTCGACCAGGACTCCGGCGCGGAGTCCCCGCACCCATACCCCCAATGGGTAGTCATGGGTGGGGCGGGGTGCACGTGCCATGAAGGCGACGAGGGGATCGGTCATGGAATCGAACGCTTCGCCCGGTGCTGGCACGCTGCCCGCACCTGCCGCGACGCTGCTGCGGGTGATCCGTCACCCGGCGACCAGATGTCTCGTGGCCTGCGCGGCCTCCGCCGCACTGCGTGCTGCCGACGCCCGCTCAGGTTCCGTGAGCCGCCGATGCCGCTCGGGCCGACTCGACTGTGGGGAGAGTCCGGTATGACAGCCCGTCGAAGTCGTAGCGTCCTGGCGACCGCGGCCTATGGCACGTTTCTGGTCCTCGTGGCGTACACCGTGCCGATGACCACGCTCACGCCTACGGCGGTGGGGCTGCACGCGGGGCCCACCGCACAGACCTGGGTGCTCACCGGGACACTCGTCGGCCTCTCCGCGCTCCTGCTGGCCGCCGGGAGCCTCGCCGACGACCGGGGCCGCAAGCGGGTGTTCACCGCCGGCGCGGTGCTCCTAGTGCTCTCCAGCGCCGTGGCGGCCGCAGCTCCGACCGTCGCCGTGTTCCTCGCCGCCCGGGTCGTCCAGGGTGCCGCGTCCGCGGCTCTGCTCGCGCCCAGCCTCGGTCTGATCGGCGAGGCCTACCCGGGCGGCCCGGCCAGGGTGCGGGCGCTCGGCGTGTGGGGCGCGGCGGTGGGGCTGGGGATCGCGGTCGGGCCGGTGTACGCGGCCCTGGCGGAGCAGTGGCTGGGCTGGCGTGCCGTGTACTGGGGGTTGGCGGCCCTGGCGGCGTTGCTCGTGGTGGTCGCCGTGGCGGGTCTCGACGAGTCGCGGGCCGCTACTCCGCGCCGGATCGACCTGCCCGGCGTCCTCACTCTCGGGAACGGGACCGCCGCCCTGATCGCCGGGCTGGCCGAAGGCCGGTACGGCTGGGGGCGGCCGATCGTGCTCGTCCTGCTCGCGGTCGGGATCCTGCTGCTCGTCGCCTTCGCGTTCGTTGAGGCGCACACGGCCGAACCCATACTCGACCTGCGACTGTTCCGGGATCCGGGCTTCGTCGCCGCGACCGGCGGAGCCCTGTTCACGGGGCTGGCAATCGTCGGCCTGATGAGCTGTCTGCCGTCGGCCCTCCAGCGCGCCCTCGGCCTGTCTTCGCTCGCGGCCAGCGGCGTCCTCGCCATCTGGTCCGGGCTGTCCGTGGCGGCGGCGCTCCAGGCTCGCAGACTGGCCGACCGGATCGGTGGCATTGCCCAGCTCGCGATCGGGCTCCTGATCTGCGGAGTCGGTGAAGTCGCCCTGCTCGGGCTGCGGCCGGACGACTCGTGGCTGCGGCTCGTGCCGGGGCTGGCGGTGGCGGGCGTCGGCAGCGGGATCCTCAACGCGGCCCTCGGCCGACTGGCCGTCACCAGTGTTCCCGCTCACCGCGCGGCGATGGGCTCGGGCGCCAACAACACGGCACGCTATCTCGGCTCCTCGCTCGGCGTCGCCGTCACCGTGACCCTCATGGGGCTCGGCGGGCCCGCCACCGCTCGGGCCGCGGCCGACGGGACCAATCACGCCGTCCTCGCCGCGACCGCGCTGTGCGCCCTCGGCGCGGCCGGCGCCCTGGTGGCGCGGGCGGCGCAACGGCGCGGCCGGGCGCGGGCTGCGGCGGAAGCGGAACCGCAACCCGCCGTCGAACTGTTGCGCTGAATCCTTCGGGGCCGCACCTGAGGCCTTCCGGGCCGGCGGGCGCGCGTCGCTGCGATGCGTGACGAACCCCTTGCTCAACATACCCCGTGGGGGTATGTTGAGTGCGTTCTCAGATATACCCCTCCCAGGTACAGGAGTCTGGTCATGTCGGACCTCAGTGCACCACCCTCGCCGCGCCGTTGGACTGCGCTCGGCCTGATCGCGCTCGCCCAGTTCATGGTGATCATGGACACTTCGATCATCGGCGTCGCGCTGCCCAAGATGCAGACCGCGCTCGGGTTCTCGCAGGAGAACCTGTCCTGGGTCTTCAACGCCTACGTCGTCGCGTTCGGCGGATTGCTGCTGCTCGGCGGCCGGCTGTCCGACCTGCTGGGGGCGAAGCGGCTGTTCGCCACCGGCTGGGCCGTGCTCGCGGTCGGCTCGCTGGTCGCAGGCCTGGCCGGAACGGCCTGGGTCGAGCTCGCCGGTCGCGCCCTCCAGGGCGCCGGGTCCGCGCTCATCGCGCCCTCCGCGCTCACCCTGCTGATGATGCTCTTCGGCGGCCAGCCGAAGGAGCTCGGCAAGGCCCTCGCCCTGTACGGCGCGGCGGCGCCGGCCGGCGGCACCGCAGGTGTGTTCCTCGGCGGCGTGATCACCCAGTACCTCAGCTGGGAGTGGGTGTTCTTCGTCAACATCCCGGTCGCCGTCGTGGTGCTCGCGATGGCGCCGGGCGTGATGCCGGCCGCCCAGGCCCGGCGCGGCTCTGTGGACTGGTTCGGCGCCATTACCGTCACTGCGGGCCTGGCCACCTCCGTCTACGCCATCGTCCGCGCCCCGGAGACGGGTTGGGGCTCGGCGAGCACCTGGCTGGTCCTCGCCGTCGGTGCCCTGCTGATCGGCGCCTTCGTCGTGATCCAGGCCAAGCGGCGCGAACCGCTGATGCGCCTCGGCATCTGGCGCAGCCCCAACCTGGCCGGCGCCAACCTCGCCCAGTTCCTGATGGCCGCGGCGTGGATCCCGATGTGGTTCTTCCTTAACCTCTACCTCCAGCAGGTGCTCGGCCTGAAGGCCTTCGCCTCCGGCGCCGCCCTGCTGCCGATGACGGCCGCCATCATGGTGATGATGATCGTGCTGGCGCCCCGGCTGATCGCCCGCTTCGGCCCCAAGCCGCTGATCGTCGTCGGGCTGCTCGCGCTGGCCGGCGGGATGCTCTGGCTCTCCTTCGCCCGCCCGGACGGCACCTTCGTCATCGACGTCCTGCCTGCCTCGCTGCTCGCGGCGGTCGGCATGTCGCTCGCCTTCATCCCGTCGCTGGGCACTGCGCTCTCCAGCGCCCGCCCGGAGGAGGGCGGCCTCGCCTCCGGCATCGTCAACACCGGCTACCAGGTCGGCTCCGCCCTCGGCCTCGCCGCAATGACCGCCATTGCCGCCGCCCACGGCTCCCGGGAGCTGGGTGACGCGACCGCGCTGACCCACGGCTTCTCAGCCGCATTCCTCGGCGCCGCCGCGATCGCCGCCGTCGGCGCCGTGGCCTCGGCTGTCACGATCCGCACCGGCAACGCCCCGGCGGCAGCCGCCGAGGCGACGGAGGAGCAGCCTGCTGCGGTCTGACCCCGTCCACCTGCCCGGCCCGCCGCCGACCCGGTACCCCCGTCCGGGTCGGCGGCGGGCCGTTCGGCTGTGGTCCGGCGCGGTCGGGCTGCCGCGCAGCCGGTGGCCTGGGCCGATCCCCGACGGGTGTCCCGGCACTGCTGACCGGGCTCGGGTGTGCGAACGGCCCTGCCGTCCCGGTGGACGGCAGGGCCGTGGAAGTCGCGGTACCGCCTCCTATGGCGCCTGTGGAAACGCCGCGAGGTTTGGTCAAGAGCGGACGAGCCGGGCGATGGCCGCAGACGCCTCCCGAACCCTGGCCTGCGCCTCGTCCCCGCCCGTCGCGATCGCGTCTGTGACGCAGTGCCCGAGATGCCGGTCGAGCAGGCTGAGGGCGAACGCCTGCAGGGCGCGGGTGGTCGCGGAGACTTGGGTGAGGACGTTCGGGCAGTAGGTGTCCTCCTCCACCAGGCGCTGGAGGCCTCGCACTTGGCCCTCGATCCGGCGGAGCCGGTTAAGGGCCAAGTGCTTGTCGGAGCTGGATCCGTTCATCGAGTGCCTCCTGGGCGGGGATGCCGAGTCGGGCGTGCCGGATCCGGCATGTGCCGTTCTTCCCGCACGGTACCCTGTGGGGGTATATTCTCCTACTCTCATATATACCCCCTGGGGGTACAGGCCTACAAGGCTGGGCGCGGGTCCTCAGCGCTGCGGGGCAGCTCATCCGGAACCGGGGTACGGGGCGAGAGGGCCGAGCCGGGTGACCCGGCGATCCCGGTCATCGTCGCGTCCAGGCCGCGGCCGAAGCGGCCTTCCCGCCTCGGCCGCCGACGGCTGTCACGCCCCGATGGCCGCCGCGCAGATGCCGGCCGTGGCTGACGGCAACGCCCCCGCCGCGACCGAGCACATGGCCTCGGCCAACGCCGACGTGGTCCTCGGCAGCGCTGAGCTGCACCACGGCAGCCAGGCCAAGCCTGCCGGTTCGTCGTGCGTGTCCATCTCCGTCCGCCACCGTCCCGGGTAGCGCCACCACCCCGCTGCTGGCGGCCTCGACCACGGCCACGGTCGACGGCTACACCGTCACGGTCCAGGGGGAGCCGATGGCCGCATGGCCCACCCGCTCACAGTGACCTTCGCGAAGGACCGGCAGCCCGTCACCGACCTCCAGCCCTACCTCGACACCTACGCGCACATCAGCGCCTTCCACGAGGGTGACCAGGCGTTCGCCCACCTCCACCCCGAGACCCCCGTCAGCGGGGACCACGGTGGCCCGAACCTGAGCTTCCACGCCCAGCTCGCCAAGCCCGGCAACTGGCGGGTCTTCCTGCAGTTCCAGACCGCGGGCCGGCTCCACACCGCCGAGCTGACGCTGCACGTCAGCTGACCTGGCAGGAGGTCCCGCACGCGCGGCCCGGCTGAGGTGCCGGGACCTCCAAGGCACAGGGGCGGCCGGCTGCGGCGGGCCGCCCCTCAGGTGTTCGGGCTCCGGAGGGCGGAGGCGACGGTGGCGTCGAGGGCTTCGAGGGCCTGCTCGGAGGTGAACTGGCCGGCTTCGACCTGGTCGCCGGCGGCCTGTACCAGTGCGTAGACGGTGCCGACCAGCCAGTGGGAGGGGAGGTCGTCCCGGAATGCTCCTTCCTGTTGCCCTCGGGTGATGAGCCGTTGCATCGCCGACAGGATGTCGATGTGATGGTCGTGGACCGCTTCCGCCGGCAGGGCTCGGCGGGCGGCGTACAGCATGCGCAGGTTGCGGTCGAGGAGTTGCCAGGAGGAGCGGATGAAGCTCCGCAGGGCCTCGTCGGCGGGGCCGTGGTCGAGGTCGGTGACATCGAGAGCGGTGGCGACTTCGGCCAGGGCGCGCTCCATCAGTTCGCTGAGCAGTGCCTCCCGGGAGGAGAAGTGGCCGTACAGGGTGACCCTGCCGACCCCTGCTGCCGCGGCGATCTCGGTCATGCTCGCATTTGGGTTCTTCGCGAAGCAGGTGGTTGCGGCGGCGAGGATCGCGGCGATGTTGCGTTCGGCGTCGGCCCGACGGGACGGGGTGGCGGAACCGCCCCGCCGGGCCTTCGCTGCGCCGCTGTGGTGTCCGGATTCCATGGGACGGAGTCTAAAGACCGTGCGCGGTTCCTCTCAGTGGACGTGGACGCCCTCGGGGAGCTCGGCCTTGCCGCGGGGGATCAGGGCAAGGGCGATGACCGCCGCGACCACGGCCACGACGGCCAGGGTGGTGTAGGCGGCGGGGAATCCGGCTGCCGAGTGCTGGGCGATACCGGCGGCGGCGACGGTCGAGACGACCGCGGCGCCGACGGCCCCGCCGACCTCGTGGAAGGTGTTCACCACACCCGAGGCGATGCCGGCCTCCTGGTGTGAGATGAAGCCGAGCGCGGTGGTGGTGGCGGAGACGAAGACCGGGACGATGCCGACGGCTCCGATGGCCAGGCCGAGCACCGTACCCCAGGTGCTGTCGGATTGGGCGAGCACCAGGCTGCCACTGCCCGAGACGAGCAGGCCGCCTGCGGCGACCAGGCGCGTGCCCGCGTGGGCGATCAGGTGTGCGGCGAGGTGGGCGCCGATCGCGGTGGCGACGGCCACGGGCAGCAGGAGCGCCCCGGTGGACAGGGCGGAGAGCTGGCGGACCTCCTGGAGGTAGAGCGAGCCGAGGAAGACGTATCCGAGCAGCAGGCCGGTGGCGATCAGCATGAGGAACGAGCCGGCGGTGACCGGGCGCTTGGCGAGGATGCGCAGGTCCATCAGCGGGGCGGCGGTCTTGCGTTCGACGAGGGTGAAGCCGGTGTAGAGGACGACGGAGCCGGCCAGCGGCACCAGCGTGGCGGTCGAAGTCCAGCTCGCGTCACCGGCCTTGATGAGGCCGTAGATGAGTGCTCCGGTCGCGGCGGTGACCAGGACGGCGCCCGGCAGGTCGATCTTGCGGCCACCTTGGGGAGCCGGGGCGGGCAGCAGTCTGGGGAGGGTGAGCAGGATGCCCAGGCCGACCGGGACGTTGATGAAGAAGACCCAGCTCCAACCGGGACCCGCGGTGAGGACGCCGCCGAGCATCGCGCCGAGCGCGAATCCGATGCCGCCGAGCATGGCCCAGATGCCCAACGCCTTGTTCCGCTCGGGGCCGTGGAAGGTGCGGGTGATGGTGGCGAGCGCGGCCGGCGACAGGAGGGCCGCGCCCACACCCTGGGCGAGCCGACCGCCGATGAGGACCTCCGCGTTGCCCGCCAGGCCGGTGGCGAGTGAGGCGGTCGTGAACAGGACCAGCCCGGTGACCAGGAGCCGCCGTGCGCCGAAGGCGTCGGCCAGCCGCCCACCGAGCAGCATCAGCCCGCCGAAGCAGAGGGTGTAGGCGGTGACCGCCCAGGTGAGCGTCTCGCGGCTGAGCCGGAGGTCGTCGCCGATGCTGGGCAGCGCGACGTTGATCACCGTGACGTCCACGATCAGCATGAACTGTGCGAGGCACAGCAGGGTGAGCAGCAGCCAGCGCCGGGGATACGCGGCCCGTTCGGGATGCGCCCCGGTGGCGATGTGTGTGGCGTGAGCCATGAGAGGAACTCCTACCTCGTACAGAGTGTATGAGATAGAGATAGCGCACAATCGCTAAGTTGAACAGTGCTGTTTGAGTTATGCCCTCCGTGGAGAGTTCACTCCCGGGGGTTGCCTGGGCGGCCCGGATTGCCTCCGGCCCGACTGGCCATGGCCAGAAGAGAACTGATCCTCGCTCAGCCCCGGTTCATCGCGGCACTGGTGGCGTCTTACGGCGCGGGTGTGCAGCAGTTCCTCGCTGACGGCGGTTGCCAGGACCCGTCGTCGGTGATGGCGCGGACGCGGAGCTCGAGCTCAATGGCGATGAGCTTCGGCTCCTCGTCGTCGAGGGCGAACCGGCAGGGCTGGCCCCCAGCGGGATCGGCCGGACGATGCTGTACCGCCATCGGCCCTCCGCCGCCGCGCTCATTTCGCAACGCGATCAGCGAGAAGATCGCGCTCGCTCACACCGAGCCGACCGTGAGCCTGTGGGACGATCTCCTCGCCGAGTCGGATGCCACCTGACGCATCTCCACGACTCCGCCACGGAGCGAGCCATGTGCATGGTGATCGAACGTGCCGCAGTCGCCCCCGCGCTCTCGGACCTGGCCGACGTGCTACGAGGAGGGCTCGCGGACCTGCGCCACGATCGTGCGTAAGGCGAAGGTGCGCGGCGGGCTCGCCGGACCAGCGGCGGGACCATGAGAACCACCACCGGCCGAGGCGGACCGGCCGCAGACGCGAAAGGGGGGGCTGGAGGACCACGATGCTCCAGCCGCCCTGGCCTCGTTCGTCAGGACTCCTCGACCACCCGGCGAATCAGCGGCACCGCCTTCTCCACGTAGCCGACGAGGTGATCCGCACCTCCAGCTCACCCGTCCCCAGGTGCCCGATGCCGCGAACATCCCGCGTGAAGCCCTCCACCAGCTCCACCGTTCCGCCCAACGTGACGTCTTGTCGGCCCGCATGACCGCGGGCATCGCACCCGATGGCTTTCGTGAGTCGAGCGGTTGGACGGGCTTGAACGGCGTTGGTCTCCTTCATCGACGAGGTGCGCCAATTCACCGCCCACCGGACGGGCCCCCGCTGGCTGTCCAGATCGGCTTCGATGGCCATCACCGGAAGCCGCACGTCGGCTGCCGACAGGTGTCCGCAAGTGCGCCAGCGCCGGGCACCATCCTGGCCGGTGCTTCGAGGAGGAGAACGACTGACTGACTGTCAGCAAAGTCAGCATTGAGTCAGCATTGGTCCGGCCAGACATGGTCACAGGAGGTTAGAGCCGGTGAGATGCCAGCCTGCTCGGGATGAGGCCCGCGCAGGCTGGATCGAGGTCGGGAGGTCGCCGTGAGGGTGGGGATCGCGGCTCGTGGCGCGGCTGTTCCACGCCGGATAAACGAGCAGGTCAGCGCACTCGACCGCGCGGCTTCAGCGGGGTGGCGGGGAGTTCGGGGGCGGGCAGGCGGTCACCGTGGTAGCCGTGCACCTCGCCGAATCGGTCGCCGGTCATCCAATCCGAACGGGCTCGGGTAATGTCGTCCATCGACCGGCCGATGAAGTTCCACCACATGACGATCTGCTCCTCGAAGGGCGTGCCGCCGAGGAGGATGAGGCGGGCGGGGGCGTCGGTGGTGTTGGTGACGGCCAGGGTGCTGGGACCGGGGGAGAGGTAGCCGAGGTCGCCGTGGTGGAGGACGGTGGCGGTGTCGGCGAGGCGTACCTCGCCGCGGTCGACCAGGACGCCGTGTTCGAAGGCGGGGTCGACGGTGAGGATGACGGTGGCGTGCGGGTGGAGGGTGAGTTCGGCGCCGAGGAGTGGGGTGAAGGTCGGCACGGGGGAGGTGCGGCCGGCCAGGGTGCCGAGGAAGACCCGGGCCTCGCCGCCGTCCAGGGCGACCGGCTCGGGGGCGTGGTGGTGGAAGTCCCGTGCGGTGTCGCGGTGTTCGTCGGGCAGGGCGACCCAGAGCTGGACGCCGTGCAGCACCGTGGTCGCGGGGGTGGAGACCTCCGAGTGGCAGATGCCGTGGCCGGAGGTCATCAGGTTGAGCTCGCCGGGGCGGACGAAGGCGTGGACGCCGAGGCTGTCCCGGTGCTCGATCTCGCCGGTGAAGAGCCAGCTGACGGTCTGCAGGCCGGTGTGGGGGTGCGGGGCGACGTCCATGCCGCCGGTCCGGGCGACGTCGTCGGGGCCGTAGTGGTCGACGAAGCACCAGGCGCCGATCAGCCGGCGGGAGCGGTGCGGGAGGGTGCGGCGTACGGTCATCGCACGCGGTCCGCCGAGCGGGACGTCCCGGGCGGACAGCACCTCGACGTACGGGTCCTGCGGCTGGGCGGTGAGGTGCGGCTCGGTCTCGGCGGTGCTCATGGCTGTGGGCCCTCCCATGGCGGATGTCGCTTCCATGTAGTTCTAGATTCAACTATTATGGCACGGCAGCGCGCCGACCGGCAGCGCGCCGATGGTGTCCGTGGGAGTCGAGGAGTTCAGGTGAGTGACGTGACGGTGGTCCCGGCGGAGCGGCGGGTGTTCATCGACAAGCAGAGCCCCAAGGCCTACAAGGCGCTGCTCGCGGCCGCCGAGGTGGCGCGGGCGGGCGCGGCGGAGGCCGGGCTGGACCGGCGGCTGGTGGAGCTGGTCAATCTGCGGGTCTCGCAGATCAACGGCTGCGCCTACTGCCTGAACGTGCACACCCGGGCCGCGCTGCGCGAGGGCGAGACCACCCAGCGGCTGGGCGTGCTCCCGGCCTGGCGGGACACCGAGCTGTTCACCGCGCGGGAGCGGGCCGCGCTGGCGTTGGCGGAGGCGACCACGAACCCGTCGGACGCCGCCGCGCAGCACGCCGCCTACGCGCTCGCGCGCGAGGCGCTGACCGAGGAGGAGATCTCGGCGGCGATCTGGGTGGCGATCACCATCAACTCCTTCAACCGGGTGTCGATCATGAGCAAGCACCCGGTCCGCCCGACTCCGGGGGTGTAGGGCGGACAGGGCGGGCGTTGGCCGGTGGGTCCCTCCCGGTGGATCTCGGATCGCGGGCCGGTCGGCTCCCCCGTTCGGCGTAGTGCCTACGGTGGTGGGAGCGCACGCCGGGGGCGCGCGTGGGTCCACGGGGTGGCGGTGACGGAGAATGGCGGGCGTGACAGACATGACGCTCAACCTGTGGCGGCAGCCGCTCGGTCCGGCGGCCGGCGAGGTGCTCACCACGGTGTGGGATCGCGACGACCTGACCGTGCTCATCCTCGCCGAGGGCGCGCTCTCCGAACTCCCGCCCGGCATCAGCCGGTTGCTCAGGCTCCGCACCCTCGACCTGGGCCACAACCTGTTCGCCGAGGTGCCCGCCGAACTGACCGCGCTCACCTGGCTCCGGGACTTCCTCTACCTGCACGACAACCAGCTGACCGCCCTGCCGGACTCGATCGGGCGGCTCACCCGGCTGCGCTACCTCAACGTCGGCGAGAACCGGATCTCCGAACTCCCGTCCAGCATCGGGAAGATGGCCGAGCTGGTCGAACTGCGCGCCCAGCACAACCGGCTCACCGCGCTGCCGGAGTCGATCGGCGCCCTCGGCGAGCTGCGCGAACTCTGGCTGCGCGGCAACCGGTTGACCGCCCTGCCGGCCTCCTTCGGGCTGCTGTCCGAACTGCGCGAGCTGGAACTGCGGGAGAACGCCCTCGCCGAGTTCCCCGCCGTCCTCGCCCGGCTCCCGCGGCTGCGCCGCATCGACCTGCGCGGCAACGACATCTCCGGACTGCCGGACTGGCTGGCCGACCCGGCCGTGCTGCCCGCGCTGGAGAAGCTCGACCTGCGGTGGAACGACGTCCAGGTGCCGGACCGGGTGCGGGACGCGCTCGCCGAGCGCGGCTGCGTCGTTCTGCTGTGACCTTGCCCATGAAGATCAACACGGGCGGCGAGGACCTGCTACCGTGGAACGCATGAAGCGCGCTGCACTCGTCACGACGACGCCGGAGAGAGTCCCGGCGCGCTGACTGCTGACCAAGTCCGAAGCCCCGGGGCGAGTGCCCCGGGGCTTCGTCGTTCCCGGCTCCACTCGCCCGCGGATCCCGAGTGGAGACCACCCTCATGAACGACCAGTCCATGCACGAGCAGTCCATGAACGACCAGCCCGTGAACGATCGGCCCGCGCACGATCACCGCAAGCTCGGCCGCGAACTCGACCTGTTCGACACCGACCCGCTGATGGGCTCCGGCCTGCCCTACTGGCTGCCCGACGGCGCCGCGATCCGGCACACCCTGGAGGAGTTCATCCGCGGCCGCGAGCGTCGGGCCGGCTACCGCCACGTCTACTCGCCGGTGCTCGGCAAGCGCGAGCTGTACGAGATCTCCGGCCACTGGGACCACTACCGCGACGACATGTTCCCACCCATGGAGCTGGGCTCGGAGGAGATGGTGCTGCGCCCGAGCCTGTGTCCGCACCACGCGGTGATCTTCCGCTCCCGCCCCCACAGCTACCGGGAACTGCCCTTGCGGATGGCCGAGTTGGGCGGAATGTACCGTTCCGAGCTATCCGGCGTGCTGGGCGGGCTGACCAGGGTCCGGGCGATCCAGCTGAACGACGCCCACGTCTTCTGCACCCCCGAGCAGGCCGCCGACGAGGCCGTCGCCGCACTGGAGTTGATCCGCGAGGCGCACCGCGCGCTCGGCGTCGTGCCGGTCCGCTACCGGCTCTCGCTGCCCGGCGAGGGCGGCAAGTACGTGGCCGATCCCGGGCTCTGGCGGCGCGCCACCGCGCTGCTGACCGACGTGCTGGAGCGCTCCGGAGTGCCCTTCGAGGCGGCCGAGGGCGAGGCCGCGTTCTACGGTCCCAAGATCGACGTGCAGATCGCCGACGGTGCCGGGCGCGAGTTCACCCTCTCCACCGTGCAGATCGACTTCCACCAGCCCGAGCGCTTCAACCTGCACTACATCGGCCCGGACGGCGCCAAGCACCGCCCGGTGATGGTGCACCGCAGCGTGATCGGCAGCGTCGAGCGGGTGGTCGCCTACCTGATCGAGTTGTACGGTGGGGCGTTCCCGGCCTGGCTCGCACCCGTCCAGGTGGTGCTGCTGCCGATCTCCGACGCCGAGCTGCCGCAGGCCGAGCGGCTGCGGCAGCGCTGCCTGGACCTCGGGCTGCGGGCCGAGGTCGCCGGGCCCGAGCACGGCAGCCTCGGCGCCCGGATCCGGGAGGCCCGGCTGGTGCCCTACCAGGCGGTGATCGGCGCCAAGGAGGCCGTGGACGACCGGGTCGCGCTGCGGGTGCGGGACGGCCGCCGGCTGGAGCCGATGCCGGCCGAGGAGGCGTGGTCGCGGATCGGCGCGCTGGTCGCGGGCTGCAGCGCCGAGCTGTGGCGGGACGCGCCCGGCCGGTGAACCGGGGGCATGCGTACGACTGGTGCGGTGCACGGCGTGTCGGCGGTGCCGGGGGCCGCGGCCGCCCGTCGGGAGCGCGGCGGCCGAGTCCACGGCCGCTGCTGTTCCCATGGTTCCGGAGGTACCCATGCGTAGGCCGCGCAGGTTCGTCGCTCCCGTCCTCGCCGCCCTGCCTCGCCCTCGCCGGGCCGGTGGCCGCCGCCCCGGCGGGCTCGGCCGGGCTCCGCCCACTGCCCGTACCCCGGGCGTCGTCGGCCGGCGGGGAGTGCGCCTGCGGCGGCCGCGCCTGCGCACGGAGCTTCCGGGGTCAGTACGACTGCAGCTCGATCAAGTGCCCCTCGGGGTCGCGCAGATGGGCGCTGCGCAGGGTGGGGCCCCACTCCGGGCGGTCGGTGGCCGGGGCGGCGAGGACGCCGCCGTGTTCGAGGCAGAGGGCGAGCGCCTTGTCCACGTCGTCGACCCGGAAGACCAGCATCGCGGCGTCCTGGACGGGGGCGGTGGGCCGGGCGGGCAGTCCGGTGGTGCCCAGGGCGGTGGCCATCGCGGTGCGGTCGTAGAGCACCAGGACGGCCTGCTCGTCGACGTCCCAGTTGGCGTAGGGGCCCTCGGGCGCGCCTTTGACCAGGGTGGCGCCGGTGAGCGCGGGGAGGACCGCGCGGTAGAAGCCGAAGCACTCGGCGAAGCGGGTGACGAGCAGGCGCGGGTAGAGGGCGTCCACGGTCGAACTCCTGGGTCGAAAACAGTGGGTCAGCACCCACTATAGGGATGGACCCTAGAATGGCGCCATGGCCTCCGAGACCCCCGACCCGTCCGGCGGACTGCCGCCGACCCTGCTGGACCTCAGCACCTTCCTGCTCGCCCGGATCGGCCGCACCGCGCGCGCCCGGCTCGCCGACCAGCTGGCCGAACGCGGCCTGCGGCTCTGGGACATGGCGGTGCTCGCGGCGCTGGCCGACTTCGGGCCGCAGGCGCAGCGGGACCTGGTGCAGCGGCTGGGCATCGACCCGAGCGACCTCGCGAAGGTCGCCGACCAGCTGGGCGCGGCCGGGTACGTCGAGCGCGGCCGGGACGCGACGGACCGGCGACGGGTCTCGGTCTCCGTCACCGCCGCCGGGCGGGCGCTGCTGGCCGAACTGGAGGCGCGGGCCCGGGCGGTGCAGGACGAGGTGCTGGCGCCGCTGGACCAGGGGGAGCGGCGGGTGCTGCAGGAGCTGCTGCGGCGGGTGAACGAGGGGATGGCGGTGCGGCGGGGCGCCGTCTGAGCTCAGGCGGTCGGCGGCCCGGGGCGGCGGCCGCCCGCGAACTCGCCTGCCCAGCGCGGGACATCGAGCACCTTCTCGACCCGCGCGACCAGCGTGCCGGTCCGTTCGGCGTGGATCATCGCGCCGTCGCCCGCGTAGATGCCGACGTGGTGCAGCGGGGCGTCGGGGCGGGAGAAGAACAGCAGGTCGCCGGGGGCGAGGGCGTCGCGTTCGACCGGCGCGCTGCGGTTGAACTGGGCGACGGTGTAGTGCCCGAGCTCGACGGTGCCGTGGCTGGCGCGGTACCAGCAGTAGAGGGACAGGCCGCTGCAGTCGAAGCCGACCGTGCTCTCGCCCAGGCAGACGCCGTTGAGGTAGCCGTTGTCCGCGTCGCAGAAGCCGAGGCCCGGGCCGAGCCGGTCGCCGCCGCCCCAGGCGTACGGGACGCCGATCTGCGCGGCGGCGACGGCGGCGACCCGGTGTCCCAGGGCCGCGGCGGGTTCGGACGGCCGTGCGGCGTGGGCGGGTTGGGCCGCGGGAGCCAGGGCCGGGACGAGGCCTGCGCCGAGGGCGAGGCCGAGCACGCGGCGGCGTCCGACTCCGGAGGCCTGGTCGCGGTCGGGCGGGTGGGGCTCCATCGGTCGACTCCCGGGGGCTGGTGGCGGCGTTGGTGGCGGTGGCGGTGGCGGTGGCGGTGGCGGTGGCGGTCGCGTCGTCGGTCGCGCCCTTGGCGTGGGCGGGCACCAGGATTGCGGTCCGGAGGCTCCGTCCGCCATCACCCGCAACGGTGAATCGTGGGCACACGGGCCTTGGCGGGGCCGGGAGTTCGCCGGAAAACGGTTTGACGGCCGTTCGTGAGGGGCCAACGATGAGCGCGAACGTTCGGTTGCACCCCCCCGGAGGTCCTCATGAGCAGCGCCGTCAAGCTGGTCCGCAGTACGCGACTGACCCAGGCCGTCGACTACGCCTACGCGGCGGTCGTCGACGCGCCGGCCCGCTCGCTCTGGCTCGCCGGGGCCTGCCCGCTGGACGAGGACGGGCGCACGGTCGCCGTCGGTGACTACGAGGCGCAGGCGCACCAGGTGATGCGCAATCTGATGACCGTGCTGGAGGATGCCGGCGCGGGGCTCACGGACATCGCCCGGACCACCGTGTACGTGGCCTCCAGCGATCAGGCGGACCTGGTGAAGGTGTGGAACGTGTACCGGGAGTACCTGGGGGAGCACGACGCCCCCAGCACACTGCTCGGCGTCACGGTCCTCGGCTACTCGGACCAGTTGGTGGAGGTGGAGGCGGTGGCCGTGCTGCCATGACGGCCGGGCGGGGAGCCGATCCGTGGGGCGGACGCGGGGCGGGGCGGCCCCGCGAGTCCGTGCGCCGGAGGACGGCTCGGTCCACGCGGTGTACGGCGTCGTGGGCTAGAACGCGAACTGGGCCTGCACCAGTGGCTGAATCCGCACATCTGACGGTTTCCGGCACCAGGGACTTCGGGGGGCTCGGGGGCGGCTCGGGAATCGAAGTGTTCCGGCGTTCAGGAGGAGGCCGCGGCGAGCAGGGCAACGCTACTCCCCTCCTCGCGTCCTCGACCGTTTGGTTGTGGAGTCGCCCGAGGGGTGGTTTCGAGGTCGATGTGATCAGTAAATAAGAAACCGATCGTTCGGTTTCTGGTTGAGGATGGCGGAACGGCGGTGGTGTTCGTCGGCGGGCTGCCCGGGAGGTCCGGCTGCCCACCGCCTAGTCGAGAGATGACTGTTCGTCAGAATGAGAAAGAGGGGGTGGGGGAGCAGGTTCAGCTTGAGCTGACGCCCCGACAGCACCTTGTCGCCCGTGGCCCGCCCGCCGCTAAGATACGGGGTATTTGGTTTTCTTTTCCGGAGCACAGGGCGGGGTGGTTGCGGTGGTACGGCAGGAAAGGGCGCTCCGGACGCGTCGGCTGATCCTGGAGGCCGCGGCGTCGGTCTTCGACGAGTTCGGCTACGAGGGCGCCACCATCGGGGAGGTGGTCTCCCGGGCGAGCGTGACGCGGGGTGCGGTGTACTTCCACTTCGCCTCGAAGCGGGATCTCGCGCAGGGTGTCGTCGAGGAGCAGTTCGTCCAGGACGGAGTGCCGGAACGGAGCTGCAAACTCCAGGAGTTCGTGGACACCGGGATGGTGATCGCGCACCTGATGCCGCGTGACCCGCTGCTCAGCGCGGGTGCCCGGCTCTCGCTCGGCCAGGACGTGTTCGACGACTTCGGCGGCGGCGCGATCCCCGGCTGGATCAGCCGGATGGAGGCGCTGCTGGCCGCCGCCGGCGAGCGCGGTGAACTGCTACCGCACGTCGTCCCGGCCGACACCGCGTGGCTGTTCATCGCCGCCTGGACGGGTGTGCAGATCCAGTCGCAGAAGCTCTCCGGCCGGGCCGACCTCGAGCGGCGGGTGTCCGGCCTGTTCCAGCACCTGATGCCGAGCGTCGCGGTGCCCGGCGTGCTCGGCTCGCTCCAGATGGGCCCGGACCGCGGTGCCCGGGTGGTCGCCGAGGCCGCGGCGGCCCGGGTGGCGGAGGGCGGCGGCGGGGAGTCGTCGACGGAGCCGCGGGGCGCTGCGGAAGCGGTCGCGGCCGGGATCGGCGTGGGCTGACCGTCCCGTGCGCGGGGCGAGGTATCGACCCGCACGGGTGCGCGGGGCGCGGTGCCGATCCGCCGACTGCCGGGCGCGCCCGCCGCGGGTGGGTCGAATGCGGGCGGGGCGAATGCGAGCGGGGCGAATGCGAGCGGGTCGAATGTCAGTGCGGCTCGCCATGATGGCGTTATGAAGGACGCAGCCACCACGGCCACCCCCGCCGCCCTCGCCTCCCCGGAGGCCTACGCCGACGCCGTCGCCACCGCCGTACGGGCCGCCGCAGCCTACTACGCCGACGGCTCCACCCCGCTCGGGGACGACGAGTACGACGCCCTGGTCCGGGTGATCGAGGCCTACGAGCGCGAGCACCCCGACCAGGTGCTGCCCGAGTCGCCCACCGGCAAGGTGGCCGGCGGCGCGGCCGTCGGCGACGTCCCGCACAGCACGCCGATGCTCTCGCTCGACAACGTCTTCTCCGCCGAGGAGCTGGAGTCCTGGGCCGCCGGGCTGGAGCGCCGGCTCGGCCACCCGGTCGCCGCCTGGTGCGTCGAACCCAAGCTGGACGGCCTCGCCGTCGCCGCCCGCTACCGGGAGGGCCGCCTGCACCAGGTGCTCACCCGGGGCGACGGCCTGGCCGGGGAGGACATCACCCACGCCGCCGACGCCGTGCTCGGCCTGCCCGCCCGGCTGGCCGAGCCGCTCGACGTCGAACTGCGCGGCGAAGTGCTGCTCACCCATGCACAGTTCGAACAGGCCAACGCCGTGCGCACCGCCCACGGCGCCACCCCCTTCGCCCACCCGCGCAGCGGCGCCGCCGGCACCCTGCGGGCCAAGGACCGTCCCTACCGGGTCGAGCTCACCTTCTTCGGCTACGACGCCCACGGCCTGCCCGGCCTCGGCCACGCCGAACTGCTCACCCGCCTCGCCGAACTCGGCGCCAACACCGCCGCCAGCACTCCGGCCGCGCCCCTGCGCTGCGCCACCCTCACCGAGGCCGAGCAGCGGATCGAGGAGATCGCCGCAATGCGCGCCGCGCTGCCGTTCGGGATCGACGGCGTGGTGGTCAAGGCGGACGCGTCGCCGACCAGGAGGCGGCCGGCTCCGGCTCCCGGGCGCCGCGCTGGGCGGTGGCCCGCAAGCTGCAGGCCCAGCACAAGGTCACCCGGCTGCTCGGCGTGGAGTGGAACGTCGGCCGCACCGGCATCATCGCGCCCCGCGCCGTGCTCGACCCAGTGGTGATCGACGGCGTCACCGTCACCTACGCGACCCTGCACAACCCCGCCGACATCGAGCGCCGCGGACTGATGATCGGCGACCAGGTCTTCGTCTACCGTGCCGGGGACGTCATCCCGCGAGTGGAGGCGCCGCTGGTCGACGAGCGCACCGGAGCCGAGCAGTCGATCGTCTTCCCCGAGGTCTGCCCGCGCTGCGGCGACGCCATCGACCGCGCGGAGCAGCGCTGGCGCTGCGTGCGCGGCCGGGGCTGCCAGGCCGTCGCCTCGGTGATCTACGCGGCCGGGCGCGACCAGCTCGACATCGAGGGGCTCGGCGGCACCCGGGCCGTCCAGCTGGTCGAGTCCGGGCTGGTCGCCGACCTCGCCGACCTGTTCACCCTGACCAGGGACCAGCTGCTCACCCTGGAGCGGATGGGCGACACCAGCGCCGACAACCTGCTCGCCGCCATCGAGACCGCCCGCACCCGTCCGCTGAACCGGGTCTTCTGCGCCCTCGGCATCCGGGGCACCGGGCGGACGATGTCGCGCCGGATCACGGCCCATTTCGGCAGCATGGCCGCGATCCGGGCCGCCGACGCCGAGGCGCTGGCCGGCGTGGACGGCATCGGGGTGGAGAAGGCGGCCGTGATCGTCGCCGAACTCGCCGAAGTGGCAGGGCTGTTGGACCGGCTGGTGGCGCAGGGGGTGGGGACGCAGGTGTCCGAGCCGGCCGTCGCGGCGGCACCGGCCGGGGCTGCCGCGGCTGCCACGGAAGGGAGCGCGGCGGCCGGTCCGCTGGCGGGGCAGAGCGTCGTGGTGACCGGCAGCATGACCGGCGTGCTGGCCGAACTCTCCCGCAACGAGATGAACGAGCTGATCGAGCGCGCGGGCGGCAAGGCCTCCTCCTCGGTGTCCAAGCGCACCAGCCTGCTGGTCGCGGGTGAGAAGGCGGGCTCCAAGCGCACCAAGGCGGAGGAGCTCGGGGTGCCGATCAGCACCCCGGAGGAGTTCGCCGTCCTGGTGGCCGACTTCCTCGGCTGAGCCGGGTGCCGACGAGCCGCCAGCTGCGCCCGCAGCTCGAGCAGGCGCGCGGGTGCGGTAGGGTGACCGACGCTGAACACGACCACGAGCCCAGGGAGGTGAGACCCATTACCGGTATGTCCGAGCGGGTGCTCCCGGAGCGCGGCCGTGCGGGCGCACCGCGCGCGTAGCGCGGGCGCACCGACGCGGCGTCGGCCCTGGCGGGAGCCCTGACGGAAGTCCTCCGTTCTCCTCCCGTCCTCCCCAAGGGGTCCCCTTGCGCGTCTTCACCTCCGCTGCTCTCCGTTCCTCGGTCGTCTCCCGACTGCGCGCCGCCGGTTGCGTGTTCGCCGAGGACGAGGCACGGATCCTGCTCAGCACCGCCGCCACCAGCGCCGAACTGGCCGCCATGGTCCGGGCCCGCACCCAGGGCCGCCCGCTCGAACACGTCGTCGGCTGGGCCGAGTTCGCCGGTCTGCGGATCGCCGTCGACCCCGGCGTGTTCGTCCCGCGCCGACGCAGCGAGTTCCTGGCCGCCGAGGCCGCCCGACTCGCCGGCCCCGGTGCGCTGGTGGTCGACCTGTGCTGCGGCAGCGGTGCGCTCGGCGCCGCCGTCGCGGCGACAGCCGGCCACCCGATCGAGCTGTACGCCGCCGACGTCGACCCGGTGGCCGTCCGCTGCGCCCGCCGGAACCTGGCCGGAACGGGCGCGCTGCTCTTCGAGGGCGACCTGTTCGCCGCCCTGCCCGAAGCGCTGCGCGGCCGGGTGGAGGTGCTGATCGCCAACGTCCCGTACGTACCGACCGGCGACCTCGAGCTGCTGCCGCCCGAGGCCCGGCTGCACGAGGCGCGGCCCGCGCTGGACGGCGGGGCGGACGGGCTGGACGTGTTGCGCCGGGTGGCCGCGGCGGCGCCGCGGTGGCTGGTGGCCGGCGGGGCGCTGCTGTTCGAGACCAGCGAGCGGCAGGCGGCCGGCGCGCTGGCGGTGGCGCGGGCGGCGGGTCTGGCGGCGGCGGTGAGCCGCGAGGAGGAGCTGGACGCCACGGTGGTCACGGCGATCCTGGGCTGACCTGCGAAGGGGTCCTACGAGGGTTTCCGTGAGGGTTTCCGCGAAGTGCCTGACGCGGCGCCCGCGTCCGGCCACCGGCCCCCCGTGCCGGTGGCCGGACGGCCGGTCAGATCCTGGCGCCGTACACGTGGTCGACCGGAATGGTGAGCAGCACCCGGCGGTCGGCGACCATCGTCTCGCGGTACTCCGTCCAGTCCGGGTGCTCCCCGGCGGCCCGGCGGTAGTAGTCCACCAGCACCTCGACCTCGGGCCCGTTCGGGTCGGTACCCGGACCGGTGAGGGTGGCGACGCCCTCGGCGGTGGCCCAGGACCGCCCGTCCGGCCCGGTCACCTCCAGGCTGACCCGCGGGTCCCGGCGCAGGTTCGCGGTCTTCGCCCGCCCCTCCGTGGTGGAGATCAGGATGACGTTCGCCTCGCGGTCGTAGAACGGCATGATCGGGGAGAGCTGGGGACGTCCGTCCGCCTTGATGGTGGCGAGGACGCCGAGGCGGCTCTGCGCGAGCAGGGCGTACGGGTCGTGAGCAGTGGCGGTCATGGAGCAATCATCGGGCTTCACACCGGTGTGAAGGTCAAGTCCCGACGGGCGTGTTGCACCTGTTGGCCCCGAAAGGCGGGGATCCGCGGAACCGCCGGTGGCGGCCGCCGTCCGGGGCCGGCGAGCCTGTCGGATTCGGCGGGCGGCGTGTACGGGGACGGGCGCATCCGTGAGCGGTCGCGGACGGCACGGTTCGGGCGGTCACCGGCCCGGACCGGCCGGTGACCGCCCGAACCTCCTGCGCGTCAGGCGGTCTCGAGCTTGTGGACGGCCCCGGCGAGCGCCTCGGCCGTCCGTCGCACATCCGCCTCCGTGGTGCGCCAGTTGCTGAACGCGGCGCGCAGGGCGGGCCGGCCGGCGTAGCGGGTGGGAGTGAGGAAGGCCTCGTCGGAGAGCTCGCTGGCGAGGGCGGCGAGGCGCTCGGGGGTCGGGTCCGCGGCGAGGGTGAAGCAGACCACGTTGAGGCGGACCGGGGCGAGCAGTCGCAGGCCGTCGATGGTGCCGATCGCCTCGCCGAGCGCGTGGGCGCCGGCGATGCAGCGCTCCACGATCTCCCGGTGGCCGGCCCGGCCGTAGGCGCGCAGGGTGAACCAGGCGGCCAGGGCGCGCAGGCGGTGCGAGTTCTCCGGGGTGAGGTGCACCAGGTCGGGGTGGTCGCCGATCGGGCCGAGGTAGGCGGCGGCGTTCTGGAAGACCCGGGCCTGGAGGTCGCGACGGCGGGTGAACTGCACGGCGCTGTCGTAGGGCACGTTGAGCCACTTGTGCAGGTCGACGCAGACCGAGTCGGCCAGGTCCAGTCCGGCCACCAGCTCGGCGTGCTCCGGCGAGAGGGCCGCGAAGGCGCCGAAGGCGGCGTCGACGTGCAGCCAGAAGCCGTACCGCTCCCGCAGCTCGGCGATCGCGCGCAGGTCGTCGAAGTCGACGGTGTTCACGGTGCCCGCGTTGGCGACCACGACGCACGGGCCGTCGGCCTCGGCGAGCGCCCGCTCCAGCGCGGCCACGTCCACGGCCTCCCGGCCGGGCAGGGCGGGGACGGTCGTCAGTGCCGTACGGCCGAGGCCCAGCACGGACAGCGCCTTGGACACGCTCGAGTGCGCACTGCCCGACAGCACCCGCACCCGGCCCAGAGCGGCCACCCCGTCCTCGGCCACGTCCACCCCGAGCCGCTCGCCCAGCCACTCCCGGGCGATCGCCAGGCCGACCGTGTTGGACATGGTGGCGCCGCTGACGAGGGTGCCGCTGTGCGCGGCGGAGAGCCCGAAGAGCTCGCGCAGCCAGCCGATGGTCTCCCGTTCCAGGTGCTGACCGGCCGGGTCGAGGGAGGAGTTGGAGTTCTGGTCGGCGGTCGCGGTCAGCCAGTCGCCCACCAGCGCGGCCGGGGTGGCCCCGCCCGTCACGAATCCGAAGTAGCGCGGCCCGGCACTGGCCGACAGCCTCGGCTCCCAGCGCTCGGCGAACTCCGCCAGGGCCGCCCGCAGACCCCCGCCCTCCTCGTGCAACGCCCCCGCCGGCGTCGGCCGGTCCGCCTGCGGCGGGATCACCGGCCGCTCGTCGAGTCCGGCGAGGAAACCGACCGCCCGCTGCCGGGCCTCCTCCAGGAGGGCGGGCAACTGCTCGAGGTCGGCGGCGAGGTCGGGGTGCATGGCGGTTCTCCGTTGATCGATGGTCAGGCCGAGGGTAGTGCGGGACGCGGATCGTGTCGCAGGCCAATTCGCAGCCGGTGGCCTGGGCGGATCTCCGGCGGCCGCTGAGACGTGCTGAGGCGGTCGTCGCCGGGGCGGACCGTGGTGCGGACGTACCGGATGTACCGGATGTACCGGATGTAGCGGACGAGCGGGCGGCGGATGTCCTGCTCGCCTGCGAGCGGTTGAGCGCCCGCTGCGGGCGGGCCCAGGCGTACTGGTACGGCGCGCAGAACGACGGCTCGGCGGTCCTGGTCGCCGAACGGGGTGTGGCCGTACGGCGGTTCGGCGTGTTCCGGGTGAGGAGGTGAGCCACCTGGAGCTGGGTGCGTCACTGGCCTACGAGCAGCGGCGGCGTGGCCGAGTCGGGGCTGCCCGCGCTGGCGGCGGGGCGGGTGGACTCCGAGGAACAGGCGGACGAGTGGGAGTGGGAGCTGCTCGAGCTGGCCCCGGGCTGGCGGGTGAGTTGAGCCTCGACCCCAGGTCGATCGGGCCGACGACACCGGTGCGCGGGACGGGCGTGCTGGCGCTCACGGAGGCCGGCCGGAGGCTGGGGGCGTAGCCGTGGCGAGCGGTGCGGGAGAGTTCGCTGGATGGCCACATGACCGCGCGGACCGGACAGCTGACGGTCAGTGGGCTGGTCCACGGTGCGCGGGGGCGAGCAGGTCGGTGATGGCGGCGCGGACGGTGTCGTCCTCGACGAAGGCGGGCCAGCCGGTGGAGGTGGTGAGGCGTTCGTCGCGGGGGAGGGCCTCGGCGAGGACGGTGACGGCGGGGTGGGCGGCCGGGCCGATGCGGGCGAGGTGGCGGACGGCGGCGAGCATTGCCGGGAGGTAGCTGCCCTGGAGGAGGGGGCGGCAGACGGCGAGCAGGGCCGGGACGGTGGTGTCGGCGTCGCCGGTGGCGGACCACAGGGCGTGGGCGGCCTCGACGCTGGTCCAGTGGTCGGGGTCGGCCGTCAGTTCGCGCAGGCGGTCCGCGTACGGGGCGGCGTACGGGCCGAGGTCGGCGAGGCGGCGCAGGGCCGGGGCCGGGAACCGGCCCTCGGTGGCGGCCGGGCCCAGGAGGGCGAGGGCGGGGCCGGGCTCGCCGCCTACCCGGTAGGCGGACCAGGCGGCCAGAGCGGCGTCGCGCCCGCCGGCGGCGGCGCGGGAGCGCAGGGCGTCGTGCGCCGCGTTGCCGGCGGGACCGATGCCCGCCAGCGCGGTCGCGGCGTGCGTCCAGGTGGACTCGCCGTCGAGCAGGGCGAGCAGGTCCCGCAGCGCGGCCTCCGCGACCGGGCCCCAGGCGGCGAGCACCTCGCAGAGGGAGCGGACCAGCGGGTGGTCGGCGCGCAGCCGGACGCCGATCGCGGGGACGAGCTCCTCGGCGTGCTCCCGCAGTGGGATCAGCAGTTCGTGGAGGGCGGGGAGATGGGGCCAGTGCGAGTTGCCGAGCCGGGAGTGGCGGCTGGAGGAGCTGTCGAAGCCGAGCCGGGGGCCGGTGAGCCGGTCGACGAGGGCGGGAACGCAGCGCGGGTCGCCCATCCGGGCGAGCGCCCACACGGCCGCGTCGGCGACGGTTCCGTAGCTCCGGAACGTCCCGGGGTCGTCCAGGAGTTCGGCCACCGCGTCGCGGTGGTCCGCCGCGGCTGGGCCGAGGCAGGCCAGCAACTCGGTGGCACGGTAGCGCACTTCGGGCACCGGGTCGGCCAGCCGGGCGGCGATGTCCGGCAGTAGCAGGGGTGTTGGCGAGCGCCGGTGGGAGAGCAGCGCGCCGGCCACGGACAGCGCGCTGGCGCGCTGCTCCGGGTCGGGGTGGTCGGCCAGCAGCCCGAGGGCGTACGAGGGCGACGGGCCCGGGTAGAAGTCGGCCGTCCAGGACTGCATTCCGAAGACCCCGCAGCCTGCCGCGCTGGTCTGCCGCCACAGCTCCACGCTCGGGTCGCGGAGCGCCTCCAGGACGACGTCGAGGTGCCGGGGCGCGAGTCCGGGGTCGGTCGGGGCGAGGGCGTGGACGGCGGCCAGCCGGAGCTGGGGCTCGGGGTCGTCCAGCAGTCCGTGCAGGAGGGCGAGGGTCTCGGCGCCCCGGTGACCGGTCGGCTGCTGTCCTGCGGCGTGTCCGAGCGCGAGGACGAGGTCGAGTCGGGTGCCCGGGTCCTGTTCGGCGTCCCAGCACGTGAGCAGGGCCGGCAGGGTGAGCTCTCCCGGGCTGGCGCACCGGCCGAGGGCGTCCGCGACGGCGCGGCGGATCGCGGGGTCCGGATCGGCGAGCAGCCGCAGGAGCTCGGGCAGTGCGCGCTCCCAGGCCGGGCCCCAGGCCCGGTCGACCCGTTCCTCCGCGACGAGCGCGGCCGTGTCGCAGAGGTTCGTCAGCAGCTCCAGGACGTCCAGCCGGATCGGACTCTCCGGTCGGGCGGCCAGTTCGACCAGGTACGGGAGCACGGCGGGGGCGGCGGAGCAGATCCAGCCGCCCTGGTGGAAGACCGCGGCGTCCAGTCTTCCGACGGCTTCGGCGGCGTCCTGCCGGTCCGGCCCGGCACAGCGGCGCAGCAGGCCGGGTACGTCCCGCGCAGAGCCGTGGTTGTGGCGCAGCGCCGCCCAGTCGATCGCGTCCAGTTCCTCCCCCATGGTGCGGGACTCTACCGTCGGGGCAGTTCGGCCCGCCGAACCGTCGGGGAGGCGAGGGCGTAGGCGGCGCCGAGGCAGGAGAGGCCGCCGCAGCCGAGGAACACCGGGGCGGCGCCCCAGGCGCCGATGGCGGCGCCGACCAGCGGGTAGCTGAGCGGGGCGAGGCCGACCGTGGTGAGCATCACGACGGAGGTGGCCCGGCCGAGGTAGGCGGGGTCGGCGGTGGTCTGGATGAGGGCGCCGTCCAGGCTGCCGAAGACCCCAGCGCTCAGTCCGACGAACGCGGCCAGCACGGCGGCCGACCACAGGGCGGGGACCACGCCCATGGCACCCGCGCCGAGGCTGCCGAGCAGCAGGGTGGTGGCCATGGTGAGGCCGGCCCGGGGCAGCCAGCCGGCGACGGCGAGCAGGGCGGCGCTGGCGGCGGCGCCCGCGCCGAAGCAGGCGACGATCAGGCCGAGGCCGGACGGGCCCCAGCCGCGTTCGGCGTTGAGGAGCACCATGCCGACGTTGAGGGTGCCGGTGAGGCCGAGTTCGCAGATGGCACCGACCAGGACCAGCGGGCCGAGCAGGCGGTGGCGGCGGAGGTAGCGCAGGCCGTCGAGCAACTCGGCGCGGGCGGTGCCGGGTCCGTCGGGCGTGGCCTGGTTATCGGGCATGGTCTGGTCGTCGGGGGTGGTCTGGTCGTCGGGCGAATCCAGGGGCCGGATCCGGACGGACAGCAGCAGGGGCAGCGACAGGGCGAACAGTCCGCCCGCGACGGTGAAGGCGACGGCCGGACCGCCGAGGCCCATGGCCAGGCCGCCGATCGGCGGGCCGGCGATCTGGCTGAGGCGCATCGCGAGGGAGCGCAGGCCGGTGACGCGGGCGAGCTGGTCGGGGCTGGTGATCCGGGGCGGGAGGGCGCCGACGGCGGGGACGAACAGGGCGTCCACGGCGCCGAAGACCAGGGCGACCGCGACCAGCAGCCATAAGGCGGGCGTGGTCAGGGCGACGGCGGCGGCGACGGAGAGGATGAGCAGGCAGCGCAGGGTGTCGCTGCCGAGGATCACCCGGCGGGGGTCGAGGCGGTCGGCGACCACCCCGCCGCCGAGCATCAGCACCGCCCGGGGCAGCGCACCCGCGGCCATCACCAGGCCGACCTCGGTGGGGCCGGCGGTCTTCTGAACGGACCAGCCGAGGGCGAGGAAGTAGACGGTGTCGCCGACCAGGGAGGCGGTGTAGGCGGTGAGCCAGCGCAGGACGTTGGCGTCGCGGTGCGCGGGGACGGCGGGGCGTAAGGAGGTGGTCGTCTCCAATGTGGCCATGGGGCGGGGCTCCTGTGGGTCGGTGGGATGCGTCAGGGGCGGAACGGGAAGCCGTACAGGTGGACGGACACGTGCTCGCGGTTCTCGGTCTGGCCGGCCGTCTTGGCCGCCTTGCCGCGCTTCCGCCAGCGGCGGCCCACGGCCTGCAACTCATCGTTCAGTTCGGCGAGTTCGGCAGGCGTGAGGTCGAGCAGCCACTCGGAGGTGAAGGCCGCGTCGGTCCACTCCGGGCCCCAGGCGGCGCCCTGGTCCAGGTAGGTGCGGTACTGGGCGGCGCGGCTGTCGACCAGGCCGCGGGTGACCGCGCCGACCGCGGCCGCGCCCTCGGGTGTACCGGCGAGGTCCGACTCGCGGAAGCCCCAGCCCTCCTCGGAGGAGACCTGCCACCACCGCTCCCGCCCGTCGGTGCTCTGTGCGGTCGCCTCGGTGACGAAACCGAGCTCGGCGAGCTTGCGCAGGTGGTAGCTGATCAGGGACGGAGCCTGGTCGACCTGTTCGGCGAGCTGGGAGGCGGTGGCGGTACCGGCCGCGTAGAGCAGGCGGTAGAGCTGCATACGCAGGGGGTTGGTGAACGCCTTGAGGCGGGAGAGGTCGGTGATCCGCTCTGGCCGGGGGGTTTCGGGCATGCCTCCACGGTAGGTTCGAAGGGAAAGTTGCGCAATGAAAACTGCGCAATAAAATTTTCGGATCTAGCGGATGATGAGATGTCAACTGTCGTGCCGCAGGACTCGCAACACGGTTTGGAGGCGCTGTCAGCGGGTGAGGGTCGGGACGGCGCCGCACTCGGCGTAGTTGACGTGGACGTCGGGCAGCCCGCGGGACCAGCTGGTGGCGATGGGGGTGAGCTGGGCGCGGGGGAGTGGGGCGGGGCCGAGGCCGATCGGGAAGTGGATCCGGCCGTCGCCGGTCCGGTAGGGGTGGGGCCAGGCGTGGAGGTGGGTGGCGCCGGCTTCCTCCAGGGCGGTGAGCAGGGAGCGCAGGCGGCCGCGGACGGGGCCGGCGGACTGCTGGTCGGCGCTGATCACGGCCCAGGCGGCGTGCCGCCGGTGCAGCGGGGGCTGGGTGAGCAGGGTGGGCCAGGGGTCGGGGCTCGCGGTGGTGAGTTCCCAGGCGCGGTAGAGCTCCTCGGTGAGCAGGTCGCGGGTGTCCGGGCCGACCTGGGAGGTGCAGCTGCGGACGGGTGCGGAGGGGGTGAGGACGGTCAGCGGGGCGGGGCTTCGGTCGGTGAACTCGCTGAACCCGGTGAACTCGGCCGTGAACTCTGGATCGAGGGCGACGGGTTGGCGCCAGTCCCAGGAGGCCCAGGTTTCGGTGAAGCGCTGGAACAGGTCGTCGTCCTCGTCGGCGTCGGACGCGTCGAGGACGGTCCGGGCGGAGAGCACCGACCAGGCCAGCGAGGGCAGTTGGCCGAACGGTGCGCCGTCCAGGCCGCGTGCCCGGGCCCAGGCCTTGACCTGTCGGGCCAGTCGGACGAAGCGGGCGTGCCGGTTCCCGAGTGCCGACAGGATCGCCTCGGCGTCCGTCACGGCGCTCAGCGCGATCGCCGCAGCCTCGCCCGACTCGGCCCGCCGGGGCACCGCTTGGGCCGGATCGAGCGCGCCGGTGAACACCACCACCAGGTCGACGGTCAGCCCGTCCGCCTCCAGCCGCAGCCCCGGCACCCGGGCGCCGCGCACCTCGCGGACCCACCGGGCCTGCGGTACGGCTTCCGCCACCCGGGCCAGCACCCCGGGCAGGTCGGCCGGGCCGGGCAGGGCGGCCACCAGGTCCAGGTCGCCGCCGTCCAGCTGACAGCCCAGCCGCCGCGAGCCGACCGTGTGGACGACGCCCTCCGGCAGTGCGGAGGCGATCCGCCGAGCCAACTCGACGGCAGCGGCGGTGCGTTCGGGCGACTCGGGACGCAGCGACAGCACCGGTTCCGCCGACACCGCCCGCACCTCGCCCGTCCCCAGCGTGACCACCGCGCGCGGGTGCATCGGCTCGTCGCCCCGCCGGGAGAGCACCACCAGCTCGCCCACCCGGGCGTCCATCCCGCTCAGCCGGGCCGTGCAGTCGGCGGCCACCCGCTGCGGGTCGGCGCTGCGCCCGAGGCTCAGGTGCGGGGTGTAGCCCGCGGCGCGGCCCCGGCAGCGGGGGAAGCGGCGTTCGAGGGCGTGCCGCAGCGCCGCCCAGGGCTCGGGCGCGGCGGCGGCCGGGTCGAGCCAGATGGTGGCGTCCTCGCGGTGGCCGAAGGTGTGCACGCCGTCCAGCCGGGCGGTGAACGGGGCGACCTCGGCGGCGGCCGTGCCGAGCAGCGACAGCGCGCGGTCGAACTCGGACTCCGGGACGAAGCCGAAGAGCAGGTTGACGTGCGGGGGCCAGCGGCGCAGCTGCGGGTCGTAGGCGGCGCGCAACTGCTGGATCGGGGGCCACAGTTCCTCGGGCGGCAGCCAGGCGACGGCGGTTCGGGGGGTGGGTGCGGTGTCGAGCGTCTCCGGGGAGGAGGCCTCGCCGAGGGCGAGGTCGACGGCCACGCCGTAGTGGTCGGAGGGGTGCAGGCCGTCGGGGCCGGGCCGGTCGCCGAGCAGGGCGGCTCCGGTGACGCGGGCGCGCTCGCAGCGGTGCAGGACGCGGTCGAGTCGGCCGGGCCGGCCGGTGAGTGAGGAGACGGCGGCGAGCGGGTTGACGGTCGGGTCGAAGGTGGGGGTGTCGTCGGCCGGGCCGTGCACCTGGGTCCAGGCGTCCCGCAGGCCGAGGGCGGCGGCGGGGCCGGCCGGGCCGGAGCGGGCGTCGTTGAAGTCCCCGAGCAGCAGCAGTTCGCCCTCGACGGCGGCCAATCCCTCGGCCAGAAGGGCGAGTTCGGCCTGGCGGCGGGCGGGGCCGTCGGTCGAGTGGTCGCTGCTCAGGTGGACGGCGGCGACGGTCAGCGGTCCGTCGGCGGCCTGGACGGTGACGGCGGTGACGGCCTTGTGCGGGCCGAGCACCTGGCGTCCGGCCTCGAGCACGGGGAGGCGGCTGAGCAGCAGCAGGCCGTACTCGGCGACGTCGCCGCCGGACGGGTCACCGCCGAGGGTGTAGCCGTCGCGGACCCAGGGGGCGGCGAGCAGCTGGGCGAGCAGGGCCGGCTCCACCTCCTGGAGTGCGATGACGTCGGCGTCGGCGGCCTCCAGCTCGGCGAGCAGCAGCGGTCGGCGGCGGGCGGTGGCGATCCGTTCGGCGTCGTAGCGGTCCCACAGGGTGTTCCAGGTGACCACGCGCAGGGAGTCCGGGCCCGTCGTGCCGGTGCGGGCCTCGTACGGCTGCCAGCCGCCGTCCGGCCGCCAGGCGTACGGGGTGGCGGCGGTGAAGAAGGGCGAGGGCAGGTGGCGCGGTGCGGTGCGGCGCCCGGCCTCGGTGGTGTCCAGGACGTCCACGCCGGTGGTGCGGTCCCACACCACGACGCCGTCGGCCTCGACCCAGCGGACCCGGTGCCAGGGGACCTCGCCGGAGGCGGCGAAGGCCTCCAGCGGGACGCGCTTGGTGCGGTTGTCGCGCTGGCGCACGCCCAGGGTGAACCGGGCCGGGTCGAAGCGGGCGTCCCAGCGGATGCGCTGGCAGACCTGTTCGATGGGGCGCATCAGTCCTCCTCGGAGTCGAGCGTGCCCGCCGTGTCCTCCACCGTGCCACCCGGGCCGACGTACCAGGTGCGGTGCGCCTGGCCGGGGTGGGGCGGGCGGTAGCGGTGCAGTTGGGCGGCGAGCACCTCGGGCGGCACCGGGTGCGGGCGGACGGTGTTGCGGCGCAGCAGTTCCCGCTCGTCGACCAGCAGCACCACCTGGGTGACCAGGGCGTCGCGGCGCCGGGCCACGGCGTGGACGTGGGAGCGCTGCTCGCGGTTGAGCGAGGTGGCGTCCCAGACCACGGTGGCGGCCGGGTCGGCGAGGGCGGCGTCCAGCCGGGCCAGCGCGGTGCGCAGCACCTCGGGGTTGTTGCGCTGGTCGGTGCGCGAGCCGCGGGCGGCGCGCAGGTCGTCCAGGCTGATCCGGGCGCGCACGCCGGGCAGCGCGGCGGCGAAGGTGCTCTTGCCGCTGCCGGACGGGCCGCTCAGGTGCACCAGCCGGGGGAAGCGGGCGTCGCGCCAGCGCCAGGTGGCGGCGACCGCCTCCTCGACGGTGGTGATCCGGCCGAGCGCGTACGCCTCGCGGGCCTGCGCCCAGCAGCGGTCGGCGCTGTCGGGGTCGAGGTCGGCCAGGGCCTCGCGCAGGCCGCTGCGCAGCCAGGCCAGCGGGTCGGCGTCGAGCAGCCCGGCGTCCTCGGCGTGCAGGGCGGACCAGGCGACCTGTTCGCGTTCGGCGGGGCCGGGGGCGGCGGTCGCGGCCACCGCGTGCAGCACGCCGAGGTCGGCGGCAGCGGCGAGCCGGACCAGGCCGGCGCGGCGGTCCTCGTCCGGGTACGGCTGGTGGAGGCCGGGGTGGAGTGCGACCAGGTCGGCGACCCGGCGGGCCAGCGGCAGGCCGAGCCGGGCGGCCAGGCGCGGCGCGAGCTGGGGTGCGGACTGGGGTGCCGACTGGGGCGTGAGTTGGGGGGCGGGCTGGGGCGCGAGCGGCTTCCGGTGGGTGGTGCGCAGGGCGGTGGCGAGCACGCCGGCCAACCGGGCGTCGCCGGTGCGGCCGAGCTCGTCCAGCCGCGCCGACACGTCCGCCAACTCCTCGGTCGGGCAGTCGAGTTCGGGCATGCTCAAGGCCTCGGCCAGCAGCGGGAGTTCCGGCAGTTGGCCCGAACGCACGTCCCACAGTGCGGCGTTCGGGCCGAGACCGTTCTCCACCACGGCCGCGTGCATCCAGTGGGTGTCGGTGCGGACGTGTTGCGGGCGGACCCACTTGGCGATCCGTTCGCCGAACTCGGCCCGGGGGAAGCCGCGGACCGTCCGGACGACGTAGCCCTCCTGCCGCTCCAAGTCCAACCGCAGGGCGCGCAGCGCCCGTTCGTCGTAGTGGCCGCGCCACAGCACCCGGGGGGTCGGGATGCCGAGGCGGCGCAGGAAGCGGACGGTGTCGTCCCAGTCCAGGCAGCGGTCCCGGTCCGTCCAGACCGAGAAGCCGTGGAACCAGCTGTCGAGGTCGGTGTACGCGATGGAATGCCGGGCGAACAGGTTCTCGCCGCAGATCCGCCAGCCGGCCGGGATCCGGGGGCCGATCCGGCTCTGCAGGCCCTTCACCCAGGCCCGGGAGGGATGGTGGGCGGAGTCCAGCGAGCGGGCGTGCAGGCCGTCGGCGTAGAGCGTGGTGTTCTCGCCGTCCAGCTTCTCGGTGACGACGACCTCCGCCCCGGCCAGGCCGGAGAGGTCCCCGGTTCGTACGTCGTCCGCCGCAGCCCCCGGTGACCAGGGGAGATGCGGCGTCCGGGGGTAGTGCACACGCATGTCCGGCTCCCTGAACGTCCTTGATCCGGCGGACACTGTAGGAGCGGGCGGGAGGGGCGGGCCACCGAATATCTGACCACTGTTCGTCGGACCGTGTCCGTCCCCGTCGGACCGTGCTCGTCCCCGTCGGGCCACGTCGGGCCACGTCGGGCCACGTCGGGCCACGTCGGGCCACGTCGGGCCACGTCGGGCCACGTCGGGCCACGTTGGGCCACGTCGGGCCCCGTCGGACTCCTGGGCGACTCAGTCGATGCGGTGCTCGCGCCAGAAGGGGGTGAGGTCGACGGAGGTCGCGGCCTGGGCGGCGGCCTTGAACTCGGCGGTGGTGGAGACGCCGTACCAGTGCGCGCGGGCGTAGTCGCGCAGCAGGGAAGCCATCGTGTCCGCGCCGATCAGGCGGCGCAGTTCGTGCAGGGCGCAGGAGCCGCGGTCGTAGACGACCGGCACGTAGCGGTCCGGGTGGGTGTCCCAGTAGCTCATCGGGTTGGTGAGGCGTTCGTCCGCGGACTGCCAGGGCGTCCGGGCGGTGCAGCCCTCGCCGGTGTCTCCCATGGCGACGGCCATGGCGTACTCGGCGAAGGACTCGTCCAGCCACGGCGCGCGGTACTGGTCGTCGCCGACGATGCCGTACCACCACTGGTGCGCCAGCTCGTGGATCACGGCGGAGGGCCGGATCCGGTCCAGGACGAAGCCCGGGTACTCCATACCGGCGAAGTCGAAGCGGTTGTCGAGCACCGTGGCGAGGTCCCCGTACGGGTAGGGCCCGTAGCGGGCGGCGTGGTCATCGATGGTCCGCAGGGACAGGTCCAGCATCGCCCGGGCGTCCGCGGGGGTGATGTCGGCGACCGAGTAGACGGCGATCCGGACGCCGCCCGCGGACCGGCCCTCGATGCGGTTGAACGGCCCGGCGGCCCAGGCGAATTCACGGACCTTGCGGGCGCCGATCCGGGTGATCGTACGGCCCGGCTCGCCTGGGGTGTCCACGGCGGTGCCGGTGGCGGGGACCAGCAGGTCGGTCGGGTGGTCGAGGGTGACGGCGAAGTCGGAGCTGAGGCCGAAGAAGGACTCGCCGAGCTCGCTGTACGGGTCGAGGTGCCAGCCCGTCCCGTCGCGGACGGCGAGGACGGGCAGGGCGTTGCCGACGAAGCTGAAGGCGCCGTCGCGGCCGAAGCGGTCGATGCCGTCCGGGACGTCGACGGTGAGGTCGAACTCGACGGTGTCGGAGGCGCCTTGGGGCAGCGGGCGGGGCAGGGGGACGCGCAGGGCGGTGCAGCCGACCTCGTAGTGGTCCGGGACGTCGTTGGCGCCCTGGGCACCACCCAGGCCGGTCACCCGGACGGACGGGTGCGCGCAGCCGCCGCGGAAGTTGTCCCAGAGCCGCAGGTACACCTCGTGGAGCGGCTCGGGCGAGGTGTTGCCGAAGGTGATCCGCTCGTGGCCGCGCCAGTGCGCACCGGTGGCGTCGCTGCGCAGCTCGACGGTGTAGGCGGGCGTGCCGGGGGTGCGCGTCGGGTCGGCGGCAGCGGCGCGACCGGGCGGGGCGGCGGCCACCGTCAGGAGGACGGCGAGGGCAGTGAACAGGGGGTGGAGGCGTCGCACGCCGTGACAACGCCCCAACCACCCCGGGGACACGCAGCAGCTCCTCCGCCGGAGTGATCAGCCGCACCCTTCCGGCGCCGAAGGCCTCCTGGCGGACACCGGGGCGGCGGCTTCCACCGCCTGCGTGTCGACCTCAGTCGAGCGGGTGCCCGGTGGTCGCGTCCACGTGGTCGGGGATCTCGTCGTGGCGGTCGCCCACGGTCGGCGTCCCGGTCGGCTCGAACATCAGGATCGCGGCGCCGGACGGCGCGTACGGCTTGTGCTCCGTACCCGCGGGGACGGTGAAGACCGCCCCCTGGGGCAGCAGGACCGTGCGCTCGCCCCCGGGCTCGCGCAAGGAGATGTGCAGCTCCCCGTCGAGCACCAGGAAGAACTCGTCGGTGTCGTCGTGGGCGTGCCAGACGTGCTCGCCCTGGACCTTGGCGATCCGGACGTCGTAGTCGTTGACGCGCGTGACGATGCGGGGGCTCCACAGCGCATCGAAGGAGGCCAGAGCCTGGTGCAGGGGGATGGGGTGGTTGGTCATGGGCTCATCCTGTGTCGTTTCGTCGGGTCGATGTGAGTGCTAGGAATTGCACATGGCGAAAGAATCCTCGCACCGGGCTCATCCGGCGGGCGTCCACCGGGTCGTCGTGATCGTGGACGAGAACTCGAACCCGTTCGAGCTCGGCTGTGCTACCGAGGTCTTCGGCCTCCGCAGGCCGGAACTCGGCCGCGAGCTCTACGACTTCAGGCTCTGCTCCCCCGAGCCCCGCACCGCGATGCGCGACGGATTCTTCACGCTCACCGGAGTCGCCGGCCTGGAGGCGGCCGAAACGGCGGACACGTTGATCGTCCCCAACCGCCCCGACGTCGACGTGCCCCGCCGACCCGCCGTGCTCGACACCATCCGACGGGCGCACGCCCGCGGTGCACGCCTGATCGGCTTCTGCAGCGGCGCCTTCACCCTGGCCGAGGCCGGAGTCCTCGACGGGCGCCGGGCCACCGCCCACTGGCAGTGGGCGGATGCCTTCCGTGCCCGCTTCCCCGCCGTCCACCTCGAGTCGGACGTGCTGTTCGTGGACGACGGTGACATCCTGACCGCTGCGGGAAGCGCCGCCGCACTCGACCTCGGGCTGCACGTGGTCCGCCGCGACCACGGCGCCGAGGCCGCCAACTCGGTCAGTCGGCGACTGGTCTTCGCGGCGCACCGCGACGGCGGGCAGCGGCAGTTCGTGGAGCGTCCGATGCCCGACCTCCCCGACGAGTCCCTCGCCCCCGTCATGGCCTGGGCGCAGGAACGGCTCGACGAACCGCTGACGGTGTCCGACCTCGCGGCGCGGGCGGCGGTCAGCCCGGCGACGCTGCACCGCCGCTTCCGGGCGCAGCTGGGAACGACCCCGTTGGTGTGGCTCACGGGAGAGCGGCTCGCCCTGGCCTGCCGACTGATCGAGCGGGGCGAGTCCCGTTTCGAGGTCGTCGCGCGGCGAAGCGGGCTGGGCACGGCCGCCAACCTGCGGTCGCTCATGCGTCGCGAGACGGGCATCACCCCGTCGGCCTACAAGCGCCGGTTCGGGCGGGAGGTGAGCTGATGGCAGGGGCGTCCTCCTGGACCAGGAGTTGGAGCAGGGCGTCGGCGACTGCGGTCGGCGCGGTGCTGCGGGTGGCTCCGCCGCCGGCGAGGCGCCAGGGCGCTGACCGTACCGACCGGGGCTCGGCCGCCGCCCGCAAGGGCCGGCGCTGCGGCCCCCCAAAGGGCGAGCGCTGCGGGCGAGTTGGAGCCGCCCTCCGGAAAGCCGCGCGCCTGTTCGCGGCGACGCCTCAAGGAGTGCCGGCGCGTACGGCGGTGGTCGCCAGGGTGGTGTAGTTCATGGTGAAGCGGCCGCCCAGGGCGCCGATGGCTCGGCCGACCGCGCCCAGTGTCTCGGCCAGTTGATCGGGGCGGAGCCGGGTGAGGGCGCCGGTGGTGGGGAGCAGGTCCAGCCACTGCTCGCGGGTGTAGGGCCGCTGCCAGTCGAATCGCCACTGTTCCGGATCGTCGAACCGCCCGGTCTCGCGGATCGCGTCGGCGATCTTCGCGTAACCGGCCAGGTACGTCTCCAGCGGACGCCGGGCCGGCTGGCTGCTGAACGGGGAGTCGGGCGCGACCCGCCGGTAGGCCGCGGCGAACGCCTCGGCCACCTCGGCGGGCGGTTCGAAGACGTGCCCGAAGATCGCCAGGCGCCCGCGGGGGCGCAGCACCCTGGCCGCCTTCGGGGCGCCGACGGCCGGGTCCACCCAGTGCCACGACTGGGCGGCGATCACCGTGTCGAACCTTCGGCCGGCCGGCTCCCAGGCTTCGAAGGTCGCCACCTCGACCCGCAGGCCGTGGGCTCGCGCGGCGTCGGCCATCCGGGCGTCCGGGTCGATGCCGAGCACGGTGCAGCCGGCGGCCTGGAACTGGCGGGATGCGATGCCGGTGCCGCAGCCGACGTCGAGTACGTGGGGCCCCGGGCTTCCGGCGACGATGCGTGACACCAGGTCATCGGGGTAGCGGGGGCGGGCCTGGTCGTAGCGTTGCGCGTCCGTGCCGAACGATTCGGCGGTCTGCCGGGCCTGGTGCGGCCGCGCCGGGTCGGGGTGCTCCCGCGGTAAAGTGGGCATGCGTTCACTTTAGTGGGCAAGTGCCCACCTGCCAATGGGCGCACCGGAGTCCGTGTCACGAGAGGATCTGCGAGTTGCCGACCGGGGTGCACCTTCGCGACGCGCGCCAGCAACTGTTCGACGCAGCCGAACGCGTGCTGCTGCGGGACGGCCCGAACGGGCTGACCAGCCGGGCCGTCACCGACGAGGCAGGCTGCGCCAAAGGCGTGCTGCACCGGCACTTCACCGATTTCGACGCCTTCCTCACCGAGCTCGTGCTCGACCGGGCCGCACGGCTCGAGGCGCAGGCGCGGGCGCTGCGCGAGACCGTCGGCGCCGGCACCGTGGCCGACAACCTCACCGGCGCGCTGATCACCCTGTTCGGACCGGTCCCGGTGGCGATCATCCCGCTCATCACCTTCCGGGACGAGCTGCGCGCCCGGCTGCGGCAGGCCACCCCCGGTGGCGGCATCGCGGTCCTCGCCCAGGTCGCGACGGCGGTCTCCGCCTACCTGACGGACGAACGGGCCCTGGGCCGCATCGCAGCCGATGCCGACATCGACTCGCTCACCCTCTCCCTGGTCGGAGGCGGGCACCTGCTGTTCGCGGACCGCGATCCGGACCCGCCGACGGAGGCGACCGTCAACAAGCTGGTGACCACGGTGCTCGCCGACGTCGTGCAACGGCGGCCTCGCTGAAACCGACGGGCCGCCCGCGACGGCGCTGATCGCCGCCGGGTGTGCGGGTGGGGAAAGGTTTGGCGGGGCGCCCGGGGAATCTTGTATGGTTCGTCGCGAATCATCCAGAGGGGTGGAGGGACCGGCCCTACGAAGCCCCGGCAACTCCCCGGTCGAACCGGCGTCCGAAGTACGCGCCGTGCCGCCCGGGATCAGTGCCAACTCCGGCCTGTCGCCAACGTGGCGCGGGAAAGATGAGGAGACACGGTGCTCTCTGTGCTGTCCTTCGCCCGGGCGCTTCCCGCCCCGGCCCTTTCGCGTACCCGTCTCGTGTCCGGCGCAGGCAACCGGCTGCATTCGCAGGCCTGTCCTCGCTGACCACCCCGCTCCCCACCTCACCGGAGCGTCCGTGAGCCGAACCCACCCACGGCACACGGGATTCGAGACTGGAGTACCCGTCCATGGAGAACCTGGAGAACACGAGCGGCGTCGGCGTGCTCGACAAGATCACCTCGATCCTCGGCACCCTGGAGGCCGGTCCGGCCACCCTGGCCGGACTCGTGGACGCCACCGGCCTGGCGCGGCCGACCGCCCACCGGATCGCCGTCGCGCTGGAGCACCACCGCTTGCTCGGCCGGGACCTGCAGGGCCGGTTCGTCCTCGGCCCGCGACTCGCCGAGCTCTCGGCCGCCGCCGGTGAGGACCGCCTGCTGACCGCGGCCGGCTCGGTCCTCACCCACCTGCGCGACGTCACCGGCGAGACCGCCCAGCTCTACCGCCGGCAGGGCGAGGTGCGGATCTGCGTGGCGGCGGTCGAGCGCCTCTTCGGCCTGCGCGACACCGTTCCGGTCGGCCTCGCCCTTCCGATGAAGGTCGGATCCGCGGCCCAGGTCCTGCTCGCCTGGGAGGAGCCGGAGCGCCTCCACCGCGGTCTGCAGGGCGCCCGCTTCACCGCCACCGCGCTCAGCGGGGTACGGCGCCGCGGCTGGGCCCAGTCGATCGGCGAACGCGAGCCGGGGGTGGCCTCCGTCTCGGCACCCGTCCGCGGGCCGTCCAACCGGGTGGTGGCGGCCGTGTCCGTCTCCGGCCCGATCGAACGGCTCACCCGCCACCCCGGCACCCACCTCTCCAAGGCCGTCATCGAGGCGGCCGCCCGCCTCACCGAGGCCCTGCACCGCCCCTGACCCGGCCGCGGTGCCGCCTACTGCGCGGCCTTGTCGACGAGGGCGGCGAACCGCGCCAGCGGGTCCCCGGCGAACGGGCGCAGCGCGGGGGGCGAGGAAGCGCGGGCCGCGGAACCGCAGGCCGCCGAGGAAGGCGAAGCGGGTGGTGCCGTCGCCCGGCACGGCGGCACCCTGGTCAAGGTCCCCGCCCCCGGCACCTCCCGGCGCTGCTCCGTGTGCGGCTTCACCACGCCCGGCAGCAGGAAGTCCCAGGCCGTGTTCGTGTGCAAGAACCCGGACTGCGGCTGGTCGGGCGACGCCGACCACAACGCGGCCCGGAACGTCTTGCACCTGTACCGGATGGGCCTCGCGCTCATCCCGGCTGCCGGAAGGGCAGTCGTCAGGCGCGCGAAGCGCGTCAAGTCCGCTACGGCAAGGTAAGCAGGAATCTCCCGGCTTCAGCCGGGAGAGCACTTCAATGGCTCAACCTGCTGCTGCACACCCCGCTCTGCCTGCTGCTCGGCCGGGCGGCCTGGCAGGTCGCCGCCTCGGCGACGGCGGCGGCGGTGGACGGGACGGTGCGGGCCTGAGCCTCCGGAACCCGAACGGTGTCCCGCGGCTCGCCTTCGAGAGCCGCAGGACGCCGTCCGTCCATTCGCAGGGTGTCAGCGCCGCAGGTGCTGGACGGCGCGCGGGCCGGTGACGGGCGCTGCGGCGTGCGCGGCCTGTGCGCCGGGCGCGCCGGCGGCGGGGCTGCGAAGGGTGCCGGGCTGGAAGCGGCCGCTGTACACGTCGGTGGAGTTCAGCGGGTCGGCGCTGTTGGCGGTCACCATGACCGGGCGGATCTGGTGGCCGTCGTTGATCAGCGCCTGGTAGTCGCCGAGGAAGTGGCCGCCGGCGAAGGGCGCCTGCAGCCAGTCGAAGACCGGCGAGACCTGCCGTTCGATCGGGCTGTCCTCGCCGCCGCGCGGGAAGCTGAGCAGCCAGGCGGCGGTGGGTAGCGTGGTGGTGTTGCCGGGGGTGAGGTAGCGCAGGTCGTAGTAGCTGACGGCGACGGTGCCGTTGGCGGTCACGATGATGGACGGGGTGAACGCCGGGGCGCCCGGGGCCTGGCTGATCCGGGTCGGACCGCTCCAGGTCTGGCCGCCGTCCGTTGAGTGCACCAGCTGGATCGCGTCGTACTGGCCGCCGGTGAACTCCGAACCCTCGTAGGCGAGGTAGAGCTCGCCGGTCTGCGGGTCGACGGCCACGCTCGGCAGACCGCCGCCGGCCCGGAGGGACTTGGTGGCGTCGGCGGGCGCGTTCGGGTCGACCTCGGGGACGGAGGTGTCGGTGGCGACTCGGACCGGTTGGCTCCAGGTCTCGCCCTGGTCGGTGGAGCTGACCATGCCGAAGTGCACGTCGCTGACCGTGGTGGCGGTGCCGTCGGTGAAGGTGATCCAGTCGAAGAAGTCGTACAGCGTGTCGGTCCGCGGGTCGACCACGATCTGGTTGCCGATGGTCTGGGTGTTCGCAGTCGTGCTCGTGATGACGAAGGGCTTCGCCGGGGTCCAAGTGCGGCCGTGGTCACGGGTGATGGAGATGTAGCCCGGTCCGTCGAAGTAGGGGGTCGGGCCGGTGACTTGGTCCACCCGGTCCCAGACCTGGTAGGCGACGCCCGGGTGCACCGGGTCGGCGGTGACGGCGTTCTTGTCGTCGGTGATCGCCGGGTCGTTGTCGCTGATCAGCTCGGTGACGTGCTGCCAGCTGCGGCCGCCGTCGGTCGAGGTGGCGGCGGCCACCGCGCTGCGCGCCGTGGTGGCGTCGAAGACCAGGGCGCTGGCGTAGGCGGCGCCGTCCGGACCGAAGCTCACCCAGCCGTCGGAGGCCCGCTGGTAGGCCAGCCCGCCGGGTGCGCAGTGGGTGAACGGCAGGGCCGTCTGGGTGAAGTGCGAGCCGTCCGTGGTGTAGCTCGAACTCAGGCCCCGGGCGCCGCCGTTGGACCAGCGATCCTGCTGGTAGATGGTGATCGTGTTGGCCGGGTCGAGCGGATTGGCGGCGGCGAACGGTTCGTCCTCCGCGGACGGGTGGTTGGTGCCGGGGCCGTCCGCGGCGAGGTTGCAGGCGGCGTACGGATCGCCGGGCGAGATCAGGGCGAGCGGCGGGCGGGCCGTGCTGGTACTACCCGTACTCGCGCTACTCGTGCTGCCCGTACTCGCACCGGCCGCGGTGCTGCCCGCGACGGAGGCGAGGACGAGCGCTGCGGTCGCGGTGGCGAGAGATGCTCTGGTGCGGAACTGCATGGATACCCCCATGGTCGGCGGCGGCGGAGTGCCTGGTGTCCTGGGTGGTGCTGTGCTGTTCCGGTACCGAACTGGAGTTGATGTTCGGTCGGCCGCGCGAGTCTATCCAGACACGCCTCCCGCCAGTAGTAGCCGGTCGGGATGCGGAAGTCGGCGACGCCGTCGAGGGCGGCTTCCCGCGGACCGTGGTCGTCGATGACCCGCAGCGGGCCGTCGGGCGGGCGGACGGTCTGGCCGGGCTCGAGCAGGCCGAGGCGTCGGAGCAACGACGCCCGAGCCGAACAGCTCCTCATCGTCTATAGCTGCGCCACCACTCACTCGGACCAGGAGTTCGTCCGGCCGGGCCGGGCCGGACGGGAGCGGGGACTGCTCCCCAGGTGCCGACGACTTGAGCCGGCCACGGCGGAACCTCAGGCCAGGAAGCCCCGCAGCAGTGCGGCCGTAGCGGCGAGGTGTTCCTCGGTGGCGCGTCGGGCGGCGTCACCGTCGCCGGCGAGGATCGCCCGGGCCATCGCCCGGTGCTGCTCGGCGGCGTGCTCGATGTTGCGGTCCAGCATGGGGATGGCGTTGAGCAGGTCGTTGAGGCGCATCCTGGCCTCGGCGATGGCCGCGGCCAGGGTGGGGGAGCCGGTGAGCTCGCCGATGGCGAGGTGGAAGCGCGAGTCCAGCTGGCGGTACTGCTCCGGCGGGGCTTCCTCCAGATCGGTCAGGCGGCTCTCCAGGTGGGCCCGCTGGTCGGGGGAGAGGGGGCGACGGGCGGCCGCCTCGGCGGCGCCGACCTCCAGCACTTGGCGGTAGGTCAGCGCGTCCTCCAGCGCGCCGCCGAGGTCGCGGGCCGCGCGGCGCAGGTCGGCGACGTCCGGCTCGGGCAGCCGATAGGTGACGAAGGTGCCGCCGTAGCGGCCCCGGCGGGGTTCGACGCAGCCGGCCTGCTGCAGCGTGCGGAGCGCCTCGCGCAGGGTCTCCCGGCTGACGCCGAGCCGGGCGGCGAGATCCCGTTCGGCGGGCAGTCGGTCGCCGAGGTCGAAGACGCCGAGCTTGATCGCCTGGAGCAGCCTTTCGACGGTCTCCTCGAAGGCGTTGCCGGTCCGGACCGGGCGGAAGATCGCCCCGGCCTGCCAGTCGAGCCGCGCCTGCTCACGTGTTTCGTCCACGTCCACGCCGGAATCGTACCTATGAACGGGTTCCCCGGACTCGTTCCCCCCTCGCTCTTGACGCGGCCCCGATCCAGCCGGAACGATGCTGCTCACCCACCCCAATGGACTGATTCCAGGCCATTGAAGAGCCGTCCGACCGTCGAACTCGTCGGGGCGACCGCGCCACGCCGTCGTGGCCGTGTGCTCCCCGGCACACCCTCAACCCCCAGGGGTGCCCCATGACCGACGCACGCTCGCCCGACCACCCTGCCCCCGAGGTGTTTCCGGAGAACACCGCCCCCGTTTCCGCCGACGAACAGCGGCTCCGCGAGCTGGGCTACACCCAGGAACTGGCCCGCTCGATGTCGGGCTTCTCCAACTTCGCCGTCTCCTTCTCCATCGTCTCCATCCTCTCCGGCTGCCTGACCCTGTACGGCACGGGGATGAAGACCGGCGGCCCCGCGCTGATCGTCTGGGGCTGGCCCGTGGTCGGCCTGCTCACGCTCTGCGTCGGGCTGGCGATGGCCGAGATCTGTTCCAGCTACCCGACGGCCGGCGGGCTCTACTACTGGTCCGCCAAACTGACCCGGAGCCGCGGCCCGGCCTGGAGCTGGTTCACCGGCTGGTTCAACTTCCTCGGTCAGGTCGCGGTGACCGCCAGCGTCGACTACGGCGCCGCCTTCTTCACCAACGCCTTCCTCACACTCCGCTTCGGCGTCGCGGCCACCCCCGCGCACACCATGGAGATCTTCGCCGTCATCCTGCTGGTGCACGGCCTGCTCAACACCTTCGGGGTGCGCCTGGTCGCGGTCCTCAACAGCGTGTCCGTGTGGTGGCACCTGGTCGGCGTCGCGATCATCGTCGGCGCGCTCGCGTTCCTCCCCGAGCGGCACGCCTCCGTCACCTTCGTCCTCACCGAGTTCGTCAACCAGACCGGCTTTCACAACCAGTTCTACGTCGCGATGCTCGGCCTGCTGATGGCCCAGTACACCCTCACCGGCTACGACGCCTCCGCGCACATGACCGAGGAGACCCACGACGCCGCCCGCTCCGGCCCGCGCGGCATCGTCAACGCCATCACCGTCTCCCTGGTGGCGGGCTGGATCCTGCTGCTCGGCATCACCTTCGCGATCCGCGACTACGACGGCGCGCTCAACAGCGACACCCAGGTCCCGCCCGCGCAGATCTTCATCGACGCGATCGGTTCCGGCGGCGCACAGTTCCTGCTGCTCATCGTCATCGGCGCCCAGTTCTTCTGCGGCATGGCCTCCGTCACCGCCAACTCCCGTATGATCTACGCCTTCTCGCGCGACGGCGCGCTGCCCGGCTCCCGACTGTGGCACCGCATCTCCCCGCGCACCCAGACCCCGACCAACGCGGTCTGGCTTGCGACGGGCGGCGCGTTGCTGCTCGGGCTGCCCGCGCTCTGGAACGACACCGCCTACACCGCCGTGACCTCGATCTCCGTCATCGGCCTCTACATCTCCTACGTCATCCCGGTGTACCTGCGGCTGCGCCAGGGCGAGGACTTCCCGCGCGGCCCCTGGCACCTGGGCCGATGGAGCCGGCTGATCGGCACCGTCGCGGTCGGCTGGACCGCGGTGATCACGGTCCTGTTCATGCTTCCCACCGCCAGCCCGATCACCGCCGAGAGCTTCAACTACACCCCCGTCGCCGTGGCCGTCGTGGTCGGCTTCGCCGGCGTGTGGTGGCTGGCCTCCGCCCGGCACTGGTTCACCGGGCCCCACGTCAGCGCCGCGCCGCCCGCCCCCGACGCCCCGGCCACCGAACTGGAGACCCGATGACCACCCTCCGGCTCACCCTCGACGAGCTGCGCACCCGCGTCGCCGACGGGTCCGTCGACACCGTCGTGCTCGCCATGACCGACATGCAGGGACGCCTCCAGGGCAAACGCGTCGCCGCCGAGTACTTCCTCGACGACGTCGTGCCCGGCGCCGCGGAAGGCTGCGGCTACCTGCTGGCCGTCGACGTCGACATGAACACCGTCGACGGGTACGAGATCTCCTCCTGGGAGAACGGCTACGGCGACCTGACGCTGCGCCCCGACCTCGCCACCCTGCGGGTCGTCCCCTGGCACCCCGCCACCGTCATGGTGCAGTGCGACGTCACCCACCACGACGGCAGCCCGGTCGCCGTCTCCCCGCGTCAGGTCCTCCAACGCCAGCTGGAGCGGCTGGCCGGTCACGGCTGGCAGGCCCAGGCCGCCACCGAGCTGGAGTTCATCGTCTTCCGGGACACCTACGAACAGGCCTGGGACAAGGACTACACCCGGCTCACCCCGGCCAACCAGTACAACGTCGACTACTCCATCCTCGGCACCGGCCGGATCGAGCCACTCCTGCGCCGCCTGCGCAACGGCATGGCCGGCGCCGGCCTCACCGTCGAGTCCGCCAAGGGCGAGTGCAACCTCGGCCAGCACGAGATCGCCTTCAAGTACGCCGACGCCCTCACCACCTGCGACAACCACGCCGTCTACAAGACCGGCGCCAAGGAGATCGCCGCCCAGGAGGGCTGCAGCCTCACGTTCATGGCGAAATACGACGAACGCGAGGGCAACTCCTGCCACATCCACCTGAGCCTGCGCGACGAGCAGGGCGCCCCGGTGTTCGCCGGTGACCGTCCGCACGGCTTCTCCCGCACCATGGAGCACTTCCTCGCCGGACAGCTCGCCTGCCTGGCCGACTTCGCCCTGCTGCTCGCACCCACCGTCAACTCCTACAAGCGCTACGTACCCGGCAGCTTCGCACCCACCGCCATCGCCTGGGGCCGCGACAACCGCACCTGCGCCCTGCGCGTGGTCGGTCACGGCCCCTCGCTGCGCTTCGAGAACCGCGTCCCCGGCGGCGACGTCAACCCCTACCTCGCGGTCGCCGCCCTGATCGCGGCCGGACTCCACGGCGTCGAGCAACAGCTCGAACTCGAACCGGAGTTCACCGGCAACGCCTACGCCTCCGACGCGCCCCGGGTGCCCGCCACCCTGCGCGACGCGGTCGACGCCTTCGAGCGCAGCGCAGTCGCCACCGAGGCCTTCGGCAAGGACGTCGTCCGGCACTACACCCACGCCGGACGCACCGAACTCGCCTGCTACGAACGGGCGGTGACCGACTGGGAGCGGCGCCGCGGATTCGAGCGGCTGTGACGCGCGACGACCGCCGACGACCGCTGATCGGCATCACCAGCTACCAGGACGACGCCGCCTGGTCGGTCTGGAACCAGCGCGCCTCCCTCGTGCCCCAGACGTACGTCGACGCCGTCGTCCGCGCGGGCGGCACCCCGGTGTTGCTGCCGCCGCAACCCGGCGGTGCCGACCACCTGCTCGACGCCCTGGACGGACTCGTCCTCGCCGGCGGACCGGACGTCGACCCGGCCCGGTACGCGGCGGACGCCGACCCGCGCACCGGCCCGCCGCACCACGCCCGCGACGGTTGGGAGAGCATGCTCCTGCACACCGCCCTCACCCGTGACCTGCCGGTGCTCGGCGTCTGCCGCGGCATGCAGCTGCTCAACGTCGAACTCGGCGGCACCCTCCTGCAACACCTGCCCGACGGGAACCACCAGATCGTCCCCGCCCGCTACGTCCGCCACCGGGTCGGCGTGGTGGCGGGCAGCCGGCTCGCCGACGTCCTGGGGCCGACCACCGAGGTCTCCTGCTACCACCACCAGGCCGTCGACCGGCTCGGCGCCGGTCTGCAGGTCACCGCCCGCAGCGCCGACGGCACCGTCGAAGGGCTCGAACTGGCGGGCCACCGCTTCGCGTTGGGCGTCCAGTGGCACCCCGAGACAGATTCCGACGACCTGCGCCTGTTCCACGCGTTCATCACCGCCAGCCAGAGGGAGACCGCCCGATGACCGAACCGGACCTCTTCGAGGTCGTCAACCCCGCCACCGAGGAGGTGATCACCACCGTCGAACTGGCCGGCCTCGCCGAAACCGATGCCGCCGTCGCCCGCGCCCGCGCCGCCTTCGACGCCTGGCGCCGGGTGGCCCCCGCCGACCGGGCCCGGCTGCTGCGCTCCTTCGCCGCCGCCGTCGACGCCGACCGCGAGCACCTCGCCGCCCTGGAGGTCGCCAACGCCGGCCACACCATCGGCAACGCCCGCTGGGAGGCGGGCAACGCGCGTGACGTCATCGAGTACTACGCCGCCGCGCCGGAGCGGCTGTTCGGCCGACAGATCCCGGTGTCCGGCGGCATCGACCTCACCTTCCAGGAACCGATCGGCGTGGTCGGGGTCATCGTGCCGTGGAACTTCCCGATGCCGATCGCCGCCTGGGCCCTGGCCCCGGCGCTGGCCGCCGGCAACACCGTCATCGTCAAACCGGCCGAACTCACCCCACTCACCGCCCTGCGCCTCGGCGAACTCGCCCTCCAGGCCGGGATCCCGGAAGGCGTGCTGCAGATCCTGCCCGGCCGCGGCCCGGTCGTCGGACAGCGCTTCGTCACCCACCCCGACGTGCGCAAGGTGGTGTTCACCGGGTCGACCCGGGTCGGCAAGGAGATCATGGCGGGCTGCGCCGCCCGGGTGAAGCCCGTCACCCTCGAACTCGGCGGAAAGAGCGCCAACATCGTCTTCGCCGACGCCGACCTCGCCAAGGCCGCCGCCACGGCCCCCTACGCGGTCTTCGACAACGCAGGCCAGGACTGCTGCGCCCGCTCCCGGATCCTGGTCGAGGCCTCCGCCTTCGACGACTTCATGGCGCTCCTGGAGCCGGCCGTCCGCGGCGTGCGGGTCGGCGACCCGACCGACGAGAAGACCGAGATGGGCCCGCTGATCTCGGCCGCCCACCGGGCGCGGGTCTCCTCCTACGTCCCGGACGGGTCGGCCGTCGCCTTCCGCGGCAGCGCCCCCGACGGGCCCGGCTTCTGGTACCCGCCGACCGTGCTCGCGCCCGTGCGGCACGACGACCGCGTCTTCACCGAGGAGATCTTCGGCCCGGTCGTCGCGGTCGTCCCGTTCCGCGACGAACAGGACGCCCTGCGCATCGCCAACGCCACCGAGTACGGGCTGTCCGGCTCCATCTGGACCAGGGACGTCGGGCGTGCACTGCGGGTCTCGCGCGGCGTCGAGGCCGGCAACCTGTCCGTCAACTCGCACTCCTCGGTGCGCTACACCACGCCGTTCGGCGGCTTCAAGCAGTCCGGACTCGGCCGCGAGCTCGGCCCGGACGCCCTCGACGCCTTCACCCAGACCAAGAACGTCTTCATCTCCACGGAGGAGTGATCAGCATGACCCAGCGACTCGACGGCCGGGTGGCCGTCATCACCGGCGCGGGCAGCGGCATCGGCCTGGCGACCGCCCGCCGCTTCGCCGCCGAGGGCGCCAAGGTGGTGTGCGTCGACCTCGACGCCGAGACCGGCGCCAAGGCCGCGAACGAGGTCGACGGCCTGTTCATCCAGGCCGACGTCACCGACGAGGCCGCGGTGCGTGACCTCTTCCAGCGGGTCGTCGACGAGTACGGGCGGCTCGACATCGCCTTCAACAACGCGGGCATCTCCCCGCCGGACGACGACTCCATCCTCACCACCGGCCTGGAGGCCTGGAAGCGGGTCCAGGAGGTCAATCTGACCAGCGTCTACCTGTGCTGCAAGTACGCGATCCCGCACATGCAGCGCCAGGGCAAGGGCTCGATCATCAACACCGCCTCGTTCGTCGCCGTGATGGGCGCGGCCACGTCGCAGATCTCCTACAGCGCCTCCAAGGGCGGAGTGCTGGCCATGTCCCGCGAGCTGGGCGTGCAGTTCGCCCGCGAGGGCATCCGGGTCAACGCGCTCTGCCCCGGCCCGGTGAACACCCCGCTGCTGCAGGAACTGTTCGCCAAGGACCCGGAGCGGGCCGCCCGTCGACTGGTCCACATCCCGCTCGGCCGCTTCGCCGAGCCCGAGGAGATCGCCGCAGCGGTGGCCTTCCTCGCCTCGGACGACTCGTCCTTCATGACCGCCAACACCTTCCTCGTCGACGGCGGCATCTCCGGCGCCTACGTGACGCCGCAGTAGCGGCGTCCTCCCCCCGGAGGGCACCGACGGCTCGTCCCCCTCGTGACAGGGGCGGGCGAGCCGTCGGTGGTGCGGTGCTGACACGCCGACCGCATGCGGACGGCAGGTCGTCGTACGCCAGGCACAGCGCCGACCCGGCCGGCATCTTCGCGGTCTCCTGGTAGCCGGGGTCACCCCCGGACACTTCGGTGAGGGCGCCCACCACCCGCCCGCGCCACGAACCGGACGACGAACCAGGACCGCGCCCGCTGCTCCGCGCTCGGCCCGTCACCGGGCTTGCGCAGCCTCCCCAGGGCCCGGCGCAGCAGTGGCAGTCGGGCGGCGAAGGCGAGCCCCGCCACCGCTGCGACACCGCCGAGGGCGATCGGCAGCCGTCGCACTACCGCGTAGTGGGTGTAGCCGAGGTCCGGGCCGTACGCGTCCAGGGCGGCGGCGGAGCGGGACACCACCTGCGGGTCGATCGAGGGCAACGGCAGCGCCCAGGCCCGGGCCGCCCGCGACCGGTGCGGCCGGCCGACCGGGGTGCGCCCGTGCGCCCGGTGCGTGGCGCGTTCGTACCCAGTGCGCGATGACGTTGACGGGTTCTTGGGCGCCCTGCTGTTTCAGGGCGAGGGCGGTTGAGGTGCTGACGTGGCTCGGCGGCTTCCGCCGACTGCACCGCCGCTACGAACGCGAGGCCGACCACTTCGCCGCGATCGCCGGCATCGCCGCAGCCCTCCGGAGTGGACCAGGTGGCGGACGCCCACATCGTGATGACCGAGGTATGTGTCACAACCATAGGGACGGCACCCCGGCATCCGTACCGTGTCGCGCAGTCGATCCGGGCGTGGAGGAGTGAACGCGTATGCGGAGGAACGGACGTCGTGGGCGAAGAGGCCTGGGCTGGATGCTCGCGGGCGTGCTGGCGCTGATCGGTGCGGTGATGGCCCCGTCGGGGACGGCCGCGGCCGCGGTGCCCGGGGCGGTGCCGTCCTACCTGACCCTGGAGGCCACCTACAGCAGCGTCGCCAACGGTTGGGACCACGTCGAGCGGTACCTCGACACCACCACCGGCTTCCGGCAGGAGCAGTACCCGCCGGACGGCCGCGGCGACCAGGACGGCCAGCGGCTCACCTTCTTCGGCGGCGTCAAGCAGCCCTTCTCCGGCCGTTTCCTGCTCTACTCCGCCCCGGGCTGGAACACCGGCGCGCACCAGGTCCCGGTGCTGCTGGTGCACGGCGCCAACGACAACCCGGACCGGGCCTGGGCCAACCCCGGCGAGTCCGGCGGCTACGGCTGCGGCGCCGCCTCCTGCCCGAACACGGGACTGATGCAGTACCTGGCAGGTCGCGGCTACCGGGTCTTCGCGATCGGCTTCGCCCACAAGCAGGGCGACAACCTGATGCAGGCCCAGGAGGTCGGCGACGCCGTCGCGCTGATCCGCGCCAAGCTCGGCGTCCCGCAGGTGGACGTGGTGGGCTGGAGCAAGGGCGAGATGTCCACGCGGGCCTACGTCTCCTCGGTCAAGCCCGCCTGGGGCCGCCCGGCCGCGGGTGACGTGCGCAAGCTGATCACCCTCGGTGGTCCGAACGGCGGCTACGACTACCCGTTCGCGCACGGCTGGGCGCACGACTTCTCGATCTGGCCGCAGTGCGGCGGTGCCGTCAACGCCCCCTCCCCGCACCTGCACATGACCTGCTACGGCACCTACATCGCGCACCCGGAGTTCTCCTTCACCCCCACGAGCGGCTACGACGACTACCCCGGGCAGCGGCAGATGCTGGCCCGCTGGGACTCGGTCTTCGGCGTCGACCAGACCCAGCAGGACTGGTACACCACCTACTACGGCGGGCAGGGCTTCTACACCGACGGTGGCGGCATCCAGGCCGCGATCGACGCCGGCTCGCTGATCGCCCCGCTGCGCCAGGCCGGGGTGCCCGCCTCGGTGACGGCCTACCTCCTGGCCGGCGGCACGCCCAACGTCCTGGGGATCTTCAACGAGGACCGCGGGCCCAGCGACGGAGTGGTCTTCGTGGCCAGCGCACTGGACACCTCCGGCTTCGCCACCGTCGGCGGCACGGCGCTGATCGCCTCCGCCAATCACCTGGAACTCGGCTGGGACGGCGCGGCGAGCGCGCAGGTCACCGGCTGGCTGAACTGAGGACCCGTCCGATGATCACCGATCGACCGATCGCCACCGACCGACTCACCGTCAACCACGCCGAGATCGAGGGCCGCACCGGCGAACCCGTGGTCCTGGTGCACGGCAACGTCTCCTCCAGCGTCTTCTGGCACTCCACCATGACCGCGCTGCCCGCCCGCTACCGCCCGCTGGCACCCGACCTGCGCGGCTTCGGCGGCACCGAGCCCCTGCCGGTGGACGCCACCCGCGGCCTGCGCGACCACAGCGAGGACCTGCTCTCCTACCTCCGGGCGCTGGCCCTCGGCCCGGTCCACCTGGTCGGCTGGAGCATGGGCGGCGGCGTGGCGCTGCAACTGCTGCGCGACCACCCGGAACTGGTCCGCTCACTCACCCTGGTCAACCCGGTCTCCCCGTACGGCTTCGGCGGCACCCACGGGCCGGACGGGCGGCTCAACTCGCCCGACGGCGCGGGCTCCGGCGCCGGCGGTGCGGCCCCCGAATTCGTCCGGCTACTGGGCGAGGGCGAGGCGGGCGCCGGGTCACCGTTCGCGCCGCGCTCGGTACTGGACACCGCCTACGTCAGCGAACCGCTGGCAGAACCGAACCCCTACGTGGCCGCGATGCTGACCACCCGGACCGGGGTCGACCACTACCCGGGAGACAGCCGTCCCAGCGACGCCTGGCCGGGGTTCGCGCCCGGCGACCGCGGGGTGCTCAACTCGCTGGCACCGACCCACTTCCGGATCGACGACCTGGAACTGGTCGAGCCGAAGCCGCCCGTCCTGTGGATCCGCGGGTCCGCCGACGTGATCGTCTCCGACACCTCGCTCTTCGACCTCGCCCACCTGGGCGCGATCGGTGCGGTTCCCGGGTGGCCCGGCGCGGACGCGTGCCCGGCGCAGCCGATGGTGGCACAGACCCGTTCCGCACTCGACCGCTACGCCGCGGCGGGCGGGCGGGTGCGCGAGGTGGTGGTCGAAGGGGCCGGGCACAGCGTGCAGTTGGAACGGCCGGAGGAGTTCCTGGCGGCTCTGGTGGAGGCGTTGGACGGGGCGTGACAGCACGGCCGGGCGGGACTCCGCGACTGCCGGCGCGGACCGCGGCCCCGGAACGGCCCTCGGCGGTCCCGGCTGGCACCTCTTGGCGGCAACCGTGCTGCTGGTCCGTCCGGCTGGGCAGGCCCTTCGGTGACCGGGCGACGGCCACGAGGGCCTCCGGCTCGCGCACGGCCCCGGTCGGGGCGGCCGGCTCCGGGCTCCGGGTGGGGGCAACGCGATGCTGTGGGCGAATCCGGTCATGGCCACTCCGGCCCGTCGGTTCATCCGACGGGCCGGAGTGCTGCCGGATGTGAGGGTCGGGGAGCGGGATGTCGTGATGCGCCAGGCGTCGATTCCGGCGAGGTTGATCGCGAGTCCGGTGAGCCGGTGTCGGAGACTGGTCCTGGCCAGGGGCCGACCGTGCGACGGCCCGTGTGGAATGGTCACCGGGGCGAGCCGCGGAGGCGAGTCAGTCGGCTGGCCTCGGCGCTGCCGCTACGTTCGGGTGTGGGGTGAGCACGGCCAGGGTGGCGAAGGCGTACCGCGCCGGTCGGCGCATGACCCGGCCCGCCAGTCGTTCCCAGCCGCCCGGCCCTTGCCCGGCGGACTTCGGGTGCGGTCGCCGGGGGAGCGGTACCCGCAGGGAGTCGATCCGCCGTCCGAGGACGGCGAGCGCCGCGGGCAGGACGGTGAGCGCCCCGGCCATCGCCACCAGGACGGCGGCCGTTCCGCCGAGGGACATCGACCGGAGGAAGACCTCGGGGAAGACCAGCATGCTGGCCAGCGCGAGCGTGACGGTGAGGCCGGACAGGAAGACCGTCCGCCCCGCGGTGGCCACGGTCCGCGCGACCGCCTCGCGCGGCTCCCACCCGGTCCGTAGCAGCGCCGGCCCGGGCCGCCGACCGCCCGAGGAGGGGGCGCGCGCTGACGTAGCCGGGCAGCCGGGTCACGGCGAGGCGATCCGGCTGCCCGACCACGGAGGCCGTTGATCAGTCGTCCGCCTCCGGGCCGAGGACGGTGGCGTGGAGGGTGCCCGGCTGGTGCGGTCGGCCGCCCTCCGGCTGTCATAACGCGATGTGATGGGGTGCTGGGATCTTCTGGCGGGCTCCCCGGTCGGCCACTCTTCTCCCACGCATGAAATGTCACATCATGCCTGGAGGAGACGTGGGACAACGAAGAGTCGGGCCGGCCCTCGCCGTGGCCCTGGGGCTGCTGTCGGCCGCCGGTTGTACGGGAGCCGGCGGCGCCGCCACCGGGGCGAACACGGCCGCGGTGAAGGGCGGCACGCTGCACGTGCTGTCCACCCTCGACCTGGAGCACCTGGACCCGGCGCGCAACTACGTCACGTCCTCGCAGGACGTGAGCCGGCTGATCTACCGGACGCTGACCACCTTCGCCGCCGCGCCCGGCCAGGCGGGCGGGAAGATCGTGCCGGACCTGGCCACCGACACCGGTCGGCCCAGCGACGGCGCGAGGACCTGGACCTTCACCCTCAAGCCGGGGGTGAAGTTCGAGGACGGCCGCCCGATCACCAGCGGGGACGTCAAGTACGGGGTCGAGCGGACCTTCGCCGCCGAGCTGCCGGAGGGCCCGCCGTACGCCCGGATGTGGCTGGCCGGCGGCGACTCGTACAAGGGGCCCTACCAGGATCCCGCCGGGCTGGCCTCGATCGAGACCCCGGACGACAGCACCGTCGTCTTCCATCTCAACCGCCCGGTGGCCGACTTCGGTTCGGCGGTGGCACTGCCGATGTTCGCCCCGGTGCCGAAGGACAAGGACACCGGCGTCGGCTACGACTCCCGCCCGTTCTCCTCCGGCCCGTACGAGATCGAGAGCTATGAGCCCAAGAAGCGGCTCACCCTGGTCCGCAACCCCAGCTGGGACCGGGCGACCGACGGCGTGCGCAAGGGCCTGCCCGACCGGGTCGTCATCGACCTGGGCCTGGACGCGGCGGTGGTCGACCAGCGGCTGATCGCCGGTCAGGGCGAGGACGCGAACGCCGTCGCGCTGGAGCCGATCGGCCCCGCCTCGGTCGGGCGGGTGCTGAACGATCCGCGGCTGAAGAGCCGGCTGGTCACCGGCGACTCGATCAACACCCGCTACCTGAGCATCAACACCAGGCACCAGCCGCTCGACGACGTCCGGGTGCGCCAGGCCATCGCCTACGCGCTGGACAAGGACGCCCTGCGCACCACCCGCGGCGGTCCGATCGCCGGTGACCTGGCGACCAGCCTGCTGCCGCCGTCCCTCGGCTATCCGGCCGAGGACCCCTACCCGAGTCAGGACGGCAAGGGCGATCCGGACAAGGCCAAGGCGCTGCTCGCCGAGGCGGGCCACGCCTCCGGCCTCACCCTGACCCTCGACGCCCCCGCCTCCACCGCCGGCAAGGCGCAGGCCGAGGCGGTGCAGGCCTCGCTCGGGCGGGCCGGCATCACCGTGAAGATCAACGAGATCAGCTCCTCGGCCTTCTACAGCACGGTCGGCAACACCGCCCAGGAGCACGACCTGGTGATCGCCGGCTGGTCCCCGGACTGGCCGGGCGCCTCCACGTACCTGCCGATCGTCTTCGACGGCCGGCTGATCACCGCTCAGGGGAACAACAACTACGCGCAGTACGACTCCCCGGCCGTCGACGCGCGGATCGACGGGATCGCCGCGACCGACGACCCGGCCGCGGCCCGGGCGGCGTACGGGCAGCTCGCGCAGCAGATCATGCGGGACGCCCCGGTGGTGCCGTTCCTCTGGGACAAGGCGCCGGTCCTGACCGGCCCGAACGTCACCGGGGCGTACGGGCACATCGGCTACGTCGGCCGGCTCGACCTGGTCTCCCTGGGTGTGCGCAAGTGACCGCCGTCCGCAGGCTGTTGGCCCAGCGCTCGGCCGCCCTCGCACTGGCCGTGGTGGCCGCGCTGGTCCTGGTCGCGGCCGCCGCGCCGCTGATCACCTGGATCACCGGGAGCTCGCCGACCGCCTTCCACGGCGACGCGGTGGACCCGGCGCTCGGCGGCCTGCCGCGCGGCGCGGCGGGCGGGATCAGCGCCCGGCACTGGCTCGGCGTCGAGCCGGTCAACGGCCGGGACGTGCTCGCCCGGGTGGTGTACGGCGCACAGGTGTCACTGCTGATCGCCGTGCTCGCCACCGCGCTGTCGGTGGTGCTGGGCACGGCGCTGGGCCTGGTCGCCGGCTTCTTCGGCGGGTGGGTCGACACCGCGATCGCACGCACCATGGACCTGCTGCTGTCCTTCCCCAGCCTGATCTTCATGATCGCGCTGATCTCGGCGGCGCCCGGCACGGACCGCCGACTGCTGCTGGTCGTGGTCCTCGGCTTCTTCGGCTGGCCGTACGTCGGCCGGATCGTCCGCGGACAGGCGATGGTGCTCGCGCGGGGCGAGTTCGTCGCGGCCGCCCGGGTGCTCGGCGCCTCCCGCCGGGCGCTGCTGCTGCGCGAGGTGCTGCCCAACCTGACCGGACCGGTGCTGGTGGTGGCCACCATGTCGATCCCCGGCTACATCGCCACCGAGGCCGGCCTGTCCTTCCTCGGCGTCGGCGTCCAGGCCCCCACCCCCTCCTGGGGCCAGATGATCGCCACCGCCGTGCCCTGGTACGCCGCCGACCCCGCCTACTTCCTGATCCCCGGCGCCTTCCTGTTCGTCACCGTGCTCGCCTTCAACGTGCTCGGCGACGCCGTCCGGGACACGCTCGACCCCCGGAGCCAGCGACGATGATCCTCTACCTGCTGCGCAGACTGGCCGTCACGGCCGCCATCCTGCTGGTGATCTGCGCCGCCACCTTCGCCATCTTCTACCTGATGCCGGCCGACCCGGCGCAGGGCGCCTGCGGCAAGGCCTGCAGCCCGGAACGGATCGCCGAGATCCGCACCACCCTCGGGCTGGACCACTCGCCGCTGCGCCAGTTCGGCGACTACCTGACCGGCATCGTCTCCGGCCGGACGTACGGCAGCGGACCGCAGGCCGTCGACTGCCCGTTCCCGTGCCTGGGGTTCAGCTTCCAGACCGACCAGCCGGTGTGGCAGCTGCTCACCAGCCGGCTGCCGGTCAGCTTCTCGATCGCCGTCGGCGCCGCCGTGCTGTGGCTCGCCGTCGGCGTCGGCGCCGGGGTGGTCTCGGCCCTGCGGCGCGGCAGCCTGTGGGACCGGGCCGCGATGACGGCCGCCCTCGGCGGGGTCTCGCTGCCGATCTACTTCACCGCCCTGGTACTGCAGTACCTGCTGGTGGTGCGGCTCGAGCTGCTGCCGTACCCGCAGGTCGTGCCGTTCACCGCCGATCCGCTCGGCTGGGCGCAGTCGATGCTGATGCCCTGGATCACCCTCGCCCTGCTGTACGCCGGGATCTACGCCAGGGTCACCCGCGGCGAGATGCTGGAGAGCCTCGGGCAGAACTACGTGCGCACCGCCCGGGCCAAGGGCCTGCCCGAACTCACCGTGGTGCGGCGGCACGCCCTGCGGCCCGCCCTGATGCCGATCGTGACCATCTTCGGCATGGACCTCGGCGCGCTGCTCGGCGGTGCGCTGATCACCGAGTCGGTGTTCGGGCTGCCGGGCGTCGGCAAGCTGGCGGCCGACGCGATCGCCTCCGCCGACCAGCCGGTGATCCTCGGGGTGACGCTGTTCGCCGCCTCCTTCGTGGTGCTCGCCAACCTGCTGGTGGACCTGGTCTACGCCGTGCTCGACCCGAGAGTGAGGGCCGTCGGATGACCCTGCTGACGGTACGTGACCTGGCCGTGGAGTTCCGCTCCGGCGTCCGCGCCGTGGACGGGCTCGACCTCGACCTGGAGGCCGGACAGGTGCTCGGCGTGGTCGGCGAGTCCGGCAGCGGCAAGTCGGTCACCAGCCTCGCCGTCCTCGGCCTGCTGCGCGACGCCCGGGTCAGCGGCGAGATCCGCTTCGACGGGCGGGAGTTGACCGCCCTCGACCAGCGCTCGCTGCGCCGGCTGCGCGGCGACCGGATCGCGATGATCTTCCAGGACCCGCTGTCCTGCCTCAACCCGTACTACTCGGTGGCCTTCCAGATCGCCGAGGCCTACCGGGCGCACCACCGCGCCGGACGCCGGGAGGCGCACCGGGTCGCGGTGCGGATGCTGGACCGGGTCGGCATCCCGGAGCCGGAACGGCGCGCCCGCTGCCACCCGCACGAGTTCTCCGGCGGGATGCGCCAGCGGGTGATGATCGCGATGGCCCTGTGCCTGGAACCCGACCTGCTGATCGCCGACGAGCCGACCACCGCGCTGGACGTCACCGTCCAGGCCCAGATCCTCCAACTGCTGCGCGAACTCCGCGAGGAGGCGGGCACCGCCATCATGCTGATCACCCACGACATGGGCGTGGTCGCCGGACTGGCCGACCAGGTCGTGGTGATGCACCACGGCCGCGCGGTCGAGCGCGGCCCGGTCCGGGACGTGTTCCACCGACCGAGGGAGCCGTACACCCGCGGCCTGCTCGCCTGCGTCCCGCGCATCGACGGGCCCCTGCCGGACCGGTTGCCGACCCTGGGAGTCGCGGAATGAGCCTGCTCGACGTACGGAACCTGGTCAAGCGCTACCCGGTCCGCCACGGCCTGACCCGGCGATTGGCCGGCCACGTCGCGGCCGTCGACGGGGTCTCGCTGGCCGTCGGGCCCGGCGAAACCCTCGGCCTGGTCGGTGAGTCCGGCTGCGGGAAGTCCACCCTCGCCAAACTGATCACCCGCCTGGAGCGCCCCACCTCGGGCGGCATCCACTTCGCCGGGCACGACCTCGCCGGGCTGGACGAGCCGGCGCTGCGCCCGCTGCGCCGCGACCTGCAGATGGTCTTCCAGGACCCGTTCTCCTCGCTCAACCCCCGGCACACCGTCCGCCGGATCCTCGCCGGACCCTACCGCTACCAGGGCCTGGAGCCCGACCAGCCGGCCGAGGCACTGCTGGCCCGGGTCGGCCTGCGGCCGGAGCACGCCGACCGGCACCCGCACGAGTTCTCCGGCGGTCAGGCCCAACGCATCGGGATCGCACGGGCGTTGGCGTTGCGGCCGAAGCTGGTGGTGTGCGACGAGCCGGTCTCGGCCCTCGACGTTTCGGTCCAGGCGCAGATCCTCAACCTGCTCAGGGACCTCCAGGACGAGTACGGGCTGAGCTACCTGTTCATCGCCCACGACCTCGGCGCCGTCCGCCAGATCAGCACCCGGATCGCCGTGATGTACCTCGGCGCGGTCGTCGAAACCGCCGACCGCGACACCCTGTTCGCCCACCCCGCCCACCCGTACACCCACGCCCTGCTGTCCGCCGTGCCGCTGCCCGACCCGGACCTGGAGAGCGCCAGGGAACGGATCGTGCTCCACGGCGACCCGCCCAGCCCGCTCGACCCGCCCAGCGGCTGCCGCTTCCGCACCCGCTGCCCCAGGGCCGACGAACTCTGCGCAGCCGAACGACCGCAGCTGCGCACGATCGCCCCCGGACAACAGGTCGCCTGCCACCACCCCGAGAGGACACCGTGATCCACGCCCAGTACCGGCTGCCCGGACTCGCCGTGACCGACCACGTCTTCACCGCACCGCTCGACCACGCCGAACCCGCCCGCGGAACCATCGAACTGTTCGCCCGCGAGGTCGTCGACCCGGTCCGCTCCGGCGAGCGACTGCCCTGGCTGCTCTACCTCCAGGGCGGACCGGGCGGAAAGTCCCCCCGCCCGCTGAACGCCACCTCCGGCTGGCTCGGCCACGCCCTCAAGACCCACCGGGTGCTGCTACTGGACCAGCGTGGCACCGGGCGCTCCAGCCCGCTCACCGCCCGGGCCGCCATCCGCTTCCCCTCGGCCCACGCACTGGCCGACCACCTCGGCCGCTTCCGCGCCGACTCGATCGTCGCCGACGCCGAACTGATCCGCCGCCGGCTGTGCGGCGACGACCCCTGGGAGGTCCTGGGCCAGAGCTACGGCGGCTTCGTCACCCTCAGCTACCTCTCCTTCGCCCCCGAAGGCCTGCGCGCCTGCTACGTCACCGGCGGCCTGCCCGGCCTCGACGCCACCGCCGACGACGTCTACGCCGCCACCTACCCCCGGGTGCGCGACACCGTGGGCGCCTACTACGCCCGCTACCCCGGGGACCGCCCCCTGGTCCGCCGGATCGCCGACCTGCTCGAGGGCCGGGCCGTCCACCTCCCCGACGGCGACCGGCTGACGGTCCGCCGACTGCGCACCCTGGGACTCGCGCTCGGCATGGGCGACGGCTTCGAACGCCTGCACTGGCTCCTCGACGAGGCCCTCGCCCCGGACGGCCAGCCCTCGGCCACCTTCCTCCAGCAGGTGGCGCAGCTGACCGGCTTCACCGACAACCCGCTCTTCGCCGCCCTCCAGGAGTCGATCTACGGCCGCCCCGGAGCCGCCACCGGCTGGGCCGCCGCCCGGGCCCTGGCCGGGCAGCCCGGGTTCGCCGAGGACACCGACCCCCTGCTGTTCACCGGCGAGATGTTCTACCCGTGGATGTTCGAGGAGATCGCCGGGCTGCGCCCGTTCGCCGGGGCCGTCCACCTGCTCGCCGAACGCACCGACTGGCCCGCCCTGTACGACCCGGCCCGGCTCGCCGCCAACCGGGTGCCAGTGGCCGCCGCCGTCTACCACGACGACATGTACGTCGACGCCGGCCTCTCGCTGCGCACCGCCCGCACGGTCGGCGCCCTGCGCTCCTGGGTCACCGGCGAGTGGCAGCACGACGGGGTGACCGCCTCCGGCGAGCGGGTGCTCGCCCGCCTGATGGACCTGGCCTCCGGCCGGTGCTGACCCACCACTTCGAAGGAGAACGATGAGACCGCACCCGCTCGCCGCCGCCCTGGCGCTCACCCTGCCCCTGCTCGCCGCCACCCCGGCGGCGGCCGACCCGGCCCGGCCCGGCGCTCCGGCCGCCGACTGCGCCCTGGCCGGAGCCACCGGCTGGACGGACGAGGGCCACAACACCGACCACACCCAGTTCCAGCAGCCGCTCGGCACCAAGCACGTGCTGATGGTCTTCGTCGACTTCCCCGACGCCCCGGCCACCGGCACACCCGACGACTACTACCGCCAACTCGCCCCGGCCGCCGACTGGATGAGGCAGGACTCCTACGGCCGGGCCCGGCTGGACATCGACCCGCTGAAGCGCTGGATCCACATGCCGCAGGCCGCCTCCTCCTACGGCTTCGAGCGCGGCATCACCTTTGAGCAGCACGAGCTCTACGTGAAGCAGGCCGTCCAGGCGGCCGACCCGTACGTGGACTTCTCCCGGTACGACATGCTCTACATCGTCCCGACCAGGACCGCCTCCGCGATCACCTTCTCGCCCACCTACCTCTACGACCCGACCACCGCGGGCATCACCGCCGACGGCCGGCGGATCAAGTGGGCGGTCACCTTCGGCCAGGACATGTACCACTGGGGCTACAAGGTCGCCGACCACGAGACCTCCCACACCTTCGGCCTGCCCGACCTCTACGCCTTCACCGCCACCGACTACCACCGCTACGTCGGCGGCTGGGACCTGATGGGCGACATCGCCGGTCCCGCACCCCAGCACCTCGGCTGGGAGCGCTGGAAGTTCGGCTGGATCGACGACCGCCAGGTCGCCTGCCTGCCCGCCGCCGGCAGCCGGACCGTCCGCCTCAGGGCGGTCGAACGCCCCGGCGGCACCAAGATCGCGGTGATCCGGACCGGCCCGACCACCGCCTACGTCGCCGAGTCCCGCCGGGCCGTCGGCGGGGACGCCAGGGCCTGCTCCACCGGCGTGCTGATCTACCAGGTCAACACCGCCACCCCGACCGGCGAAGGCCCGATCCGGGTGGTCAACGGCAACCCGGGAGCCACCCCGCCGGCCGGCTGCACCGCCCTCGATCTGGCCGCCTACCAGCCGGGCCAGTCCTTCAGCGACCCGACCACGGGTGTCAGGATCGACGTCGTCGAGCGCGGACCGCTCACCGACACCATCAGGGTGACCAGGCAGTAGACCCGGCCAGCCTCGACCACCACCGGCAACGGGCCGATCCGGGTGGTGAGCAACCCCAACGCCACCGCACCCAGCGGGAGTTGCACCGTGCTGGACAGGCAGCGCTGGCAACCCGGCCAGTGTTTCCAGGACGACACCGCCCGGATCCGGATCCGCGTCAACGCCTCCGGCGCCGCCACCGACACGGTCTGGACCTACAGGTGATGACCGGTCAGCGGTGCGGCGCCCGCGCGCCTTTCGAGCCAGCCCCGGTAGACCGGGCTGCGGGCGCACGCCGCCCGGTACGCCTCGGTGACGTCCCGCACGAGCGAGGGGCCCAGCGCCACCAGCGGCCCCTCCTCGTGCCAGGCGAGCAGATGCCGGTACCAGAGCGGGTTCCCGGCGACCGGCCGTACGGCGATGCCCGGCACCTCCTCGTACGTGGCCTGGCAGAAGCTCACCGCGTGACCGTTGCGGACCACGTCCAGGAGGAGCCTGCCCTCCGCCTCGTGGACGACGCGCAGGCGGTGGCCCAGGACGAGCAGGGTCCTGGACCAGTACTCACGGATCCGGTCGTTGTCCGGAGGAGGAGCCGCCCAGTCCTCCTCCTCGAGGTCCGCCAGCCCGACCTCCTCCAGCGCCGCCAGCGGATGGTCCGCGGGCAGGGCCACGAAGAGCGGCTCGGTGGCGACCGGTTCGACGGCGACCCCCGGCGGGAGCGCCAGCTCGTAACCGGGGCTGTCGCCCACCACGGCAGCTTCCAGCCGGCCGCCCGCGACGTCCTCGACCAGCGGGACGGGCGAGCCCTGGCCGCGCGAGCTGATCTCGGCCTCCGGGTGGTGCGACCTGATCGCCGCGATCAACCCGCCGAGCAGCGGAGCGTTGACGGAGCCGAGCCGGAAGCGGTGCGGCGAACGGCCGCTGCGCGCGGCGAGGGCGGAGACCCCCAGCAGCTCGTCGACGGTCGGCAGCACCGCCCGGGCCCGGCTGAGCACCACCTCCCCGAACGCGGTCGGCACGACCCCCGACGGCGCGCGGCTGAACAGCTCACCCCCGAGCACCCGCTCGATCCGCGTCAACTGGGCACTCAGGCCGGGCTGGGTCAGCCGCAGCGCCGCGGCGGCCCGCGTCAGACTCCCGCTGTCCGCGATGCTGCAGATGATCCGGAGGTGCCGGAGTTCGAGCTCCATGGCGAGATGGTACGGAGATCAGCTCGGCTTCGACAGGGGTGCGTTCGGGGCGGACCGCGGGCGCGGGCCGGTGTAGTGGCCGCGGGCGCGCATCCGCAGTGGTTCCTCGCGGTACTCCTCGACCGCGTGGGCGATCCAGCCCGGGGTGCGGGCCACCGCGAAGACCACCTCGCCGGCCTGCGCCGGCAGTCCGGCGGCCAGGGCCATGGCGGCCAGGGCCAGGTCGATGTTGGCCCGCAGGGCCGGCCGCCCGGCCGGGCCCGCCGCCGCCTCGACCTCGGTGACCGCCGCGACCACGGCCGGGCCGCCGTCGAGCCGGCCGACCGCGTCGAGCAGGGCGACCGCCCGGGGGTCGCCCTGCGGGTAGAGCCGGTGGCCGAGGCCGGGGATCGGCCGGCCGGTGCGCAGGTAGTCGGAGACCACCGGCACCGCGCCGTCGGCCAGCACCTCGGCGAGCATCCGGTGCGCCAGGGGGCTGGCCGCGCCGTGCAGCGGGCCGTCGGTCGCGCCGAGCCCGGCGGAGACCACCGCGTACGGATGGGCCCGCGCCGAGGCCGCGACCCGGGCCGCCACCGTGGACACCGCCAGCTCGTGGTCGATCAGCAGCACCAGGGCGCGGTCCAGGCAGGTCAGCGCCTCGGGCGCGGGCGCGGTGGTGGCCAGCCGGCTCCACAGCCGCGCGGCGAGCGGGGCGTCGGGGCCCGGGTCGGGGTCGGGCGCGGTGCGGGGGAGCGCCTCCACCATGCCGGCGATCAGGGCCGCGCCGGCCGCCAGCACGGTCTGTTCGCGCAGGTCGAAGCGGAGCGGGTCGAGCGCGGCGGCGACGGTGGCCGAGATCCGCAGCCGGTCGGGCAGCCGGATCCCGTCGGGCAGTGCGGCGGCGGCCCGGGTGAGCGCGTCGGCGGTGGTGGGCGGCACCCGCAGCGCCACGGGGGCGTCGGTGCCCAGCCCCCAGAGCCAGCCGATCGCGGCCTCGAAGCCGTGCTCGGCGGCGAGTTCGACGGCGTCCCGGCCGCGGTAGTAGAGCCGGCCGTTCTCGATCAGGGTCAGCTCGGTCCGCACGGTGACCGGTCCGCCGGCCCAGGGCTCACCGGCCGGCGCTTCGCCCGCCGGCGGGCGCACCGGGGCGCGGCGGCCGCGGGCGGCCAGCTCGGCCACCTCGCGGGCGTCGAAGGTGCTGCCCTTGCCGCCCGGGGCCCGCTCGCTGCTGAGCTGGCCGCGGCTGGCGTAGGCGTACACCGTCTCCACCTTGACTCCGAGCTGCTCGGCGACCTGCTGGGTGGTCAAGCGTTCGGTCATGGTCTGCCCTCGTCCTCGTACCGCATCCGGATGATGATCCACAGTATTCCACATTGATTACGATCAACGTTGACAACATGGATCAATGATCGGAGAGTACAGATCGTCACCCGAACGAACACCCATCAGGAGGACAGCAGCCATGCCGAGCACCACCGAGATCGACGTCCCGCGCGGCCTCAAGGGCGTCGTCGTCACCGAGACCGAACTCAGCGACGTCCGCGGGCTGGAGGGCTTCTACCACTACCGCCAGTACTCGGCGATCGACCTCGCCGAGCAGCGCACCCTGGAGGACGTCTGGCACCTGATGCTGCTCGGCGAGCTGCCCGACCCGGCCCGCCGCGCCGCCTTCCTGGCCCGCACCGCACCACTGCGCCGACTGCCCGACGCGCTGCGCCCGCTGCTGCCCGCCCTGGCGGCGAGCACCGCGCACGGCGGCCCGCTCACCGCCCTCGGCGCCGCGCTGTCGATCGCCGCCGCCGACCGCGGCATCCGGCCGCTCTACGACACCGCGCCCGACCGGCGGGTCGAGGACGCCCTGTTCGCCACCGCGCTGGTGCCCACCGTCCTGACCGCGCTGCACCGGCTGCAGCAGGGCGAGCAGCCGATAGAGCCGCGCGACGACCTCGGCTACGCCGCCAACTACCTCTACATGCTGACCGGCGAGGAGCCCACGCCGGCCAAGGCCCGGGCGATCGAGCAGTACCTGATCTCCACCGTCGACCACGGCTTCAACGCCTCCACCTTCACCGCCCGGGTGATCGCCTCCACCGGGGCCGACCTGGTGGCCTGCCTGGTCGGCGGGCTGGGCGCGCTCTCCGGGCCGCTGCACGGCGGCGCGCCGAGCCGGGCGCTGGACACCCTGGACGCGATCGGCACCCCGGAGCGGATCGACGGCTGGATCCGCGAGCACGTGCTGGCCGGCGACCGGATCATGGGCTTCGGCCACGCCGTCTACCGCACCGAGGACCCGCGCTCCCGGATGCTGCGCGGGGTCGCCGAGTCCTTCGGCGGCGAGCTGGTCGACCTCGCCGTCCAGGTCGAGGCCCGGGTCGAGGCGATCCTGGCCGAGCTGAAGCCGGGCCGCGAACTCCACACCAACGTGGAGTTCTACGCCGGCGTGGTGATGCACCTGTGCGGCCTGCCCCGGGAGATGTTCACCCCCACCTTCGCCGCGGGCCGGGCGATCGGCTGGAGCGCCAACATCCTGGAACAGGCCGCCGACTCCAAGATCATCCGTCCCTCCGCCCGCTACACCGGCCCCGCCGCCCCGGCCCCGCTGCCCGCGGCCTGAAGTCCTTCGGCTCCGGCGGGTCCGGGCCGTCACGGTGGGCGCGCCGCGTCAGTGGCCCCGGTGCAGGAGGCGGGCGACCCGGGGACGGGGGCGGCGGTGAGGAGGAACGCCGCTGCCGTCAGCAGCCAGGCGGCGACCGCGATCCAGAGCAGGACCTGCCCGAGCGGGCGCAGCCCGGCGAGGTGGGTGGCGGTGGCGAGGGCGGCGGGGGCCGGGCAGTCGGGACCGGTGGCCGCGGCGAGGGTGGCGGCCAGGACGGGGAGCGCCTGGGTGGAGACGCACGACGACGCCGGACAGCCCGCGCCCCGGGTGCACCCCGGAGCGCGGATGCCGCTCGGGCGGGACTCACTCACGGACGCCCGCGGCCTCGATCGCCCGGTGGCGGGTCTCCCGGCCGGTGGCGCCGGAGGCGGTGCCCAGGGTGACGAGGGCGCAGAGGGCGACGGTCGCCAGCAGCTGCGGCCACGGGACCACTGTCGGCGCGTCGGTCACCAGCCGGTCCAGGGCGGCGTGTTGGGTCAGCGCGGCGGTACGCCTTGCGCACACCGGCGAGCCGGACGACGTCGCCCCCACCGCCCCCGCTCGCCGTGCCGTCGGAGGACGGACCCGAAGTCCGTGCCGGTAGAGCCTTGTTGCGGAACACGCGTACGCCTTTTCGCTGAGGGATGGCCAGGCGGGGACCTGCGTCACCCCGCCGCACCGAAGCCAGGGCTCGGCACGAGGCCGGCGCCTCCGGAACCCACCCTGATCTCGACCCTGAAGGGGCCCCTGAGGCGCGTCGGGGAAGGGCGTCCGGTCGGCGAGTGGCCTCCGGCTTCAGCGCTCATGCGCTCATCGTGGTACGCCCGGGGCCCGCGTCAACGGCCTTCCACCGGACGGGTCGCGCCCGAACCGGCCGGTTCCGGCACGGTGGCCGGCGGTTGCCGCGGAACGTTCCCGGAGGGTGGGTCCGTGCCCCGGGGCGGGTGCCGAAAACCGTTCACGGGCCATGACGGAATGTTGAAGCCGCGACGTTTCACTGAATGCGGAAACAGTCTTTCGGGCGGTATTCAGTGAATGCGGAGGGCTTGCGAGAGGCCGCCGACCGGGCGGTTCACCTGCTGGAACCCCGTTCTTAATGTTTCCTTACCCTTGTCCGTTGACCTGCATTCATCAACTCTGCTTTCCTTCATGCCCAGCGGACATCCCCCACCGAAAGACAGTCAATTCCGGTTGCCCGGAAGAAACGACCGGATTTGGCGAGCGGGTGGAATCCGCCGTCTGCTCCCTTCCCCACAAAGGGATCGCTCGCGGCCCCCAGCCGTACGGGCGATCGGTACCAGAGAGGCACCCTCACCCCATGGGTCACTCCCGCAGAATGCGGCGCGCGAAGTACGCGGCGCTCACTGGCATGGCGTCACTCGCCCTCGCCGCCGCCGGCCTCGCCGGCGCGGCCGGTCCCGCCGCCGCGCAGGACATCTCCAGCTCCTCGGGCAGCATCGGCAACGAGTTCAACCCCTGGAGCCCGCAGAACGGCCACCCGTACCGCCACGGCGCGGTGCCGGGCAAGCAGCAGCACGAGAACTACAAGAAGTGGCTCGCCGCCCACAACCAGGCCGCGGCCACCGGCCAGCAGACGCTCTCCTACGGCGGCGGCGTCGACGGCATCGGCGTGCAGAGCGGTCACTCCAAGGTCTACCTGGTCTTCTACGGCAACCAGTGGGGCACCCAGACCACCGACGCCAACGGCAACGCCAAGTTCTCCGGCGACTCGGCCGGCGCCGCCGGTGCCACCCAGCAGATGTTCAAGGGCATCGGCACCAACGGCGAGACCTGGTCGGCCGACCTGACCCAGTGGTGCGACGGCCCCAACGTCGCCTCCGGCGCGGTCAGCTGCCCGTCCAACGCCAACTTCATCCCGTACCAGAGCGGCGGCGTCCTCTCCGGCGTCTGGTACGACAACGCGGCCGCCTCGCCCGCCCAGGCCACCGGCAACCAGCTCGCCCAGGAGGCCGTCAAGGCCGCCGGCCACTTCGGCAACACCACGGCCGCCGCCAACCGCGACGCGTACTACATCATCCTGTCGCCGCACGGCACCAACCCGGACGACTACCAGAACCCCACCACCGGGTACTGCGCCTGGCACGACTGGAACGGCGACACCACCCTCACCGGCGGCGCGGCCAGCTCGCCCTACGGCGACATCGCCTTCTCGAACCAGCCGTACAACATCGACCAGGGCGCCAGCTGCGGCGTCGGCTTTGTCAACTCGCCCGGTACGCTGGACGGTTGGACGATGACCCTCGGCCACGAGTGGCACGAGATGATGTCCGACCAGAACCCGGCCGGCGGCTGGACCAACCACGTGTCGGGCAGCTCGTACAACGGCCAGGAGAACTCCGACGAGTGCGCCTGGATCAAGCCCGGCTCGCCCGGCGGCGCCGCGAACGTCTCCTTCGGCTCCTTCGGCACCTTCGCCGAGCAGGCCAGCTGGTCGAACGACACCAACTCCTGCGCGATCTCGCACGCCATCCTGACCCACGGCAACACCGTCACCGTCACCAACCCGGGCAACCAGTCCGGCACCGTCGGCACCGCGGCCAGCCTGCAGATCAGCGCGAGCGACTCGGCCTCCGGCCAGACCCTGAGCTACTCGGCCACCGGCCTGCCCGCCGGCCTGTCGATCAACTCCTCGACCGGCCTGATCTCCGGCACGCCGACCGCCGCCGGCACCTCCAGCGTGACGGTCACCGCGACCGACACCACCGGCGCCTCCGGCAACACCACCTTCACCTGGACCGAGTCCTCCACCTCGGGCGGCAGCGCCGTCACCAACGGCGGCTTCGAGAACGGCAACGCGACCGGCTGGACCACCACCGGCAGCGCCTCCGTCCTCGGTGCGGCCGCCCACAGCGGCAGCTACGGCCTGCAGCTCGGCTCGACCAGCCCGAGCACGGACTCCACCGCCGCCCAGACCTTCACCGCGCCGACCGGCTCCAGCAAGCTGTCCTTCTGGTACAGCAACACCTGCCCGGACACCGTGACCTACGACTGGGCCACCGCGACCCTGAAGGACAACACCACCGGCACGACCACCACGGTCCTCGCCAAGACCTGCTCCTCCGCCGCGACCTGGACCAACCAGACCGCGTCCGTCACCGCCGGTCACTCGTACACGCTCACCCTGAGCAACCACGACGACGACTACGCGGGTGACCCGACCTACACCTACTACGACGACGTGACCGTCTCCTGACGATCGCCTCGCCGTGACGCACCGGGGTGGGCCTCGCGCCCGCCCCGGTGTGCTTTTCTCGTTTTCGGGGGGATCCGATCCGGCCTCCGGTGCGTCGAACCGGTACCGCCCACAACCCCTGCACTAAGGAACCGCCGTGAACCCGAGAAGACCTGCCGCCCTCGCCCTGACCTGCGCCGCCGCCCTGCTGGCCCTGACCGGCTGCGGCTCGAAGGGAGCCTCGACGGCCTCGTCCGCCGTGGCGCCCACCACCACGGCGATGACCACCCCGGCCGCCGTGACCGCCGACGAACACGCCAACCACACCACCCTGAAGGTCGCGGTGGGCGCCACCGTCACGGTCCAACTGCACGGCACCTACTGGTCCGCCGCCACCAGCTCCGCCCCCGACGTCCTCGCCCCGGCGGGCTCCCCGACCACCGTGCCGTCCCCCTCCTGCCGCCCGGGCGGCGGCTGCGGAACCGTCACCACCTCCTTCGCCGCCCGCACGGCCGGCACCGCCCACCTCACCGCCTCCCGCACGGCCTGCGGCGAGGCCCTCAACTGCTCGCCGGACCAGCGCACCTACGACGTCACGATCGAGGTCACCGGCTGAGCGCAGGACGGGATCGACCTGACCGTAACCCGCCGAGCCGACCGTCAGCTGTTCCACCGGTGTTCAACCGCGCGATCCTGACTCCACCCCGTCAACCCCCTAGCTTCCCTGGGGGACTGCGAGAAGGAGCCATGGAAGAAACCCAACCTGCCGTACGGGCACGCGGATTGACGAAGTGCTTCGGTGACGTCGTGGCGCTCGACGACGTCGGGCTGGAGCTGGTGCCCGGGCGGATCCACGGGCTGGCCGGGCCGAACGGGGCCGGGAAGACCACGCTGCTGGGGCTGCTGCTCGGACTGGCGGTCGCCGACGGCGGCGAGCTGGAGGTGCTGGGCCGACCGGTCGGACGGGCACTGGCCGCGCCGGACGGGGTGGCCGGATTCGTCGACGGCCCCGGCCTCTACCCGTCGCTGACCGCGCGGAAGAACCTGTCCGCGCTGGCGGCCCTGCGCGGGCAGGACGCCGGGGCCCGGCGGATCGACGAGGTGCTGGCCGAGGTCGGGCTCACCGACGTCGCCGACGACCGGGTGCGGGGCTTCTCGCTGGGCATGCGCCAGCGGCTCGGACTGGCCGCCGCGCTGCTCACCGACCCCCGGCTGCTGGTCCTCGACGAGCCCTCCAACGGCCTGGACCCGGCGGGCAAGCAGCACGTCCACGGGGCGCTGCGGCGGCTCGCGGACGACGGCGTCACGGTCGTCCTGTCCAGCCACCGGATGGACGACCTCGAGGCGCTCTGCTCCGAGGTGACGATCCTCGCGACCGGGCGGGTGTGCTTCTCCGGCCCGCTGGGCGGCCTGGCGGCCGGGGCCCGCGAGCTCGACCACCGCCTGCTCACCTCCGATCCCGAGGCCGCCCGGCGGGTGGCCGCCGCGACCGCCGGGGTGCGGGTCGTGGACGGGGCCGCGGTGTGGCGCGGCACCGAGGCGCTGGTGGTGCGCGCCTCCGGGGTGGCCGTCGAGCAGTTGGTGGCCGCGCTGGTGCGGGAGGGCGTACGGGTGCGCGAGGTCGCCCCGGTGGTGTCGCCGCTGGAGGCCGCGTACCTCGCCCTCACCGAGGAGCACCTCACCGACGAGCACCTCACCGACGAGCACCTCACCGGGAAGCAGCAGGAGGGCGGGCGATGAGCACGGTCGCGGCCGGAAAGGCGGTGGCCGGAGCCGGCCCCGCCGTCGCAGTCGGGGCCCGCCGGGTGCCGGTGGGCCGGGTGTACCGCTTCGAGCTGGTCAAGCTCGTCTCGCAGTGGCGGATCCGGCTGCTGGTGCTGGCCTGTTGGGCGCTGCCCGGGCTGTTCGTGGCGGCCGTGGCCCAGCAGGGGACGCTGCCCTCCGACACCCTGTTCGGCCGCTGGATGCACGCCACCGGCTGGGCCGGCCCGCTGGTGGTGCTGGGCTTCGCCGGCTCCTGGGCGCTGCCGCTGCTGACCTCCGTGGTCGCGGGCGACGTGTTCGCCGCCGAGGACCGGCTCGGGACGTGGCGGCACCTGCTGGTGGCGGTCCGCTCACCGCGGCGGATCTTCCTGGCGAAGACCCTGGCGAGCGCGACCGTGCTCGCGCTGCTGGTGGCCGGGCTGGTGGCCTCCAGTACGGTCGGCGGGCTGGCGGCGGTCGGCGACCAGCCGCTGGTCGGCGTCGACGGCCACCAGCTGGCGCCGTCCGATTCGGCCACGAGCGTCCTGCTGGCCTGGGCCTGCGCCCTGGCGCCCACCCTGGCGCTGGCGGCGCTCGGTCTGCTCGGCTCCGTCATCCTGGGCCGCTCCCCGATGGGGCTGCTGGTCCCGGCGCTGTCCGCGGTCGCGATGCAGCTGGCCCAGCTGCTGCCGCTGCCGGTGGCGCTGCGCCTGGCGCTGCCCGGTTACGCCTTCGTGTCCTGGAACGGGCTGTTCGCCGACCCGGCCCGCCTTACGGAGCCGCTGATCGCCGTCGCGGTGAGCCTGTTGTGGGCCGTGGTGGCGGGCACCGCGGCCTACCTGCTGTTCGTCCGGCGGGACTTCACCAACGGCAGCGAGGACGGCGGCGGGCGCCGGGCGCTCGTCCTCGGGGTGGCGCCGCTGGCCGGGCTGCTGGTGCTGGCCTTCGGGGCGGTCGCGGTGGCCGCGCCGTCGACCGGCTCGGGGATCACCCGGGCGAAGGTGCAGCGCACGGTCGCCACCGTGTTCGCGCACCTGTACCGGCTGCAGACCGAGCGGCTGCACCGCCCCGCCGTCACCGAGGCCGACCTTCGGGTCACGGCGGAGTGCAGCCGGGGCGACGGCCAGGTCGACCCGGAGGGGCCTGGCAACGACTGGCGCTGCGCGGTCACCTGGCACCTGCCCGGTACGGCGGCCCCGGGGACGGCGGTCTACCAGCTGGACGTGGCCTCGGACGGGCGGGTGACGGCGGACGGTGACGGTCCGAAGGAAGTGAACGGCTACTTCCTGGTGCACACCCCGACCGGGGACGCGCCCAACCCGCTGTGGCAGTTCGACGGCCAGATCGACCTGCTCGCCCCCGCGACGGGCTGACCAGGCCCGGCTAACCCGAACCTCCCCCCAACGCACCTCCACGCACTCACAACGAAGGGCTGACGCCATGCAGGTAACGCGTCGTCGACGTGTCCAGAAGGAGCACGCCGCGCTGCCCGGCCGGCGTGCGGGCCGCCGGGCCCTCCTGGCCACGGCGTGCATCACGGCCGTGGCCGTGGCCACGGGCACGGCTTTCGCGGCCACCCAGCAGTTCGGCACCGACCAGGTCGGCCAGGTCACCGCCGACGGCCAGGTGATCTCCAGCGACCAGTACATCGCCCCGTACGGCGACCGGCTGGTCATCGACAACGGCAAGATCATGGGTTCCCGGGTCAGCCCGGACGGCGGTCACCTGGCCGCCACGCTCGCCGACGGCGACGCCTCCCTGGTCGTGGTGGACCTGAAGACCGGCCGGGTGCAGCAGCGCGCCGGCAAGGCCAAGACGGCCGACCTGCACCTGACCGACGGCTCGGTCGGCCAGGAGGCCCCGGTGTACTCGCCGGACGGCAAGCAGCTGTGGCTGGGCCAGCTCGACGGCTACACCCGGTTCACCGTGAAGGCCGACGGCACCCTGGCCGACCCGGTGAAGGTGGCGATCCCGGCCGACGTCGACAAGCACGCGCTGGCCTCCGGCGCGGTGTTCTCGGCCGACGGCTCGACGCTGTACGCCGCGGTCAACGGGCAGAACCGGGTGGTCGCGATCAACACGGCCACCGGCGCGCTCGGGCAGAGCTGGACGACGGGCAACGCGCCGCGCGGCATCGTGGAGGTCGGCCACAAGCTGTACGTCAGCAACGAGGGCGGGCGCCCCGCCACCTCCGACGACGACACCCTCAACTCCTACGGCACCCAGGTCCCGGCCGACCCGGACACCGGCGCCGCGACCTCGGGCACCGTCAGCGTGATCGACCTCTCCGACCCGGCCGCCGCCGTCGGCTCGATCGACGTCGGCCTGCACCCGACCGCGGTGTACGCCAAGAACGGGACGGTCTTCGTCGCCGACACCTCCTCCGACCAGGTGTCGGTCATCGACACCGGGCGCGACGAGGTCGTCCAGCGGATCTCCACCAGACCGTGGCCGGAGGCCTCGGTGGGCTACGAGCCGACCGCGGTGACGCTCACCGACGACGGCCGCCTGCTGGTCACCCTGGGCCGCGCCGACGCGGTGGCCGTCTACCGCTTCACCGGCGCCCAGGAGCCGGTGAGCTACGTCGGCCTGCTGCCCACCGACTACTTCCCGGCCGAGGTCACCACCGTCGGCTCGAAGGTGGTCGTCTCCAACACCCGCGGCATCGACGCCCGCCGCCCCAACTCCACCGGCGCCCACAGCACCCACGACACCACCTCCAGCCTGACCTGGTTCACCCTGCCGGGGGACAAGGAGATCCGCTCCCAGACGGCCAAGGTCTTCCAGCAGAACGGCTGGACCAGGAACGCGGTCCGCACGGCCGACCGGCACAAGGCCAAGCCCGTACCGGTGCCGGCCCGGATCGGCGACCCGTCGCCGATCAAGCACGTCTTCCTGATCGTCAAGGAGAACCGGACCTACGACCAGGTCTTCGGCGACATCGGCAAGGGCGACGGCGACCCGAAGCTGGCCCAGTTCGGCGCCAACGTGACGCCCAACCAGCAGGCGCTGGCCCGGCAGTTCGGGCTCTACGACAACACCTACGACATCGGCACCAACTCCGCCGAGGGCCACAACTGGCTGATGCAGGCGGACAACCCGGAGTACACCGAGTCCTCGGCGGGCGAGTACGAGCGCAGCTACGACACCGAGGACGACGCCCTGGGCCACCAGCGCTCCGGCTTCCTGTGGACGGGGGCCCAGGCGGCCGGCCAGGACGTGCGCGACTTCGGCGAGTTCCACCAGTTCCTCACCAAGCCCGCCGGCGCCGACTGGCAGAACCTGTACTGCGACGCCAAGCACATGGAGGCGACCGGCGACGCCACCGCCTACCCGCTCAACTCCTCCTCGCCGATCCCCTCGCTCAACGACGTCTCGGTGCCCGGCTTCCCGAAGTTCGACCTCGACGTGCCGGACCAGTACCGCTACCAGATCTGGAAGCAGGACTTCGAGCGGAACGGCCCGGCGGCGCTGAACATGCTGTGGCTGTCCAGCGACCACACCGGCGGCCCGGCCAGTCCGGCCGCGCAGGTCGCGGACAACGACCTGGCGGTCGGCCGGATCGTCCAGGAGATCTCGCACAGCGAGTACTGGAAGGACTCCGCGGTCTTCGTGGTCGAGGACGACTCCCAGGCCGGCCTCGACCACGTCGACGGCCACCGCGCCCCGATCCAGATCATCAGCCCCTGGGCGCAGCACGGCGCCGTCGACAGCCGCTACTACTCGCAGATCACCATGGTCCGCACCATCGAGCAGATCCTCGGGATCCACCCGATGAACCAGAAGGACAGCGCGGCCACCCCGATGGCCACGGCCTTCACCGACAAGCCGGACTTCACGCCGTTCGACGCGGTGCCCAACCGCACCTCGCTGACCGACGGCCTGAAGACCCCGCCCTCCTGCGGCGTCGACGTGCCGGCCCAGCAGGACCGCGGCGCGGCGCCGGCGCCGGTGACCGTCGCCCCGCCGGCGGCCGAGCAGGGTGTCGCGGCCCAGTGGGACGCCTGGAAGGCCAAGCAGCACCTGACCGGCCCGAACGCGGCGCCGGACCGTGCGAACCCGGCCCAGCTGAACCACCTGACCTGGTACCAGACGCACAACTGGACCGCGCCGTACCCGGGCGAGGACGCGATCCACACCCCGGACGACGTCCCCGGTGCCTACGTCCCCTCCGCGGAGAACGACGGCTGATCCACCCGGCTGCCCCTCGGCGAGCGGGCCCCGGACCGGCGCGGAGCCGGTCCGGGGCCCGCTCGTTCCGTCACGAGGGCCGGCCGACGCGGCTCAGGAGCGGACCGCCGCGCCCGCCCAGGAGCGGTTGCCCAGGAGGGTCTTGATGTCCGAGGCGAGCCCGTTGTCGGGGTTCACCTGGAAGCCCAGCTCGTAGAGGGTGTTCTTGTCCCAGTTGGTGGTGAGCAGCCGGACCGGGACGTCGCCGGGGTGGTTCTGGAGGGCGAGTTTGAGTTCGGCGACCACCTCGGGGGTGATCCGGGAGGCCGGCACGGTGATCTGGACCGGCGGTTTGGTACCGAGTTCGGCGGAGGAGACGTCGAGGGTGGTGATCTCCTGGCCGAAGACGCTCAGCGAGCCGTCGCGCTCGTTGAGCCGGCCGCGGATCGAGATCACGTTGTCCTCGACCATCTGATCGGCCATCAGGTTGTAGGTCGCGGGGAAGAACAGCACCTCGACCGAGCCGTCGCGGTCGGCGAGGGTGATGATCGCCCAGGCGTTGCCGGCCTTGTTGATCCGCCGGTCGACGGCGGTGATCAGGCCGGACAGCCGGACCTCGCCCTCGGAGCGGCCGGAGCCGAGGAGTTCGGCGATCGAGGTGTCGCGGTTCTGGGAGAGGATGTGCTCGGCGCCGTCGAGCGGGTGGCTGGAGACGTAGAGGCCGAGCATCTCGCGTTCCAGGGCGAGGAGTTGGCGTCGGGGCCACTCGTTGTCGGTGAGCTGGAAGTCCAGTCCGATGCCGGGCCCGCCGCCGTCGCCGCCGTCGAGGGCGCCGAACAGGTCGTCCTGCCCGATGGCCTGCTGCTTCTTCACCCCGGTGACGGCGTCGATCGCGCTCTCGTGCACGCTGCTGAGCGAGAGCCGGGTGTGGCCGAGCGAGTCGAAGGCGCCCGCCTTGACCAGGGAGTCGACGGTGCGCTTGTTGCAGACCACCAGCTCGACCTTGTCCAGGAAGTCGGCGAAGGAGGTGTACTTGCCCTTCTCGTCGCGGGTCTTCACCAGGGACTCGATCACCGGCACGCCGACGTTGCGCACCGCCTTGAGGCCGAAGCGGACGTCGCTGCCGACGGCGGTGAAGTCGACCACCGACTCGTTGACGTCGGGGGAGAGGATCTTGATGCCCATCTGCCGGCACTCGGCCAGGTAGACGGCCATCTTGTCCTTGTCGTCGGCGACCGAGGTGAGCAGCGCCGCCATGTACTCGGCCGGGTAGTTGGCCTTGAGGTAGGCGGTCTGGTACGAGACCAGGCCGTACGCGGCGGAGTGCGACTTGTTGAACGCGTAGCCGGCGAACGGGACCAGGACGTCCCACACCGCCTGGATGGCCTCGTCGGAGTAGCCGCGCTCCTTGCAGCCCGCGTGGAAGGGCACGAACTCCTTCTCCAGCACCTCCTTCTTCTTCTTGCCCATCGCGCGGCGCAGCAGGTCTGCCTGGCCGAGCGAGTAGCCGGCCAGCACCTGGGCGGCGCGCTGGACCTGCTCCTGGTAGACGATCAGGCCGTAGGTGGGGCCGAGGACGTCCTTGAGCGGTTCCTCCAGCTCGGGGTGGATCGGGATGATCTCCTGCTGGCCGTTCTTGCGCAGCGCGTAGTTGGTGTGCGAGTTCATGCCCATCGGGCCGGGCCGGTACAGCGCGGAGACGGCGGAGATGTCGGCGAACTCGGTGGGCTTCATCAGCTTGAGCAGGGCGCGCATCGGGCCGCCGTCGAGCTGGAACACGCCCAGGGTGTCGCCGCGGGCCAGCAGCTGGTAGGTGGTGGGGTCGTCGATCGGGATCTTCTCGATGTCGACGTCGACGCCCCGGTTGGCCTTCACGATCTTGATGCAGTGGTCGATGATGCCCAGGTTCCGCAGACCCAGGAAGTCCATCTTGATCAGGCCCATGGCTTCGCAGGACGGGTAGTCGAAGCCGGTGATGATCACGCCGTCCTTGTCCCGCATGTGCAGCGGGATCAGGTCGAGCAGCGGGGTGGAGGAGAGGATGACGGCCGCGGCGTGCACACCGGTGCCGCGGATCAGGCCCTCGATGCCCCGCCCGGTGTCGACGATCTTCTTGACGTCCGGTTCGTTCTGGTACAGCGCCCGGATCTCGGTGCCCTCGTTGTAGCGGGGGTGCTTCTCGTCGAACAGGTCGGCCAGCGGCACGCCCTTGCCCATGACGTCCGGCGGCATCGCCTTGGTGATCCGGTCGCCCATCGAGAACGGGTAGCCGAGGATGCGGTTGGCGTCCTTGACGGCGGCCTTGGCCTTGATCGTGCCGAAGGTGTTCACCTGGGCCGTGTAGGCGGCGCCGTACTTCTCGGTCACGTAGCGGACCATCTGGTCGCGCTGGCGGTCGTCGAAGTCGATGTCGACGTCCGGGGGGTTGATGCGCTCGGGGTTGAGGAAGCGCTCGAACAGCAGGTCGTGCTCCAGCGGGTCCAGCTGGGTGATCCCGGTCAGGTAGGCGACCATCGAACCCGCCGCCGAACCACGGCCGGGGCCGACCGGGATGCCGTTGTCCCGGCCGTACTGGCAGATGTCGGCGACCACGAGGAAGTAGGCGTCGAACCCCATCGGGGTGATCACGCCCATCTCCAGCTCGATCCGGTCCAGCACCTCCTGGCTCGGGTTGTCGCCGTACCGGTGCTTCAGCCCGACCTCGATCTTCTTGCGCAGGTACGAGGCCTGGGTCTCGCCCTCGGGCACGTCGAACTGGGGCATCCGGTCGACGTAGCTGAAGACCTCCTCGTACGACTCGACCCGCTCGGCGATCGCGAGGGTGTTGTCGCAGGCCTCCGGCAGTTCGCGGAAGAGCTCGCGCATCTCCTCGGCGGTCTTCACGTAGTAGCCGGTGCCCTGGAACTTGAACCGGTTCGGGTCGTCCTTGTTCTTGCCCACGCCGACGCAGAGCAGGCTGTCGTGGGCGTCGGCCTGGTCGGCGGTGACGTAGTGCGAGTCGTTGGTGGCCAGCAGCGGGATGTTCAACTGCTTGGCCAGCCGCAGGAGGTCGTCGCGGACGTCGCGCTCGATGTCCAGGCCGTGGTCCATCAGCTCCAGGAAGTAGTTCTCCTTGCCGAAGATGTCCTGGTACGCCCCGGCGGCCTTGACCGCCTCCTCGTACTGGCCCAGCCGCAGCCGGGTCTGCACCTCGCCGGAGGGGCAGCCGGTGGTGGCGATGATGCCGCCCGCGTTCGCGGCGATCAGCTCGCGGTCCATCCGGGGCTTCATGTAGTAGCCCTCCATCGACGCGAGCGAGGAGAGCTTGAAGAGGTTCCGCAGGCCGGTGGCGTTCTGCGCCCACATCGTCATGTGGGTGTAGCGGCCGCCGCCGGAGACGTCCTTGCCGCCCTCGCCGTCGGCGCCGGTCGGGCGCTGGCCGCCCGGCGACCAGAACACCTGCTTCTTCAGGAAGCGCGAGCCCGGGGCGACGTACGCCTCGATGCCGATGATCGGCTTCACGGCGGTCTTCGCGGCCGCGTGGAAGAACTCGTACGCCCCGAACATGTTGCCGTGGTCGCTCATCGCGATGGCGGGCATGCCCTGTCTCTCCGCCTCGGCGAACAGCTTGCCGTTCTTCGCCGCCCCGTCCAGCATCGAGTACTCGGTGTGGACGTGCAGGTGCGCGAAGCTGTCGGACACGGCGCTGCTCTCCTCGGTGGACCTCGGGTGGGGGAAGCCGTCCACGCTAGCGGGTCGGCGCGGGCGACGCGCCGAGCGGGGGGTCCTCGGCGGCGACCTTGACGCGTCCTTCCCGTCTCCTTGACAGTTTCCTGACCGGGGAGCTGCGGCAGCCGCCGGGCCGTTCCGCGACGGCCCGGCGGCCGGTACGGCGTGCCGTCAGGCGCTCGGTCGGGCCTCGGCGAGACCGGGGATCTCGGCGACGCTGGCCAGCACGTGGGTCTGCGGGTGCCCGTCGAAGTCGGCGCGGGCGAGCTCCCCGGTCAGGACCCCGATGACCACGCCGGCCCCGGCGTTGCGGCCGGCCTCGACGTCGACCACGGTGTCCCCGGCGGTCAGCACCCGGCGGGTGTCGATGACCCCGGTCTTCTGCATCGCCCGGTGGATCATGTACGGGGCAGGGCGGCCGCGCGGGACCTCGTCCGAGGTGACCACCGCGTCCAGGTTGCCGCCCTCACCGGTGGACCAGCCGAGCGACTCCAGCAGCGGGTGGGCGACGTCGTCGCTGAAGCCGGTGGTGAGCGCGACCTTGATCCCGCGCCGGCGCAGCTCGGCCAGCGCCTCCTCGACCCCGGGGATGGCCTGCGGGGGAGTGGTCCGGTAGGCCTCGCGCAGGTACTCCGCGAAGGCGGCGTAGCTCTCCTCGACCAGTTCCGGAGTGGGGCTGCCGCCGCCGAGGCGGACCAGGGCGGCGATGGCCTCGCGCTTGTCGGTGCCCATCCAGGTCTGCAGGTCGGCCTCCGCGACGGCCACCCCGTTCCGTTCGACGGCGGTGCGAAGCGCACGGTAGACGGCGCCGGACTCGTTGATGGTGGTACCGGCCATGTCCAGGGCGGCGAGCTCGATCACGGTGTCAGTCCTCTTCGGTGCGGTAGCGGCCGATGACGGTCCGGCCTTCGATGGTGTTCTCGATGGTGAAGGTGGCCATGGCGGGCAGGTAGCGGTCGTCGGCGTACTCCAGCGGCACGCCCCGGCCGGAGGTGGTGAGCCGGCGCACCCGCAGCAGTGGGGCCCCGGTGGGGACCCGCAGCAGTTCGGCGTCGCGCGGTTCGGCGGCGACGGCGTCGATGGTGTGCCGGGCGTGGTGCAGGTCCACCTCGCGGCGCAGCAGCTCCTGGTAGACGGAGCCGGTGTCCGGGTCGAAGTCGAACAGGATGCGGCCGACCTCGTGGACGAAGGTGGACCGTTCCAGCATGGCCGGGACGCCGTCCAGCAGCCGCAGCCGGACGAGTTCGACGACCGGCTCGCCCTCCGCCAGCCCGAGTCGGGCCGCCGCCTCCGGCGACGCCCGACGGCGGGCCACCTCGAGGGTGCTCTGCCCGGGCTCGCGGCCGATGCTGCGGGCCCACTGGGTGAAGGACAGGAAGGTGTCGAAGGGCTGGGAGGGCGCCGTGCGGCGGGCGATGGGCGGCTTCCCGCGCCCGCCGACCAGGCTGCCCGCGCTGCGCAGCATCGCCAGGGCCTGGCGGACCGGGCCGCGGGAGGTGCCGAACTCGGCGCAGAGCTGCGCCTCGCTGGGCACCGGCTTGCCCTCGGGCCACTCGCCGGACTCGATGCGGCGCTGGAACTCGGCGCCGAGCCGTTGGTGCAGCGGGAGGTCCTCACTTGTCTTCACAAGTCGACTATGACACCCGGGGACGGAACTTCTCAAGGCCGGTCCACCTGCGGATTCCCCTGTTCACCCACTGGATTCCGGTGAACGTCGGACGGATGAACAGCCGGTAACTTGTACATACATGTCTTGACTCCGGCGTCCGGAAACCCGGAAGCTGGGCCCATGAGCAGCAGCACCGCACCCGTGACCTCCCCCAGCACCGCCCGCAGCGACGTGGTGATCGTCGGCGCCGGCATCATCGGCCTCGCCCACGCCTTCGAGGCGCTGAGCAGGGGACTGTCCGTCACCGTCGTCGACCGCGACCGGCGGCCGGTCGGCGCCTCGGTCCGCAACTTCGGCCACTGCTGCATCAGCGCCCAGGACGGCGACCTGCTCGCCCTCGCGCAGCGCTCCCGGCCGGGCTGGCTGCGCGCCGCCGCGGCCGCCGGCTTCTGGGCCGCCGAGGCCGGCACCCTGGTGGTCGCCCGGTCCGCCACCGAGGCGGCCGTCCTGGAGGAGCTGCACGCCGAACGCGGCGGCGACGCCGTCCGGTTGCGCAGCGCCGCGCAGACGGCCGAGGCGCTCGGCCGGGCGGCCGGCGCGGACGGCGACCTGGTGGGCGGCGCGCTGCTGCCCGCCGACCTGCGGGTCGACCCGCGAGAGGCGGCGCCCGGCCTGGCCCGCTGGGTGGCCGAGCAGCCGCGGGGCCGCGTCCTGTGGGGCACCGCCGTGACCGGCGTCGAGCCCGGCGCGGTGCACACCACCCGCGGTCCGGTCCACGGCGACCGGATCCTGGTCTGCGTCGGCCACGACCTGGACTACCTGTTCCCCGACGTCGCCGAGGACCACGGGATCCAGCGCTGCCGGCTGAGCATGGCGCGGGCCGAGGCCCCGGCCGGGTTCCGCACCGACTCCGCGGTGCTGACCGCCACCTCGATGCTCCGCTACGACGCCTTCACCACCCGGCCCTCGGCCGCCCGGCTGCGGGAGGAGGCGCTCGGCCACAGCGCGGAGCTGCTGGAGATCGGCGCGAACGTGATGTTCACCCGCCGGCCGGACGGCACCGTGCTGCTCGGCGACTCGCACCACTACGACGCCACCACCCCGCCGTTCATCGACGAGCGCACCTACGAGCTGCTGATCGACGCCGTCGCCCGGGTGCTGGGCGTGCCGCGCCTGCGGATCCTGGAGCGCTGGCAGGGCGTCTACGCCAGCAGCCCCCGCGGCCCGCTGCTGGTGCGCGACCTGGCCCCGGGCGTGCGGGCCGTCTCGGTCACCTCGGGCATCGGGATGACGCTCTCCTTCGGCCTCGCGGCCGCCGGCTTCGACGGGACGCTGGCCGCGACGGCCTGAGCCGCCGCCGGTCGGGGCACGTGCCTGCTCGGCACGTGCCCCGCGGTGCTCGGCAGCACCCGGCAGGGCTCAGAACGCGGAGTGGGCGAACCAGTGCGCCAGCAGTTCCTCGTCCCCGGAGACCTCGACCCCGGCCGCGGTGCGGTCGAGCCGGCCGTACAGGAGCAGCAGCAGCTCGGCGGCGGGGGCCCGGACGGTGGCGTCGGCCGCCGTGCCGGTGTCGTCATCGGTGTCGTCGAGGCCGAAGCCGTCGGGGCGCAGCCGGACCAGCCAGTCGCCCTCGCCGTCGGTGCGGGCGAAGCGGATGGTCCGGTCCTCGCCGCGCAGTTCGGCCGTGCCGGGGGCGAAGAAGGCGGCGAAGGGCAGGTTGGTGAGGAACTCGTCCACGCCGTCGGCCGCGAGCACCGGATCGACGTCGAGCTTCAGGCCGAGCGCGAGTTCGGCGTCGACCCGGTGGACGAAAGTCTCGAACAGCATCCGGCGCACCCAGAACCGGGCGTGCTGGTCGGCCCCCCAGGCCCACATCGGCGCGTCGAGGTCGCCCTCGGCGAAGGCCGCGGTGGCCTGCTCGGCGGCCTCGGCCAGCCAGTCCGGGTACTCCTCCGGCCGCTCGGGCAGCCGCAGGTCGACGTCCCGGCTGCGCGGCGGCTCCTGGATCCGCTGGTGGAGCAGGACGGTGAACCACCGCTGCACGCTGCCGGTGTGGCGGACCAGGTCCGCGAGCGTCCACCCCGGGCAGGTGGGCACCGGGAGGGCGGGGTCGGCCTGCCGCACGGCGGCGACGAAGCGGGTGGTCTCGGCGGCGACGGCGGGGCCGTGGTCCAGCGGGGTCATGGGGGCTGTCTCCAGTGCGGGCGGGGCTACGACGGCTACGGCGGGTTACGACGACTCTGGCGCTGCCTCCGAGCGCCTCGCGCCCGATGGCTTGCGAGCTGAACTTTTCATCAGTTGAAGCAATCGCGGACGACGCTAGGCCTGAAAGGTTGAGGCTGTCAAGTAACTCTCCGGGCACGCCGCGGTGAGAGCCGCCCGGGCGGTCAGGTGGCGGGAGTGGAGCGGATGGAGAGGCCGGGCCGGCGGCGGTGGACGGTGAGGTAGACCAGACCGTCCGGGCCCGCCGAGACCGCCCGTCGCGCGCCGTGCGGCAGCCAGGCCGTGCACCCCGGGGTCAGCGCCTGCCGCCCGCTGGCCGTCTCCAGCTCGCCGCTGCCGTCGAGCACCTGGACGAGGACGTCCAGGTCCGGCTCCACGTGCCCGGTGACCTCGGCGTTCGCGGGCAGCCGGACGATGTTCGCGTCCAGCTGGCGGCCCTCCTCCCGGAGGCGCCAGAGCGCCCCGCCGCGGTCGGCGGGAGCCTGCTGGAGCAGGGACTCCAGGTGGGTGAGCACACCGGGTCCGGGGTCGGGCGTCAATGCGGCCTCCTGCGGGCGAGTGGGATCGGCCCGTGGATTCTACGGAGGGACCGGGCGCGACGGGCTCGGGCGAGCGGCTCGGGCGAGCGGTCCAGTGACCCGGACTCAGTGGCCCAGGCTCGGTTGGCAGGCTCGATGGGCAAGGCTCAGTCGGCGGCGAGCAGCCGGGCGAGGGCCGCGTCGACGTCCAGGTGGTCGGACTCGGATCCGGCGGGCACCAGGGCGAAGGAGTCCGAGAGGAACGCCGTCACGAGGTCCTCCGGTGCGCTGACCAGGGCCCCGCCGTCCGGCCCCCGCAGGGTGATCAGGACCTCGCCCGCCGACCCCGGACGGACCTTCACATCGCCGCTGCCGGCCGGGCCGAGCCGGCCCTCGTTCAGCAGTTCGCGGCTGAAGTACCAGCACACCCGGGCGGCGTCGCCGGTGCACTGGCACGCGGTCAGCGGGAAGGCCAGGCAGGCCGCGTACGGGAGGCTCGCGTCGAAGCGGAGTTCCGCCTCGACCGGGACGTCGGGCGCCGCGCTGTCGGGGAAGGTCACGGGCACCGGGCGGACGGTGGACAGCTGCATCGATTCGGCTTCCTGTGAGGCGGGGCACCGGACCGGGCGGCCCGGCGTACCTGGGGGCGCCTACCCGGTGGGTCCACGGGCAGCCGGAGGCGGACGAATCTCCACAATTCCCGCGCATCGCCGGGACGTACGGGCCGACGGCGGGCGTCAAGTCCATGTCGTGGCTTTCACTCCTGCGTGTGAAATGGTGGGCTGTCCGGAGCCCCGGACCCGGTCACGGCGGACCCCGGCCGGAGGAAGGTGGGGAGCGGGCCGCTCCCGCGGCCGCACCCTCCCGAACGGAGTCCGAACGTGACCAGCCCCCGGCCCCTCCCGGCAGCCGCCGCGCTGCTGCTCTCCGCGTCCCTCGCGGCCTGCTCCAGCTCGGGCTCCAGCGCCGGCACGCCGTCGATCAGCGCGACGAGCCCCGTGCAGAGCAGCGCGATCGCCACCAGCCCCGCGCAGACCAGTACCGGCGCCGTGAGCCCGACGAGCACCCTGATGGCCTCCTCCCCGTCCAGCACCGGCGCCCTCCACATCACGATCAAGGACTTCGCGTACTCGCCCGCCAGCCTGACGGTCAGCCCCGGTCAGACCGTCACCGTGACGAACCAGGACACCGACGGCCACACCCTCACCGCCTCCGACAAGTCCTTCGACACCGGCACGATCGCACCCGGCGCCACCGCGAGCTTCACCGCGCCGCAGCAGACCGGCGCCCACCCGTACATCTGCGACATCCACCCGTTCATGCACGGCACCCTCATCGTCAGCTGAGCACTCCGTGATCACCCCCGCCCCCGCCCGCCGGCGCCGCTTCGCCCACCTCGCGCTGCGCCTGTCGGCCGCCGCCGGACTCGCGGTGGACGCGGCCGTCCACGCCCGGCTCGCCGACCGGTACGACGCCGTCGGCGACACCATCAGCCAGGGCACCCTGTTCCGCGCCGAATCCGCCGCCGCGAGCCTCGCCGTGCTCCTGCTGCTCCTCCGGCGCCACCACGCCGGCGACCTCTACGCCTGGCTGGTCGCCGCCTCCGCCCTCGGCGCGCTGCTGCTCTACCGCTACGTCGACGTCGGCACCCTCGGCCCGTTGCCGAACATGTACGAGCCGTTCTGGTTCGCCGACAAGACCCTCGCCGCCTGGGCCGAGGGCATCGCCACCGCGGCGCTCACGATCCTGCTGATCGGCCACGGCCGACACCGGATCTGACCACGGCGGGAGCGCCGGACACCGCCCCGCCGCCCGAGTGAACGGGCGGCGCGGCGAGCCGGGCGGCCCGGGCGCCGGGCGGGCCGGAGGTGATGATCGCCGGAATCCCGGAGGCCATCACCGTCGGAGGCGGACATGCGGATCCTGCTCCTCGCCAGCGCGTTCAACAGCCTCAGCCAGCGGCTGCACGCCGAACTGCGCGACCGACGCCATCAGGTCGAGTTCCAACTCGCCGGTGACGACGAGGAGTTGTCCGCCGCCGTGAGCCGGTTCCGGCCGGACGTGCTGCTCGCGCCGATGCTGCGCACCGCGATCCCGCAGCAGGTCTGGTCGGAGCTCACCTGCCTGATCGTCCACCCCGGCCCGCCGGGCGACCGCGGCCCCTCCTCGCTCGACCGGGCGATCCAGGACGGCCGCACCGAATGGGGCGTCACGGTGCTCCAGGCCGAGGCGGAGCTGGACGCCGGACCGGTCTGGGCCGCGGAGCCCTGCTTGCTGCCCGAGCGCGGCAAGAGCGACCTCTACCGCAACGAGGTCTCCGACGCGGCCGTCGCCGCCGCCCTGCTCGCCGTGGAACGCCTCGCCTCCGGCGCGTACGCCCCGCAGCCGCAGCACGGCCCCGGCTGGCGCGAGACCGTGCGCACCCGGCCCTTCCTGCGCCAGGAGGGCCGCCGGATCGACTGGGCGGGCGACTCCACCGAGGCGGTGCTGCGCCGGCTCCGCGCCGCGGACTCCCAACCCGGGGTGCTGGACGAGATGTGCGGCGGCGAGTGGTACCTGCACGGGGGCCACCGCGAGCCGCTGTTGCGCGGCCGGGCGGGCGAGCTGCTCGCCACCCGGGCCGGCGCCGTCTGCCGGGCCACCTCGGACGGCGCGGTGTGGATCCCCGAACTGCGCCGCCGCCGCACCCCCGGCGGGCCCGCGACCTTCAGGCTCCCGGCGGTGACGGCGCTCGGCTCCCTGCTGCCGCCGCTGCCCGAGGCGCCCGCGCCGCTGATGCCGGGCGAGGGAGAGCAGCCCGGCTGGTCGGACATCCGCTACCGCGAGGACGGCCCGGTGGGCCTGCTGCACTTCGCCTTCCCGGGCGGGGCGATGTCCACCGACCACTGCCGTCGGCTGCTGGCGGCGTACCGCTTCGCGCTCGGCCGCCCGACCTCGGTGCTGGTGCTCGGCGGCGGCCGGGACTTCTTCTCCAACGGCATCCACCTCAACGTCATCGAGGCCGCGCCGGACCCGGCCGCCGAGTCCTGGGCCAACATCACCGCGATGGACGACCTGGTCGCCGAGGTGCTCACCACCACCGACCGGCTGGTGGTCTCCGCCCTCGGCGGCAACGCCGCGGCCGGTGGGATGATGCTGGCGCTGGCCGCCGACGAGGTGTGGTGCCGCAGCGGCTCCGTGCTCAACCCGCACTACCGGCTGATGGGCCTGTATGGGTCGGAGTACTGGACGTACACCCTGCCGCGCCGGGTGGGCACGGCGGAGGCCGGGCGGCTGACCGGCCGGGCCCTCCCGGTGTCGGCGGCCGCGGCCGAGCGGATCGGCCTGGTCGACCGGGTGCTGGACTGCGGGCCGGCCGAGTTCGGGGCGAACGCGGCCCACCTGGCCGGGCTGCTCGCCGCCTCGCCCGGCGCCCAGCACCGGATCGCGGCGAAGAAGGCCGCGCGCGAGGCCGACGAGCGGGCGAAGCCGCTCGCCGCGTACCGGGAGGAGGAGCTCGCGGTGATGCGCCGGCAGTTCTTCACACCCGAATCGCCGTACCACGCGCTGCGATCCGCGTTCGTCCGCAAGAGCCCGGTGCCCGCCGGGCTGTTCGCCCGGACGTGACCCGAACGGCCGCGGAGGGCTTGCGCGCTCCGGGCGGTCCGCCCGGTCCGCGGAGCGGCGGCCGATCCGGACCGTTGCTATGACTGGGTCCGAGCCATCCCGTCCGGCTCCCGTCCCCGAGGAGGCATCCTCATGGGTGCTGCAACCGCTGAAACGACCGACACCGACGTGGTGCACGTTCTCTGGATCAACGCCGGCCTCAGCTGTGACGGCGACTCCGTCTCGCTGACCGCCGCGATGCAGCCGAGCATTGAGGAGATCGTCACCGGCGCGCTGCCCGGCCTGCCGAAGGTCGCGGTGCACTGGCCGCTGATCGACTTCGAGTGCGGTCCGGTCCAGGGCGCGGACAACTTCGTCGAGTGGTTCTTCAAGGCCGACCGCGGCGAACTCGAACCGTTCGTCCTGGTCGTCGAGGGGTCCATCCCCAACGAGAAGATCAAGAAGGAGGGCTACTGGTGCGGCTTCGGCGACGACCCCGCCACCGGCCAGCCCATCACCACCAGTGAGTGGCTGGACCGGCTCGCTCCCAAGGCGACCGCCGTGGTGGCGATCGGCACCTGCGCCACGTACGGCGGCATCCACGCGATGGCCGGCAACCCGACCGGCGCGATGGGCGTGCCGGACCACCTCGGCTGGGACTGGAAGTCCAAGGCCGGGCTGCCGATCGTCTGCGTGCCCGGCTGCCCGATCCAGCCCGACAACTTCGCCGAGACGCTCACCTACCTGCTGTACCAGCTGGCCGGCTCCGCGCCGATGATCCCGCTGGACGACAAGCTGCGGCCCGCCTGGCTGTTCGGCGCCACCGTGCACGAGGGCTGCGACCGCGGCGGGTACTACGAACAGGGCCAGTTCGCCACCGACTACGGCACCCCCGAGTGCCTGGTGCGCCTCGGCTGCTGGGGCCCGGTCGTCAAGTGCAACGTCGCCAAGCGCGGCTGGACCAACGGCGTCGGCGGCTGCCCGAACGTCGGCGGCATCTGCATCGCCTGCACCATGCCGGGCTTCCCGGACAAGTTCATGCCCTTCATGGACCCGCCGCCCGGCTCGCGCGTGTCCAGCGGCGCCAGCAGCGCGTACGGCCCGCTGATCCGCCGGCTGCGCGCGATCACCCTGAAGACCGTCGACAAGGAACCGAAGTGGCGCCGCACCGGCCGCCATCTGACCACGGGCTACCGCCCGCCCTGGTGACAGGGGAGGGCCGCACACCGCCCCGGTGTGCGGCCCCGTCGACCTCGCAGACAAGGACACGCGGACACGATGGCAACACCGACCACCAGGGCGACCGGCGACGGCAGCGGCCTGACCGAGATGTCCTGGGACCCGATCACCCGGATCGTGGGCAGCCTGGGCATCCACACGAAGATCGACTTCAAGCAGAAGAGGGTCGCGGAGTGCTACAGCACCTCCTCGGTCTTCCGCGGCTACAGCGTCTTCATGCGGGGCAAGGACCCGCGCGACGCCCACTTCATCACCAGCCGGATCTGCGGGATCTGCGGCGACAACCACGCCACCTGCTCGGTCTACACCCAGAACATGGCGTACGGCGTGAAGCCCCCGCACCTGGGGGAGTGGATCATCAACCTCGGCGAGGCCGCCGAGTACATGTTCGACCACAACATCTTCCAGGAGAACCTGGTCGGGGTCGACTACTGCGAGAAGATGGTCAAGGAGACCAACCCGGGCGTCCTGGAGCTCGCCGAGCGCACCGAGGCCCCGCACGCCGGCGACCACGGGTACAAGACCATCGCCGACATCATGCGCTCCCTCAACCCGATCGAGGGCGAGTTCTACCGCGAGGCGCTCCAGGTCAGCCGGTACACCCGGGAGATGTTCTGCCTGATGGAGGGCCGCCACGTGCACCCCTCCACGCTCTACCCGGGCGGCGTCGGCACCGTCGCGACGGTGCAGCTGTTCACCGACTACCTGACCCGGCTGATGCGCTACGTCGAGTTCATGAAGAAGGTCGTGCCGCTGCACGACGACCTCTTCGACTTCTTCTACCAGGCGCTGCCCGGCTACGAGGAGGTCGGCCGGCGCCGCGTCCTGCTCGGCTGCTGGGGCAGCCTCAACGACCCGGACCACTGCGACTTCACGTACCGCAACATGACGGACTGGGGCCGGCGGATGTTCGTCACCCCCGGCATCGTGGTCGACGGCAAGCTCGTCACCAACGACCTGACGCAGATCAACCTCGGCATCCGCATCCTGCTCGGCAGCTCCTACTACGAGGACTGGCAGGGCAAGGAGCTCTTCGTCACCCACGACCCGCTCGGCAACCCCGTCGACCCCCGGCACCCGTGGAACCAGCACACCATCCCGCAGCCCCAGAAGCGGAACTTCGACGACAAGTACAGCTGGGTGATGTCCCCGCGCTGGTTCGACGGCGAGGACCACCTCGCCCTCGACACCGGCGGCGGCCCGATCGCCCGGCTGTGGTCCACCGCCCTGTCCGGGCTGGTCGACATCGGCTACGTCAAGGCCACCGGCCACAGCGTCCTGATCAACCTGCCCCGCTCGATGACCAAGCCCGAGGTCACCTTCGAGTGGAAGATCCCGCAGTGGAGCAACGCGATCGAGCGCAACCGCGCCCGCACCTACTTCCAGGCCTACGCGGCCGCCGCCGCCCTGCACTTCGCCGAGAAGGCGCTCGACGAGGTCCGCGCCGGGCGCAGCCAGACCTGGGAGCGCTTCGAGGTGCCGGACGAGTCGATCGGCTGCGGCTTCACCGAGGCCGTGCGCGGCGTGCTCTCGCACCACATGGTGATCCGTGACGGCAAGATCGCCAACTACCACCCGTACCCGCCCACCCCGTGGAACGCCAGCGTGCGCGACAGCCACGGCACCCCCGGCCCGTACGAGGACGCGGTGCAGAACACGCCGATCTTCGAGGAGAACACCCCGGAGAACTTCAAGGGCATCGACATCATGCGCACCGTGCGCAGCTTCGACCCCTGCCTGCCCTGCGGCGTCCACATGTACGTGGGCGACGGGCGCACCCTGAAGACCATGCACGTGCCCACCGGCCTGAGCGGGCTCACCGCATGACGGCCGAACAGACCGGCCTGCGGATCCAGCAGGCCCTGGACGCCCTGGCCGGCAGCGGCGCGGAGCAGACGGGCGAGCAACTCGTCCGCGACCTCATGGAGTTCTACGGCGAGGGTCTGGCCAGACTCGTCCCGGCGCTGCCCCCGCCCGCCCTGGAACGGCTGCTGGACGACCCGGTGGTGACCGGGCTGCTGCTCCTGCACGACCTGCACCCCGAGGACGTGACCGCCCGGATCGACCGGGCGCTCGCCGCCCTGCCCGAGCGGGTCGAGGTGCTCGGCTTCGCGCCGGAGACCGGCACCCTGCGGCTGCGCCGCACGGCCACCGGTTGCGGCTGCGGGGAGCAGGAGGTGGAGGCCGCCCTCGCCTGCCACGCCCCGGAGGTGACGGCCCTGGAGCTGGAGCGTGCCCCGCAGCTGCTCCAGATCGGCACCCGCCCGCCGCAGCCCGCGGAGGCGCGATGAACACCCGACGGGTCTCCCGGGACGGGACCGCCCTGCTGCGCCGGCTACGCGAGCCGGCACCGCCCCGGCCCGAGCAGTGCGGCCTCTGCGGCCACGACCTGCCGGCCGGTCACCGCCACCTGGTGGACGTCGAGGAACGCGCCCTGGCCTGCACCTGCACCGCCTGCGGCCTGCTGTTCCGGCAGCCGGGCGCGGCCGGCGGCCGCTACCGCGCCGTGCCGGACCGCTACCTGAGCGACCCGGACGGCGAGCTGGACGAGCAGGCCTGGTCGGTGCTGGGCGTCCCGGTCGGCACCGTGTTCCTGTTCCGCAACGCCGTGCTGGACCGGCTGCTCGCGTTCTACCCCGGGCCGGCCGGCGCCACCGAGAGCGAGCTGGACCAGGAGGCCTGGGAACGCGCCCTCGGCGCCAGCCGGCTGGCCGCCGCCCTGGAACCGGACGTGGAGGCGCTGCTGCTGCGCCGCGCCGAGGGGCGGGTCGAGTCCTTCCTGGTGCCGATCGACGTCTGCTACGAGCTGGTGGGCCGGCTGCGGCGGTGCTGGCACGGCTTCGACGGCGGCGCCGAGGCCCGGGCCGAACTCGACGCCTACTTCGGGCAGTTGGCCGTACGGGCTCGCCCGCTTCGTGCGGAGGTGACGGCGTGACGTCGCTCGGCTTCGCCTGCACGGACGTGCGCTCCGACCCGTACGCGGCCGTGCCGACCCTGGTGTTCCGGCTGCGGATCACCGCGCCGGCCGACATCCGGGTGCACGCCCTCGCCCTGCAGTGCCAGCTGCGGATCGAACCCGGCCGCCGGTCGTACCTCGACGCCGAGGGCGAGCGGCTGGGCGACCTCTTCGGTGAGCGGGAACGCTGGGCCACCACGCTCAACCCGATCCAGTTCGCGACCGTGCCGCTGCTGGTGCCCGGATTCACCGGGGAGACCGAGGCCGACCTCGCGGTGCCGTGCAGCTACGACCTGGAGGTGGCCTGCGCCCGCTACTTCCGGGCCCTGGAGGGCGGCGAGGTGCCGCTGCTGCTGCTCTTCTCCGGCACCGCCTTCGCCGGCCCCGGCGGCTTCCAGGTCACTCCCGTGCCGTGGGACAAGGAGGCCCGGGTGCGGATGCCGGTGCGGGTCTGGCGGGAGGCCGTCGACCGGCACTTCCCCGGCTGCGGCTGGCTGCGGCTGCCGGAGGACCTGATGGACGAACTGCTGGCCTACCGCTCCCGGCGGGCCCTGCCCTCCTGGGACGCGACGGTGCGCGAACTGCTCACCACGGCCGCTGTCGGGGAGGGGGCCGGGTGAGCGAGCGAAGAGAGCCCGTCGTCTTCCCCGAGGGGATCGAGCGCGGCTTCGCGGCCGCCCGGCAGATCGCCGACGCGGTGCTGATGGAGGGCTACGTGCTCTACCCGTACCGCGCCTCCGCGGCCAAGAACCGGCTGCGCTGGCAGTTCGGCGTGCTGGTGCCGCCCGAGTACACCGCACAGGGCGGCGAACACTCCCACCAGCGCACCGAGTGCGTCATGGAGGCGCGGCGCGACGACCGGCTGGCGGTCGAGCTGCGCTTCCTGCGGGTCCAGCGGCGTACCGTCGAACGGGCCGCCGACGGCGGCGGGTTCGAGCCGGTGGAGCAGCTGGAGCTCGCCGACCGGGTGCTCGTCGAGTGGGACGAGGCCGTCGAGGAGCGAATCGAACTCCTATTGCCCATCAGTGAGTTGACCGGAGAGGTCGTGCAGCACGGGTTCCGGCTGCCGGGCGTCGGCGGGACGGAGCTGCTGCACGAGCACGGCAGCGCCGTCGGCCGGCTGGTGCGCCGGCGCGAACAGGTCGACGGGCTGGTGCGGTTGAGGGTCGAGGAACTGCCCGGACCGTACCGGGCGCAGCGCCTGACCGTGGAGGTGGAGAACGCCTCCGAGTGGACACCGAGCCTGGAGGCGGGCCGCGAGGAGGCGCTGCCGCGCTCCCTGGTCTCCACCCACCTGCTGCTCGGGCTGGAGCACGGCCGCTTCCTGTCGGTCGCCGATCCGCCCGAGTGGGCCCGGTCGGCCGTCGAGCACTGCTGCAACGAGCGCACCTGGCCGGTGCCGGCCGGACCGGACGGCGGGGACCAGGTGGTGCTGTCCTCGCCGATCATCCTGGAGGACCACCCGCGGATCGCCCCGGAGAGCCTCGGCCCCCTGTACGACGCCACCGAGATCGACGAGATCCTGGCCCTGCGGACGGCGGCCCTGACCGACCAGGAGAAGCGGGAGGCGCGGGGCACCGACGACCGGGCCGGCGCCGTGATCGACCTCGCCGGGTCCATGCCGCCCGAGGTGCTGGAACGGCTGCACGGCGCGATCCGCGGGCTGCGCGAGATCACCGGCGACCGCGCCGGCCCGGAGCAGCCCTGGTGGGACCCGGGCAACGACCCGGAGGTCGATCCCGAACGGGACCGGGTGCTGGTCGACGGTCACCGGGTCGGCGCGGGCAGCCGGGTGCTGCTGCGGCCCGGCCGGCGGCGCACCGACGCGCAGGACCTCTTCCTGGACGGGCGCACGGCCGTGGTGGAGGCGGTGCTGCACGACCTCGACGGCTCGGTGCACCTGGCCGTCACGGTGGAGGACGACCCGGGTGCGGACCTGTGGCGGGCCCAGGGGCGCTTCCGGTACTTCCAGCCCGACGAGGTCACCCCGCTGGAGGAGTCGTGAGCCGGCCGGCCGTGCTGGTCGCAGGGGTGGGCAACGTCTTCCTCGGCGACGACGGGTTCGGCGTGGAGACCGTCCGGCGCCTCGCCGCCCACCCGATGCCGGACGGCGTCGAGGTGGTCGACGTCGGCGTGCGCGGCGTCGACCTGGCGTACCGGCTGCTCGACGGCTACCGCACCGCCGTCCTGGTCGACGCCACCTGCCGCGGTGGCGCGCCCGGCACGGTGTACCTGATCGAGGCGGCCGCCGAGCCGCTGGAGGTGCCCGTCCTGGACGGGCACCGGATGGGGCCGGACGCCGTGCTCGGGCTGCTCGCCACGCTCGCCGCCGGTACCGGGGGCGAGCCGCCCGGACGGGTGCTGGTGGTCGGCTGCGAGCCGGCGTCGCTGGAGGAGGGCATCGGACTGAGCGAACCCGTCGCCGCCGCCGTCGAGGAGGCCGTCCGCGTGGTCCTGGGGGCCGTGGCGGAGGCCCTGTCGGTGGCGGAGGCCCTGCCGTCGGAGAGGAGGACGACACCATGCTGAGGAAACTCTTCTGCGCGGCCCTGCTGGCGGGGCTCGGCGCGCTGGTCTGGCAGAGCCTGCCCGACCTCCAGCGGTACCTGAAGATCTCGCGGATGTGAGCCGCGGATTGCTGCGAACGGTGCAGCCCCGGACGCGGTGGCGGCGCGGCTTCGAGCCGTCGCCGCCACCGCGCCCTGTAATGGGGCGCGTTGCCGGCCGCCGTGGAAAGGGACCGATGCACGAGATGTCGATCGCCGCCGCCGTCGTCGAGCAGGTGGACACCGCCGCGCGCGAACACGGCGCCCCCGCGGTGGCGCGAGTGCGGTTGCGGGTCGGCGAGTTGGCGGGCGTCGTCCCCGAGGCCCTCGACTTCTGCTTCGAACTCGCCTGCACCGGAACGCTGGTGGAGGGCGCGGCGCTGGACACCGAGCCGGTCGCGGCACGGGCCCGCTGCGCACCCTGCGGCGTCGAATGGGCCGTCGGCATGCCGCCGGACCTCGCCTGCCCGGACTGCCGCCGCGGCAGCGGCGTCGAGCTGCTGTCCGGGCGCGAGCTCCAGATCCTCGACGTCCAGTGGGCCGGGCCCTCGGGCGCCCCGGCCGAACAGAAAGGCTGAAGCCGATGTGCCAGACCGGACCCGCGGGGCAGACGGTCGACCTGCGGCGGGCGGTGCTCGCCCGGAACGACGACGGCGCCCGCGGACTGCGGGCCGCGCTGACCGCCCGCGGGACGGTCGCGGTCAACCTGCTCTCCAGCCCCGGCAGCGGCAAGACCGCCCTGCTGGAAGCCGAGTTGGGGCTCGCCCGACGGCGCGGGGTGTCCGTCGCCGCGCTCACCGCCGACCTCGCCACCGAGAACGACGCCCTGCGGCTGGCCCGTTCGGGAGCGCCGGTGAAACAGGTGTTCACCGACGGGCTCTGCCACCTGGAGGCCCGGATGCTCGCCGGGCACCTGGACGGCTGGCTGCCCGGGGACTGCCGGCTGCTGTTCGTGGAGAACGTCGGCAACCTGGTCTGCCCGGCCTCCTACGACCTCGGTGAATCGCTGCGGGTGGTCCTGGCGTCGGTCACCGAGGGCGAGGACAAGCCACTCAAGTACCCCACCGCGTTCGGGCTGGCCAACCTGGTGCTGGTCACCAAGGCGGACCTCGCCGCGGCGGCCGAGTTCGACGAGACGGTGTTCCTCGCCAACGTCCAGCGGGTCAACCCCGGCGTGGAGGTGGTGCCCACCTCCGCCCGCACCGGCGACGGCGTCGGCGCGCTGCTGGACCGGGCGCTCGCCGTGCTGGACGGCGCCGCGCCGCACCGGCCGGTGATGGCCGCCGGGTACGCGCACCGGGGACACGCGCACGAGGGGCACCACCACCCGGCGCCGGAGCCGTCGTGACGGTGCTCGACCACGAGCGGAGGCGGGTCGCCGTCCGCGGCCTGGTGCAGGGCGTCGGCTTCCGGCCGTTCGTCTTCGGGCTGGCCGGGGAACTCGGACTGGCCGGCAGCGTCACCAACACCGGCGAGGGCGTGCTCGCCGAGGTCGAGGGCAGTCGGGAGGCCCTCGACGCCTTCTGCCGGAGGGTGGCCGAGGACGCGCCGCCGCTCGCCCGGGTCACCTCCGTCGAGCACGAGCCGCTCGCCGCCACCGGCGCCACCGGCTTCACCATCACGGCCTCCCGCACCGACGGCCCGCGCGCCACCCTGATCCCGCCCGACGTCGCCGTCTGCGCCGACTGCCTGGCCGAACTCACCGACCCCGCCGACCGGCGCCACCGGCACCCGTTCATCAGCTGCACCAACTGCGGCCCCCGGCACACCATCGTCACCGGCCTGCCCTACGACCGGGCCAACACCACCATGGCCGGCTTCCCGATGTGCGCGGACTGCGCCCGGGAGTACACCGACCCCGCCGACCGCCGCTTCCACGCCCAGCCCGTCGCCTGCCACGGCTGCGGACCACGGCTCACCCTGACCGTCCCCGGGCACGCCGACCGCCGCGACGAGGACGCCCTCGGCGGGGCCCGGCGGCTGCTCGCCGACGGGGCGATCCTCGCCGTCAAGGGCATCGGCGGCTACCACCTCGCCTGCGACGCGCGCGACCACGGGGCCGTCGACCTGCTGCGCCGGCGCAAGCGCCGCGGCGACAAGCCCTTCGCCCTGATGGCCCGTGACCTCGCCACCGTCGAGGCACTGCTGCCGCTCGGGCCCGTCGAACGGGAACTGCTCACCGGACCGGTGCGGCCGATCGTCCTGCTGCGCCGCCCCGGCGGGTTCGCCGCGGAACTCCCGGCGGTCGCCCCGGGCAGCCCCGACCTCGGGGTGATGCTCCCGTACACGCCGCTGCACCACCTGCTGCTGGCCGCCCCCGGACCGGACCTGCTGGTGATGACCAGCGCCAACCTCTCCGGGGAGCCGATCGTCACCGACGACCGGGAGGCGCTCGGCGCGCTCGCCCCGCTGGTCGACGGCTGGCTCGGCCACGACCGGCCGATCCAGGTGCCCTGCGAGGACTCCGTGGTGCGGGTGGTGGACGGCGAACAGCTGCCGCTGCGCCGCTCGCGCGGGTACGCCCCGCTGCCGCTCCCGCTGCCGGAGCCCGTCCGGCCGGTGCTGGCCGTCGGCGGGGACCTGAAGAACACCTTCGCGCTGGCCCGCGACGGCTACGCCTGGCTGTCCGGCCACATCGGCGACATGGACGACCTGGCCACGCTGCGCGCCTTCGACCGCGCGGTCGACCAGCTCGGCGCGGTCAGCGGGGTGCGGCCCGAACTGCTGGTCGCCGACCGCCACCCCGGCTACCGTTCGCTCCACCACGCCGGGCGCACCGCCGCCGGCCGGCCGGTGCGCCGGGTGCAGCACCACCACGCCCACATCGCCGCGGTCATGGCCGAACACGGGCTGGACGGCGGCCGGCCGGTCCTCGGGGTGGCCTTCGACGGCACCGGCTACGGCGAGGACGGCGCGATCTGGGGCGGCGAGGTGCTGCTCGCCGACTACGACGGATTCCGCCGCCTCGCCCACCTCGCCTACGTGCCGCTGCCCGGCGGGGACGCGGCCGTCGAGCGCCCGTACCGCACGGCGCTGGCGCAGCTGCGCGCGGCCGGGCTGCCCTGGGCCGCCGGACTGCCGCCGGTCCAGGCCTGTCCCGGTGACGAACTGCGACTGCTGGAGCGGCAGTTGGAGCGCGGACTGAACTGCGTGCCGACCTCCAGCATGGGCCGGCTGTTCGACGCGGTGTCCTCGCTCGCCGGGATCTGCCACCGGGCCGGGTACGAGGCCCAGGCGGCGATCGAACTGGAGGCGGCCGCGGTGGAGTTCGGCCCGGCGGCGGGCTACGGCTTCGGGCTTCTCGCCGACGAGGACGGCTGGGTCGTCGAACCCGGGCCGGTGCTGGCCGGGGTGGTGGCGGACCTGGCCGCGGGCGCGCCGACGGGGTTGATCGCCGCGCGCTTCCACGCCGCGGTGGCCGACGCCGTCCGGCAGGTCTGCGCGGCCGCCCGCGACCGGCACGGCAGCACCACGGTCGCGCTCAGCGGCGGCGTCTTCGCCAACGCGCTGCTCTCCGCGGCCTGCGCGAGCGGCCTCCGGGAGGACGGCTTCACCGTGCTGCGGCACCGCCGGGTGCCGCCCAACGACGGAGGGCTGGCGCTCGGCCAGCTGATGGTGGCCGGCCGGTCGTCGGCCGCCCGGGAGGAGTGAGAGCGGATGTGCCTGGCGGTGCCCGGCAGGGTGACGGAGATCGGGGAGCGCGACGGGACGAGGATGGCGGTGATGGACTTCGGCGGGGTCGTCAAGGACGTCTGCCTGGAGTACCTGCCGGACTTGGAGGTGGGGGAGTACGCGATCGTCCACGTGGGCTTCGCGTTGCAGCGGCTGGACGAGGAGTCGGCCCGGCGGACCCTGCGGCTGTTCGAGGAACTCGGGCTGCTGCAGGAGGAGTTCGGCGACCCGTGGGAGGCCGCCGGGGCGGCGGGAGTGGCTGAGGAGGTCGAGCGGTGAAGTACCTGGAGGAGTTCCGCAACCCCGAGCTGGCCGAGGGCCTGCTCGCGGACATCAGGGCGACGGTCACCCGGCCCTGGGCGCTGATGGAGGTGTGCGGCGGCCAGACGCACAGCATCATCCGGCATGGCATCGACCAACTCCTGCCGGACGAGGTCGAGTTGATCCATGGTCCGGGCTGCCCGGTGTGCGTCACCCCGCTGGAGGTGATCGACCGGGCGCTCGCGATCGCCGCCCGACCGGAGGTGGTCTTCTGCTCCTTCGGGGACATGCTGCGGGTGCCCGGCACCGACCGCGACCTGTTCCGGGTGCGGGGTGAGGGCGGCGACGTCCGGGTGGTCTACTCGCCACTGGACGCGCTGAGGATCGCCCGGGAGAACCCGGACCGGGAGGTGGTCTTCTTCGGCATCGGCTTCGAGACGACCGCCCCGCCGAACGCCATGGCCGTCCACCTCGCGAAGAAGCAGGGCCTGCGCAACTTCAGCATGCTGGTCTCGCACGTGCGGGTTCCCCCGGCCATCGAGGCGATCATGGCCTCACCGGACTGCCGGGTCCAGGGCTTCCTGGCCGCCGGGCACGTGTGCAGCGTGATGGGCACCGCCGAGTACCCGGCGCTCGCGGAGCGCCACCGGGTGCCGATCGTGGTCACCGGCTTCGAGCCGCTGGACATCCTCGAAGGCATCCGGCGGACCGTGCGGCAGCTGGAGCGCGGCGAGCACACCGTCGACAACGCCTACGCCAGGGCCGTCCGGCCCGAGGGCAACCCGGCGGCCCGCGCCATGCTGGAGGACGTCTTCGAGGTGACCGACAGTTCCTGGCGGGGCATCGGCGTGATCCCGCAGAGCGGTTGGCGGCTCGCGCGGCGCTACCGGGAGCACGATGCCGAGCACCGCTTCGACGTCGCGGGCATCCGCACCCGCGAACCCGCCCGGTGCCGGGCCGGCGAGGTGCTGCAGGGGCTGCTGAAGCCCCACCAGTGCGAGGCCTTCGGCACGGTCTGCACCCCGCGCACGCCGCTCGGCGCCACCATGGTCTCCAGCGAGGGCGCCTGCGCCGCGTACTACCTCTACCGGCGGCTGAGCACGCCGGGCCCGGCTCAGGAGGCGAGCCCCGTTGGCTGACACCGAACTGCGCACCGACCCGGCCGCGCCGGACTTCTCCGGCTGGAGCTGCCCGCTGCCGCTGCGGGACCACCCCCGGGTGGTGATGGGCCACGGCGGCGGCGGGGCGATGTCCGCCGAACTGGTGGAGAACCTGTTCGCGCCCGCGTTCGGCGGGCCGGCACTGGCCGGGCTCGGCGACTCGGCCGTCCTCGAACTCGGCGGCGCGCGGCTGGCGTTCTCCACCGACTCCTACGTGGTGCGGCCGCTGTTCTTCCCCGGCGGCTGCATCGGCGACCTCGCCGTCAACGGCACGGTCAACGACCTCGCGATGAGCGGAGCCCGGGCGGCCTACCTGTCCTGCGGCTTCATCCTGGAGGAGGGGGTGGAGCTGGCCCTCGTCGACCGGATCGCCCGGGCGCTCGGCGCCGCCGCCCGTACCGCCGGAGTGGAGGTGGCCACCGGGGACACCAAGGTGGTCGAGGCCGGGCACGGGGACGGCGTCTACCTGAACACCGCCGGCATCGGGCTCGTCCCGGCCGGGGTCGACATCCGCCCGCAGCGGGCCCGCCCGGGCGACGTGGTGATCGTCAGCGGGCCGATCGGGCTGCACGGGGTGGCGATCCTGAGCGTCCGGGAGGGCCTGGAGTTCGGGGTCGAGGTGCGCAGCGACTGCGCGGCGCTCGGCGGCCTGGTCGAGGCGATGCTCGGCGCCACCCGCGATCTGCACGTGCTGCGCGACCCCACCCGGGGCGGGCTGGCCGCGGCGCTCAACGAGATCGCGGCGGCGGCCGGGGTGGGCGTGGGCTTGAGCGAACGCGCCGTCCCCGTCCCTGACCCGGTGGCCAACGCGTGCGCGGTACTGGGCCTGGACCCGATGTACATCGCCAACGAGGGCAAGCTCGTCGCCTTCGTCCCGCGCGCCGAGGCCGACGCCGTGCTCGCCGCCATGCGCGCCCACCCGCTCGGCGCGGAGGCGGTGGCCATCGGCGAGTGCGTCGAGGACCACCCCGGCATGGTCGTCGCCCGCACCGGCTTCGGCGGCACCCGCGTGGTCGACCTGCCGATGGGCGAACAACTGCCCCGGATCTGCTGACCACGGCTCCCCGGGCGGATCGGGCCGCCGGCCGGGGAAACCGATTTCCGTTTCGGCGGGGTTGTCGCATAAGGTGATCTCACCGACGCGGGGTGGAGCAGCTCGGTAGCTCGCTGGGCTCATAACCCAGAGGTCGCAGGTTCAAATCCTGTCCCCGCTACCAGCAGGAGCCGGGGTCGGCGCGATTGATCGCGCCGACCCCGGCTTCTTTGCGTTCCGGGCGCGGTGTCGGCGTCCGTGGCGGCGGGACCGTTGGAGATTTCACCGCGGTCGCCTCTCCGCCAACTCCTGTGCGAGCGAGGACTGGTGGGTTGCCGTCAGTTCACCGGTGAAGAGGGAATCTTGATGAGGCCCTGACATCACATCAGGTTACTTTAGGGTAATTTAATGGTGTCGTCCGGGTGAACGTCCCCGGCCTCCTTTGAAGGACTCGTACGTGCTCTCTCACCAGTTCCGCCGTTCCGGTCGCCGTCTGGCCGGGTCCGCGCTGGCCCTTGTCGCTGCTGTTGCCGTGCTGCCCGTTGCTCCCGCGTTCGCGGATCCGGCTCCCGTGCCGGGGGCGGCGGCGCAGGCCGATGCCACTGCGCACCTGGACGCGGTGCAGCAGGCGTTGCGCCGGGTGTCGCCGGGGCTGGAGGGGACGGTGTGGGAGCGGACGGCGGGCAATCGGCTGGACGCCCCGGCGGGGGATCCGGGTGGGTGGCTGTTGCAGACGCCGGGGTGCTGGGGGGACGCCTCGTGCACCCGGCGGGCGGGGACCAAGCGGCTGCTCGACAAGATGCGGGAGAACATCTCGCGGGCGACCCGGACCGTCGACATCTCGACTCTCGCGCCGTTCCCGGACGGTGCGTTCCAGGACGCCATCGTGGACGGCCTCAAGGCGTCGGTCGCCGCCGGGAACGCGCCGCACGTGCGGATCCTGGCCGGGGCCGCGCCGCTGTACAACATCACCGCGCTGCCGTCGAAGTACCGGGACGAGCTGGTGTCCCGGCTCGGTGGCGCGGCCGGCAGCGTGACCATCGAGGTGGCCTCGATGACCACCGCCAAGACCGCGTTCTCCTGGAACCACTCCAAGTTGCTGGTCGTCGACGGGCAGAGCGTCATCACCGGCGGGATCAACGACTGGAAGGCCGACTACCTCGACACCGCCCACCCGGTCACCGACGTCGACCTGGCGCTGAACGGTCCGGCCGCCGCCTCCGCCGGCTCCTACCTGGACACCCTGTGGGACTGGACCTGCCGCAACACCGGCGTCTTCTCGGCCGCCTGGTTCGCCTCGACCAACGGCTCCGGCTGCACCCCCGACCTGGAGCGACGCCTCAACCCGGCGGCCGGGCAGGTGCCCGCCACCGGCGATCTGCCGGTGATCGCCGTCGGCGGCCTGGGCGTCGGGATCCGCGACACCGACCCGGCCTCCGGCTACCGCCCGGACCGGGCGCCCGCCGCCGCCGACCTCAAGTGCGGCCCGATCGGCCTGCACGACAACACCAACGACGACCGCGACTACGCGACGGTCAACCCTGAGGAGACCGCGCTGCGCGCGCTGATCGCGAGCGCCGGCAGCCGGATCGACATCTCCCAGCAGGACGTCACCGGCACCTGCCCGCCGTTGCCCCGCTACGACGTGCGGCTGTTCGACCTGCTCGCGGGCAAGCTCGCGGACGGCGTGAAGGTCCGCATCGTGGTCAGCGACCCCGGCAACCGGGGCGCCGTCGGCAGCGGCGGCTACTCGCAGATCAAGTCCCTGAACGAGATCAGCGACACCCTCGCCGCCCGCCTCACCGCCCGCCTCGGCGACCCGGCCAAGGCGCGGACGACGATGTGCCAGAACCTCCAACTCGCCCCGTTCCGCGCCTCCTCGGCCCCGACCTGGGCCGACGGCCACCCGTACGCGCTGCACCACAAGCTGGTCTCGGTCGACGGATCCGCCTTCTTCATCGGCTCCAAGAACCTCTACCCGGCCTGGCTGCAGGACTTCGGCTACGTCGTCGAGAACCGGACCGCCGCCGCGCAGCTCGACCAGCAGCTGCTGGCCCCGCAGTGGCAGTACTCGCAGGCCGCCGCGACCTTCGACTACAGCCGGGGCCTCTGCCAGGGCTGACATCCGGTCAACCCATGCCCACGCATCGGGCCGCCGTCGCCGGAACCCCCGGTGACGGCGGCCCGGTCCTGCGCACCCTGGACGGCGGGTCACCCGCTGCGCCAGCATGGAACCCATGCCCGAGACGCCGAAGTCCGCCCGCAGGATCGCCGATGAGTACGTCGCCCAGGTGGCGGCACTCGACCCGGCGACCTCGACCAGACTCGGCCTCCACCCCGAGGACCACCGGCAACCGGACCTGTCACCGGAGGGGTTCGAGGCGCTCGCCGAACTCGCCCGGCGGACGCTGACCGCACTCGACACCGCGGTGCCCGTGCACACCGCCGCAGTCCCCGACCCCGCCGCCGACCCCGCCGACGCGGACTGCGCCCGCCTGCTGCGCGAGCGGCTCACCGCCGAACTCGCCGTGCACGAGGCCGGGGACCACTTCCGCGAGCTGCGCAACGTCAACTCCCCCCTGCACAAGGTGCGGGGCGTCTTCACCATGATGCCCACCGACACCGCCGAGCACTGGGCCGCCGTCGCCGGGCGGCTGCGCAACGTCCCCGGCGCACTGGACGGTTACCGGGCCACGCTGGCCGAGGGCATCACCCGCGGGCTGCTCTGCGCGCCCCGGCAGGCCCGCGCGGCGATCGCCCAACTGGACGCCTGGACCGGCCGGAACGGCCGACCCGGCGGCGGGGCGAGCTGGTTCACCGGCTTCGTCGCGGCCGGTCCCGCCCCACTGCGACCCGAACTCGACGCCGCCGCCGAGCGCGCGACCGCCGCCGTCGCCGCCTTCCGGGACTGGCTGGCCGACACCTACCTGCCCGCCGCCGACGGCACCCCGGACGCCGTCGGCCGCGAGCGCTACCTGCGCTCCGCCCGCTGGGCCAACGGTGCCGAGATCGACCCGGCCGAGGCGTACGCCTGGGCCTGGGAGGAGTTCCACCGTACGGCCGCCGAGATGCGGGCCGAGGCGGAGCGCATCCTCCCCGGTGCCGGCGTCCGGGCCACCATGGACCACCTCAACGCCCACGGCCACGCCGTCGAGGGCGAGGAGAACGTCCGCGCCTGGTTGCAGCAGGTCATGGACGAGGCGATCGACGCCCTCGACGGCACCCACTTCGACATCACCGGCCCGATGCGCCGGGTGGAGTCCAGGATCGCGCCGCCGGGAAGCTCGGGCACGCCCTACTACAACGGCCCCAGCCTCGACTTCAGCCGCCCCGGCCGCACCTACCTGCCCGCGCTCGGCCGTCGGTCCTTCCCCACCTGGCAGCTCGTCAGCACCTGGTACCACGAGGGCGTCCCCGGCCACCACCTGCAGACCGCCCGCTGGACCGCCTGCGCCGACCGGCTCAGTACCTACCAGATCACCCTCGGCGCGGTGAGCGCCAACAAGGAGGGCTGGGCGCTGTACGCCGAGCGCCTGATGGACGAGCTGGGCTTCCTGACCGACCCCGCCCGGCGCCTGGGGTACCTGGACAAGCAGATGCTCCGGATCATCCGGGTGATCGTCGACATCGGCATGCACCTGGAACTCGCCATCCCGGCCGACTCGGCCACCAGCGAATGGAGCAGCTGCCCGGGCGAACGCTGGACCCCGGCCCTCGCCCTCGAGTTCATGGCCGCCCACCACGGCAGCGAGCTCCCGCGCCGCACCAGCGAGATCGACCGCTACCTCGGCTGGCCGGGCCAGGCCATCGGCTACAAGCTGGGCGAACGGGCCTGGCTGCAGGGCCGCGAGGCGGCCCGGCGCCGCCAGGGCGCCGACTTCGACCTCAGGGCCTGGCACACCGGCGTGCTCGCCCAGGGCTCCCTCGGCCTGGACGACCTGGCCGCCCGGCTCGCCGAGGGGTAGCCCCGGTCAGCGGTTGTGACACCCCACCGGCGCCGGGGCTATCGTGAGATGAGAAGCCGAAGACGCGGGGATCGCGCGCCTCGGGAGGGGCCGGACCGCTCCCAGGAGGGCGTCATGAACGACGTGGCAGGACCCGGCGGGAACCCCCCGGCGCCGGACCAGGAGCGGGTGCAACTGGCCTACCAGGTGGCCATGAACCTGTGCGACGCCCAGGACCGTACGGTCGGGAACCTCAGAACCAGGGCGTCCGGGATCTTCGCGGCCGCCGCCTTCGTGGTCACCTTCTCGTCCTCCGTGCACCTGATCGGGAACGCCGCGGCAGTCGAGTTCCCGCTCTGGGCGGCCGTTTCGCTGCTGGGCGTCATCCTGGTCCAGGGCTTCGTCGTCATGCTGGTGGTCTGGCCGAGGCCCTTCACGTTCGGTCACTCCGTGATGGAGGTGCTGGACCCGCCGTCGGCCGAGGCGGGCGGCCCGCCCGTCAACCGGGCGCTGGTGCTCCGGCTGGTGCACACCCTGAACGAGAACAAGCGGCAGATCGAACTGTTGGCCCGCTACTACCGGTGGGCCACGCTCCTGTTGCTGGTCGAGGTCGCGCTCGTCCTCGCGGCGGTGATCTCACAGTTGTGACCGTCCGTGATCGGCACCGCACGTCAGATCGGTGACGCGCTGTTCGAGGCGGCCCTCCCCGGCGAGGTAGCGGAGCTGTACGCCAGCACCCGGCGTGCCGCGGCGGCGCGGGGCCGGCACCTGAGGCTGGTGCTGCGCCTGGACGACCCGCAGCTGGCCGTGCTCCCCTGGGAGCTGATGCACAGCAAGGAGTTCGGATACCTGTGCCTGGACCACGCGCTGGTGCGCCGGGTCGAACCGGCCCACAGCGTGGCGGCGCTCAAGGCGGATTCGCCCCTGCAGGTGCTGGCGGTGGCCGCCCGGGCGCCGGACAAGCCCCGGCTGGACGTCGGCAGGGAACGCAACCACCTGAAGCGCAGCTTGGCGGCGCTGGAACGCGGGGACCTCGCCCACCTGCGCTGGGTGACCGCCCAGGACTGGACGGCGATGTTCGCCGCGCTGACCGGGGGCTGCCACGTCTTCCACTTCGCGGGCCACGGCCACTACGACGAACCCAGGCAGGAGGGTGCGCTGGCCTCCGCCAACGTCTCCGGAGAGCCGGCGGACATCCATGCCGAGCCCCTGGGCAAGGTCATCGGGGAAGCCGCCCCGAGGCCCCAGCTGGTGGTCCTGAACGGCTGCGAGACCGGTAGCGCGAGCGACCAGGCCCCCTTCTCAAGCGTCGCGGGAGCACTGCTGCGGTTCGTCCCGGCCGTGGTGGCCATGCAGTTCAAGGTCACCGACGCCGCGGCGATCGTCTTCGCCCGGTTCTTCCACCAGGCACTGATCGCGCTGCGCCGCCCGATCGACGTGGCCGTGCACCAGGGGCGGCTCGCCATGCTGCTGGAGGACGACGAAAGCCTCGCCTGGGCCACGCCGGTGCTCTACGTCCGCGATGACCAGGACATCCGGCTGTTCGACATCGAGCGACCGCAGGCCCACCAGGAGAAGGCCGCCGAGATGCTGGTGGTCGACGAGGCGCGGCTGATCGCGGCCGACGCGGCCCGCCGCACCCGGGTCACCGGCACACCCGCGCTGGTCCAGGACCGGGCGGCGGAGCCCGCGCTCGGGGACTTCGAGCTGCTCTGCCCGACCGCCCGCCGCGGTCTGGTCCACCTGCGGCGCAGGAACGACACGGCGGGCATTCCGTGGGATCCGCCGGCCACCGTCCTGCCGGAGCTCGAAGGGGCGGAGGCGGTGGGGATGGTGGAGAGCGACCTCGGTGGCGGGCGGGGCAGTCTGGAGGTGGTGGCACGGGTGGGGGAGGAGTTGCGGTTCGCGTGGAACGGGACGCGGGAGCCGGATGGCTGGCAGCTGATGGCGGAGCCGATCGCGGCCGGGGCGAGCGGCAACCCGGTGCTGCTGCAGGACCGGTTGGGGGATCCGGGGGACTTCGAGCTGGTGTGCCCGGCGGTCGGTGGCGGCCTGCTGCACCTGCGGCGCAGGAACGGCGTCGCCGGCCTGCCCTGGAGCCGGCCCTACGCGATCGCCCGGGACCTGGAGGTCGACGCCGTCTGCATGGTCCAGAGCACCTTCGGCGGCCGGGACGGTCGGCCGGGCGGCAACCTCGAACTCATCGCGCGGGTGGGCGACTCGCTGGAGTTCTTCTGGAAAGGGCCGCCGCCCGGCTTCTGGCGGCACCTCGCCTTCGATCCCCGGCACCCGCTGGTCACGGCCCTGGCACCGAGCGGCGGCGAACCGGATCCGGGAACCCGCCGACGCTGAGGGACGCGAGATCCGCTTCGGCATCCGGCTGCGCCGCGGTCGGTCGCTGAGGGCGGCCGGCCGGAGACTGGAGAAGCTCTGCGGGGGGTTCGGCTACGCCTCGTCCAGCTCGCGGAGGGCGTGCTCGACGGCGCGGTGGAAGGCCGGGTACGCGACCGTTGGCGGGGCGAGGGGCCGTGGGTGACCGGGCAGTCCTCGTCCTCGGTGGAGTTGTACACGGTCAACCGGACCTCGGTGCCGTGGGCGAGGGCGGTACCCGTTCCTGGGAGAACCAACGCTGATCGGCCTCGGGGCGCAGCGAGGAAAGGCAGGCTGTCACTCCCCATCCCTGCCCCTGAGTCGGTCGTGTCCGAGTCAGAGGTGCGAGCATGACCGGATGACTGCGAGTTCCCATGAGCTACACGAGCTGCACCGGGTGACGACACCGGTTCTGGAGATCGCCTACCACCGGACCGGTGAGCGCCGCCGGAGGACCGACGCTCCGGTCATCCTGCTGCACGGCTTCCCCTACGACGTACGGGCCTACGACGACGTGACGCGGCTGCTCGCGGAGGCCGGCCGGGAGGTGCTGGTGCCGTACCTGCGAGGGTTCGGGCCGACCCGGTTCCGGGCCGAGGCGACCCTGCGCAGCGGCCAACAGGCCGCGCTCGGAGAGGACTTGACCGACTTCATGGACGCGCTGGGGATCGAGCGGGCCGTCGTCGCGGGCTACGACTGGGGCGGGCGCGCGGCCTGCGTCGTCGCGGCCACCAGCCCGGAGCGGATCCACGGTCTGGTGACGGCCGGTGGCTACACCATCCAGAACATCGCCGGCGCGACGGAACCAGCGGCGCCGGAGGCGGAGCACAACTTCTGGTACCAGTACTACTTCCACTCGGAGCGAGGCCGCCGCGGGCTGGAGCGCAACCGCGAGGAGCTGTGCGGGCTGCTCTGGCGGCTGTGGTCGCCGACCTGGGCGGCGGCCGAGGAGGCGTTCGCCGCCTCCGCGCCCAGCCTGCACAACCCGGACTTCGTCGAGGTGTCGATCCACTCCTACCGGCACCGCTACGGCCTGGTGGACGGGGACCCGCGCTACCAGGCGCTGGAGGACCGGCTCGCCGCCCAGCCGCCGATCGAGGTGCCCACGGTGGTGCTGGTGGGCGGTGCCAACGGGGTGATCGCGCCCGCCGACCAGCAGGGCACCGAGCGGTTCACCGGTCCGTGCGAGCTGCGCACTCTCCCCGGGGTGGGCCACAACGTCCCGCAGGAGGCGCCGGAGGCCTTCGCCGAGGCGGTCCTGAGCCTGAGCTGATCCTGTGCCGAGCGTGAGCCTGAGCCTGAGCTGATTCTGACCTGGTCCCGTGCTGAGCCCGTCCTGAGCTGATCCCCGGGCCGAGGCGCGGGGGCCGCCCGGCGGTGGCCCCCGCGCTCATCCGGCCGTTACTAACCGTGCGTGACGCACTTGTTGGCGCTGTTGGACCACAGGCCCTGGAGGTCGAAGGTGCCGGTGCTCAGGGTGACGTAGGCGTCGAGGTTCTCGCACTCGTCGCCGATCTCTCCGCCGCCGCCGTTCCAGCCGATGCTGGGCCAGAAGTCGGTGACGGTCTCGGCGTACTCGTGGGTCTCGGTGGACTCGATGCCGGAGAGCAGCCGGCCGTCCGTGAACGTGGTGCAGGCGCCCGCTCCCTGGTCCGGGATGTACGGCAGGTTGGTGTAGGCCAGGGTGCCGTAGGAGCTGCTGGTCTTGTCGTGCCAGGCGCAGAAGCCGGTGTTGGGGAAGCCGTCCGGGTGGGTGCCGGTGGCGGAGACCACCACGTACTGGGCGTTGAGGTTGGGCGCCTGGGTGGTGTTGCCGAAGTGGGCGGCGGCCTTGCCGGCCTCGGCGGCGATCTGGGTGCTGGTCGCGCTGCCGGGGGCGGCGGCGGAGTTGTCGAACCAGACGCCGGCCAGCGGTGAGGACGTGGGGTGCTGGACGTGGATGCCGTTGGTGCCACAGTTGGTGGTGCCCTTGGCGACGCCCTCGCAGTACTGGTCGAGGATGGTGCCCCAGGTGTCCTGGCTGCCGTAGAGGCCCTTGAACATGTTCTGCATGTCCGGCGCCACCCCCGCCGGGTCGGAGGACCACTGGCTGCCCCAGAAGACCAGGTACACCTTCGGGGTGGGGGACACCACGCCCTGGCTCGCGGAGGAGCGGACCGAGAGGGTGTTGGTGGTGGTCGCGGCCGTGCGCTGGGCGGCACCCGAGTGGAGCGGCTTGGCCCCGAAGTGGGCGGGTGCCGGGGCGGGTTGCGCCTCGGCCCCGGTGGCCAGCGTGGTGGTGCCGAAGGCGGCCAGGGCCAGCGCGGTGAGGGTGTGGGCGGCGGCCTTGAGCGGTGTGCGCATGCGTCTGCTCCCGAGTGTGAGGGTGTGGGAGGTTTGTCCGTGCCCGTTGGGCCCGGACACCACATCAACTCGGGGGCGGCGCCGTCCAGATGGTGGACGCGGCGGTGCGAATCCTTTGCCGTGCTCATACCAAGTCCTTGTCGGTGAACCGCCGGCGACACCGGGTTGGGTCGTCCGTGACAACCGGCACTACGATGCGCAGCGACGTTTGCCGATCGATCGACGGGGGATCCGATGACGGGTCAGTGGCAGGAGCTGGGCACGTCCGGCGGGATCGAGGCGTACGTGCACCGCCCGGCGGGCGAGGTGCGCGGCGCGGTGGTGGTCTGCTCGGAGCTGTACGGGGTCAACCCGTACCTGCGGGGCGTCTGTGCCGAGCTGGCGGACCTCGGGTACGTGGCGGTGGCACCGGACTTCTACTGGCGCAGCGCCCGCCGCACCGAACTCGGCTACAGCGCCGAGGAGCGCGAGGCGGGCCTGGTGCTGATGCGCGCGCTGGACCGCGACGAGCTGGTCGCCGACGCCGCCGAGGCGCTGGCCGCCGCCCTGGCCCTGGCCGACGGGCGCGGCGTGGCCTTCGTCGGGACGAGCATGGGCGGGCACATCGCGGTGCGCGCGGCCACCGAGCTGCGCTTCGAGCTGGCCGCGGTGTTCTACCCGGGCTGGCTGCTCAACTCAGGTTTCCCGCTGGTCGGTCCGGTGCCGCCGCTGGAGACCGCCGAGCGGATCGCCGCCAACGGCGTGTACCTGCTGGGCTTCTGCGGCGAGCTGGACCACATCCTCCCGCAGCCGGAATGGCAGGAGGCCGAACGACGGTTGACGGACGCCAAGGTGGGGCACGAGTTGGTCACCTATCCGGGCGCCCGGCACGGCTTCGCGTCCGACCGCCCGGAGGACCACGACGCCGCCGCGACGGCCGACGCCTGGCGGCGCGTCCACGAGGCGCTGGCCGAGCGGCTGTAGCTCGTTCCGGCTTTCGATGTTCCGGCTTTCGACGGGGGAGGGCGATGGACGAGCAGCAGCGCACCGAGCCCTGGTACGCCACCGCGCTGCGGGCCGGGCTGGAACTGGTCGGGTGGATCGGCCTGCCGGTCGCGCTGTGGCCGCACTCGATCCTGCTGGCGATCGGCGTGGACGTGCTGCTGATCGGTGTCCCGGCGCTGCTGCAGACGCCCGGGGACAAGCCGGGGACGGTCGTCGCGGTGCCCGGCTGGGTCACGATCGTCATGGTCCTCGCCGAACTCGCGGGCGCGGTCACCGCCGCCTGGCTGCTCTTCCCGAGCTGGGCGGCGGTGCTGGTCACGCTGCTCGCGCTGGCCTGTTGCGGCACCGAACTGCCGCGCTGGCGCCGCCTGTTGAGCTCATGAACGGGCCCCGGTGCGCCAGGCGCCGGGGCCCGCTCGGGCACGTCGGTCAGTGCAGGACGTCCAGGAAGTTGGTGGCGTTGTCGACGAAGTAGACGGCGTCCCGGTCCAGGTCCACCGCGAGGCCGAACAGCGCGCCCGCGCCCGGCGGGCTGCCACTGCTGTCGAGCGTACGGACGGCGACCTGGTCGCCCGCCGGGGTGGTCTCGACGATGTTGCCGTCCCCGGAGTTCACCGTGAGGATGTCGCCGCCGGGGGCGATGGCGAGGCCGAGCGGGCCGCGGAGGTGGCCGTCGGTACTGACCACGGTGCCGGTGCCGGCGTCGCTGCTGCGGTGGACGGCGTCGGGGATCGCGGTGATCCGGTTGCCGAGGGTGTCCGCCACGTAGAGCGTGTCGTCGTGGCCGAGGCCGACGCCGGTCGGGCCGATCACCAGGGCGGCGGGGTCGGTCCGCTCGCCGAAGCCCGAGCCGATCACGGTGGTCGCGATCCGCCGCGGCGGCTGGTCGCCATCGCGGCACAGGGTGATCCGCAGCACGGTGCCCTGGTCGACCTCGTGCCCATTGCCGGCCACCGTGCCGTTGAGCACGTTGGTGACGAACAGCTCGTCGGTGTCGCCGTGGCTGACGGCGGTCATGTCCCAGGGGCCGTTGATGCCGTCCCCGGCGATGGTCTCGCGGACCGTGCCGTTGCTGTCCAGCACCAGCAGGCAGCCGGCCTGGGCGGTGGCGGAGGTGCCGTCCGAGGTGGGCAGGCTGCCGACCACGACCCAGCCGCCCGGCAGCACGGTCAGCGCGGTGGTGAGGCCGACGCCGCCGGGGCAGGGACCGGGCAGGTTCGCCGGGTCGATCTGGGCGAACAGTCTGGTGGTGCCGTTCGGGCTCACCTGCACCAGGGTGGTGCCGGTGCCCTGCTGGTTCTGCTTGTTGTTGAAGTTGCTGACCAGGACGTTGCCGCGGTGCAGCTTGCCGACGGTGTGCCGGACGGTGAAGGTGCCGTACGGGTTCACGTCGCCGTTGCCCGGGACGGTCGAGGCGATCTGGGAGACGGTGTTCAGCGGGCCGAGGAAGGGGGGCCGGGCGACGGCCCCGGCGGAGGCGGTGGCGCCGAACAGCAGCGTGGCGGTGGCGGCGAGGCCGACCCGCGCCCAGCGCCTGGTCCGGGAAGCGAGCGCGACCGGCGGGCGCGAAGAGTGAGTTCTCATGACTCCAAGTTAGGTAGCCGTCGGCGCATCCGGCGCGGGGGCCTCGGCCGATGGGGCGGTGCGAGGTGGTACGGGTGTGCCGGGAGGCGTCGGTGTGGGCGCGGGTCGGCAGGAGGGAGCGGCTGCTTCCTCTCGGTCAGCCGCCGGCCATCCTCTCCGGGCCGGACGTCCGTTCGGCCGAGCCGGGGAGGGCGGCTCCGTCGTGCGGTCCGTGCCGGCGCAGCAGGACGGCCGCCTCCCGGTCGGTGACCTCGTGGAACTCGCCGTACCAGGGTCCGGCGGCGTGGGCGTAGCGGGGCAGGTGGAGGCAGACCAGGGCGTCGACCTCCCGGCGCAGCTCCTCGGCGATCCGGGCGTCGCACAGCGGCGCCGCGAGGACCAGTCGCGCGGGGCGGTCGCCGAGCAGGGTGCGGACGGCGGTGTGCGCGGTGAGCGCGTCGGTGAGGCCGTCCGAGACCAGGACGACGGTGCGCCCGCGCAGGCACAGCGGAGCCCGGCCGTCGCGGTAGAGCGCCTCGCGGCGGTGCACCTCGGCGCGCTCGCGCTTGACGCTCTCCCCGACCTCGACCGGGGTGACGCCGAGGGTCTTCAGCGACTCCCGGTCGAACAGCGGCGGGTCGCCGTCGGCGATCGCCCCCACCGGGCGGTCGTGGCCGGGCACGCTCAGCGGCCGGACCACCGCGACGTCGAGCGGGGCGTCCAGGGCCTTGGCGATCTCCGCGGCCACCGGTAGTCCGCCGGGCGCCAGGCCGAGCACGACCACCCGGCCGGCGGTCCGGTCGCCGACGAACGGGAGGACCGCCTGGGCGAGTTGGTGTCCGGCGGTGCTTCGGTCGAGGAATCTCACGGGCATGTCTTCTCCTGGTTCGGCCCTCTCCTGGCGGGCGGTCCTCACGCCGCGCTCCGTACCGTGCCGGCGAGGGCGGGGATGGTCCCGCCCGCCAGGACGGCCCGGCGCTGGCTCGGCGACAGCCGGTGGGTGAGCCGGTACTCCTCGTCCCGGGTGGTGTTGTGCGCGGTGATGTGCCCGTCGGCGTCCGCGGCGAGGGCCCGGTGCAGCCCGGGCAGGGTCAGCCGGTCACCGGGCTCGATCCGGTCGTAGTCGGCGGGATCGGCGAACTCCAGGGCGAGGACACCGAAGTTGGCGAGGTTCTGCCAGTGGATCCGGGCGTACGACTTCGCCAGGACGGCGCGCAGCCCGAGCAGCCGCGGGGTGATCGCGGCGTGCTCGCGCGAGGAGCCCTGGCCGTAGTTGTCCCCGGCCACCACCAGGTGGGTCCCGCTCTCCCGGGCCCGGGCCGGGTAGTCGGGGTCGATCCGGGTGAAGGTGAAGTCGGCGAGCTTCGGCAGGTTGGAGCGGTACGGGAGGGCCTTGGCGCCGGCCGGGGAGATCTCGTCGGTGGAGACGTCGTCACCGGTCTTCAGCAGCACGGGCGCGCTCAGCTCGTCCGGCAGCGGGTCCAGATCGGGCAGCGCCGAGATGTTGGGGCCGCGGACCAGCTCGACCGTCCGGGCGCGCTCGGGCGGCAGCGGGGCCTCCAGCATCAGCCGGTTGACGCAGGCGCGCTCCGGCAGGTCCAGCTCGGGCGGCTGCACGCCCTCGCGCAGCGCCCAGGCGCGCGGGTCGGTGATCCGGCCGGTCAGCGCGGAGGCGGCGGCGGTCTCGGGCGAGCAGAGCCACACCGAGTCGTCCAGGGTGCCGGAGCGGCCGGGGAAGTTCCGCGGGAAGGTCCGCAGCGAGTTCCGGCCGGGGGCGGGGGCCTGGCCCATGCCGATGCAGCCAAGACAGCCGGCCTGGTGGATGCGCGCGCCGGCGGCGATCAGGTCGAAGGCGGCGCCGGTGCGCATCAGGTCCTGCAGCACCTCGCGGGAGCTGGGGTTGACGTCGAAGCTGAGCTCGGCGGAGGTCTGCCGCCCGTGCACCATGGCCGCGGCGACGGCGAAGTCGCGCAGGCCGGGGTTGGCGGAGGAGCCGATCACCACCTGGCCGACCGGGGTGCCCGCCACCTCGCTGACCGGGACGACGTTGCCGGGCGAGCTGGGCCGGGCGACCAGCGGTTCCAGGGCGGAGAGGTCGACCCGGTCGGTGAGGTCGTAGCGGCAGCCGGGTTCGGCCGTGACCGGGCGGAAGTCCTCCTCGCGGCCCTCGGCGGCGAGGAAGGCCCGGACCGCGTCGTCGGCGGGGAAGACGCTCGCGGTGGCGCCCAGTTCGGCGCCCATGTTGGCGATCACGTGCCGGTCCATCGCGGTCAGCTGCTCCAGGCCCGGGCCGTGGTACTCCAGGACGCGGTGCAACGCGCCCTTGACGCCGTGGCGGCGCAACAGCTCCAGGATCACGTCCTTGGCGCTCACCCAGTCCGGCAGCCGTCCGACCAGCCGGATGCCCCAGATCTGCGGCATGGTGAGCCGGTACGGCTCGCCGGCCATGGCGAGTGCGACGTCGAGCCCGCCGGTGCCGATGGCGAGCATGCCGAGCGCCCCGCCGGCGCAGGTGTGGGAGTCGGAGCCGAGCAGGGTCTTCCCCGGTACGCCGAAGCGCTGCATGTGGACGGGGTGGGAGACGCCGTTGCCCGGCTTGGAGTACCAGAGCCCGAAGCGGTGGGCGGCCGAGCGCAGGAAGAGGTGGTCCTCGGCGTTGCGCTCGTCGGACTGGAGGATGTTGTGGTCGACGTACTGCACGCTGAGCTCGGTGCGGACCCGGTCGAGTCCGAGGGCGTCGAGCTCCTGCATCACCAGGGTGCCGGTGGCGTCCTGGCACAGCGTCTGGTCCACCCGCAGGGCGACCTCCTCGCCGGATACGGGCCGGCCCTCCAGCAGGTGGTCGGTGATCAGCTGCATGGCGACGCCGAGTGGTTCGGTCATGGTCCTCGGCCTCCGGGCGGGTCCGCTGGTGTGGGGGCGGTCAGCTGTTGGGGTCGGCGGCGCTGATGTCGGCGAGCGCGGAGTCCGGGTCCCGCTCCATCGCCAGGTCGCCGATCGAGACCACACCCACCGCCCGGCCGTCGTCCAGCACCGGCAGGCGGCGCAGGGCGTGCCGGCGCATCAGGTCGACGGCGTGCCCGACGTCGTCGTCCGGGGCGACGGAGACCAGCTGGGAGCTGCAGACGTCGCCGACGTTGGTGCTGTCCGGGTCCAGGCCGGCGGCGAGCACCCGGACCACCAGGTCGCGGTCGGTCACCAGGCCGAGGAGCCGGCCGTCGCCCGAGACGTCGTCGGAGACCAGGACGTCCCCGATGGCGGTGTCGCGCATCCAGCGCGCCGCGTCGCGCACCGAGGCCAGCCGCGGCACGGTGACCGGTCCGGGCGTCATGATCTCCTTGATCTTCCGGCTCATCACGTCCTCCAGGGCGATCGGGTACGGGCCCCCGGTACGGTCCCCCGCGCAGGCGCGTCTGCCCGGCGCCGTAGTCCGGAAACCGCTTCCGCGGTCCCGGGCGTGAAGTGCGGGAGGCCGGGATCCGGGGGCGCGGCCCGGGACGGCCGCAGGAGCGCAGCACGGCGCGGCGGCCGGAAGGAGTCCTCCGGCCGCCGCGGGACGTCGAGGTGTCAGGCCGTGGCGAGCGCCACCTCGGTCGACTTGATCAGGGCCACCACCTCGGTGCCCGCCGCGAGGCCGAGGTCGGTGACGGCGTCCTTGGTGATGGCTGCGGTCAGCTCGCCGCCCTGAACCGAGACCTTGACCGTCGCCATGGCGTTGCCGGTGGCGATGTCGGTGACCGTACCGGGGAGCTGGTTGCGGATGCTCAGCCCGGACACCGGGCCGGTGGCGAGGGCGACCTCGGTGGACTTGACCACCACGTGCACCGCGCTGCCCTCGGCCAGGCCGAGATCCTTCACGGCGTCCGCGGTGACGGCGGCGGTGATGACCTGGCCGCCCTGAAGCCGGGCCTTGACGGTGGCCATGGCCTCGCCGGTGGTGACCGAGGTGACGGTGCCGGGGATCCGGTTGCGAATGCTGAGGCTCATGCGCGGACAACCTCTCGAGGAATCGGTTGCGGCGGTTCCGGAGTTCCCTCCGATTACTCTACCGGGATTGGCCGGGAGAGGACCGGCGGTGCGAATTCGAAGTGAATTGCCGCGAATTCGATTGCGTTTCCATGGGAAATGGCCGCTCTTCCCTCGCAGCTGCGACGGCTCCGGTGCCGGCCGGGTAGCGCCGTGTCCGTTGTTTGAGCCGGCGATGCTGGGCACACGCAGGGGTGGGACACGCGGACCCGCGGGTCGATGTGCCCGTACCGGCGCAGGCCCGCGGGCCGGAGAGCAGGGATCGGAAACGGCCATGAACGACCAGGGATCCACATCATCTACTTCGTCGACGGGCACGGCCCTGCTGCTGCGCCCGGTGGAGTCCGCCGCCTCCGCCGTGCGGCACGTGCCGGGAGCCGGGGCCGTCGGCGGGATGGTCGACGGGGTGCTCGACACCGTCGGACTGGTGTCACCGCGGGCCCGCCGGATCGCCGCCTACACCGGCGCCGGGCTGCTCGGCGTGCTGGGCGTGGTCGAGTGGCCGGTGGCCGCGGCCGGTGCGGCCGCCGTCTGGCTGACCCAGACGCGGCCGAGGAGCCGTGCCGGGGCCGCCTCGGCACCCGCCCGGGCGGGCCGGTCCGCAGCGAAGAGCAGGACGGCGAAGTCGAGCAGGCCGAAGGCCGGGTCCGCAGCCGGGACTTCGCGGACGTCGACGGCGTCCAAGTCGACGGCGTCCAAGTCGACGGCGTCCAAGTCGACGGCGTCCAAGGCGTCGAAAGCGTCGAAGGCCTCCCGGCCGGGCGGCAAGACGCCGAGCCGCCGTCGTACGACCGCCACCGCGTCCGCCGGGTCGTCCCGGCGGAAGACCGCCTGACCCGGCAGATCGGGGCTGAGCCGTGGTGCTGCGCCGACTCGCCCGACTACCGGCGAAGGGCCTCGGGCTGACCCTGGCCGTACCGGTGGTCCTCGCACGCTCCGCTGTGCCCACGGCCCGCGTCGCCGCCCGGGTGGCCGCCTCGGCTGGGCGGGTCGGGGCCCGGACCACGGTCCGCACCACCGTCCGCACCGCCACGTCGGCCGCCGGGACGGCGGCCCGGATGGGCCGGGTCGCCCGGGCCGCCGCCGAGACGGGCACGGGCTACTGGCACGCGGGCTCGCGGATCCAACTGCCGCTGCGCCCCCGCGCCGCCGGCACGGCGCGCAACGTCGAGGCGGCCGCCCGCCGGGTGGCGCTGGGACTGGCCACCCGGCCGGACGTGATCGCCGCCTACTGGGACGGCGGCCTCGCCCGGCTGGTGGTGCAGCTGACCCAGGACGCGGCCACCGACCGGGTGGTGCAGCGGGCCACCGAACTCGCCGCTAGCCAGCGCCTGGAACGGGTCGACGAGGACGTCCTGGAAACCGCCCACCCCGGGCGGACCGGCAGCATCCGCGCCCAGACGCTCGCCCTGGCCTGCGACGCCGTCGGCTTCACCACGGCCGTCGGGGCACGGGTGCTTCCGCTGCGCACCGGGCCCCGGCTGGCCACCGCCCTGGTCGCCCTGGTCCGCGAGGACCCGGACGTCCGCGCCCTGCTGCGCCGCCGCCTCGGTGACGCCGGCTCCGACCTGGTGCTGGCGGCGGCCGGCGCCGCTTCCTACGGCATCGGGCAGTCGCCCGGCGCGCTGGCCCTGGACGCGGTGCTGCGGACCGGGCGGCTGCTGGAGACGATCGCCGGAGCCGCCGCCTTCGACGCCGCGTACGACACGGTCTGCGCGCCCGGCCGGCTGAGCCTCGCGGGCACCGGAACCGCCCGGCCCGCACTGCGCCCGCTGCCGTACGAGGAGTTCGAGGAGCAGGCGGTCGGCGGCACCCTGCTCGGCGCGGCCGGGGCGCTGCTGTTCACCCGCAACGTGGCGGAGGCGGCCGAGGGGCTGGTGGCGGGCAATCCGAAGGCCGCGCGCTACGGTCCGGTCGCGTTCACCACCGCGCTGGGCACCGTACTCGCCCGCGAGGGCGTCCTGGTCCGCGACCTGGAGCGGCTGCGCCGGCTGGAGCTGGTCGACACCGTGGTGCTGCACCCCGACTCGCTGCGCGGCCCGGGCCGAACGGTCCTGGAGGTCCACCCCACCGCGCCCGACTGGGACCACGACCAGCTGTGGCAGGCCGCCGTCGCGGCCCTGGACCGCCCGGACACGGAACTCGAACTACGTCCGGTGCCGGACCAGTTGGACCGGCCGGACGCCGGAACGGGCCTGCTGGTCGCCGCCGCCGGGGGCGTGGACGTCGGTACCGTCCTGGTCGGACGGGAGATCGCCCCGGTCGCCGAGGCCGCGCTGGACGCCGCCCGACGCGCCGGGCTGCACGTCGTGGTGGCCGACGACGGCACGCTCGGCGACTTCGGCGCCCTGGCCGACCAACTCCTCGGCAATGAACGGTCCTTGGCCGACGCGGTGCGCCAACTCCAGCGCGAGGGCCGGGTGGTGCTCACCGTCGCCCGCGTTCCGGCGGGCGGCGGCGCAGAGTTGACGGGCCGTAACGAGTCGACGGACCGCGCCGAGTTGACGGACAGTGCCCGCGAACTGCTCGCCGGCCTGCTGCGCGGCGACCTCGCGGTCGCGGTCACCGACGCGGACAGCGCTGTTGTGTGGGGCGCGGACCTCCTCCTGCTGAACGGGCTCGACTCCGTCTGGCGGCTGCTGGCCGCGATCCCCGCCGCCCGCACCGTCGCCCGCCACTCCAAGACCCTGGCCGAGGCGAGCGCCGCGCTGTCCGGACTCCTGGTGGTCACCCGGGGCCGGCGGCCGCACGGCACCCTGCCGGTCGCCGCCCGGCTCTCGCCGGTGAACGTGGCGACCGCTGCCGCCCTGGCCTCGGGCTGGCGGGCCGCCCTGCGGGTCGGCACCCGCAGCGCGCCCCACCCGCCGCCGCGCATTCCCTGGCACGCGCTCGCGCCCAAGGAGGCGCTGGCCCGGCTCAAGGGCGTCCGCCGTCCGGTGCGCCGCGGCGGACTGTGGGCCCGGCAACTCGCCGCCCACCCGGCGCTGGGCGCGGCGGGCCGGCTGGTCGGCGCGGTTCGCTCCGAACTCGACGACCCGCTGACACCGGTCCTGCTCGTCGGGGCGACCGCCTCCGCCCTGCTGGGCTCGACCGTGGACGCGGCACTGGTCGCCGGAGCCCTGGCGATGAACGCGCTGATCGGCGCCGTCCAGCGGCTGCGCTCCGAACAGGCCCTGTCCGCACTGGAAGTGACACAGCATCAGAGGGCCACCGTGGTCGACGACGAGCGGACCCGTACGGTCGCCGCCACCGAGCTCAGGCCCGGTCAGGTGATCGAGCTGAGCACGGGCGAGGTGGTGCCCGCCGACGCCCGACTGATCGAGCTGGACGAGCTGGAGGTCGACGAGTCCGCGCTGACCGGCGAGTCCCTCCCGGTCACGAAACAGCTGGACGCCACCCCGGAGGCCACGGTCGCCGACCGCCGCTGCATGGTCTTCGAGGGCACCACCGTGGTCGCCGGGCACGCCCGGGCCGCCGTGGTCGGCACGGGGGAGGACACCGAGGCCGGACGGGCCGCGCACCTCGCCGCCCGCACCCCGCCCGCCGGGGGCGTCCAGGCCCGGCTGCGCGAACTGACCGACCGCAGCCTGCCGTTCACCCTGCTCGGCGGAGCGGCCGTCGCGGGCCTGGCCGTGCTGCGCGGGCGCCCGGTGCGCCTGGCCGTCCGGGGCGGGCTGGCCGTCGCGGTCGCCGCCGTACCGGAGGGCCTGCCGCTGGTGGCCACCGTCGCCCAGCTGGCCGCGGCCCGCCGGCTCAGCCGCCAGGGCGTGCTGGTCCGCACCCCGCGCGCGCTGGAGGCGCTCGGCCGGATGGACACCGTGTGCTTCGACAAGACCGGCACCCTGACCGAGAACCGGCTGCGGGTGACCCGCGTCGCCACGCCCGACGGCACCCGGTACCCGGCCGACGACCCCGCCGCGGCCGCGGTGCTGCGGACGGCGGCCCGCGCGTGCCCGCCGGCCGAGGACGGCGAGGCCGTGCACGCCCACTCCACCGACGAGGCGGTGCTCGCCGCCGCCCCGGAGGACCTCGGCTGGACGCCCGCCCAGACGCTGCCGTTCGAGGCCAGCCGCGGCTACGCCGCCGCGACCGGCACGCCGGACGACGGCCGGGCCCTGCTGGTGGTGAAGGGCGCGCCCGAAGCCGTGCTGCCGGCCTGCGCGGGCGCCGGGAAGCGCGCGGACGCGACGGTGGCGGCGCTCGGCGCGGACGGCCTGCGGGTCCTCGCCGTCGCGGTGCGACCGCTGCCCGACGACGCCGGCGACGTGCTCGAAGGCCCGCTGGAGGAGCTGGAACTGGTCGGCTTCGTCGCCCTGGCCGACACCCCGCGCCCCGGGTCCGCGGCGCTGGTCGAGGGCCTGCGCCGGGCCGGGGTGCGGCCCGTCATGCTCACCGGCGACCACCCGGCCACGGCCCGCGCGGTCGCCATCGCCCTCGGCTGGCCCGAGGACCTCGAGCTGGCCACCGGCGACGAGCTGGCCGGCCTCGACCGCACCGGCCGCGCCCGGGCGCTGGGCGGCTGTGACGTCGTCGCCCGGGTCGCCCCCGAGCAGAAGGTGCTGGTGGTCGAGGCGCTGCGGGAGTCCGGGCGGGTGGTGGCGATGGTCGGGGACGGCGCCAACGACGCCGCCGCCATCCGCTCCGCCGACATCGGGATCGGGATCGCCGCCCGCGGCTCCGCGGCCGCCCGCAACGCGGCCGATCTGGTGATCACCGACGACGAACTGACCGTGCTGACCGACGCGGTGGACGAGGGCCGGGCGCTGTGGCGCAGCGTCGCGGACGCCATCACCATCCTGATCGGCGGCAACGCCGGCGAGATCGGCTTCTCCCTGCTGGGCACCCTGCTGTCCGGGCGCGCCCCGATGTCCACCCGGCAGATCCTGCTGGTCAACCTGCTCACCGACATGTTCCCGGCGATGGCCGTCGCGGTCACGCCGCGGGACGATCCGCCGAACGGGGAGAGCACCCGGCGGGTCGGCACCGCGGCCCTGGACGCCCCGCTCGCCCGGCAGATCCGGCACCGCGGCCTGGTCACCGCCGTCGGCGCGACCACCGCCTGGCTCATCGGCACCACCACCCCCGGCTCGGCCCGGCGCACCAGCACGATGGCCCTGTGCGGCGTCGTCGGCGCCCAGCTGGCCCAGACCCTGACCGGGCGGGCGCGCAGCCCGCTGGTGCTGGCGACGGTGCTGGGCTCGGCGGCCGCGCTGGCGGTGATCGTCCAGACGCCCGGCGTCAGCCGGTTCTTCGGCTGCACCCCGCTCGGCCCGGTGGCCTGGGCGGGCGTCGCGGCCTCGATCGCCGTGGCCGTGGCCGCGCCGCCGCTGATCCCGCAGGTCGAGCGCCTGCTGCTGGTGGCCCTGGCCCGGGCGCTGGCGGCCGTTCGGGGCACGCGGGCGTGACGTCGGTGGGGAGCGGGCCGAGCCGCCACGGCCCGGGCGCCGCCCGGGCGGCCGGACCCACCACCTCCGGCGCCACCACCGAGTTCAGTCCGCCCACCACCGGATCCTCCCCGGTCGGCACCACCCAGGGGCCGGACAACGCCGTGCGGGAATGCGCCCCCCGGCGCCCTGAAACTCCTACACCGACGTGGGCCGCCTGGCCTCGGCGGCCGTGCCGCCGCTGATCCCGCAGGTCGAGCGCCTACGGCCGCGCGCTGCTCGGCCGGTCGAAACCGAGGCGCCGCGACCGGGCGGGGTTTCCGCTCCGGTCAGGCGGCCAGTGCGAGCGGCGGGCCGCGCCTGATCACCACATGCCGCGACGGTGTCCACCGCGGCAGCCACCGCCGACCTGCTGCCGGCACCGAGCACACGGCAGCGACCCGTCGGCCGGTGTCCGGCCCGCCGCGCAGCAGCGCGAGGAGCGCGAGCGTGCCGCGCAGCGCCGCGGCGACGGTTGCCGTCAGGTGCGCGATGAGCATCCCGGCCCCCGTATTGTTTCCAATCCGACACTTTCGGCCACCGAATCAGCGCAACGGGTTCGCACGGCCGAAGGGGTCGGGCGACGAGGTGTCGATCACGAGCCCCGTCGGGGCCGCCCGTGGTCACCGCGATCGGATGGTGCGACGGTGTCGCGCCCCTGCCCGGCGGCCAGGCGGCGCCGGATCACCGTGAGGTCGAGCGCGCTGATGCCGACGAAGGCCGCGCACACGGCGGCGAGGACGGCGTACACGCCCCGGTTCGGCGGCGGGCCCGGGGCGGCGAGTGCGGCCAGCACCGCGAACGCCACCGTGCCGCAGACGAACAGCACCAGGAAGATCCGGGACAGCAGCCGCCGCAGTTCGAGGTCGGTCCGGGCGTTCACCGGTTCGGTGCCCCGGCGCACCCCCGCCTGGGGCCGCAGCTCGGGCATCGTGCGGCCGGGGCCGCTCGGGGCGTGCGGGAAGTCGTGGCGCTCACTCGCCGCGCGTCGCGTGCGTCGTCCAGCCATCGTGGCTCCCAGATCGGTTCGGCCGGCCCAGCCGGTTGCTGCCGTCGCGCGTCTACCCGGCGTCGGCGGCGGCACACCGGAGCCGGAGGCGGACCGCCAGCTGCGGGCCCTGCTCCTCGCGGTTCTCCTCGTCCACCCGGCAGAGCGCGGTGAGCGCGCGCAGCATCGTCTCGACGTGCTCGGGCGCACCCAGCAACTCCGCGGTGGCCTCGCCCGTCAGGGCCGGTCGGTCCGGCGGCGGGGCGGGGCTCTGGACGTCGAAGGCCTGCGAGGTGCTCACCGCCGGGCCGGGCACGGGGATCGCCGAGGTGCCGTCCGGGCCCGCCTCGGCCACCGTCCAGGAGCCCTCCGAGGTCAGGGTGGGCGGTACGTCCCACACGTTGCCGATCCGGGTGCGACCCCGGCCGGTGTGGGTGGGGAAGGCCACCTCGAGGGCGTCGAGGACCGCGTCGGCGTCCTGGGGCGCACCGTCCGTGAGGCGTACGAGCACATGGCCGGGGACCAGCGGCAGGCCCATCGCTTCCTCCGTTCTGTCCGAGGACCAGGGACGCACGCCGGCCGGGGCGGCGCACCTCGGCGCGTGGTGGGCTCATTCCCGCCGGAGCCGGGACAGCAGCTCGGGCAGGTCCGCCACCGAGTCGAGCACGTGGTCCGGGTCGCCGTCGCCCCGGCGCGGTGCGCCCGCGGCGGCCTTGCCGGTGCGCACCAGGACGCCGGTGATCCCGTAGCGCTGGGCGGCGAGCACATCGGACTCGATGTCGTCGCCGACCATCAGCGCCTCGCCCGCGCCGACGGCCAGTCGTTCGAGCGCGCCGGTGAAGAAGGCCTCGGCCGGTTTGCCGAGCACCTCGGCCCGCGCACCGGCCGCGTACTCCAGACCGGCGACGAAGGCGCCGCCGTCCAGCCGCAGCCCGTCCGCCGTCCGCCAGTAGGCGTTGCGGTGCATCGCGACCAGTCGGGCACCGCCCTGGAGAGCGGTGAAGGCCCGGTTGAGCGCCGGGTAGTCGAACTCCGGACCGCCGCCGCCGATCAGCACCACCTCGGCCTCGGCCGGGTCGTCGACCAGCTCGACGTCGGCGAGGTCCGCCCGGATGTCGCCGCTGTTGAGCAGCAGGCAGCGGGAGCCCGCCAGCCGGGCGGCGGTGGCGGCGGGCGCGGTGAGCACGGACTCGGCGGTGACCGGGAACCCGGCGGCCGCGAGGGTCTCGGCGACCGACTGGCGGGTGCGGGAGGTGGTGTTGGTCAGCAGTACGTACGGCAGGCCGTCGGCGTGCAGCCGGCGCAGCGCGGCCACGGCGCCGGGGAGCGGCTGCCAGTCCACCGTGAGCACGCCGTCGATGTCGAGCAGCACGCCTTCGGGTCGTCCCATGCCCCCGAACATAGCGCCGCCGGCAGCGGAAGGCTCGACCGTCCGCCTGTCAGTCGATGAGGCCCAGGCGCGGTCCGCCCCGGTCGTGCAGCCGCCGGAGGAAGCCGAGGACGCCGGCGGAGCCGCCGGCCCAGGTGGCTCTGGCCCGGGCGAGGCCGGGGTCCGGGAACACCGGGCGGGCCGCGGTGCCGCCGCTACGGCTCAGGAGGACGGCCGCGACGGTGTCGGCGGCGTCCCAGAACTCCTCGGAGTCGGAGGAGCCGGAGGAGCCGGAGGAGCCGGACGCGACGGCGACGTCCACCAGGAAGTCACCCAGGCCGGCGAGCCCGCAGCACTGGGTGACCAGCGGCATCCGGGGCGCGAGCGCGGCACACGTCCGGGCGGTCCGCTGGGCGAGGGTCAGGTACGAGGGTTCGCCCAGCCGGTCGGCGGCCCGGACGAGCACCGCGCCGACCCCGGCCAGGCCCCGGCACCAGGAGCCGTAGCGGCGGGTCGCCCCCGGGGCGGTCGCCCGGGCGAGGAGGTCCGGGGTGACGGCGGCCAGCCGCGCGCAGGCCTGCTCGGCCCGGCGCAGGTCGGCCGGATCGCCGCTCGAACTCCCGTATTCCAGCAGGAAGTAGGCGACTCCCGCGGCGCCGTGTGCCAGTCCCTCGCGCAGGGCGGCGCTGCCGATCGTGTCGGCGCCCGCGGGCGACAGCCGGGCCCGGCCGGAGGCCAGCATCCGGGCGCACTCGGCGGCGACGGCGAGGTGCCGGGCGCCGGCTGTCGGGCAGTGCCGGGCGAGCAGCAGGCGGCCGATGCCGATTCCGGCGACGCCCTCGATCAGGTCCGCCTCCGGCGGTCCGCCGTCCGGTCCCCGGTTCGGCAGGTCGCCCGTCCCGCCCATGCCGATCCAGGCTGCGCCGGTGCCGCCGGTGCCGCCGGCGCCGCCGGTGCCGGTCCCGCCGGGGCCGGTCCCGTCCGTGCCGATCCCGGCCTCGGCGAGGAACAGCTCGACGCCGGTACGGCCCGAGTAGAAGCCGGGCGACAGGCTCCGCGACTGGGCGGCCGTCCACCGCGCCAGCGCGTCGACGGCCTCGGGCACCCCGGGCCGGTGAAGGTGGCGCAGGAGTTCCAGGCCGAGGCCCGCGCTCCCGCCGTAGACGTCGACCGGGGTCGGGAGGGCCGCGCGTGCGGCGAGTGCCGGGTCGGCGATCCGGTGGGCCTCGGCGACGCAGTACCCGGTGGTGTGCTCGATGATCTCCTGGAGCAGGTCGGCGTCGATCCTCGGCCGCTCGGGCTCCCGGGACACCGCCCGGGGCCTCCCGGTCCGGAGCCGGGCCGCGCCGACCGTCCGGACAGCCGGGTCGAGGCTCGTCAACTCGCCGATCAGCTCGCGGACTTGACGGTGCTCCCGGCCCGGCAGCGCCCAGGCCAGGCCGGCCAGGGTGCGGTCCCGGTTGACGGCGGGGTCGGCGTCGACGATGACCGGGTCCAGGCCGGTGGCGGCGAAGCCGAGGGTCGCGCCGAGCGCGTAGTAGTCGTCGGCGGGCTCGGCGGGCTGTCCGGCCGGGCGTCGTACCGGCTCGCTGTAGCCGGGCGTGGCGCCGTCCGGGGCGGCGCCGTTCAGTGCGCTGATCCCGAAGTCGACCAGCCGGCACCGGCCGGCGGCGTCCAGCGCGACGTTGTCGGGCTTCAGATCGCGGACGACCACGCCCCGGCGGTGGATGCCGTCCAGCAGGCGCAGGAGCCGGGCGGCCAGCTCGGCGAGGCGCGCACCGTCGTACGGGCCGTGCTCCTGGACGTCCCGCCGCAGGTCCCGGTCGCCGCAGCTGCTCATCACCAGGTACTCGTCCGAGCGGTGTCGGAAGGAGTCGAGGGCCCGGGGCACCCCGGGCAGGCCGTCGAGCGCGGCGAGCACCGCCCGCTCGTTGCGCAGCCGGGCCCGGGCGTCCGCCCCGGTCTCGTCCTCGGCCACGAACGCCCGCGCCTGCTTGACCACCACCGGCAGCCCGGTGCGCAGGTCGACCGCCCGGTAGACGTTGCCCTGCGGCTTGCGCGCGATGCCACCGGTGACCCGGTAGCGGCCACCGCCGAGCCCGGGGGAGGCCTGCGCCCGGGCCGTGCGCCCTTCGAAGGGATCCGCGGCCCAGGGCGGGCAGCGGTAGGAACCGGTCGCCAGCCCGTCGAAGACCCGGCCGTCCGGGCCGACCATCACCGACTCCAGCCGCCCGCTGCGACCGGTCCGGTAGTCACCCGTGAAGGGCCCGTAGCGGTAGTAGACGGGTGCGTCCGGATCGACCCGGCGATCGCTCACCACCGGCGGACCCTCGCGCCCGCGCATCACCTCGACCAGCTCCTCGGCGAGCGCGACCACCGTGCCCGGCGCCGGATACACCGTGATCGCCTTCCCCACCGCACCCGCGCTGCGCACCCCGGAGTTGAGCTCCCGCAGCACCTCCGGACCGCTCGCCCACTTGGCGTGGCAGACGTACCGCAGCAGCACCGGCCGGACCAGCCCGGTCACGGCCGCCAACTCGCCGGGCCGCGCCGAGACGTGCAGCTTCCAACCGTGTTCCACCGCCGGCATCCGCGGATCGTTCAGGTACGACCAGGTGTCGTCGGACCACCCGCTGCGGCCGGCGATGAAACCGGTCACCGTCAGGAGTTGAAGTCGCAGGCGAACCGGGTGGTGGCCGTCACCCAGGGGTCGGCCAGACACGCCGTGGCCTCGCGGTCGGCGCGGTCGTCGTCCTCGAACAGGATGGTCTCGTCATCGACCAGCAGCGGACCCGCGTCGCGGATCTCCTCGATCATGGTTCCGGGCATGGGAAACCTCCAGATCTTGTCGTGCCTCCGGTGATGGTGCGGACCGCGGGCCCCTGCGACTGACTCAGCGGGCCGCGTTCCCGAACCACGAAGGTAGGGAGGAACGTTCCGCCTGACAAGGGGTCAGGACGCATCAACTCCACTTGTCGGACACATTCGTGGAGAAGTCGTGACCATGCCCTGGGTGGTCGCCGCCGGTCGGCCGTCAGTGCTCCGGGGCGAGGTAGCGGCGGCCCGGTATCTGCTCGAAGATCAGGTTGGTGCGGGTCTGGGCCACCGCCGGGTGGGTGGTGAGGTGGTCCACGACGAAGTCGCGCAGGGCCTCGGGGCCGGCGACGCCGACGTGCAGCAGGTAGTCGTCGGAGCCGGCCATGTGGAAGACGGCCAGCACGCCGGGCAGGTCGGGGGCGCTGCTGCGGAAGCTCTCGTTCTGCTCGCGGGTGTGGGCGCGCAGCCGTACCGAGATCATCGCCTGGAGCGGCAGCCCGATCGCGGCGGGGTCGAGTTCGGCCCGGAAACCGCGGATGATGCCGCGTTCCTGGAGCGCCCGGACGCGGGTCAGGCAGGTCGAGGGGGCGATGCCGACGGTGGCCGCGAGGGCGTTGTTGGGGAGGCGGGCGTTGTCGGCCAGGGCGCGGATGATCGCCCGGTCCACGTCGTCGACCGGTGCCCGGCGGGCCTGCGGATTGTTCGGCATGCCTGCCAGGATCCCAGCCCGTTCCGCAGATCCGCAAACCTGATCGGGGCTGGACCGAATGTTCTTCGGAGGGGCTTCCCCGGAGCGCTCGAAAGTTCCATCCTTACCGACGGTCCTTACCGACGACCCTCGTCGACGTCGCCGACGGCCCGTCGCCGTCCGTCGCCGTCCCCAGCACCCCGGAGCGCCCCGCCCATGAGCCCGACCGCCGTCACCCTCACCGAGACCGCGACCGCCGTCGACCCCGGTCCGGAGCTGGACGGCGGTGACTTCACCCTCCCCGAGGGCGGCCTGGACGACGACCGGCGGCTGCGCGCGCTCGACGCCGTGGACGAGTACCTGACCCGCAAGCGCAAGCACCTGGTCGGCTACCAGGCCACCCAGGACATGCAGGGCACCGCGCTGGACCTCGCCCGGTTCATGCCGAACAACATCAACAACCTCGGCGACCCGTTCCAGAGCGGCGGCTACAAGCCCAACACCAAGGTCGTCGAGCGGGCCGTGCTCGACTACTACGCCAGGCTCTGGCACGCCGAGCGCCCGCACGACCCCGCCGACCCGGAGTCGTACTGGGGCTACATGCTGTCCATGGGCTCGACCGAGGGCAACATGTACGCCCTCTGGAACGCCCGGGACTACCTCAGCGGCAAGGCGCTGATCCAGCCGCCGACCGCCCCCTTCGACGCGGTGCGCTACGTCAAGGCCGACCCCGACCGGCACAACCCGAACGCCCATCACCCGGTGGCCTTCTACTCCGAGGACACCCACTACTCCTTCGCCAAGGCCGTCGCCGTCCTGGGCGTGGAGACCTTCCACGCCGTCGGGCTGGAGAAGTACGCCGACGAGTGCCCGCTGGTCGACCCGGTGACCGGGCTGCGCACCTGGCCCACCGAGGTGCCGTCCCGCCCGGGCCCGTCCGGCCTGTCCTGGGACGGCCCCGGCGAGATAGACGTCGACGCCCTCGCCGTGCTGGTCGAGTTCTTCGCCGCCAAGGGCCACCCGGTCTTCGTCAACCTCAACCTGGGCAGCACCTTCAAGGGCGCCCACGACGACGTCCGCGCGGTCTGCGAACGCCTGCTGCCGATCTTCGAGCGGCACGGGCTGGTGCGGCGCGAGGTGGTCTACGGCAGCTGCCCGGAGACCGGCCGGCCGCTGGTGGACGTGCGCCGCGGCTTCTGGATCCACGTGGACGGCGCGCTCGGTGCCGGCTACGCGCCGTTCCTGCGGCTGGCCGCCCAGGACCCGGCGCGGTACGGCTGGACGCCGGAGACCGAGCTGCCCGAGTTCGACTTCGGCCTGCGGCTGCCCACCGCCGAGCACGGCGAGGTCGACATGGTCTCCTCGATCGCGATGAGCGGCCACAAGTGGGCCGGCGCGCCGTGGCCGTGCGGCATCTACATGACCAAGGTGAAGTACCAGATCTCCCCGCCGTCCCAGCCGGACTACATCGGCGCCCCGGACACCACCTTCGCCGGCTCCCGCAACGGCTTCTCCCCGCTGATCCTCTGGGACCACCTGTCCCGGTACTCCTACCGCGACCAGGTGGACCGGATCCGCGAGGCCCAGGAGCTCGCCGCCTACCTGGAACGGCGGCTGGTCGCCATGGAGCGCGAGCTCGGCGTCGAGCTCTGGCCGGCCCGCACCCCGGGCGCCGTCACCGTACGGTTCCGCAAGCCGAGCCCGGAGCTGGTGGCCAAGTGGTCGCTGTCCTCCCAGGACGTGCTGATGGTCCCGGGCGACGAGGCCACCCGGCGCAGCTACGTGCACGTCTTCGTGATGCCCTCGGTCGACCGGGCCAAGCTGGACGCCCTGCTCGCCGAACTCGCCGAGGACCCGGCGATCCTGGGCGCGTCGTAGCCTCCCGTCAGAGATTGGTCAGCTGGTCGCCCTTGGCGTCCTGGAGCACGTGGTCGACGCAGACCGCGAGGATGATCAGGAGCAGGGCGTCCTGCTGGCTCATCACGTCGACGGCGTAGGCGTCGCGGACGGTGAACCAGCGGCGGGAGACGTGCGCCAGGGTGGTGCCCTCGTGGCGTATGTCGAACTCGCGGTCCCAGAGGTTGCCGTTGATCCGCAGCTTGCGGCCGTCGCCGAGACGGACCTTGAAGCGGTCGCCGAAGAGCTTGAACAGCTTCTTGCTGACCTTCGCGGTCGGCTGGCCCTCCTGCTTGATCAGCAGGGTGTGGTGGAACGTGAAGGCCTTGCGGACGATGCTCGCGACGTGCTCGCCGCGGGTGTCGACCAGGGCGAAGGTCCGGCGCAGCCGGAAGAACTTCCGGTTCACCCGGTAGAGCTTCTCCCGGTGCTCGGTCTCGATCCAGGCCTCCTCGTGGAAGGCGAACATGCGGTCGCGGACCAGGTAACGCACAGTGGTTCCCCCGTGATGGATCCGCCGGCCCCCGTGGCGCGGCGCGGCCCAGAGCGTAGCGGCTGGTCAGCGAGGGGGAGGGGCAGGGGGTGGTGCTTTTACCGGTCCGCGACATTCCACCGACCCGGCGGTGACACCGGGCCGGCTTCACTTCCTTCGGAATGCGGTACGGCGCGGCTCATTCGAGCAGCCCGTAGACGTTCAGCGCCCCGGAGAAGGTCGCCAGGTACACCTTGCCGTTCGCCACGGTCGGCGGCACGAACTTGGCGAACAGGCCGACGTCGTCCCGGGCGGCGTTCATCTTGCTGTTCCACAGCTCCTTGGTCAGGTCGGAGGCCTGGTAGACGCGGAACACGCCTTCCACCACTGCGTGGTTGGCATCGTCCTTGAGCACGTGCGAGGCCCACAGCAGGCCGGAGTCGGGATCGCTGCCGTCGGCCGAAACGGAGAGGAATCCGCCGGGCATGATGAACGGGGGCGGCTCGGGGGTGGTGCTGGTGGAGGCGGGGGCCGTCTGCAGCAGCCCGCCGGCGAAGCGGTAGGCGCGCAGCGGCACGTTCTCCGGCCAGACGTAGACCCACGGGCCGTCCGGGAAGTTCCAGTACACCGGCCCGCCGTGGATGTGGTTGTTTCTGTGGTCCTGGGTCAGCCAGAAGCTCTGCACGATCTGGCTGTCGGAGCCGGCCTGGAAGTGGCCCATCGCGCCGGTGTGCAGCAGATAGAACTTCGCCTCCTTGCCGCCGCCCAGCAGGAGGTCGGTGTTCGGGATCAGCAGCGGACCGGCCGAGCCCAGGTCCAGATCGGCGGGGCCGTTCAGGAAGGCCTGGTTGAACGGGGCGAACCAGTCCAGGAGTTCGAGGTCGGGGCTCAGCTTCACGACGCAGCAGGAGAGGTTCGACCCGTCGGGACGGAAGCCGCCGTTGCCGGTCATGAAGTACAGGTCGCCGTTCCCGTCCGCGGCCAGCCCCTGCCCCGCCTGCCAGATCCCGCCCATGCCGGTGTCGGGCGTGGTGACGTACACACCGGTCTGCTGCAGGTTGTCGGCGTCGAAGCCGAACACCCAGCCGTGGTACGGGTCCCGGTCGCCGTAGGACGCGAAGGCGACGTACAGCCGGTCGTTCACCAGGGTCAGCGCGGCCCGCTGGATCTGGCGGTCGCTGGTGAAGGTGATGGTGCCGTTGACACTGCCGTCGCCCGATCCCGGGACGGTGGCGGCGATCCGCACCGGGCCGCCGAGGGACTCCTGCCCCGAGCGCAGGTCGAGGGCGTGCAGGGTGTGGTGGTACGCGTTGCCCTCCTTGGTGAAGGCGACGACGTAGATGAGGTTCCGCTCGGCCCGGATCACCGGTGTGCTGAGGACACCGACCTCGACGGAGATGTCCGCGTACCCGCCCGGGCCGATGTTGGGATCGGGCATCGCGGCCGACGGGCCCAGCTGGGCGTGCCACAGCGGCGCCGAGGCGTTCGGGTCGTCCGCGTCGAAGGCGTACACGCTGTTGTGCATGGTCGCCACGTAGACGACGTTGCGCTGCGCGACGCCGGCCACATCGACCTGACAGAGGTAGAGCGGCTGGCCGTAGATCTCGCCGTCCACCGCCCGGGTGAAGAGTTTGCCGAAGGTCTTCGGGCCGACGTTCGACGGACGCAGCGTCACCTCCAGCAGATTGGCTCCGGTGCGCTGATTGTCGTTGTGCTGGGTGGTGACCGACACCGGGCCGAAGGCCACCGTCGCAGCCGGGCCGAACTCGGTCACGGTGGTGCAGATGCGCTGACGGGCACTCACCGTGTCCTTCAGACGCAGCGGTCCGGAGACCCCCACTTGGAGGCTGGGGGTCGTCGCGGTCGCCGTCCCCTGCCACTGGCCGTTGACGTAGACGTCCACATCGGCCCCTGGGACCACACCGTCCACCCACACCCAGCGGGTGCACTCGGTGAGCGGGGTGCGCACGGTGGGAGGCTCGACCGTGCCGAGCGGCTGCACCGTCACCAGGGCGGACTTGGGGCTGGTCCAGCCACAGCCGACCTGCACCGCGTGGATCTGGTCCCCGGCGCTGAGCAGCGGTGCCACCGGGATGTCCGCCTGTCCCGCGTAGACGTACTGGAGGCCGATCGGCGCGCCGAGTGCCGCGGAGTAGACGAGGACCAGGGCGCCCGGGTGCACGTTGAGGACCCGGACCCGGGAGGCGCACTCGAAGAGCGGTGGGGCCACCACCGGGGCGGGTAGTCCCGCGGGCTGCGGGTCCACCACCACCTTCGCGGACTCGCGGCTGGTGTACCCGCAGAGTTCCTGACGCGCGGTGACGGTGCCGCCGCCGATCAGCGCGGGGACATCGAGGTCGGCGCTCGGCTCGAAGGCCTGCGCCGTGCCGAGCACGACGCCGTTCTCCAGGATCGTGACCAGCGCGCCCACCACCAACCCGGTGACCCGGACCGAGGTGCCGCCGGCGCACAGCGGAGCGACGACGGCCGGCGCGGGAAGCTGGTCGGCGGGCCCGACCACCACGGTGGCCGAGGTCCCACTGAGCGAATCGCACTTGACGAAGGCCTGGTCCGCGGAGACCTGCTCGCCCTGCACCAGCGGTGGGACCCGGAACGTCAACGCGCTGAGGTCGAAGCAGCCGCGCGTCGTGTTGGGCACGCCGGTGCGGTGCAGCGTGACCTGTGCCCCCTCGAACACGCCACTCACCGGCACGCCGGTCTGGCAGGCCAGCAGCGGACCGTGGACGACCGGTGGTGGCAGCTGCTCGGGCGGACCGTCCGGCACCGGGCTCGGCGTGGGCGTGCCGGGGTTGCCGCAGGCCTGCTGCTCGGCCATCAGCACCTGACCGGCGGCGATCGCGGTGCCGAGCTGGACGCGGGCGATGCCGTCCGGGGCGGTGGCGCTGCCCATGACCTGCGCGCCCTGCTTCACGGTGACGGTGGCACCGGGGACCGCGCCATCGATCCACAGGCACTGCCCGCACACGTACTGGTGGCCGCCGTAGTGCACGGTGCCGATGACGGCCGGCTTCTTCTGGACGGCGACCGGCTGCGCGGAGGCAGCGCTGACCTCGCCACCGAACAGCTGGGTGGCGGCGACCTGGTCGCCGGCCTGCAGGGCGACACCCGGGTTGAGCGGGAACTCCTGGTCGGGCCAGGTCGCGACGCCGCCGCCGACCAGCTGGCCGCCGACCGTGTGCGAGCCGTTCACGAGCAGGGTGACGGTGGACCCGACGAGCTGGTTGTGGACACGGACCGAGGTGCTGCACTCGGAGAGCGGTCCGACGACGGTGGGGGGCAGCAGGGGCACGCTACGACCTCCGGAGGATCGGGCGGCGACGGGACAGGCCGGGACGGGCGGCAGGCGAGGACTAGGAAGCGTGTTCGATGGCGTCGAGCATGGACCAGAGGACATCGCACTTGAACGACAGCGCGGCGAGGGCGGCGTCCTGCTCCGCCCGCGTCGTGCAGTGGGCGGTGACCAGGCCCAGGGCGTGCTCGGCGTCGGCAGCGGCGACTGGTGGTCGGGCCGTGAAGTAGCCATGGCCGGAGGGGGCGATCCAGGTGTAGTGGGTCTTGATGGCGTCGAGCCGACGGCGCATCAGGTCCGGGGAGAACAGCTCGGTCAGCGAGGCGGCGACGGACTCGGTCCACGGACGGGTACGAGCGAAGTCCACGTACGCGTCGGTGGCGAAGCGGACCCCGGGGACCAGCAGGCTTCCGTCCAGCACGGCGGTCCGCTTGAGCCCGGCGGCCTCGGCGAGCCTGAGCCACTCCTCGTGACCGCCCTGACCGCCGGCCGCCCCGTCCTGGTAGACGATCCGCTGGGTCCAGCGCCGCCGAACCTCCGCCACCGGGCAGTTGGCGATCACGGCCGCGTCCTTCTGCGGCAGGCGGGCCTGGTAGTACCAGCGGTTCGCGATCCAGAGCCGGAGCTGATCGGCGGACAGCTTGCCCTCGTGAAGCTTGAGGTGGAAGGGGTGGCGATGCCAGTACTTCTCGGCATAGGCGTGCAGATCCGCGGTGAACTGTGCGGGGGTCCGTGCTGGGGCGGTCATGCGCACAGCTTCGTTTACGTACAGTGATTTTTCAATCACTGAAAGTGTTTGTACCGCCGCTCGGGCGGTTCGGGGACGAGCCACCGGCAGTCGACCTCCGCCGGCGCTCGGAGCGGGTCGATCGCGGCTTGCGGCGCGAGGCTCCGGCCTGCCGCCGGCGCGGCCGCATGCTCTCGTGAGGCACATGATCACTTCATCGCCGGCCCGCCCGGCCGGCCCGCTGCACGGCGGGACGCCCTTGCCCGAGCATGCCGAGTCCGTTCGCGGGCCCCACGACCCGTCAGCGCGGGCGGGCCGCCGCCGGGGGCCAGGCGTCGGCGGCGAGGACGCCGAGGGCGTAGGCGCGGGCGACCAGGGCGGTGCGGTTGGGCAGGTGCCAGCGGCGGGAGAGCCGGGCGAGGTGGTAGTTGACGCCGTCCCTGGTCAGGCCGACCTCCTTGGCGATCCGGGCGGTGGTGGCGCCCCGGGCGGCCGCGGCGAGGATGCGGGCTTCGATCGGGCTGACCTCGGCGCCCGGGCCGGGCTGCGCCGGGACGCGCGGGGCGGCGGGCGCGGCGAGGGTGCGCAGCGAGATCAGCAGGTTCGGGGTCTCCTCCGGGGAGTCGCTGATCAGCTCGACGGTCATCTCGCCCTGTCGTTCGCCGCCCTCGGCGGGCGTCCAGGAGACCCGGGCCGGGTACTGCGAGCGGCGGTGCAGCCGGACCGCCTCGGTCAGCGCCTGCAGGGTGGCGCGGTCCTCGAGGGTGAAGAACTCCAGGATCTTGCGGTGGCGCAACTGGCCCGGCAGCAGGCCGAATTCGGCGGCCATCGCGCGGTTGACGATCATGATCCGGCCGCCGTACTCGCACACGGCGATGGGCAGCGGCACGTGGTCCATGAGCCGCAGGGCGCGGTTGCGCCAGATCACCGCCGGGTCCTGCCGGGTCACCGGTCCGGGGCGGCGGTCCTCGATCGGTCGCATGCGTTCTTCTCCTCCTGTCGCGCCGGCCCGGGGTCTGACGGGACGTAGGCAAGTCTCCGGACGGTGCGAGCACTACACAATCATGTAGTGATCACTGCCGGGCGAGGACCCCGGGGGCCCAGAGTGGAGGTACCGAGAAGTTTTCCGCCGTGGGAGGGGACCCACCGATGACCGACACCACGACCGAGGCCAGGACGACCGGGGCCAGTGACGGGACCACCACCGTGGACCCGCGCGTCCCCGTGGTGGACATCTCCGCGCTGCCGCCGGTCAGCGTCCCCGTGCTGCGCAGCATGGAACTGGCCAGAGAGCACGGACCGGCCTTCCTCCAGCGTCTGCACGGCCGGGAGATGCTGCTGGTCAGCAGCCTGGAGCTGGTGGAGGAACTGGCCGACGAGGAGCGCTTCACCAAGGCGATCGGCCCGGCGCTGCAGAACGTCCGCGAGTTCACCGGCGACGGCCTGTTCACCGCCTACAACGACGAGCCGAACTGGGCCAGGGCGCACGACATCCTGATGCCCGCCTTCGCCCTCGGCTCGATGCGCACCTACCACCCGGTGATGCTGAAGGTGGCCCGCCGGCTGATCGAGGCCTGGGACCGCCGCTCGGCCGCCGGGCTGACGGTCGACGTGCCCGGCGACATGACCCGGATGACCCTGGACACCATCGGACTGGCCGGGTTCGGCTTCGACTTCGGCTCCTTCGAGCGGGACGAGCCGCACCCCTTCGTCGAGGCGATGGTGCGCTGCCTGGACTGGGCGATGACCCGGCAGACCCGCAACCCGGAGCTCGACCACAGCGAGCGCGACGCCGCGTTCCGCCGGGACGCCGACTACCTGGCCGGCGTGGTGGACGAGGTGATCGCCGCCCGGGTCGCGAGCGGAGCCGAGACCGGCCCGGCCGAGGACCTGCTCGGCCTGATGCTCGGCGCCGTGCACCCCGTCGACGGCACCCGGCTGGACATCGAGAACATCCGCAACCAGGTGATCACCTTTCTGATCGCCGGCCACGAGACCACCTCGGGCGCGCTCTCCTTCGCGCTGCACTACCTGGCCAAGCACCCTGCCGAACTCCGGCGCGTCCAGCAGGAGGTGGACGCGCTCTGGGGTGACCAGGCCGACCCGGATCCCTCGTACGAGGACGTCGGCCGGCTGCGCCACACCCGCCAGGTGCTCAACGAGGCGCTGCGACTGTGGCCGACGGCACCCCAGTTCAGCCGGGAGGCGCGCGAGGAGACCCTGCTCGGGGGGCGGATCCCGGTCCGTCCGGGACTGCCGATCTTCGTGCTGACCACGATGCTGCACCGCGACCCGGCCTGGGGCGACAACCCGGAGCTCTTCGACCCCTCCAGGTTCGACCCCGAGCGCGAGGCGGCCCGCTCGCCGCACGCCTTCGAGCCTTTCGGCACCGGTGAACGCGCCTGCATCGGGCGGCAGTTCGCGCTGCACGAGGCGACCATGCTGCTGGGCATGCTGGTTCACCGCTACCGGCTGATCGACCACTGCGACTACCGGTTGACCCTCAAGCAGACGCTCACCATCAAGCCCGACGGCTTCACCCTCGCCCTCGCCCCGCGCACCCCCGCCCCGCCGGCCCGGCACGACCAGCCGGCCCAGCACGACCGGCCGATCGGGACCACGGGCGCCGCCGAGCGCACCGAGCGCCCCGGCCGGGTCCGCCCGGGCACCGGACTGCTGCTCCTGCACGGCTCCAACTACGGTGCCTGCCGCGAGTTCAGCCGCGAACTCGCCGACGCCGCCGCCGAACTCGGCTGCGACACCGAGACCGCCCCGCTGGACGCGTACGCCGACGGCCTGCCCACCGACCGCCCGGTGGTGATCACCGCCGCCTCGTACAACGGCCAACCGACCGACGACGCCGCCGAGTTCATCCGCCGACTCGGCGAAGCCGCGGACGGCGCGGCCGACGGGGTCGAGTACGCCGTCCTCGGCATCGGCGACCGCACCTACGCCGCCACCTACCAGCGCATCCCCACCCTGATCGACGACCGGCTCGCCGCCCTCGGCGGCACCCGGCTGCTCGCCCGCGCCGAGGCCGACGCCTCCGGCGATCTGGCCGGTACGGTACGGGAGTTCACCGAGGCACTGGCCGACCTCCTGCTGACCCGCCACGGCGACGCCGAGGCCGCGGCCGCGCCGCGGGAGGAGGCCGCGTACACCGTGAGCGAGCTGACCGGCGGCCCGCTGCACGCGCTCGCCGCCCGGCACGGCATGAGCGAGCTGACCGTCACCGCCGTCGACAGCCTGACCGACCCCGGGTACCGCCGGGTCAAGCGGCTCGTCCGCCTCGCCCTGCCGGCGGGCGCCGACTACCGGACCGCCGACCACCTGACCGTGCTCCCGGCCAACGACCCGGCCCTGGTCGAGCGCGCCGCCAAGCTGCTCGGCGCCGACCTCGACACGGTGCTCAGCATCGTCGCCCACCGCCGCACCGGCCTGGCCGTCGACCGCCCGCTGACCGTACGGGAACTGCTCACCCACCACGTCGAGCTGCAGGACCACCCCACCGCCGAGCAGCGCGCCGCCCTCGCCGCGCTCAACCCCTGCCCGCCCGAGCAGGCCGCGCTGCGGGCGCTGCCCGCGGACGACCCGCGCACCCTGCTCGACCTGGTCGAGGACCACCCGGCGCTGCGGGAGGCGCTGAGCTGGCCGGTGCTGCTGGAGCTGCTGCCACCGATCCGGCCCCGGCACTACTCGATCTCCTCCTCGCCCGCCGGGCTTCCGGCCGGGGAAGCGCGGGAGGTCGACCTGATGGTCTCGGTGCTCAGCGCCCCGGCCCGCTCGGGCCGGGGCACCTTCCGGGGCACCGGCTCCGGCTACCTCGCCCGGGTGGGCGTCGGCGACACCGTGCTGGCCCGGGTCCAGCCCTGCCGGGAGGCGTTCCGGATCGGCCACCGCACCCCCGTGATCATGATCGCGGCCGGCACCGGCCTGGCGCCCTTCCGCGGCGCCGTCGCCGACCGCCGGGCGCTGCTCGCCCCGCCGGCCCATGGCACGGAACTGGCCCCGGCGCTGCTCTACTTCGGCTGCGACGCCCCGGAGGCGGACTACCTGCACCGGGCCGAGCTGGAGGAGGCCGAGCGGGCCGGCGCGGTCTCGATGCGGCCCGCCTTCAGCGAGCAGCCCGAGGGCGGGCGGCGGTTCGTCCAGGACCGCATCGCGGCCGAGGCGGCGGAGGTCTGGGCGCTGCTCGAGGCCGGGGCCGAGGTGTACGTGTGCGGCGACGGCGCCCGGATGGCGCCCGGCGTGCGGGAGGCCTTCCGGGCGCTCTACCGCGAGCGCACGCCGGGGGCGGACGAGCAGCGGGCACAGGACTGGCTGCAGGGCCTGATCGAGGCCGGCCGCTACGTCGAGGACGTGTACGCGGGCTGAGGGCACGTCTGCTGGAGAAACGGCCGCTGAAGGACGGCCGCTGATGAACGGCCGCTGATGAACGACCGCTGATGAACGACCGCCCGCCCGCTGCTCCGGTCGAGCAGCGGGCGGGCGGGCCTCAAGCCGCCGTTGCGGGTCGCCGATCGGGATCCCCCAGGGCGCCGGGGGCGGGGCCCGTCGGTGTGGTGCTTCGTCTCCGTGTCCGGCTAGTGGTGCTTCGTCTCCGTGTCGGCTACGACCCGGCGCACACCTGGATGACGGCGTGGCGGCCGTCGACGCGCCACGTCGTCCCGGTCCCGTCGAGGCGGGCGACGGTGGCGGCGTCGAGGCCGACGATGACGTCCGACTTCAGGGTCCGCAGGGCGGCGACGGCCGAAGGGAAGTGCCCGGCGGTCTCGGCGAAGGGCGTGGTCGGGGGCCAGAGCCGGTCGCCGACCAGGCGGCGGTAGTTGAGGTCGCCCTTGAGGATCGTCAGCGCCGCGCCCGCGAGTTCGGCCCGGAGGTCGGCGGGCAGGTCGTGGTACGGGAGCGGCGCGCAGAAGAACGGATGGGTGCGGAGCACGAGCGTGCCCCGGTTCAGGGCCTGCCACAGTCGGCTGCCGACGGCCTGGGCCGCGGCCGACGGCGCGGTGCGCAGGCGGTCGACCGAGGCGAGGACGTCGGCCGTCGTCGCGTCCGACACGAAGTACGGCTGGGGCTTCACGTACAGGACGACCTCGGCGGCCCGACCGTCGGTCAGCAGGTGGTCGATCAGCACCAGGTCCGGCAGCAGCTCCCGGCCCGCGTTGTCCGCGACGACGCAGACCCGCCCGTCCCCGGCCCGATCCAGCTCGGACCAGAGCACGGCGCTGTCGTCGGCGAGCAGGCCGGACGAGGCTGGCCCGCCGGGCCCGGCGGTGATCTGGAAGCCGAGGTCCGCCCGGTTGCCCCACAGCGCGGACGACAGCAGTGCCTCCGCCCGCTTCGTTCGCGGCAGCGCGTCGAGCTCGCTGAGCGCGACCAGCTCCTCGTCCACCGCCACTCCGGCCAGCTCGGCGTTCTTGAACGGCGCGAACGGGTCGATGCCCTGCCACGCGCCGGGCCGGAAGTAGCCGATGGCGTCGAGCAGCCGGCGGTAGAAGTAGCTCTCCGCCCACAGGAACGGCGCCTCGCCCCAGGGCCTGCCCCACACGAGCCCGCCCCACTCCCGCCACTGGGCGGCGTCCGGAGCGTCCTCGCCCAGCGGCTCCAGGACGCCGGTGGTGCTCTCCACGAGCAGCCGCTCGACCGCCGCCCGCTCGGCCGGGCCGTACGGCAGGGCGTCGAGGACCTGCCGGACGAGCCGGGGATGGCGCTCGTGGAAGACGGCCCACGGGAAGGAGCCGGGGACGTCGCTGCGGATCACGGGGGCGTCGGACACGGTGGGCCTCTCACCGGGAGCTGGTGGCTGGGCCGGGGGAACGGTCCCCGTCGGCTGGGGCCGAGACTAGACGATCACCGGAGCGGCGAGGGGGGCGGGAAGGCGGAGGGAAAAGTGTTATCCGCGCGCCCGCCGGGCGGTCTCCTGGGCGTGGGAACGAACGCGCAAGGCCGCGGCAGAGGGTATGCGGCCGGCACGCGGGGTTCGAGATGGGGCGCTCCGCGCGGGGACGGCAGTCTCCGGCCGCGTTCGTTCCCACGGCGCCCGGCCGGATCGTCCCGTCCGTCCGGCGTCGCCCGGCGGTCCGCACGCACCCCACGGCGGCGGACCGTCGGGCGCAGGCTCAGGGCGCTGTCCGTCAGCCGCGGTGGAGCCGCCAGATCTGCTCCTCGCCGGTCTCCGCCGGGGCGAGCGCCTCGGCGGGGCGGCGCGAGTGCTCGGTGAAGCCCAGCCGGGCCGGGACGGCGGCGCTCGCGAGGTTGGCCGGGTCGTGCACGATCTCGACGAAGTCCACGCCGGGGAACCGGAAGGCCTGTTCGGCCAGCGCCCGGGCCGCCCGGGTGGCGATGCCTCGGCCGGTGGCGGCGGGGTGCAGCCAGTAGCCGATCTCCCGGCCGTTCACGGCGGTGTCCTCGCGCCGGAACAGCCCGCAGGCGCCGACGATGGCGCCCTCCAGCAGGATCGCGTAGGTGAAGTCCTTCCCGCTCTCCCACAGCGCAGGCCGCTCCGCCAGGAACGCGGTGGTCTTGGCCACGCTGTGCTCGGCGACCCACGGCATCCAGGGCCGCAGGTGCTCCAGCGACTCCTCGATGACCCGGAAGAACTCGGGAAGGTCCGCCTCGCCGCGGAAACGGCGCAGCGTCACCTCGCCCAGGGTGATCTCCTGCTCTGCTGGCTCCATCCAGGGAGGATCCCCGTCACCACGATGCCCGCGCAACGGGATTACGGCGCTTCCGGGCCTGGTGGAGCAGGGCGCCGAGGCCGGCCGCGGTGCCGGAGACGGCGAGCAGGGAGACGTCGGCGAAGCCGACCATGGCGAGGTCGAACCGGGGATTCTCGGCTCCCGCGGTGAACTCCGGGTCCACCAGGCCGTCCGGGTCCTCGGTCACGCTGACCCGCTCGCCCGCCGCGTCACCGGAGCCGCAGTTGACGGACCGGGTGCGCCCCGGGGCGTCGTCGTAGCGCACCGCGCAGCTGTAGCTGGTGGACTTGCCGTGGATCACCCTGACGTCGGTGACGGTGCCCGGGTGGGTCGTGCCGCGCATGGACAGCACGGTGGACTGGGCGGTGTTCAGGCCCAGCATCGGGACGGCGATCACCGGGGCGAGCAGCAGGGTCAGTGCCACGCGCTGCAGCACCCTGGTCGGGCAGAGGCACACCACGCTGTAGATCAGGCCGATCGCCCCAGGGAGGACCAGGGCCAGCGCCGGGAGGAGGAACCACGGCCCGAACGCGCCGAGCGCCCCGCCGAGCGGGAGCAGCACGGCGGCGGCCGGGATCCACAGGGCGGTCAGCAGCGGCCGGCGCGGCCACGACGTGTCGCTCTTCCCGTTCTTCCCGCTCCTCCCGTTCTTCCCGTTGCTCTCGGCCCGACCGGCCTGGCGGTGCCGCCGCTGCCCGGGCCCGTAGGTCTCGTAGTGCGTCATGGCGGGAGATCCTGCCAGGTCAGACCGGGGACGGGCGGCGGGGGCGGCCCCTTCGCCGGGCCGGGCGGCTTGTGGAGGTCAGCGGTAGGAGTAGTGGAAGTTGCCGATGTCCCGGGTGGTGGGCTCGGTGACCCGCCACGGGTCCATCACCGCGTCGTCACCGGTCAGCGGCGGGTTCTCGTTCTGGTGCGTCACGTGCCAGGTCCACCAGAGCCGGTCGACGTTGGCGTGGTGCAGGAAGAACAGCGGGTCGGCCGCCGCGGTGGACAGGTCGGACATGGTGGCGCCGACCCAGTCGTGGATCAGGTCGTGGATGTGCTCCAGGCCGTCCACGAAGGACATGAAGTCGCCGGACCGCATCACCTCGTCCAGCTTGGCGGTCCGCCGCCGGAGGTCCTGCTGGCTCCCGGGCGAGCGGGTCACCCGGATGACCCCGCCCATCGCACCCGGCACCACCACCGTCGGCAGCACGCCGCTCAGCCAGTCCGGGACCTGCTGGTCGGCGGTCCAGTCCCAGTACGGCACGGTGACGTCCGAGTGGATCCGCTGCAGGGCGGTCTCCAGGACGTTGACGAACACCCGGTGCCAAGGGAGGAAGCGCCGGGCCCCGAGGTCGTCGGGGGCATTGGTCATCCGGTGCTGGTGGTGGCCCATGTCGGCGTGGATCGCCACCAGCTTGCCGAAGTCGCCGGACTGGTTCAGCACGGTGAAGGCACCGACCAGCCGGGAGCGCTCGGTGTCCGTGAGGTCCTTCTCGCTCTTGCGGACCTTCTCCACTGGCTGGGCGCGGCGCAGGGCGGCCAGATCGGCGAACGTCCTCGGGCCGGGACCGCCGTCGTGTGCGGCGGTGGCGCGGACGAGCAGGTCGGGATGGGCGAGGGCGGCGAGCTGGTGCTCGAACAGCTGGGTCACGGCACAACCTCGGGGTCTCGGAAGCCGGCGCGGACGCGTACTGCGCCCGCCCCAGCAGAATCCCGCCGGGCACCGGCCCCCGCACGCGGGGCTACCCCGGTGGAGGGCCGTCGCACCGACGGCGGCCGCCGGGCCTGTCAGGGCCGTCGGGCATGATCGAGGGAGGTCGAGGAACGGAGGTCGCGGTGAGCGCCACGGGGTTGTGGGTCATCGGTACGGTGGCTGACGAGGAGCTGCGGCAGTTGCTGCGTGCGGCGGCCGAGGCGGGGCCGCCCGCGCCGCCCGCGCCCGGGGTGGCTGCCGAGCTGGAATGGTGGCGGGGAGTGGCGGGCGAGTCCCTGTTCGGGGATCCGGCCGCCGGCGACGGGATCGCCGGGGAGGACGCCTACCGGCTCTGCAGGTTCTTCGACAGCTGCCGGGACGGCTCCGACGCGGTTGAGGACTTCCGCGAGGCCGTGATGGATCGCTTCCGGCCGGAGGACAAGGAGGGCCTGTTCGCGGCCGCGGCGCGCAAGGCCAACCCGTTCTGGGCCCTCGCCTACGCGCTCGGACCCGACGCGACCCTCCGACTGCCCGGCTGGTTCGGCGACTTCCTGCTCGACTCCCGGCAGGTCCGGGCCCGCCTCCCCGACGCGGAGGAGGCCCTGACCCTGACCGGGGCCCGGCGCCGGGAGGTGGTCGAGCGCATCCACGCCTGGATGACCGGCCTCGGCGACGACCCTGACCACGACGCCGACGCCCTCCTCGACGGCCCCCTGCGCGTGCTCCGCCACGCCGCCCGCACCGGCCAGGGCGTGGCCGGGCACACCTACTGGCACTGAGGAGCGCGGATGGACCATCTACGGATGGAGACCAACCCCATCGAGACCCGCGAACTCCGCGACCCGTTCGCCGAGTTCCCTGCGAGGTTGATCCCGGCGGAGTGAGGGGCGGGCGTGGAGCGGAAGCGGGTCCTGATGTTGGACGCGGCTCCGGGGGAGCTGCTCGATCGTGAGCTGGAGCGGCTGGTCGGGCACGGGCTCGCCGTCACGCTGAACCTGCGCCGGTTGGGGGACCGGGCGGGGGCGGCGGTCGACCGGTGGGCGGACCGGGTGGAGTTCACCGACGTCGACCTGTTCGACGAGGCGGCGCTGATCGAGGAGGTGGTGCGGGGCGGCCGCGGGTACGACGCCGTCAAGTCCCGGGCGAGCGCTCCGCTGCGCGCCGCGCTGCTCGAGGCGGCGACCGATCGTGCGCTGGCCCACCGGCTGCGGGTGGTCGGACGGGCCGGGGCGGGCACCGACCACGTCGACCAGGCCGCCGCCGCCCGCCACGGGGTCACCGTCACCCACACGCCCGGTTCCAACGCGAACGCCGTCGCGGAGTTCGCCCTGGCCCAGCTGCTTGCCCTGACCCGGCGCCTGGCTCCCTACAACGACGCTGCACACCAAGGCCGTTGGAGCGCACCGACGGCCCCCGCAGTCGAGCTGTCCGAACTCACCCTGGGCATCGTCGGGCTGGGGCGGATCGGCCTCGCGCTGGCGGAACGGGCCACGGCGCTGGGCATGACCGTCCAGGGCTACGCGCGGCGCCCGACCCACCCGCCGGTGCGCCGGGTCGAATCCCTCGACGCCCTGCTCGCCACCAGCGACGTGGTGTCGCTGCACCTCCCGCTCACCCCGCAGACCGAAGGGCTGATCGGGCGGGCGGAACTCGCGCGGATGCGGCCCGGGTCGATCCTGCTGAACACCTCCCGGGGCGGCATCGTCGACGAACAGGCGCTCGCCGACGCCCTGCACGACCCGGCCCGGACACCGGCGGCGGCCGCCGTCGACACCTTCGCCCACGAGCACGCCGCCTTCGCCTCACCGCTGTTCGGCCTGCCCAACGCCCTGCTCACCCCGCACGTCGCCGGAATGACCAGGAGCGCCATGGCCGAGGCGGCCCTGCGCTGCGCGGATCACATCGCGGCACTGCTCGCCGGACGGCCGGACGGCATTCCCGTGGTGGCCTGACCACGTTACGAGGTCGCCGCCCGGAACAACGCCGCCGCGGCCCGGTCCCCGGGAAGAAGGTCTCGATGACGATCTCGTCCAGCGCCACATCCAGGACGGTGGCCCCGCCAGTCATCGAGGCCCGGACGCTATCCGGCGCCGTTCGCGGGCCTCCACCGGATTTCCGTCTCCGACTCCGACTCCGGCGCCAACCGCCAAGTCCTGGACTGAGCACAGCAGCTGGGCGGAATCCGGTGGCGTCGCGTCCCCGCTCCTGGCAGGGTGCCAGCCGTGCTGAGGAAGAATCTGCTCTTCGTGACCCTGACCGGGCACGGGCACATCAACCCGATGCTGCCGCTGGTCGAGGAGCTCGTGCGGCGCGGGCACCAGGTGGTGTACGCCACCGAGGCGGGTCATGCCGCCGCCGTCACCGGGGCCGGCGCGCGGTGGTTGGAGCTGCCGTCGCCGCCGCCGTTCACGCCGCCGCCGGTGATCGGTCCGGCGGCGGTGGCCGGCTGGTTGCGCCACTACTTCGCGGCGCTGAGCGCGACGTACCCGGTGCTGCGGAGGCACTGTGGGTCGGAGCGGGTGGACGCGATCTGTTACGACACGACGAACTGGCCGGGCCGGATCGCCGCCCGGAGCCTGGGCATTCCCGGGGTGCAGTGCTTCCCCCACCTCGCCTCCAACGAGACGTACTCGCTGGACCGGCAGTTGACCGGGGGGATCGACGCCGACGATCCGGCAGTGGCCTCGCTCGCCGCCGACTGCGCCGCCTTCGCCACCGAGTACGGCGTCCCGCTCGGCCTCGCCGACACCATGACGGTGGTGGACGGGCTCAACCTGGTGTTCGTCCCCCGGGAGTTCCAGCCGGCCGCCGACAGCTTCGACGGGCGCTTCCACTTCCTGGGCCCGTCGACGGGATCGCGGGAGCGGGTCGAGGAGTGGTCACCGCGCGACCCCGACGCGCCACTGCTGTACGTGTCACTGGGCACCGTGGTCGACGGCCACCCGGACTTCTACCGGGCGTGCGCGGCCGCCGTCGCCGACCGGTCGTGGCAGGTGGCGATGAGCGTGGGCGGGGCGGAGCGCGCGGTACTGGGTGCCGTCCCGGGGTGGGTGGAGGTGCGGTCGCGGTTCCCGCAGCTCGCGGTGCTCCGCCGGGCCACCGCCTTCGTGTCCCACGCCGGGATGAACTCGGTGATGGAGGCGCTGACTTACGGGGTCGGCATCGTCGCCGTCCCCCGGACGCCCGAGCAGGCGGCCAACGCAGGGCGGCTGGTGGAGCTCGGGCTGGGCGAACGCCTGGACGACGCGGAGCCGGTGAGCCCGGAGGCACTGTGGGCGGCGATCAGCAGGGTCGCCGCGGACCCGGTGGTGCGTGCCGATCTCGCGGAGATGCGCCGGGCCGTCCGGCGGGGTGGGGGAGCGGCCCGGGGCGCCGACCTGGTCGAACAGTACGTCCGGTAGGCGCCTACCGGGCCGCGGGAGAAGCACGACCCGCTGACCGGCCGGGGTCGCAACTCCACCGACTTCAGCTGGTCCGCCGCGCCGCTGCTGCCCCTGCTGCGGAAACTGACCGCTTTGGCTCCGCGCCCCCTGACCAGGCATGATCGGGGGCATGGTCGAACGAGTCATTGCAGCGTGTGACGGAGCAGCCAAGGGCAACCCGGGTCCGGCGGCCTGGGCCTACGTGGTGGCGGACGGCGCCGGGGTGCCCCAGCGCTGGGAGGCCGGGCCGCTCGGGCACAGCACCAACAACGTCGGCGAGCTGACGGCGCTTCAGCAGCTGCTGTCCGCCACCGACCCGGCCGTCCCGCTGGAGGTCCGGCTCGACAGCACCTACACCCGCGACTCGGTCACCAAGTGGCTCAAGGGCTGGAAGCGCAACGGCTGGAAGACGGCCGCGGGCAAGCCGGTGGCCAACCGCGAACTGATCCAACGGATCGACGAACTCCTGGAGGGCCGGGACGTCACCTTCGTGTACGTTCCCGCCCACCAGGTGGACGGCGACCCGCTGAACGCCATCGCCGACAAGGCCGCCAGCGACGCCGCCCGCACCCAGCGGGCCGCCGCCGGCACGGCCGCCGACCTGCCGGTGCCCGACCCGGCCGCCGCCGTGATGGCCCCCAAGGCGCGTCCCACCCGCTCGGCCGCCACCTCCTCCGGCACCGGCGGCGCCGCCAAGCGCAGCGGCGGCTCGCGCACCCTGAACGCCCGCTTCCCCGGCACCTGCCCGTGCAGCCGCCCGTACGCCAAGGGTGACAAGATCACCAAGGTGGGCAGCAGCTGGGGCCACCCGGAGTGCGCCGCCGCCCACGCCTGAGCCCGAGCACGACTGGGTCCGCCCACGCCTGAGCCCGCTCACGCCGCCGTCTGAGTAGCCGTACTCAGGCGGCGGATCGGCGCGGCGGTGGACGATGTCGATCATGACGAAGACCTGGCAGGGCCGCCGGGCGTCCGTGCGGATCGGAATGCCCACCGCGGCCGCCGGGGCGATGGTGCTCGGCGCGGTCGGCTACCACTCGGCCGCGACGCTGGCGGACGGGCTGCCCCGGGCCTGGTCTGGACGGCGGCGGCACCGGCCAGTCCCGCACGGCCGTCCTCGGCGCCCGCTGCGCCCTCGCGGGGATCGCCCCGCCGCAGTGGCGGGAGGCCCCGCGGCGGGCCCGCCAGACCCTGACCGGCCAGGGCTGGACGGTCGCCGCCGTCGACGACTCCGCCCTCGTCCCCGGCCTGTCGCTGACGCCGCCGGCCACCGGTCCGGGCTCCCTCGCCGAGACGGTCTCGATCAGCTACAACCGCGTGGACCACACCCTCGCGGTCGCGGCCGGCACCGAGTGCTCCCGCCACTCCGACGGCACGCCGGTGGAACGGGGTGGGGAACCGGCCGACCTGCCGACCATCACCGCCCCGACGCAGTTGCGCACCCACTGAGTCCGCCGGCGCTCCCGCCCGTACACACAGGTGAGCGTTCCGGAGCGGAGGAGCGGAGGTGAGTGCGGTGATCGTGTCCGAGACATCGGAGTTCCACGTCGGCGACCAGGTGTGGGTCTACCGCGACTCCTCCTTCGGTGCGGTCGAGAGCGCCGTCGTCGTGGCCGCCCCGGCGGACCGCAGCCTGCGGGTGGAGTTCGCCGACGGCCACCGTAGCCATCTGCGCCGCGGCCGGGTCGAGCTGCACGCGCCGCGAACGGAGCGGGCGTTGACATGACGTCAGGAAAAGCGCTCGGCGACCCGCCGTCCGGCACCCGCTGTCATCATGAACACGACTCCGGCGGTGGCGCCGGAAGCGAGCGTGAGGAGCGGGCGTGCGGGAAGCCGGTACGGGGATCGACCAGCCGCGGCAGCAGCCGGTGGCGATGGCGGACCAACAGGTCGGGCTGAACGGCGCGTTCGCCGCCGCGCTGACCAGGGCGGTGGGGTCGATGCCCGCCCTGTACGTCGCCCTGGCGCTGGTCGGCGGCTGGATGGCGCTGGCGACCTGGGGGCCGCTGCACGCCGTCGACCCGTACCCCTTCGGGTTCCTGCTGTTCCTCGACAACGTGGTCCAACTGGTGCTCTGCCTGGCGATCCTGGTCGGCCAGCGGGTGCTGGGCCAGGCCGCCGACCGCCGGTCGGTGCAGACCTACGAGAACGCCGAGGCGATCTTCGCCAGGGTCGCCGACCTCCAGGCACACCTCGACCGCCACGACCGGGCACTTGGCCGTGGCGTCAGCCTGCTGGAGACCAGCGGCCACCCGTGGATCGAGCGGCACCGGGTGCAGCCGCCGCCGCAGGCGCTGGACCAGGCCACCGGGGTCAACGGGCGGATCGCCGCCTGGCTGACCGGGCGGCTGGGCAGCATGTGGGCCTTCTACCTGGCGGCCGGGACGCAGGTGGTGTGGATCGGCCTGTCCCGGCTGGGGCTGCAGACCTTCGACCCCTACCCGTTCGCCTTCATGAGCTTCCTCTCCACCCTGGCCCAGCTGATCTTCATGATCGTCATCATGGTCGGCCAGGACGTGCTGGGAAAGGCCGGCGACCGCCGCGCCGAGCAGACCCTGTTGGACGCCGAGGCCGTACTGCACGAGTGCGGCCGGATGAAGGCCCGGCTGGAGGCGCAGGGCAAGGTCATCGAGAGCCTGGCCGACTACACCAGCGCCCAGGTCACCCGGCACCTGGCCCGGGCCATCCACCAGAGCCGGCTCACGGCCGCGGTGGAGGACGGCGAGGAGCCGGGCAGCCGGCCGACCCTGCTGCCCTGGGAGGAACTGCCCGAGGAACTGCGGTCGGCCAACCGGCGCCAGGCCCGGCAACTCGGCGAACGCCTCGCCGCGGTCGGCTGCCTGATGGTGCCCACCTCCGAGCAGGTGGCCCCCGAGGCCGTCGGCGGCTTCGAGGACTTCACCGAGGAGGAGACCGAGGTGCTGGCCCGGCTGGAGCACGAGCACGAGCACCGCTACGGAACGGGCGCCGAACCGGAGGCGGTCCTCCCCGGCCAGCGGGACGGCCGGGCGGAGTTCCTGCCCTGGGAGGAGCTGTCCGACCGGGCCCGGGCCCGAACGGTGGAGTCGGTGCGCCGGATTCCCGCCGTGCTGGCCGACGTCGGCTTCCAGGTGGTGCGGATCGGCCGGATCACCGACGGCGTGGGGGAGTTGGACTTCACCCCCGAGGAGTGGGCGGTGCTCGGCCGGGCACTGATGGCCTCCGGTGTGCTGGTCGCCCTGGCCGAGGGCGTCGCCGATCCGGAGGAGATCATCGCGATCGTCAAGCTGCTGCGCGAGGCGGGCACCACCCACCCGCGACGCTTCGTCCGGGAGCTCGCGGCCGCCTCTACCTTCGACACCGGGCTGCGCCCCGACACCCGCTACGCCGAGTACCGCGAGCCGGCGCTGGAGACGATCCGGGCCGCCGCCCGGATCGTCGCGGAGCGGGCGCCGGACGAACTCGACGGGTTCCGCGTCTTCCTGCTGGAGATCGCCACCGTGGTCGCCGACGCCAACGAGGAGGGCGGCATCCTCGGCCTGGGCGCGCGTAGCCGGGTGCCCAGCGAACTCGCGGCGATGGAGGCGGTCCGGGTGGCCGGCGACCCGGAGGCGCCGATGCCCGAACGGGCCAAGGTCAGCCTGCGCAGCCGGAGTTGACCGAACGCGACCGGCCGACCACGGAGGCGGTCGGCCGGTCGGTGCGCATGGACGTCAGGAGGGGATCACTTTTCGTGGGCGATCGACTTGAGGTCGTCGAAGCTCATGCCGACCTTGTTGAGCGCCTGGGCCTCCGGCAGGCCGAGCGCGGCCAGCTCCTTGAGCTGGACGTCGGTCAGCGGCGCGGCGTCGGTGCTGACCGACGGGACGGCGCCCGGCGCGGTCTCGTCACCGAGGTCGGAGCTGTCGCCGCCGGCGGCCAGCAAGAAGAAGCTCTTCATGAGGTCCTCGGTGGTCATCTTGTTCGGCACCGGCGACGGGACCTCGACCTTCGGCGTCTCCTGGTCGAAGGTCAGCTTCACCGGGAAGCTGACGCCCGGGTCCACCTCCTTCGCCAGCTGCGCCAGGTCGAAGCTCGCCGAGGAGAGCGAGCCGTCCTTCAGGTAGAGGTCGGCGCCCACCTTGCGGTCCGGGACGTTGCTCGGAGCCTCGGTCGGGAACTTCTTGAACTGCTGCGGGAACTTGGTGGAGAGTGGCTTGAGGGCCTTGTACAGCTCGTCCACGGCCTGGCGGGCCGGGGCGCTCATCCAGATGTGCTCGGTGCCGTCCTTCTTGCCCTTGTCCTCGAAGGTGACCGTCCGGTTGAAGACGTCCTTCAGCGAGTCGAGGAGCTCCTTGCCGGCCTGCGGGTCGACCGAGGGCAGGGCCTCCGGCTCGCCGCCCTTGGCGCCGTCGTTCTTCTTGGCCTCGTTGGCGAGTTCCTGGAGGTCGAAGGAGGTCCAGTCGCCGCTCAGCAGGCTCTTGGCGGGGTCCGTGCCGGGGGGAAGGTCCTTGGTGACGGAGTCGGCCTCGGACGGGTCCTGACCGGTGAGCTTGAGCACGCTCTTCAGGTCGATGCGCAGGTACCCGGTGGCCTCGGCCTGGCGGTACTCGAGCAGCGGGGTGCCCTTCTTGTCCGCGATGCGGTAGGAGACGCGCACCGACTTGTCGAGCGTGACGTCCTTCTGGTCGCTCGCGCCCGCGTTCTTGAAGGCCTCGACGTCCTTGAGCGGCTTGTCGGCGGAGACCGACACGGCTATGGAGAGGCCGGACAGCCCCTTCGCGCTCTGCTCGTCGACGGCCTCGTCGCCGCTCTCCTTGGTGAAGGCGACGATCTGTTCGGGGGTGGCGTCCACGGAGAGCGTGAAGCCGGCCGACTTGCTGTCACCGATCCTGCCGAAGGCCTTGGAGACCTTCTGGCCGGCCGAGATCTGCTCGGCGGTGCCGCAGGCGGTGAGGCCGGCGGCGAGGACGGAGGCGGTGACCGCGACGGGCAGCGCACCGCGCGCGGCCTTGCGGATGGCGGTGTTGATGGTGCATCTCCTGTGTGACGGGGCCTGACCGAAACGGGCCAGGCCGATCCCTCCCCCTGCGGCGAAGTGCACCGCAGCGCGTACACATGGGAGCACAGTGTCAGCAAGGATGCACACGATTTTTTGACCCCGGCTTTAACAGATCTGTCCGAGATGGTGACCCTTTGGCCGGATTCCACCCCACCGGGCCGACCGGACCACCCCTTGGACGAGCCGGAGTCGGCCCCGCGCACGAAGTCGCCGGGACAGGAGGAACAGCTCCGCCACCGGCACGGTGGAGACCGGTGCCGCCGCCGAGTGCTGAGCGGCAGTCGGCCGGTCATGACCCGTACGGCCGCTCCGAACGCCCCAGGACCAGGCCGCCGTTGGACGCTCCGTGTGCCGACTTGGCCCCGGCGGGCGCCGGACCGGCGGGGCGCCCGATTCCACGGGGACGGCGGTGTTCGAAGTGTCATCACCACCTGCTAACCTCAGCCGATTTCCCGCCACACCGAGTCGGCGGACACGACGGGGTAAGAGGTACAGAAGACATGGCATTCCTCCGGGCCAAGCAGAAGGCCCAGGTCATCGAGAAGCTCTCGCAGGTGGCGCCTCCCGGCGAGACCTTCATCGCCTGCGTGCACGCGGAGAGCGGGCCCAGCCCCTGGCTCGCCGCGGCGCTCGGTGAGATTCCGCTCGTCGGCCTGATCATCGTGCTGACCCGCAGGTACTACTTCCTGACGCTCACCAACAGCCACGTGGTGATCAACTCGGCCAACCGCTGGAACAACCGCCCCGGCGACGTCGTCGCGGCCTTCCCGCGGCACGCCTTCCCGGTCAACCGGGTCAAGCGGGCCAGCATCTGGAGCTCGATGTACGTCCAGATGCCCGGCAACAGCAGCCCGACGCGCCTGAACATCCACCGCATCTGGCGCGCCGAGATGGACCAGCTGAGCGCCGCCTTCCCGCCCGGGTCGATCGACCCGAGCTCGCAGCCGTTCGACACCCCGCAGGGCCAGGGCTACCCGATGCCGGGGCAGCCGATGCCCGGCCAGGCCATGCCCGGCCAGCCGATGCCGGGTCAGCCGGGGATCCCGCAGCAGCAGGGCTACGGCGCGCCGCAGGGCCAGCCGTACCCGCCGCAGCAGCCGTACCCGGCCCCGCAGGCGGCCCCGCACGGGCAGCCGTACCCGGCGGCGCCCCAGGCCTACCCGCCGGCCCAGCCGTACCCGGCGCAGCCGGGCGCCCAGGTGCCGCCGCCGGCCCAGCCGTACCCGCCGCAGGTCCCGAACGTGCCCTACCCGGGCCAGCCGGGCCAGCAGGGCTACCCGGGCCAGCGCTGACCGAGGTCCGGCCCCGGTTCCCCACCGGGGAGCCGGGGCCGACCCTTCCGATCACCCGCGGTGACCGTGGAGTGCTCGTACGTGGCCCCACCGGGCTCGGCGCGCTGGGAGCGGCGGACTCTGCCAGGCTGAAGGGGAAGCTACCTCGACCGAGGAGGCCCGCACCCATGTCAGCGCAGAAGCCCGGGCCGGCCGGACGGCAGGCCCGCGTTGCCGCGCTCCGGGCCGCGGAGGCCCGTCACGCGCGGGCCCGGCGGTGGCTGGTGGGCGCAGTGATCGGCCTGCTCGTGCTCGTCGTGGTCGGCGGGATCGCCGTCGTGATCGCCACCAACCAGGGCTCCTCCGCGCCCAGCGGCGTCCCGGCGCAGCCGCGGACCACCGCCGAGGGCCGGACCACCCCGCCGCCCTGGGACGCCCCCGCCGACGTCGCCGCCGCCGTGAAGGCCGCCGGCCTGCCGATGCTCGGCGCCGAGGGCACGGCCGAGCACATCCACGCCCACCTCGACGTCTACGCCGACGGACGGGCCGTGACGGTGCCCGCGCTGGTGGGCATCGACGAGAGCGCCCAGAGGATCAGCCCGCTGCACACCCACGACACCACCGGCGTCATCCACGTCGAGTCGCCGGTGACCGCCGAGTTCAGCCTGGGCCAGTTCCTGACCGAGTGGCAGGTCTCCACCTCCGCCGACCACCTCGGCGGGCTGCGCACCGACGCCACCCACACCCTGACCGCGTACGTCAACGGCAAGGCGGTGAGCGGCGACCCGGCGGCGATCCGGCTGAACGCCCACGACGAGATCGCCCTGGTCTACGGCACGGAGGCCGAGAACGCCGCCGTCACGGTGCCGAGCGGCTACAACTGGCCGAGCGGTCTCTAGCGCTCCGCAAGCCGCTCGGTCAGGAACACCCGGCTGGTGCCCGGCGGATCGCACGGGATCTCGCCGGGCGTCGTCCATCTGCGGCAGGCCGCCCCGCCGCGCACGCTCGCGGCCTCCGGACGCAGGCACGCCCTGGCGCGGGCGCGGCTGTGCCACGACCACCTGGCCGACGCCTTCGGCCTGGCCGTCACCGACGCGATGGCCGGGCGCGGCCTGCTGGACTGGGGCCCGGAGCCAGGACTCACACCGGAGGGCCGGGCCTGGCCGGCCGGGCTCGGCATCGAGCTGCCCGGCGGACCCGCGGCGCCCGCCGGTGCGGGCCTGCCTGGACTGGACCGAGCGCCGCCCCCACCTGGGCGGCGCGGCGGGGGCCGCGCTGTGCGCCCACGCGCTCACCGCCGGCTGGCTGACCCGGGTCGACACCGGCCGCGCTCTCGCGGTGACCGAAGCCGGACGGCAGGCCTGGCAGGAGCACCTCGGCCTGGCGGCCCAAGACCTGTGACACCGGCTGCCGCCCCACGCCGAGCTCCGGCGGCGTACCGCGCGGGTTCGTGGAGCCAGCAGCTCGTCGCCGCCCTGGGACGGATCCGGGAACGGGACCGGGCCGACCGGCTGCCCCGTGCCCCTCAGGCGCCACGGCCACGGCCCCGGGCACGGACGCCCGGTCAGCGCGGGTGCCGGCCGGCGGCCGGGCGCAGGACTCAGGCCAGCTCGCGCATCCGGCGGATCGGGCTGGCCAGCAGGATCACCGGGCTCGCCGCGCTGACGATCGCGACCAGCAGCAGCGCCGTGCGCGGCCCCCAGGCCGCCGCGGCGGCGCCGGCGGCGAGGGCGCCGACCGGGATGGCGCCCCAGGAGACGAAGCGGACCGTGGCCATCACCCGGGGGAGCAGCTCCGGCGGGGTCTGGGTCTGCCGGTGGGTGCGGGTCACGATGCTGGAGACCACGACTCCGGCCGAGAACCCGGCGTTGCCGAGGGCGAAGACCAGCGTGCCCCAGCCGGATCCGGCCGCCGGGAGCAGCAGGGCGAAGACGGTGGAGACCACGGCCGCCCAGCGCAGCGCGGGCCCGCCACCAAGCCGCCGCACCAGGCGGGGCGTGGCGGCCGCGCCGAGCAGGCTGCCGAGGCCGCCGGTGGCCATCAGGGCGCCCACGGTGGCGGCCGGGGCGTCGAGGGTGCGGACCAGGAAGACCGGGGTGAGCGTCATCAGGCCGCCGCAGACGAAGTTGAGGGCGGTGGCGTCGGCGACGCAGGGCCGGATCACCGGGTGCCGGGCGACGAACCGCCAGCCCTCGCGGATCTGCTCGCGCATCCCGGCGCCGCCGGTCGGCCTGGCGGCCGGCTGCTCGGCCTGCGGGAGGCTGCCGAGCAGCGCCGCCGAGGCCAGGTAGCTGACCGAGTCCAGCAGCATCGAGGCCGCGCCGCCGACGAGCTGCACCAGTACGCCGCCCAGTGAGGGCCCGGCCAGGTCGGTGGCCGCGATGCTGCCGGAGACCAGGCTGTTGCGGGCGGTCAGCTGCTCCTTGGGGACGACGGTGGGCAGGAAGGTGGAGTTGCCGACGTCGAACAGGACGCTCGCGAAGCCGACCAGCAGTGCCACCACGACGAGTTGCGGCAGCCCCAGCACCCCGAGGGCGGCCGCCAGCGGGATCGAGGCGACGGCGGCCGCGCGGATCAGGTCCATCGCCACCTGGGTGCCGCGCAGCGGGAGGCGCTGGACCAGGACACCGGCCGGCAGTCCGATCAGCAGCCAGGCGACGTAGGCGGCGCCGGTGATCAGGCCGACCTCGAGGGCCGAGGCGTGCAGGGTGACGACCGCGATCAGCGGGAGCGCCACCGCGGTCACCTGGTCCCCGAGTCGGCTGACCGTCGAGGCCGTCCAGTAGCGCCAGAAGGCCGTCGCTCCGCCGGCGCGGCGCTTGCCGGGCCGTACCCCCTCCGCCGTTCCCGTCGTCGTGTCCACCGTCTCCGTCGTCACGTCCACCCCTTCGCTGCGACTGAGTTCCTTTTGGGAACTCACTATAATGGGTGATCATGCGGCACACGGAAGCGGCTGACCCCGACTGCGCGATCTCCCAGGCCCTGGCGGTGGTCGGGGACACCTGGACGCTGCTCCTGATCAGGGACGTCGCCGGCGGCACCCACCAGTTCGACGCGCTGCAGGACGGACTCGGCATCAGCCGCAAGGTGCTCACCGGACGGCTGAAGGCGCTGGTCGCCGACGGCGTGCTGGAGAAGCGGCTCTACCACCCCCACCCGCCGCGCTACGAGTACCACCTGACGGACCGCGGCCGCGGCCTGCTGCCGGTGCTGGTCGCCCTGCAGGACTGGGGCGGGCGCTACGTCCTGGGCGACGGCACGCTCACCGGCACCAGCACCCCCGACTCCGCCGAGACCCGCCGGGTGCGGGCGCTCACCGGCCACCGGCTGCCCGCCCTGGAACTCGACGCCGCCTCCGGCGGACGCGTCGACCCGGTCGCCGCGGACCGCGCCTGGACGGTGCTCTACTGCTACCCGGGCGCCTACGCCCCGGGCGGCCTGGACTACCCGCCCGGCTGGGGCGAGGTCCCGGGCGCGCCCGGCTGCACCCTGGAGTCCTGCACCTACCGCGACCGGATGGGCGAGTTCGCCGCCCGCGACACCGCCGTCCACGGCGTCAGCACCCAACGCCCGGACCAGCTGGCGGCGTTCGCCGAACACGCGCGGATCCCGTTCCCGCTGCTCTCCGACGCCGGACTCGAACTCGCCGCCGCCCTTCGGCTGCCGACCTTCCGCGCCGCCGGCGTCGAGCGCCTCAAGCGGCTCACCCTGATCCTCGACGCCGGGCGGACCGTCCGGGGCGTGCTCTACCCGGTCACCGACCCGGCGGGCTCGGTCGAGGACACCCTCGCCCTGCTCGACGGCCTCCGGGGCGAATGACGACGGGACGCCCCCGGCCCGGCCGGAGGCACACCCGTCCGAGCTCCGGCGCCAGGGGGCGTGTCAGACCCGCCCTACCGGCGACTCCGCCCGCGCGGCGAACGGCGCGCCGCGCCGAAGGTGAGCGCGGCCCAGAGGACGGCCAGAGCGCCCGTGACGTAGACCCCGGCGCCGTCGAAGGAGAGGTCGTCGTCCAGGGTGGCCGGCGGGGCCCAGCCGGCCGGGTCGGCGAGCACCGTCGTGGTGGTGCCGATGGAGGTGCCCGAGCAGCCGATGCCCCCGATGGTGCCGTGCGGCAGCGGACGGCCGTCCTCGCGCCGGATGCCGCAGGTCCAACTCACCTTGGCCGTCCTGTCCTTGCCGCTGTGCGCCGAGGTGACCACGACCGGGGTCCGCACCCCGCGGTGCGCGATCAGCTGGGCGCGGAGGGCGGGCGTGGGGATCGCCAGGAGCAGCACGCCCAGGAAGACGGCCGGCCAGATCACCCACCCGGTGCTTCGGATCAGCATCAGCCCGATGACGGCCGCCATCAGTACCAGGACGGCGAGGACCGTGCAGGGGGTCTGGTAGTCCGGGTTGGTGGCGACCGCGAGCAGTCCGATGATCAGCAGCGGCGCGAGCAGCCCGACCAGGAGCGCCGTGCGGCGCACCGTGCGCGGCGCGAGCTGGATGTCCTTGCCCGGGCGCCGGCGGACCGGCTTCGGCGGCCGGCGGACGCCCGCGGCGAGCGGTCGCTTCTGCTTCTTGTTCGGCCGCTTGGCCATGCTGCCCCCGGGTCGGTGGTTCCGTTCGTGCTCGCGACAGTGTGGCGGCAGCCCCCGACCCGGGGAAGATCGGGGTGCCCCCGACGGCGCCCGGGCGCCGCGCGCTGAACCCAGTACCGCCGCACGGGATGCGGCGGTATGGGGGTGTGAGGGCGGTGTGGGGCGCATCACAGCTTTCGGGCCCGTTCGGGCTCCTACGATCGTGATCGCGGACGTCCGCCACGAGCCCGGCGCCCGCCCGGCACCCCCCGCGATCCGGCCCGAGGAGAAGCGCACCTTGACCACCCCCACCGCCGCGCCCGACAGCTACTACCAGCGCACCGGCGAGCACAGCTACAAGCCGACCGCCCACGCGCAGGGCGCCTGGCACCCCGACGAGCAGCACTTCAGCCCGGTGGGCGGCCTGATCGCCCACGCGATCGACCGCCACCGGGCCGACCCCGCGGAGCGACCCGCCGACGGCCTCGCCCTGGCCCGGATCAGCTACGACATACTCGGTCTGATCGCTTTGGACGAGCTCGAGATCACCGTGGAGACCGTCCGCCCCGGCCGCACCATCGAGCTGGTGGAGGCGGTGGCCTCGGTCGGCGGCCGCGCCGTGGTCCGGGCCCGGGCCTGGTTCCTGGCCGAGCAGGACACCACCGCCGTCGCCGGCACCCACGACGAACGGCTGCCCGCGCCGGAGGAGTTCGAGCCGTGGGCGATGAGCGGGCCGTGGGGCGGCGGCTACATCGCCTCGATCGACGTCCGCCGCCGCTACACCGCCCCCGGCCGTGCCGCCGCCTGGATCGCCACGCCGCTGGAGCTGGTCGCGGGGGAGCCCAGCAGCCCGCACGCCTCCTTCATCGCCCTGGTCGACACCGCCAACGGCATCGCCGTGCGCCAGGAGCCCACCGAGTGGATGTTCCCCAACACCGATCTGACCATCCACTTCCACCGCCGCCCCGACGGACCGTGGACCGGTCTGGACACCAGCGTCACCTTCGGCCCGTCCGGCCACGGCGTGACCAGCACCGTGCTGCACGACGTGCACGGGCCGGTCGGCCGGGCCGAGCAGATCCTCACCGTCCGCCCGCTGTCCGGAAGTTGACGGAACGAGCGGCGCCATCCCCGCCGGGGGCGGCGCCGCTCGTTCAGCGGCAGTGATTCAGCGACAGGGGCTCAGCCCGGCAGCGAGTCCATGAAGGAGCTCACCGAGAACACCGCCTTGCCCGGCCCGGCCGGACCGTAGCCGGGCGGGGAGGAGAGGCCGAACTCCTCCAGGGTGGCCCGGTAGGTCCGCAGCAACCGGATGTGGTACTCCAGCGGCGCGCCCTGCGGATTGGCCTTGCCCAGCGGGGTGGTGGGCTCGGGGCACCAGGTGGTGAAGCGCGGCACCACGCCGTGGGACATGAAGAAGCGCAGCCCCTCCCGGGTGGAGGCGATCGCCTCGTCGACCGTGGTGAAGCCGAAGGGCTCGGCCATCTCCACGCCCGCCACGAAGTTGGGGATCACGTTCTCCGGGCCGAACACCTCGGTGGAGTCGAGGATCCGGCGGTGCCACTCGTCCCGGCCGACGTAGCGCTCCTTGCCGGGGCAGTAGAGCTCGAACAGCCGCTTGTCCCACACCTCGAAGTTGGGGTGGTAGATCCGCACCCCGTAGTCGTGGAAGCGCTGGACGTCCTCGCGCGGCAGCGCCTGGGCGACCACCTTGCCGATCCAGCGGCCGGGGAAGCGCTCCTCGATGGCCTTGGCGTACTGGCCGTAGAAGTCGGCCTCGTCCCGCCCGCCGACCTGCGAGGTGATCGCGCCGCCGGTGAGGGTGTACGCCTGGGAGGCCCGGGCGGTGTCGTGCCGGTCGATCAGCTCCAGCGCCTCCAGCACCTCCTCGACCGGCTTGACCCCGGTGTACGGGCGGCCGGCGGCCTTGTGCTGGCGCCAGTTGTGGTTGATGTCGCAGTACTGGCACTCCTCCTTGGCGCCGAAGTACTGGCAGACCCGGAACACCGTGAGGTAGATCAGGTAACCCCACTGGATGGTCGGCGCGACCTCCATCACCGACTTCCCGTTCGCCAGGGTGTGCCGGTAGTAGTCGGGCATCGGCGGCAGGCCGACGTCGGCGATCCGCGCGCCGTCCAGGTAGAGGCCGAGCGCGCCGTCCTCGCCCGCGCGGACCCGGTACGGCGAGTCCGGGTTGACCCGCACCGACACCACCGTGCGGCGCAGCCCGTACGGCCCGCCGGTCAGCACGATCTCCTCCGGCGGCCGGTTCAGCGCGGCCGCGCCGAGCTCGGGCAGGGTGCGGTGGTCGAAGGAGAAGATGAAGTACGACTTCGGCTTGACCTCGCCGCCCCCGTCGGCGCCGGTGCTGCCGCTGAGGGCGGACTCGTCGAAGGCCATGCCGCCGCGCAACAGGTCCTCCTTGATCACCGCCTCGCGGGGTACGTCGGGGAAGCGCTCCATGAGGTCCTCGACGACTGCGGTCCGGCTGCGGGCCTGGCTCTCCATGCGCTGCTCTTCCTTCCTGGCCCCGTTCCACTCACGGCGCTGCGCCCATTCTTCTCCCCCTTACGCGGGTGGACCGGACAGGCCCGCCCGGCGGAACAGGCCCGCCCGGCGGCCGGGGTCGGCCGCCGGGCGGGAGTCCTGGCGGGGAACCGGACGCGCTAGCCGCTCACGCCGAGCCGGGCGGCGGCGGTGCCGAGCCCGACCGGGCCGCGCAGCAGCCGGGCGGGCAGGGTGGTGCGGGTCGCGAAGTTCACAACGCGGCCCGTCGGAGCGGGACATGGGTGAGGTTCACCGGGTTGACGCGACATGCGGGCAGGTCGGATCCGCCGGCTCGGGGCCGGAGTGCCCAGCGGCGGGGTGGACCGATGCATGACGGGAGCACGGTCAAACGCCGTCGGCATGAACGTTCACCCTATCGGGTGTAGAAGATCGTCCGTGGCGATCCGGAACGCGCTTTCGCGCCTACGGTTGGGAAGCGAGCGAGACGGGGCCCGCGGCGTGGAGTTCCCCTTCGCGGCGGGCGAGATGACGATCCGTCACATCATGCGATCCCTCTCAGAGGAGGCTCCATGCCCCTGCGCACCAGAACGGGCACAGCACCCGGGCCCGCCCCCGCCCCGGCGGTGGGCCCATGAGCTCCCCGGCGATCGAACGGATCCTGCGCGGGCCCACCGGACTGGGCACCGCCGGGCTGCAGTTGAGGCCGCAGATCCCGGCGCCGGAGACTCCTGGTCCGAACGTTCCGGCGCCGGCGCTCCAGGCACCGGAGGCCCCGGCCCCCGCGGTCGCGTCCCCCGAGGTCTCGGCCGCCGAGGCCGTGGTGACCGAGACCTCGGTGGTCGAGGTCGTGGCACTGGAGGCCCTCACGGCCAAGGCGGCGACGTTCGAGGCGGCGGTCCCGGACGTCCGGTTGCCCTCTCTCCCCGGTCCGTCCCTCCCGATTCCGTCCCTCGCGATTCCGTCCTTTCCGGGCCCGGCGGCCGTGGCCCCGGCCGCCGCCGCGGCGCCGAGCGGCGGTAAGCCGAAGCTCGGCGACCCGATCCCCGGTCTCTACCACCACCCGATCGCCGAGCCCGACCCGGTCCGGGTGGAGGCGCTCAGCCAGAGGATCAAGGCCTGGGCGATCGACGAGATCGAGCTCTACCCGCCGGAGTGGGAGAAGGACTTCGACGGGTTCTCGACCGGGCGCTACATGGTGGCCTGCCACCCCGACGCGCCGAGCGTCGACCACCTGATGCTCGCGGCCCGCCTGATGGTCGCCGAGAACGCGGTGGACGACTGCTACTGCGAGGACCTCGGCGGCTCGCCGATCGGCCTGGGCAGCCGCCTGCTGCTCGCCCACACCGCGCTGGACCCGCTGCACACCACCCCCGAGTACCACCCGGCCTGGGAGGCCTCGCTCTCCGAGGACGCGCCCCGGCGCTCGTACCGCTCCGCGATGGACTACTTCGTCCGCGCCTCCACGCCCTCCCAGGCGGACCGCTTCCGGCACGACATGGCGCGGCTGCACATGGGGTACCTGGCCGAGGCCGCCTGGGCCGAGACCGACCACGTCCCGGAGGTGTGGGAGTACCTGGCGATGCGCCAGTTCAACAACTTCCGCCCCTGCCCGACGATCACCGACGCCGTCGGCGGCTACGAGCTGCCCGCCGAGCTGCACGCGCTGCCCGCCATGCAGCGGGTGATCGCGCTGGCCGGCAACGCCACCACGATCGTCAACGACCTGTACTCGTACACCAAGGAGCTCACCGGCCCCGGGCTCCACCTGAACCTGCCGGTGGTGATCTCCGAGCGCGAGGGCGTCTCGCGCAAGGAGGGTTACCTGAAGGCGGTCGAGGTCCACAACGACCTGATGCACGCCTTCGAGGCCGAGTCGGCCGCGCTGGCCCTCGCCTGTCCGGTACCGACCCTGGTGCGGTTCCTGCACGGGGTGGCCGCGTGGCTGGCCGGCAACCACTACTGGCACCAGACCAACACCCACCGGTACAGCCTGCCCGACTTCTGGTGATCCGCCAGGTCCGGAGGCCCGCTGACTCTCCGACGAACACCCTTTGATAATCCTGGAGTTGACCAATATGTCCCTGACCGACGACATCACCACCACGCCTGGCAGCGCCATCCCCGGCCCGGCGACTCCGTACCAGGGCGACATCGCGCGCTACTGGGACCACGAGGCACGCCCGGTCAACCTGCGCCTGGGCGACGTCGACGGCCTGTACCACCACCACTACGGCATCGGCGAGATCGACCAGGCGGCGATCGGCGACCCGGCCGACAGCGAGCGCGAGAAGAAGGTCATCGCCGAGCTGCACCGCCTGGAGTCCGCCCAGGCCGACGTCCTGCTCGACCACCTCGGCGACATCAGGGCCGAGCACACCCTGCTCGACGCGGGTTGCGGCCGCGGCGGCTCGATGGTCATGGCCCACCAGCGCTTCGGCTGCCGGGTCGAGGGCCTGACCCTCTCCACCCAGCAGGCCGACTTCGGCAACAAGCGCGCCGCCGAGCTGGGCATCGGCGAGTTCGTCCGATCCCGGGTCGCCAACATGCTGGACATGCCCCTGGAAAGCGGCTCGGTCGCCGGCTCCTGGAACAACGAGTCCAGCATGTACGTCGACCTGCACGACCTGTTCGCCGAGCACTCCCGGGTGCTGGCGGTCGGCGGCCGGTACGTGACCATCACCGGCTGCTGGAACCCGAAGTACGGCCAGCCGTCGAAGTGGGTCTCGCAGATCAACGCGCACTTCGAGTGCAACATCCACTCCCGCCGCGAGTACCTGCGGGCGATGGCCGACAACCGCCTGGTGCCGCAGGCCGTCATCGACCTCACCCCGGACACCCTGCCCTACTGGGAGCTGCGGAACACCACCTCGCTGGTCACCGGCATCGAGGAGGCGTTCATCGAGTCCTACAAGGACGGCTCCTTCCAGTACGTGCTGATCGCGGCCGACCGGGTCTGACCCGACACCGTCCCGGACGGACGGGCGGCCTCCCCGTACCCACGCGGGGAGGCCGCCCGTCGGCCGTCACACGGCGCGCCGTCCGCCGTCACTCCCCGCGGTGGCGGGTGAGGGTGAGGTGGGTGACGCCGCTCGGGCCGGTCACCACCTCGGTGTCGAAGCGCTGCTCCAGCCCTTCGAGTCCGGCCCAGAGCGACTCGCCCCGCCCGAGCACCACCGGCACCACGACCACGTGCAGGTGGTCGATCAGGTCGGCCTCCAGGAAGGCCCGGACGGTGCGCGGGCCGCCGCCGATCCGGACGTCCTTGCCACCGGCCGCCTCCCGGGCCCGCCGCAGGGCCTCCTGCGGGGTGGCGTCGATGAAGTGGAAGACCGTGCCGCCCGCCATCTCCAGGCTGGGGCGCGGGTGGTGGGTGAGCACGAAGACCGGGGTGTGGAACGGCGGGTTCGGCCCCCACCAGCCCTGCCAGTCCTCGTCCTGCCAAGGCCCGCGCTGTGGACCGAACTTGTTGCGGCCCATGATCTCCGCACCGATGTCGTCGCCCCAGGTGCGGGCCATCGCGTCGTCCACCCCGGTGTCGCCGCCCTCCTGGCCGTGCATCCGCCGGAAGGTGCGGGTGCCGAAGAACCAGCGGTGCAGCCGGTCGGTGGCGTGCCCGAAGGGGTTCTCCAGGCTCTGCCCCTCGCCGGTGCCGTAACCGTCGAGGGAGATCGAGAAGTTGTGGACCCGGACCAGGGACATGGTGCTGCCTCCACTGCTCTTCGCTGTCTGCGGCTGCTCGCGGGCCGTCCGCCACCGCTTCCGGCCGTCCGCTCGCGGGCCACGCTAGCGCCCGGCTCCGACATCCTGACGTTCCGTCACCGGCAGGTCGTGGCGGCCGTCCCATTCGGGGGAGGTCGGGACGGAGGTGAGGGAACCGTCACGCTATTGTCGTGCCTTCTTCACGAGGTGCACGCCCGGCCGGGCGATGCTGCCTCAGGCGGCGCGCACGGGCGGCCGCCGTGACCGACACCGGGGGGATCTTCCGATGACCGCACGCCGTTCGAACTCAGGCCGGACAGCCGTACGCCGCATGACCTCAGGCCGTACGGTCTCGGGCCGTACCCTGGCCGGCCTCCTGGCCGCAGGCCTGCTCACCACCGCGGCCGCCCTGCTGCCGACCGCGGCCCCGGCGGCCGCCGACACCGGCAGCGGCGACCTGCCGTTCGGCTCGGCGACCACCGTCGGCCTGCACAACACCTACGACCCGGCGGCCTACCAGTACCTCGCCCAGAGCCTGGACACCGGCACCGGCATGATCGAGCTGGACCTCTGGACCGACGTCATCACCCACGAGTGGAAGGTCAGCCACTCCAACCCACTCGGCAACTCCAACAACTGCACCGCCGCCGACACCCCGAGCCAGCTCTACGGGGGCGGCACCAACAAGAACCTGGAGCACTGCCTCGACGACATCCGGGTCTGGCTCGGCGCCCACCCGGGAGCCGGACCGCTGGTGGTCAAGCTGGAGCTGAAGGGCGGCTTCGCGGCCAACCTCGGGATGGGCCCGGACCAGCTGGACACACTGATCGCCGCCCACCTCGGCGACGCGGTGCTGCGCCCGGCCGACCTGCTGGCCAAGCCGGGCGGCGGCTCGTACGCCAGCGTCGACGAGGCGGTGCGGGCGGGCAACTGGCCGAGCCGCTCGGCCCTCGCCGGGCGGGTGCTGCTCTACGCGATCCCGGGGACGGTCGAGGAGAACAACCCCTTCGACACCCTGCACACCGACGTCGAGTACGGGCGGCACCTGCGCGACCTGGCCGCGGCCGGCCGGATCGGCCAGGCCCAGCTGTTCCCGGCCGTGCACGGCGCGGCGGCCGGCGACCCGCGCAGCAAGTACACCGGCTCGGACGCCGGGATCCGCCCCTGGTTCGTGGTCTTCGACGGCGACGCCGCCACCTACCTCAACGGCATCGACACCGCGTGGTACGACCGTTCGCACTACCTGCTGGTGATGACGGACGCCCAGAACGTCGCGCCGCAGATCAGCGCCACCACCCCGACCGTCGACCAGGCGCGGGCCCGGACCGAGCAGCTGGCCCGGGCGCACGCCAGCATCGTGTCCAGCGACTGGCGCAAGCTCGCGGCGGTGCAGTCGCTGGTGCTGCCGCGCGGCTGACGCCCCGGGGCCCGTCGGGCCTCGAACCGGACGCCGGCCGCCCACCGCGCAGGGCGGCGGTCGGCGGCCGGCACGGTCCGATTCAAGCCGCCGCCCTCCGGGCCCCGGCCGCCGGAAGCGGCCTGCGCCGGCACTGCTAGGAGGAGGAGCGACTCTCCGGACCGAACCTGCCTGCGCCCTTCATCTGCTGCCCGACCTGACCTGCTGCCCGACCTGACCTGCTGACCGTCAGCGACCGAAATCACCCGGATGCTCGCGGTCGCCGCGGCCTACCGGCAGCTCGGTGTGGACGAACCCGCCTGACCACTCCGCTGGCTGACGGGAAGTCAGCCGGGCGGCGATTCGAGGTCGTCGATCGGCACCGACCAGGAGGTGTGGTCCCGGCGGACTGGCAAATATGATCCATCCGGCGGGGGCTCGCCGGGCGATGTCGGAGTGGATTCCCGACGGCGCCACCGAACTCGTGACACGGGTTGGAGCCGACGGGCGGTAGGCGCCCGAACGGTACGGCGGTTCCGGGGAACCGGGTCGGCTGTGGAGTGCTCCCGACCTACGGGGGTGGGTGGGAGCACCCGCTGTCGGCCTGTTGAGGCCTTGTCAGGAACCGGTCAGACGGACAGGCTGTGTGACCAGTTCAACCAACCCTCACTGACAAGCTGAACAACGGAGATCTGATGTCCCACGACATCGAAGCTCCGGTCGACCCCGATCGGCAGCAGATACGCCGCACCCGGCGGGTCATCCACGTGATGACCGCGGTGGCGGTCCTCCTCTCGGCCGCCCTCGGCGCCGAGGCGATGGCGGCCCCGCCCGCCGACGTCGCGCAGCCGCCCTCGACGGCCGACCAGGAGCACGGCATGCGGGCAGGCATGCCGTTCCAGGACCCGCCCGTCGCGGACGCCACCGGCGACGAGAACGTGACGATCACCCTGGACGCCACCCGCAGCCGGTTCGACGTCTCCGGGCGGGAGGTCTACGGCGCCTCCTACACCGGCTCGTACGTCGCCCCCACCCTCCACACGGCCCCGGGCTCGACCGTCACCGTCCACCTGGTCAACCACCTCCCGGTGGCCACCAACCTGCACTTCCACGGGCTGCACGTGTCCCCCGAGGGACAGTCCGACGACCCGTTCCTGTGCGTCGCGCCCGGCGCCGACACCACCTACCGGCTGGCGATCCCCGCGGACCACGCCCAGGGCACCTTCTGGTACCACAGCCACGCCATGGGCACCAGCTGCCCCGCGCCGGGAGCGCCGGGAACGTCGGGATCCTCGGACATGACCGGGATGACCGACATGACCGGTGACGTGGAGAACCAGATCTTCGCCGGCCTCTCCGGCGCCCTGATCATCGGCGACGACCGCACCCTGCTCCCTGCGGACCTGCGCAAGGTCACCGCGCACACCCTCGTGCTCAAGGACGTCCAGCTCGACCCGACCGGGCACATCCTGCAGAACACCGGCACGGCGTCGATCGACTCGAACAACCCGACCGTGCGCCTGGTCAACGGCCGGCTGCGGCCGGTGCTGTCGATGCGGCCGAACGAGACCCAGCTGTGGCGCCTGGTCAACGCCGGGGCCGACATCTTCTACCGGCTCCAGCTGGACGGCTACCGCTTCACCGTGGTGGGGGAGGACGGCAGCCCGGTCGCCCGGGTGACCACCGCGGACAACCTGCTGCTGCCCCCGGGCAAGCGCTACGACGTGCTGGTCACCGCCGGCCCCCGCCCGGCCAGGGCGACCCTGCGCACCCTCGCGTACAGCAACGGCCCCCAGGGCGACGCCTACCCCGACACCGAGCTGGCGACGATCAGGGTCACCGGGGCCCCGGTCCACCGACGTCCGGCCGTCACCGGCGCCATCCCGACCGCCCCCGCCGACCTCGCCGCGGAGCCCGTGGCCCAACGGCGCACCGTCGCCCTGTCGGAGAGCGACGACGGCAACACCTTCTACATCAACGGCCGGCAGTTCACGCCGGACAGCTCCGTCTTCGACACCCCGGCGAAACTCGGCACCGTCGAGGAGTGGACCATCGTCAACCGTTCGGGCGAGGACCACCCCTTCCACCTCCACACCAACGCCTTCCAGGTGCTCTCCGTCAACGGCACCCCGCACCCCTACACGGGCCGCCAGGACACCGTCCCGGTACCGCACGCGGTCGACGGCGTCGCCGGCAAGGTGGTCATCCGGGTCGCCTTCGCCGACTACCCGGGCAGGTGGATGTTCCACTGCCACATCGCCGCCCACGAGGACCACGGCATGATGAGCTTCCTCGACGTGGTCCCGTAGACGGGGTCCGACCTGCGGAAACACCCGCAGGCCTTACCGCGGAACCAACGGTTCCACCAAGGCTGGGGACCTGATCGACCATCCGGAGTCAGCAAAAGGGCACCCGGCCACGGCGTCGACCGGGGACTACTTTTCTGGCGAGGAGGACCGCGCGATGATCGTTCTGCCCGGCAGGTCGTAGCTCTCGCGTCGATCAAGTGCCTGATCAGGGGGTTGTCTCTGGTCAAGGACTAAGGGTCGTCCCGTAATTGATCTCGGTGGATTGGGGCTGGGTGATCCGCCTCAGGGTGGGCTTCGCCTACGCGGCCTGGAGAAGGTTGTGCAGGCGGCCGACGCCAAGCATGGCGTGGTGGACGCCGTCGCCCTTGAGACGGCAGTCGCGGAGGATCTTCCAGGTCTTCATCCGGGCGAAGACGTGCTCGACGCGGGCGCGGACCTGCTTGTGCTCGCGGTTGTGCTCGGCCTGCCACTCGGTGAGCTCGCCGCCGCGTGGCCGGCGGTGCGGGATGACCAGGCCGGTGCCCGGATAGCCGCCGTCGGCGATGGTCGTCGTCCGGCCGACGGCGGCCTTCGCGCCGGAATCCTCCCATGCCTTGCAATCATTTCGGTTGCCGGGCTGGGGCTTGCCGACAGCGACGACCAGCCGGGTACGGGCGTCGATGACGACCTGGTGGTTGGTGGAGTACCGGTAGTTCTTCGACTGCTCGGCGATCGTGCCGTCGACGATCAGCACGGTGTCCTTGCGGAACCGGCGCCGTGGATTGAGCGCGAGCAGGGGCCCGATGTGGTCGATGATCCGGCCGGCCGTCGACTTGGACACCCCGAACAGTGGCGCGAGCTGCCGCAGCGTCAGGTTCGTGCGCCAGTAGGCGGCGACCAGTAGAACCCGATCCTCCAACGGCAGGCTCCACGGTCGGCCCGGGCGCACCGTTTCGGCCCCCTCGCGGCGGAGCATCGTGATCAGCTTCTGGAAGTCGCGCGGGCCCAGCCCGCTGAACGGGAATATCCAGGACGGCTCCGACGCCGTGATCACACCAGCCACTCCAAGATCATGGCACTGGCATGGTCGGACCCGCGGGTCGGTCCATGCCTTCGTCACCCCTGGCGTGGTGCAGATCTGCCGACGCAGGCTGTGTCCGAACCTCAAAGCCTGACGGCTCAGGTGCCGGGCACGCGGGCAGCCAGGAGCGCGAGGAAACCGTCCAGCAGGGACCGGTCGGCGTCCGGCACCATGTAGTGGCGGAAAGCACCGCCCTCGGCGAACACAGTTGAGCGCACCCAGCCGAGCAACTCGAATCTGGCACGCAGGTAACCGCCTCCTGAGGCGACAACCTCGGCACCATCGGGTGACACCACGACAAGGTGGGTAGCGCCACATTTACACTCGAAGCACACCAGTGGGATCCCGCCCATTCCCGCGAGGCGTTGCAGGGCCGCCGGGTAGGCGATTTCACGGCCGGGGCACACCGCCACGCTCAGACGACTCGACATCCGCACAGCGTAGGGCCTCAACCTCCAAACGAGACATCCCTTTAAAACGGGACAGCCCTTAGCTAGCAGATCCACAGGTTTTGACACGTCCTGGCTGTCGCGGCGGTGCGGGACCAAGAGCACAGGACGCCCGCCGACCTGCGCCGACGTCGGCGCGCCGACGGCCCGTTCCCCAGTGCTCTGCTCATTCATCCGCGTCAGGACTTGCTCCGCGACTGCGAGTTCGTCCCGCTCGGCCCGCACCTTGACCAGCTGCTTGACCAGCTGTTCTTCCAGCCCGTCCAGTTCCGCGCGGCGCGCGGCGATCCGTTCCAGCGCCTCGGGGTCCACCATGCCCGGGAGCGTAGGAGCCTGGCGGGCCGGAACGGGCCGGAGTCCGCGAAGACCTCCCTGCCCGACGATCTATGCGGCAGACTGCCGCGCGTTAGCAGCACGAGCACCCGGGCACGGAATCACACCAGGCCCGTGACCTGCCACTTCACGATGACACCGCTAACTGTCCGTAAGTGTTCAAAATGCATCCCAATCGGGTGAGTTACGAACCATCACTGCCCTGGCGACACGTCAGCCCAGTAGGCTCGAAATCAGACCATTGACCAGCGCAGATGGAGAACCGCGACTGGAGTACCCCGCGCTTCGCAGTGGAGGCCGCGAATGGCCCGCTCGCGATCGATGCGAGCGGGCTCATCCACGTGTCTCACAGTTCGTCGGGCAGCTTGCCGATCAGCCAGCGGACGCTGTTGTCACCGCCGAGTTGGGGAAAGTGGACCATGGCGGCGTCGCACAGGTCCATGAGGTGCTTCTTCTTCCCGGTCTCGGGCAGTTCGTGGAACTCGAAGGTCGGACCAGCATTCGTGATGACGGCCGGGCCAGGACCCATGGTGGCGGCCGCGTCAGCACGCACGGTCGGGCCCAGGCGCGTGCCGCTCGACTGGTCGATGTCGGCCCGGGTGGCGACCATGGTCTGCGCCACCGTCACCAGGATGCCCTGCATCGCCGAGATGAAGGTGCGCTCGTAGTGGTAGCGCGGGTTGTCCTGCCCCGGGGTCACGTCCTCGCGCGAGGACGTGTAGACCATGTCGATCATGTACAGCACGTAGGAGTACACCGCGTTGAAGAGGGTGTTGATGCTGCGGACCCTCTCATCGTCGCGGTAGATCTCTGCTGTCGGGTTGGTGGGCAGTGGCCAGACCGGGCCGATCGGTTCGACGCCGTCCGCGATGCGCTTGAACTTGATGTAGTGCGGCATCTCGTCCAGGCCGGGAACGGGCTTCAGCGGGTCGATGGGGACGGTGAGCATGTCGGGCGAGGCTCCCTCGCCCTGCTCGACGATGGTCTTCAGAGCCTCCTGGGCGGTCTCCAGGTCCTTGATCGCGACCGGCTCGCCGCCGCCGTCCTTGTTCCAGTAGGCCGTGATGTATTGGAGGTACGGCTTGTTCTGCTTCCAGAGGTCGGGCGTCGTGTCATTGAGGGTCTTGAGCCCCTTACCGACGGCCGCATAGAACTCGCCGATGGTGGCGTACCACCCGTCGGGCACCGCTCCCGCGCCGATGGCCGGCGAGGGCAGCTCGAACTCCATGAAGACGTCCCGGACCAGTTCCCTGGTGCACGGGCCCAGGTCGAGGACGAGCGGTGGCCAGCGGTGCAACATGTACGACGGGTACGTCGGTGCGAAGTCCTTCCTGTAGAAGCTGATCTCGTCGCCCTTGCCCAGGGCCACGAGAAGGTTGCGGACGAGGCACAGGTGCAGCATCTCCTCCACGACGATGCTGCGGATCAGCCGGAAGGCTCCCATCCCGGGGTCCCACTGGGAGTAGCCGCGCGAGGCGATGGAGAAGGACGGGTAGAGGTACATGGGGATGGTGGACATCTCCAGGTAGGCGGCCTGCTTCAGGTGCTTGACCAGGTCGTCCAGCGTCTCGATGGGCCTCCTGGGGTCGACCTTCGTCTCCGGGTGCGTGAGGATGAGGGGGGTGGCGGCCTCGCGTGGAGCGGTGACGGTCATGGTGTTCGTCTCCTGGATTCGGGGGCTGGGGGAGTGGTGTCGGGCAGCAGCCATCCGTCGGCCGTCCACCGGTGGAGAAGGCGCGCGGTTCCCGCCTCGTCCAGGCCCGCTGCGGCGGCTGCCGCACGGACCGGCCTGCCTTCCCGGAGGAGGGTCAGGAACTGGTGTGCTGCCCGGTCCAGTTCGGTGGCGGTGACGATGTAGTTCCGGCGTGACAGCGCGAGCCGCACCGGCCTCGGCACCGGGGGCGCGGGATCGAGGCCCCGGCGGGCGGCTGCCGCGTAGGTGTGCACGGGCGCGCTCAGGGTCAACAGCCGCAGGCAGGGCGCCGGGCTGACCTCACCGGGTGGAACCGCGTAGCTGTCGGGCACGGCCTCGGCACCGGGGCCGTCGTACACCTCGGCGAACGCCCGCTCGTAGCGCGCGAGATCGATGACCACGTCGATCCACGCCTCGCGCCGGTCGGCCGGCCGCTCCCGGTCGGGGCGGTGATCGGCGAGGAAATAGGCGAAGTGCCGGTCGAGTTCGAAGAGGGTGTAGGAACGGGAGGGGCGGGCGTCCAGGTAGTCCACGGCGAAGTCGTCGAAGACCTCCTCGCCGAGCAGCGCCCGCAGGCCCGGGTGGAGCCCGCGCATCGCCTCCAGCAGCCGCAGCCGGTAGCCGTGCCGGTAGACGTCCAGGCACTGTGCGGGAGTCAGCCGGGCCGCCGGCGCCAGCAACTGCGCGCGTTGTCCCTCCCGCGGGCCGAGGATCGCCTGCTGGAGCCAGCGCTGTGCCTCGTCCAAGCCGGGTGCGCTAGCCACGGCCCACCGGGACCGCAGCCGCGTTCTCGATGTACGGACGAGCCTTGTCCAGTTCTGCGAGCAGGTCGGGCAGCGGCGGGATGCGGTCGTCCCATTCGAGCAGGGTGGGCACCGGTCCGGTGAGGGAGGTCGCCAGCTCGTAGAGCTGCCAGACCGGTTCTGCCACGGGCTGGTCGTGGGTGTCGATGATGTGGGTGTCGAGGTGAGTGTGGCCTGCGAGGTGGATCTGCACGATCCGGTCGGCCGGCAGTGCGCGCACGTACTCCTCGGGGTCGAAGCCGTGGTTGACGGCGGAGACGTAGACGTTGTTGACGTCGAGCAGCAGGCCGCAGCCGGAGTCCGCGGCCAGGCGGGCGATGAACTCCCACTCGGGCATGGCGGCGCCGGCGAACGTCGCGTACGTGCTCGGGTTCTCCAGCACCAGTGGCCGTTCCAGCACGTCCTGGACGGTGCGGACCCGGCGCACCAGGTGGGCGAGCGCTTCCTCGGTGAAGGGCACCGGCAGCAGGTCGTGCGTGTTGACTCCGGTCACGCCGGTCCAGCAGACGTGGTCGGAGACCCAGCGGGCTTTCGTGGCGTCGGCCAGGCGGCGCAGCCGCTCCAGGTACCCGAGGTCGAGCGGGTCGGTGCTGCCGATGGACAGCGAGACGCCGTGCATGACGATCGGGTAGCGCTCGGCGATCCGGTCCAGGGCGTGACGCGGGTAGCCGCCGGAGTCCATGAAGTTCTCGGAGATGATCTCGAACCAGCCCACTTCCGGCCAGGTGTCCAGCACCTGGGCCAGATGGGGGAACCGAAGTCCCAGCCCGAGGCCCAGGCCGGACGATCGGGGAACCGGCGACGTGTCCGGCATGCGGCGTGCGGTCACGAGTCGGACGGCCTCTGGGGGCCGGCCGGTGTCTCGTAGCTGGGGACGAGGGCGTCCGGGTAGCCCTCGCCGGGAGCGGGGCCGAAGGGGACGCCGGCCTCGAACATGCGCTGCTCGAAGATCTTGCGGGCCCGCTTCCAGACGCTGGTCCCGCGGTAGGGACCGGCCGCGTGCACCCGGCTCTCGTTGATCGGGCTGGCGCAGCTGCCGTTCCAACGGCAGTTCTGGTCACCGGGTTTGGCCTGCTCGGCGTCGGACCCGGAGTAGCCGCAGCCGCCCTGCTGGCGGCACTCGTTGGCGCCGTGGCAGACGTGGAAGACAGTGGCGCAGTGCCCCATGCCCGCCATCTCCCCCGTCTTGCCGACCCCGTGGCCCTTGCAGGCGTTCAGGCCCATGCACACGTGCAGCTCGACCGCCTCCTGTAGTTCGGCCGGCGGGATGCGGAGCGGGCCCGCCTCCGCGGCCTCCAGGCGCCTCTGCTGACCGGCATCGCCGCCGAGCAGCAGCGGGGCGATGTCCTCCATATTGGCGAGGCGGCGGTGTCCGTTGCCTTGCTGTTCGGGTTCCATGACGTTCTCCTCGTGAGTCGCGCACAGTGGCCCCACCACCGAGTGGTGCGTAGGCAAAACAACAGCATCGATCACGTTGTGCAATCTTTCAAACGCGGAGGGTCTCGATCTGGGGGTGTGGCGGCCCATGCCCGGCGCGCATCAGCGGCCGAGCGCCGCCCGATCGGGCGACCGCCCCGCGCCTGGTCGCCGAAGCCTGTGAACTGCCAGAAGATCGGCAGCTTGGCCGCCTCGCACAGGCAGGCCTCCGCCGCGCGCTTGCTGATCGGTCCGCCGTCCGTCTGGAACACGACGAAGGCCGGCGCCGTGGAGCCGCTCTCCCGGCAGTGCCGGACCACCGCGTCCATCGCCGTGTGGTAGCTGGTCTTTCCCATGTGGCCGAGGCCCGCGACGATCCGGTCGATCCAGCCCTCGTGGTGTTCCAGCTCGATCTCCTCCTGGGCGTCGACCTCGGTGGAGAAGACGACCGGCACGCTGCCGTCGTCGTCCAGGTGGGCGGAGAGGCCCAGGACCTGGTCGGCGAGCGTCTGGACGCTGCCGTCCTTGTAGTACGGCCTCATCGACCCGAAAGGGGCACGGTTCGACCGACGCCGACATGGGCGGCGTCCCTAGCGGGGAGTGCCTGGTGCTGCACCGGGACAGCCTGTCAAGGACGGCCGGGTGTACGGCCGGGGCTCCGCCGACGACAAGTCCGGGATCATCATGAACCTCGGCGCCCTCCGAACGTTCACCACGATGCCGCCCGTCCATCTGAAGATCGTCTTGGAGGGCGAGGAGGAGGCAGGGGACAGCCTGGAGGAATACGTCAGACATAACCCCGACCTCTTCAAAGCCGACGTTCTCGTCATCGCGGACACCGGGAACTACGAGCTCGGCAAGCCGACGTTCACCACGAGTCTGCGCGGTCTGGTCGCAGCGGACGTCACCGTCCGCACCCTCAACTCGCCCGTGCACAGCGGCGAGTACGGCGGTCCGACGCCCGACGCCTTCATGGCGCTGATCCACCTCCTGAACCAGGTGCAGAACCCGGCGGGCGACGTCGTGGTGCCTGATCTGCTCCAGGCGGCGTGGCAGGGTCACGAGCCCGACGAACAAAAGTTCCGCGAACAGGCCGGGGTGAAGGCCGGGGTGCACCTCATCGGCACGGGCTTGCTCGGCAGCCGCCTGTTCGGCAAGCCGTCGGTCAACGTGGTTGGGCTCGACGGCCCTCCAACGATCGATGGTTCCATCAACCAGCTCACGGCGACGGCCACGGCGCGCGTCAGCCTGCGCATCGCGCCTCTTGAGGACCCCCAGCATGCCTTCTCCCAGCTCAAGGCGTATCTGGAGGACCCCGCGTTCAACCCCTGGAACGCCGAAGTCCAGGTGAACCCGGTCGAGGGCTCGGCCGGCAGCGGCTTCCAGGCCGACACCACGAAACCCGGGTACGCACTGGCCGAGATGGCCATGCTGCACGCTTACCCCTGCGAACAGGTCGTCTTCACCGGTGCCGGCGGTTCGATCCCCCTGGTCACCCAGCTCCAGCAGGTCAACCCGGATTCCACGGTGCTGCTGATCGGCTGCGAAGAGGCGCTGTGCCGCATTCACTCCTTCCCCGAGAGCGTCGACATCACCGAACTGCACAAGATGACCCTTGCCGAGAGCTATCTTCTGATGTTCCTGGGCGACCGGAAGACAACGGCCGAGGTCGAGGCCATGGCCATGGCCTCGAAGGCTGTGCCGGGGGGAATGTAGGAGGCCAGGGCCTCGAAGGCGGATCACGGTCCAGTACCAATGTCGTTCGGTTCGGCCGTCGGCCGGATCTGCGGACGGCCCCGGAACCGCCGAAGCACCGCTTCGTGGTGAAACAGCCAGGTCCGCCGGGCTGTTCGGCACCGCGGCTGCGTGCCGTCGACCAGCAGACCGCGCCCGCCGGCGCGCGGCCAGGACGGCGGCCTTCGGTCGCTTCCCCAGGGCCTGGAGTCAGACGGCGTGCTGTCCATGGTGAGGTGGGCCGGGTTTGTGCGGTAGCCGCGAAGGCGGAGCGCGATGACGGCGTCATGCCTGGCTGGCCTTCACGGCCAGGGCCTGAGCTTCACCCGTTTCGCCGCGCCGATGACGCTGCCGTGGCTGGTCGCGATCGGGGCCGAGTACGCACCTGTTCCACCGCTTCCTCGCCACCGATCTGGACGCGGGGCTGCCGACCCCCGCGGCCGCATGAGCCGGCCGGGATGACGGCGTTCGCCCTGGTTACGGTCGGCGGCACGCTGGCCGGATTCGCGCTCGCCTCCGCGCTCGGCGTGGACCGGCCTGGGCTGCGGCGGCCGGTGCCCTGGTGCTCGCGGTCCGCGCCCTCGCCCAGCGACGCACCACCACGGTGGAGGCTCTGGCCGAGGCGGGCGATGATGCTGCGGGGTGCGAGGCGCCGGCGGTAGCGGTGCCGGTCGCGCGGTCGGCGTCGGTCCGCCGGTCGAAGTGCCGCTGTGGCGTGAGGGGTTGGGGGATGAGGTGCTCCCGCCCGAGTGCGCGCGGATCGTGGCCTTGGTCGAGCGGGACGCGGCCGGTGGTGGGGAGGGGGTGCGGGCTCGGGCGATGCGGGAGGATCTGGGCTGGCCTGCGAGTGACGCGAGGGAGCAAGCAGCGCGGTTTCGGGCGAAGCGGTTGGGGGGCTGGTTGACCGAGGTGAGGCCGGGGCTGCGCGATCGGCTTGCCGGTCTCGGTCACGATCCGGACAGCCCCCTCACGGAACTCCGCGTCGAACTTCCGTCTCTTCTTCGCCATGACTCCCAACCTCCCCTGCAGTCACGGCCTCTACGCTACGAGGGAAGGGCCAACACGGTTTTCTCCGAAGACGGCAACCTTTCGTGCCGCGGCGGCAACCACGGATCGCAGTCTCTCCTCATGAAAGGACCTGCCACCGTGACAGCCGGACGTCGCCCCTTGCCCATGAACACTTCCGGACGCGAACACAGCGCTCGGCCGTAGGCGACAGTCAGCGCCCCGGGCACGACTCGGACCCGGCATGCCGGCAGTCACGATCCGTATCGCGTCTGTACTGCCGTGGGTATCGCCTGAGCGCCCTCGGTTGCCGACGCGCCTACGGTTTATGCGGTCGCTGATCCTGTCATGAACGAGAAGGCCTGGCTGAGTGATCGGCCTGATGGTACGTCAAATAAGCTCAAATCTTGCTCAGTTATCCGGCCATGTAACGCACGGTTCATGTGATGTGTGCATGATGACTCATGTCTGGCGATGCGAGCCAATGGAAAGTTACGCACCGTCGGACGTCAAGACCGACGACGTCCAAACCTTACTCGGAGTAATCGATGACGATCGCACGTCGCAAGTACGACTCCCTGAAGCGGTTGTCCCGCTCGGCCGGAGCCGTCGCCGCCCTCGCCATGGGCGCGTCGCTGATCGCGGCACCTCAGGCCTTCGCGGACAGCGACCCCGGTGTCGCCAACCTGCTGAACGCCTGCAGCTGGGCGGACTACTGCCAGTTCCACCCGCAGAGCTTCCGGACCTACACCGGCCCGGTGCACCAGGTCAGCCAGTCCCTGTACAACTGCACGAACGCGAACTCCACCCAGTCGGTCAACTGGGCGGAGACGACCGGCTCCGCGAACTCGGTCGGCGTCTCCGTCTCCGCGAGCTACAAGTTCTCGCAGGTCTTCGAAGCCTCCATCCAGGCGACCTACAACCACACCTGGGAGACCTCGCACACCTTCGGCGAAACCGACGCGGTGACCATCACCCCCGGACGGGTCGGCTGGATCGAGCGCGGCACCGCCAAGCAGGAGGCCACCGGCTGGTACGAGATCCACTTCGGCAAGCGCTACTACGGCCACTACATCTGGTACATACACAACTACAAGGAGTCCGGCCCCAACGCGAACGCGCCCAGGGGCTACGTCAACACCCAGTCCCGCCCAATGTCCGCCGCCGAGCGCCGGGCCCACTGCCACCGCTGAGCAACACCCTGACCGCCTGCCGCCCGCATCCCTCCCCGGAGCGGGCGGCAGGCCCTCCACAGGCAGAAGGCCATGACGGCACATATGACGAACCGCCGCTTCGCAGCGGCACTGGCGACCATGGTGTCCGCGCTGCTGCTCTCCGGCTGCGCGGCCGGCCACCAGCGCACCTATACCGCCTCCGGCGATCCTGGCCAGGGCCCGATCGTGATCGGCGCCGACAACTCCGCCGAGAGCCGCGTCGTCGCGGCCCTCTACGAGCAACTGCTCACCGCCGCAGGGGAGAAGACCCAGATGGCGAACAGCTCTTACGGCACGCCGGCGGACACCGCCAAGGCCGTGACCGCGGGCACGCTCACCCTGGCGCCGGCCTACGAGAGCGCGCTGCTGCACACCTTCCCCGGCGGCCAGACGCTCCCCGGGAACATGACCGCGACGCTCAGCATGGCGCTGCCTCCAGGCATCGACGCCCTGCCGCCCGCCGCCGTGCAGCGCGGCGTGGTCCTCGCCGTCAGCCGTGCCACGGCCCAGCGCTACGACCTGCACGGCACCGCGGACCTGGCCAAGGTCCAGGGCGGCGGCGCTCTGGGCGGCGCTGCGGCACAGGACCCCGATGCGCCGTCAGCCGTCGTGTTGACTGAAGCCCATGGCGTCACCATCAGTCCATCGAGCACCGTCGGGGTGCTCGTGCTGCGAGGCACCGACCCGGTTGTCACCGGAGAGGGCCTGACGGTGCTCGCGGATCCCGCGGCGTCATCCCCCCGGAGCACGTCTTTCCCCTGATCAACGCCGACTACGCGGGTAAGGCGACGCGCACCGCGCTCGCCCGCCTGAACTCCTCGCTCACCACAGACCAGCTCGCCGCACTCGCCTCCGCCGTCACCGGCGGCGAGAGCCCGGCCCAGGCCGCCGCCGCCTGGCTGCGCGCCGAGGGTCTGGTGCACTGACCCCTTCCCGTGACCCGATCAGAGAACGGTGAATTCCCATGACGCGTCTCGTGCGCCGAGCGGCGGTGGCCGTGCTGGCTACCGCCGCGATCAGCGCCCTGGCGATTCCGACCACCGCGTCGGCCAAGGGCGACAACCACATCCAGCGGCGACTGTCTCCTCAACGCCGATGAATCCGAATGAATCCTCGATCGTTTCATGTCACTCAGGACTTCAAGTTGTCCTCACTAAGTAAATGTATGACTACTCCCGTTGCCTGGAAGCGCAGAAGGGGGAGGCGTGGGGCGTCCTGAGAGACCTCTTGACCCGGGGGCCGGTCCCGTGCAGCGGCTCGCGCATGAGCTCCGGGAGTTGCGCCGCGCGGCCGGCAGCCCGTCGTACCGGGCGATGGCCGGCGCGGCGGGGTTCTCCGTGACCACCGTGTCGCAGGCGGCCGCCGGGGAACGGCTGCCGTCGCTCGCCGTCCTGCAGGGGTATGTGCGTGCTTGCGGGGGCGACCCCGCGCAGTGGGAGCCGCGCTGGAAGGAGGCGAAGGCGGCCGTTGCGGGAGTGGTACACGAAGATGCGGCGGATGCCAGGCCGCCGTACCGGGGCCTGGCCCGCTTCGAACCGGACGACCACCACCTGTTCTTCGGCCGCGACCGGATGGTCGAGGAGCTGAAGCGGCTGGTGCGCGACCACCGGTTCGCGGTGCTGTTCGGCGCCTCCGGCAGCGGCAAGTCCTCGCTGCTCAGGGCGGGCCTGATTCCCGCCCTGCGCCAGGAGATCGCCCGTATGGGCCGCCCTGCCGTGCTGCGGGTGCTCACTCCGGGAACCCTGCCCGCCACCACGTACGCGCATCTGCTGGCCCCGGCGGAGAGCGAACCGGAGAGCTGGGTGGTGGTCGACCAGTTCGAGGAGGCCTTCACCCTGTGCCAAGACCGGACGGAGCGGGCCCGCTTCCTCGACCTGCTGCTGGCCGCGCGAGAGGCGGGCTCCCGGCTGCGGGTGCTGGTCGCCGTACGTGGCGACTTCTACGCCCGCTGCGCCGAACACCGCACTCTCGCCGACGCGCTGCGCGGTGCCGCGCTCCTGCTCGGCCCAATGACGGCCGACGAGTTGCGCGAGGCCATCGTCAAACCGGCCCAGACGGCGGGGTGGCTTGTGGAGCGTGAGCTGACCGCGCGTCTGGTGGACGAGGTCGAGGGCGAGCCCGGCGGTTTGCCGATGCTCTCGCACGCCCTGCTGGAGACCTGGCGGCGGCGTCGGGGACGGATCCTGACGGTGGCCGCGTACGAGGCCGCGGGCGGGGTCCGCGGCGCGATCGCGGCCACCGCCGAGGAGGTGTACGGAAAGCTGTCCCCAGACCAGGCGCGCACCGCGCGGCATCTGCTGCTGCGGATGGTGGAGCCCGGCCAGGGTGCCCCCGACACCCGCCGCCCGCTCACCCGGGCCGAACTGGATGAGTGTACGGATCCCGAGGCGCCCCTCGTGGTGGAGCGGCTGGCCCGCGCCCGGCTGCTGACCGCCGACGAGGTAGGCGTCTACCTCGCTCACGAGGCGCTGATCACCTGCTGGCCCCGGCTGCACGGCTGGGTCGAGGAGGGCCGCGAACGGCTGCGCCATCACCGGCGCCTCATGGAGGCCACGCGCTCCTGGCTGGAGCACGACCGCGACCCGGGCGCGCTGTATCGGGGGGCCCGGCTGGCGCGTGCGGAGGAACTGTTCGCGGACGACGGCACGCTGACCGAGTCCGAGCGGGCCTTCCTCACCGCCGCGCTGTCGGCCCGTGAGACGGAGCGGCAAGCTGCGGCCCGCACCGCCCGCCGGTCCCGGTTCTTGGCCACCGCGTTGTCCGCCGTGCTGGCGGTGGCCATGGTCGTGGGCCTGGCCGCGTGGCAGCAGCACAGGGACAGCGCACGCCAGCGCAAGAGCGCCGCCCGCCGGGTGGCCGAGGTCGCCGACGCCCTGCGCACGAGCGACCCGCGCTGCTCCTGGGCGTCGCCGTCTGGCGCACGGCGCAGCTCCCGGAGACCCGCCGTGCCCTGCTGGCACCGCACCGGACACACCGCATCGACCTGACGGAACGGGCATGACGCAATGGTGAGCGTCTCGCTGCGCGTCGACCTGCCCGAGGGAGGCCCCGGCAGTTCCGAGCCGCCCCGGACTGGACCCGAGTACGGAATGGCCACCAGGCGTTCCCGGCCCAGAGGCCCTTTCAGCCCTCGATCCCCATGAGTCGCCACGCCATCTCCACAACCCGGTCCCCCAACTCCGGATCCCGCTCGCCCTGCCGCATGTACGACGCGTAGTAGCTCCCGATCATCATGTCGGCGACCAGCTCCGCGTCGACCCCCTCGCGCAGCACCCCCTGTGCCGCCAGCCGCCGCAAGGTGTCGATGAGCGGCTTCTGCCGAGGCTCCAGCGCGTGTTCCCGTACGAGCTCGATCAGGCCAGGTGTGCGCTCGGCCTCGCTGAGAACGTTCCCGATGACGGTCAGGCCCCGGCCTGTCGGGCCGAAGGGAGAGGCGTGGCGCAGGGCCTGCCGCAGGGCCTCGACGGGTGGGAGTTCCTCCAGGGGGCCGACGGGGTGGCGTTCACGCTCCTCCTGGAAGTTGAAGTCGAGGGCGTCGACGACCAGGTCGTGCTTGTTGGACCAGCGCCGGTACACCGTCGGCCGGGTGACGCCGGCATCGGCGGCGATGTCACCGATCGTCATGCGGGAGTAGCCGTCACTGACGAGCCGCTCGACGGTCGCGCGCAGAACCGCCTTCTCCACCGAAGGGTCCCTGGGTCTGCCGGGCCCGCCCCCGGAGGGCGGTTTCGCCCTGCTCTTCCCTGCGCCCTCTTCGCTGTTCTCAGGGCTCTTTTCGGCCATGTCTCGCATCCGGTCAGCGTAGCTTGGCATTGCTTTACTTGACAGTCACGTAACACAACCTGAGATAGTTGTTGAGTACACGAAGGCATCCGATCGGAAGGAACGTGTCGGCTTCCCCCGCGAAGACGGTGGCCGACACGCGCGGCAGGCCGCACCTACCGCTCCACCCGTAGCCCGAGCGCCACCCCGGGCAGACCACGCCTTCCCCGGGCCGCTGGCCCGCCGCGCCATCGCACCAGGCCCGGCCATCGGCATGTGCCTGGACCGTGCACCAACTTGCCCTGACAAACCACAGTTGATGGAAAGTCGGTGAAGCCGGTGTCCTCGACACCTCGAACCAACGGCTCGGCCTCCCCCGCTCAGGAGACCCGGCTCCTCGCCTCCCCCGCAGTCCTGGCGACCTTGCGCGACCGCAGCATCGGTCTGCCGCAGGCTGTCGCCGCCGTGATGGCGGAGTACGCCGATCGCCCCGCCCTCGGTGAGCGGGTCCGCGAGCCGGTGACCGACCCGGCGACCGGCCGTACCGAACCGCGGCTCCTGCCGCACTACACGACCATCAGCTATACCGAGCTGTGGGAGCGGGCCGGCGCGGTTGCGGCCGAGTGGGCGGCGGACGCAGAGAACCCGGTGGGCGAAGGCGACTTCGTCGCCATCCACGGGTTCACCAGCGTCGACTACACGGTGCTCGACCTGGCCTGCCTGCGGGCCGGCGCGGTCTCGGTGCCACTCCAGCACAGCTCCTCGCTCGGCAAGCTGAAGCCGATCGTCGCCGAGTGCGCGCCGCGCGTGCTCGCCACCAGCATCGAATCCATCGACAGTGCCGTCGAGTTGGCCCTCTCCGCGCCGTCGCGGCCACGCCTTGTCGTGTTCGACTTCCACCCGGAGGCCGACGAGGAGCGGGAACGGTTCGAGACCGCCCGGGGCCGGCTCGCGGACGCCGGGGTCACGGCCGTCGAGGCACTGAGCGCTATCGTCGCGCGCGGCCGGACCCTGCCGGCGCCGGTCACGCCCGCGGCAGCGGAGGACAACCCGGTGCGGCTGCTGATCTACACCTCCGGCAGCACGGGCGCGCCCAAGGGCGCGATCTACACGGACAGCATGCTCAAGAGCGTCTGGGCGGGCTGGCTCCCGCCGACGGGCGACGCGTCGCCGGTCACCATGGGCTACATGCCGATGAGCCACATCGCGGCGCGAGCATCGCTGTACATGACGCTGGTCCGGGGCGGCGCGATGTACTTCACCGGATCCAGCGACATGTCGACGCTGTTCGACGACATGCGCGAGGCCCGTCCGACCCAGCTGCTGCTGGTGCCGCGGATCTGCGACATGCTCTTCCAGGAGTACCAGAGCCGATCGGCGAGCAGGGCCGGGGAGTTCGCGGACCCCGACGCGCTCGACAAGGCCGTCAAGGCGGAGCTGCGGGAGGAGTTCGTCGGCGGCCGGGTGCGTGACGTCCTCTGCGGCAGTGCGCCGATCGCGGCGGAGCTGAAGCGGTTCGTGGAGTCCTGCCTGGAGCTGTCACTGCGGGACGGCTACGGCTCGACCGAGACGGGCCCCGTCCTGATGGACGGGCGGGTCGTGCGGCCCCCGGTCATCGAGTACAAACTGGCCGACGTACCCGAACTCGGCTACTTCGCCTCGGACGTGCCGCATCCGCGCGGTGAACTCCTGATCCGCAGCGAGATGATCACCCCCGGCTACTACAAGCGGCCGGACGCGACAGCTTCGGTCTTCGACGCGGACGGCTTCTACCGCACCGGCGACATCATGGCCGAGACCGGCCCGGACCAGTTGGTCTACCTCGACCGCCGCAACAACGTCCTCAAACTGGCCCAGGGCGAGTTCGTCACCGTCTCCCAGCTGGAGACCACCTTCGTCACCAGCCCCCTGATCCGGCAGATCTACGTCTACGGCAACAGCGAGCGCGCGTACCTCCTCGCGGTCATCGTCCCCACCGAGGACGCCCTCGCGCAGGCCGGCGACGTGGAGCAGCTCAAGCCCCTGCTCGCCGCCTCCCTCCAGGAGGTCGCCCGGAAGGCCGAGCTGGAGCCGTACGAGATCCCGCGCGACTTCCTCGTCGAGACCGAGCCGTTCAGCCCGGCGAACGGACTCCTCTCGGACATCCGCAAGAACCTGCGCCCCAGCCTCAAGGACCGCTACGGCGATCAACTGGAGGCGCTGTACGAGGAGTTGTCCAGCGGCCGCCAGGAGGCACTGCGCGCGCTGCGCGCGGCCGGCCCCGATCAGCCGGTGTTCGAGGCGATCCGCGCGGCGGCGAGCGCGCTGCTCGGTTGCCCCGCCTCCGAGCTGCGGCCCACCGCACGCTTCACCGACCTCGGCGTCGACTCGCTGTCGGCGCTGTCCTTCTCGCAACTGCTGCGGGACGTCTTCGCCGTCGAGGTGCCGGTCGGGGTGCTGCTCAGCGCCGGCAACACCCTCCAGGCGGTCGCGGACCACATCGAGGCGTCCCGCGCCGGCGCCGGGCGCCCGTCGTCCGCGTCGGTGCACGGCCCGGACACGGGCGAGGTGCGCGCTGACGAGCTGACGCTGGAGAAGTTCCTCGACGTCACCGCCCTGGGCAGCGCCCGCCCCGCCTCCGGCGCCGCCCCGCACACCGTGTTGCTGACCGGCGCCAACGGCTACCTCGGCCGGCTCATGTGCCTGGACTGGCTGGAGCGCCTGTCGGCGACCGGCGGCCGGCTGATCTGCGTGGTCCGCGGCCGCGACGACGCCGACGCTCATCGTCGGCTCGACACCGCACTCAACAGCGGAGACCAGCAACTCCTTTCCCGATACCACGAGTTGGCGGCCGGCCATCTCGAAGTGCTGGCCGGCGACATCAGCAAGGAGCGGCTCGGGCTCGACGAGGACACCTGGAACCGGCTCGCCGAGGACGTCGACGCCGTCTTCCACCCCGCGGCGCTCGTCAACCACGTCCTGCCCTACGAACAGCTCTTCGGCCCGAACGTCGTCGGCACCGCCGAACTGATCCGGCTGGCCCTGACCGGCAAGGTCAAGCCGTTCACCTACCTCTCCACGGTCGGCGTGGCAGGCGGTCTCGATCCGGCCCGGCTCGACGAGAGCGCCGACATCCGCGAGGCGAGCACCGCCCGAGCGCTCACCGACGGCTACGCCTCCGGGTACGCCACCAGCAAGTGGGCCGGCGAGGTGCTGCTGCGCCGCGCGTACGAGGAGTACGGTCTTCCCGTCACCGTTCTGCGCTCCGACATGATCCTGGCCCACCGCCGGTACGCGGGCCAGTTGAACGTCCCCGACATGTTCACGCGGCTGCTGTTCAGCATCCTGACCGCGGGGATCGCGCCGGCGTCGTTCTACCGGCCAGATGCCGACGGCGGGCGGGCGCGGGCCCACTACGACGGGCTGCCGGGTGACTTCGTCGCCGAGGCCGTCAACACGCTCGGCAGCGCCGGCCTCACCGGCTACCGGACGTACAACGTGGTCAACCCGCACGACGACGGTGTCTCGCTGGACACCTTCGTGGACTGGCTCATCGCCGCCGGGCACCCGGTCAGCCGTATCGCCGACTACGACGAGTGGTTCACCCGCTTCGAGACCGCCCTGCTCGCCCTGCCGGAGGCACGGCGGCAGAACTCGCTACTGCCATTGCTGCACACCTTCCGCCGACCCGACGAGCCGTTGAACGGTTCGATGGTCCCGGCGGTGCAGTTCACGGAGGCGGTGCGGAAAGCAGGGCTCGCGGATAAAGAAATCCCGCATGTGGAAGCGGAGTTGATCGAGAAGTACACGACGGACCTGCGGTTGCTCGAACTGATCTGACACACGCGGGGGACAGTCGGCGTAGACCTCTGCCGGAGTGCGTTAGCCCTGGCTTGCGCGGACAGTGGGTACTGACTTCGGCGCACTAGCGTCGATCTTTCGTGACGGCCCGTTGGTTGTTCCGGCGGGCCGTTTCGGCTCTCGGGCCGCTGATGGGCAGGGCGGTGGCCCGGCTGTCGCGTCGGGTAGGCGCCGGGTTCCACGGCTCCGGAGTGGTGGGCTGCTCGTCGGAATAGGCGTTGTCGCTGATCAGCCTGGCTGCGGCAGAGCTTGAAGGCACTCGAACGCGGTGGTGATCACGTCGGTCCAGGGGCAACGGCGGACCAGTCGGAGCCAGCGGCGGCCGATAGCCCCGAGCCGGGCGGCGGAGGATCGTTCCCCAGGTACGGAGATGGGGTCGGCGCGGTTTCGGGGCTGCCGATCGGGCCGGGCGGTTGGAGTCGTCTCCCCGGGGGCGCGCGGAGGCATCCAGCGGAGCCGCCCGTGGCTGGGGCGGCTCCGCCTGGTGTCGGGCTCAGGTGAGCAGTTCGACGCAGTCGTAGGCGAAGCCGGGGCTGAGGAATTGCGAGCCGCTGCTGCCGGAGACGACGGTGATGGTGAGCGTGTTGGTGCCGGGCCGGAGGGCGGAGGCGGGGACGGTGAAGGCGTAGGTGTGATTGTTGCCGCGGTAGGAGCCGACCGTGAGCGAGCGGGTGCTCGGTTCCGAGTGGGGTTCGGGGGCGGGTGGGGTCCAGTCGTTGAGCCGGATCCGGGGGCGGCCGTTGAGGTAGGCGGTGGTGATGCCGATGTTGAGGGTACGCGCGTGGGCGGCCTGCTCTGCCGTCAGGTCGAAGGTGACTCTCCGGCCGTCGTTGACGTCCCGCCACTGGTAGGCGGGGAAGTCGGCGGCCGTGGACCGGCCCACGGTGAAGTCGCCGCTCCACGGCTCGGCGCGCGCGTCCGAGGGGTGTGCGTGGGTGACCAGGTCGGCATTGCGGAAGCCCGCCGGGGTGCCGTCCCAGCTGCCGATACGCCAGATCGCCGGAGCCCGGTTCGGGTCGTCGGCGGGCGTGAGGGTGATGGTGTGCAGGGCGGTGGTGCTGCCGGGCTGGACGGTCACGACGCCGGTGCGGACGGCGAGTTCGCCCTGGTAAACCGTCCAGGTGTAGGCGCCGGGCAGCATCCGGCGCGCGGTGAAGGCGCCGGTGCCCGGGTCGGCGGTCGCCCAGTACTGCGCGGCGGCGTTGGCGAACCCGACGGTGTAGGCGAGGGCCGGGTTTCGGCCCGAAATGCCCACCCCGGACACGGCTCCGCGGTCGCTGTCGCCGACCCAGCCGGCCAGGCCGAGCCCGTCCACCCAGGAGGTATCGATGCGGTCGTGCCACAGCTCCGATGAGGGTGCGCCGCCGTCGGTGAAGGCGAGCACGTACGGCCCCTGCAGGCCGAAGCGCATCGGCTCGGTCTGGTTCTCGCCGTAGTAGAGGATCTCGTACAGGCCCGCGCCGGTGTCGTACGAGTGGCGCATCAGGGAGCGGTAGAACGGTCCGCCGGACGCCTTCTCGTGGTTGCTGCGCACCATCCACAGGCCGACGCCGGGCTTGCTCCAGCCCACATACCGGTAGTCGATAACCCGTTGGTTGGAGTAGTGCTTGGACCGGGTGGTGCCGTCGGGTCGGCGGCGCACGTCCTGGGCCTCGATGAGGACGTCCTGGGTGGCATCCCAGGAATCGGGGTTGTGATTGGGGAAGAGGCCGGGGCGGACGCGCACGATGTAGCGGCTGACGGTGATCGAGTCGTCCGCCTTGTCGGTCCACAGGTAGACGTTGTTCTCGCCCTGGCGTGCGGCGTAGTAGTGGCGCAGGGTGCCGTGGACGACGCTGACCAGGACGGTCCGGCCGTGCCGGGCAATGCTCACCGTGGACGGGCCGAGGCCGGATTCGACCTGGGAGTTCTGCCCGTTATAGCCCTGGTACTCGACGCCCCGGTAGACCAGGGAGGTCAGGTCGCCGGTGCTCCTGCTGACCCGGAAGACCAGGTCGGCGCCGGTGTGCACGGTGTACTCGCGGCCGTCATCGGTGTAGCCGAACGTGCCGCTCACCGTGGTGGCGGCCTGTGCGCCGGACAGGACGGCGCCGGCGCCGGCCGCCGTCCCGCCCAGGGCGATGCTCGCCGCTCCGGCCCGGACCAGGAACCGGCGGCGGCTCGGACGATGCTTGCTCATGCTGCGATGCTTCCTCTTCGGTCGACGGCCGTCACAGGCTCGGGTAGGCGGGGAAGGTAAAGGTGGGCACCGCACCGCTGCCAGTGGGCAGGGCGGTGACGGTGACGCCGCTGCCGCTGGGGGTGAGGTTGCTGTTCCAGGTCCGGATGTGCGCGTAGGAGGCGGCGGTGACGTGGACCGGTGCCCGGCAGCCGCCGTCGCTCGACGCGAGGGTTTCTCGCAGGTCGGCTCGCCGGATGCCTGGTGGACGGCCGCGTTGCCCGAGCCGTTCACGGTGACGTCGGCGTCCAGGACCAGGACGTCGCCCTGGCGAACCGTCAGCGGACCGGCGAAGGGGTGAATCGTCCACCACTTGGCGGCCGTCGTGTCGCAGGTGCTCTGCTGCAGCGGCCTGCCGGAGGCGGTGTCGCCGTCGCGCAGGGCGAGGCGCTTGCGCTGTTCGCGTTGACCAAGCGTGAAACGCCCGGCTCGCTTGCTCACGTCCGACAGTTCCTCTTCGACGGGACCGGCGGGTGGCCCGACCAGGGCAGGGCCACCCGGAACGCGGCGCCGCGCTCTGCCTGTCAGTGGCCGCCCGGCCGTGAAAGGTTGCCCGCCTCGGAGAACTTTCCCGAGCCGCGCCCGACCACGCGCTGAATCCTGGCGGTTTCCCCTACACGCTGCACCAGGCCGTTGCGCGTTGGCGTTGCTGAAGCGCGACGACCACCTGTCAAGCCGGCACGGAGCGCCCGGAACCAGGAACTCGCTGGTGGTCAGCACCGAATCTGGACGGCGCAGAGTTGTTCATCAACCCGGACCATCACGCCGAACAACCCGCCGACGCCGAGGCCAGCCGGGCCTGGGTGCGATGCACAAGGTCTGTCCTGCGAGAGGTCGACAGCCGCCGATGCTGTCGCCTTGCCGACGCCGCGAGGTAGCACGGCCGACCACGGCCGGGGAGGGCCGAGCCGGGCTCGGCCCTCCCCGTGCCGTCAGTGCCGGCCCATGTAGTGGAAGCTCTTGTAGTGGTCGGTGGTCCAGAACACGTCACCGGTCCGGATGTTCCGGACGATCCGGTTGGTGTCACGCCCGGGAATGTTGGAATTCTCCGGCACGTGGTACACGGTCGTGTTGTACTCCTGGAACGCACCTCCGGCGTTCACGCTGGAAGGGCCGGCACCGCCGGTGTTCATGAAACGGCGCAGTGAGCCGTCCCTGTCGTTATATGTCCCGCCGGTGAAGAGCAGTTCGTTCACCCTCTGATGGGTGCTCGGGTTCACGAACGAGCCGGCGTTGACCCATTCGCGGTTGCCGATGTTGGTGGCGTTCGGCCAGCCGATCTGCTCCCACAGTCGGATAGCGTCGACCATGAAGGCGGGCGGCTGCTGGGGGTGCGCGTCACTGCCGGACACGGGGGCCGGCGCCGGCGGCGGCGGGGGCGCTGCTACTGACGTGCCAGCACCGGCGAAGCTCAGGCACGCGCCCAGCGCGGCCGACGCGAGACCGACAGCCATCGCTCGCCTGCTCCTTGAAGCACGCTTCGCATCGACCGACCCATTGGTCATGGGAGACACAGACACTTCTCCTTCTGTGAGACAGGTTCCAGACCTCGTACTCCGGCCTCGCACTGACGTCGGATGACGCGGTCACGGCTCGATCATCAGGGCCGGGGAGTTGTTCAGCCAGTCGAATCGGCAGTGCAAACAAACGCCTCCGAACGCACCGCGGGGCAGCATCGTTGAGGTTGTCCGGCCTCTTCACCTGATGTCCGGCGTGGGCACCCGCGGATGGGCCGCTGTGGAAGGACAGCTCGTGAGGGACTGCGCAACTAACGGCGGATCTGCTGATCGAGGAGAGACGCCGTGGCTGAGACTGTGACCGAGGCCGAGGGCGACGATGTGAATGGCCGTCAGCTGCCGGGATCGGCAGTTGTGGACGATGAGCATCGGTCTGCTGGTGGACCGGGCCCGCTCGGAAGGGCTGCAGCTGACCGGCGAGGGCGGGCTGCGCAGCAGCTGAACGAGCGGGTGCTGGAGGCCGCGCTCGAGGGCGAGATGACGGACCACCTCGGCTATGAGAAGCATGACCGGCCGGCCGCAACGGCGGCAACTCCCGCAACGGCAACCGCGCCAAGACCGTGCTGACCGACGTCGGGCCAGTAGAGATTGATGTCCCCCGGGACACCGAGGGCAACTTCGAGGAGCTCTACGGCCGGCTGCGCACGATGTTGCGCGCCCTGGCCGGGAAGAAGCCCGAGCCCACCGCCGCGATCATCGACTCGCAGTCGGTCAAGGCCGACGCCACCGTCGGCGCGGCCACCCGCGGCTACGACGCCGGAAAGAAAATCAACGGCAGGAAGCGGCAGAGCGCCGTGGACACCCTGGGCCTGCTGCTGACCGTGATGGTTACCGCCGCCTCGGTCAAGGACAACGATGCCGGCCGCGACCTCCTGGAACAACTGCGCGCGGAACACCACCGCATCGCCCTGGTCTGGGCCGACGGCGGCCACACCGGCTGGCTGGTCACCTTCGCCCACGCCGTCCTGGCCCTCGCCCTGGCGCGTTGGTCTCGAAGGTGGCGTCGCCGCCGTCGATCCCGGCCCGGTAGATCGCCAGCACCTGCTCGGCGTGCTCCGGAAGCATCACCGCGACCCTCACCGTGCTCACGCGGCGGCCTCGATGCCGAGCTCGGCGAGCAGGCCCCGGATGAGCTGCTCGATCTGGTCGCGGATCGGGCGGACGGCCTCCACGCCCTGGCCGGCAGGGTCCTCCAGCTTCCAGTCCAGGTACCGCTTGCCGGGGAAGTACGGGCAGGCGTCGCCGCAGCCCATGGTGATCACCACGTCGGACGCCTGCACGGCCTCGGTGGTCAGCACCTTGGGCACCTCGGCGGAGATGTCGATGCCGATCTCAGCCAGCGCCTCGACCACGGCCGGGTTCACGGCGTCGGCCGGGGCGGAGCCGGCCGAGCGGACCTCGACCCGTTCGCCGCCGAGGCGGGTGAGGAAGGCGGCGGCCATCTGGGAGCGGCCGGCGTTGTGCACGCAGACGAACAGCACGGACGGGACGGAGGGAGAGCTCACGGGATACTTCCTTCGGGCAGGAACAGCGGGATGGGGTCAGCGGTCGGCGGTGGCCGGGTGGTACTCGCCGTGCGGGACCACGACGTCCTCAGCGGCTGCGGCGGGGCGGCCGAACAGCACGGCGACCAGGGCGACGCCGACCACCAGGCCGACGAGCTGGGCGGCGACGAACGGCAACACCGAGCCGGGGGCGATGCCGGCGAAGGTGTCCGTGAAGGCACGGCCGATCGTCACGGCGGGGTTGGCGAAGCTGGTGCTGGAGGTGAACCAGTAGGCGGCGCCGATGTAGGAGGCGACCGCGACCGGGGCGAAGTGCGCGCGGCCGGCGCGGGCCAGACCGAAGATCAGCAGGACCAGGCCGGCGGTGGCGACGACCTCGCCCAGCCACAGGTGCGAGGCCCAGCGGGCGTGGGTGGACCAGCGGACCAGCGGTTCGGCGAACATCGCGTCCGCCAGCACCGCGCCGCCGATCGCCCCGGCGATCTGGGCGGGCAGGTAGGCGGCGATCTCTCGCAGTGTCGGACCCTCGCTGCCGCTGTGGCCGGTCCACCAGGCGGCCAGGGTGACCACGGGGTTGAAGTGGGCGCCGGAGACGGGGCCGAGCAGAGCGATCAGCACTCCGAGGCCGAAGACGGTGGCCAGGGAGTTGGCGAGCAGCTGGACACCGACGTCCTGGGAGAGTTTGGTGGCCTGGATGCCGGAGCCGACCACGACGGCGACCAGGGCACTGGTGCCGACGAACTCGACCGCGACCCGGCGTCCGAGCGGAGCCATCTCGGTCATCTCGCGCCCCCTGCCGGGACCGCGGCGATGGCGTCCGGGGCCTGGAGCAGGGCAGACAGCTTGGCGAGCGCGGCGGGCAGCACCCAGTAGTAGACCCAGGTCCCGCGTCGCTCGGAGCCGACGAGACCGGCCTCGCGCAGCACCTTCAGGTGGTGGGAGATGGTCGGCTGGGAGACGTCGAAGGGCCCGGTCAGGTCGCAGACGCAGGCTTCGCCGCCCTCGTGGGAGGCGATCAGGGACAGCAGTCGCAGGCGGACCGGGTCGGACAGGGCCTTGAACATCTTCGCCAGGTCGGCGGCGGCTTCCTCACCCAAGGGCTCGCGGACCATCGGCGAGCAGCACGCCACTGCGTCGTCCTGGCCGAGCACTGGCAATTCCAGATTCGACATGCGTCTATGTTGACGGTCATCTATTCGAAGAGGCAAGCTCGCTGTATCGACAGATGTCGAAACAAGACCTCGGGGAGACCGCCATGTCCCGTGTTCAGCTCGCCCTGCGCGTCGCCGACCTCGAAGGCTCCATCGCCTTCTGCTCCAGGTTCTTCGGTGCCGAGCCGGCCAAGCGCCGCCCCGGCTACGCGAACTTCGCCATCACCGAGCCGCCGCTCAAGCTCGTCCTCATCGAGGGCGAGGCCGGCGAGGACACCCGCCTGGACCACCTCGGCGTCGAGGTCGAGAGCACCGAGCAGGTCACCGCCGCCTCCACCCGCCTCAAGGACGCGGGCTTGGCCACCTTCGAGGAGAACAACACCTCCTGCTGCTACGCGCTTCAGGACAAGGTGTGGGTGCACGGGCCCGGCAAGGAGCCTTGGGAGGTCTACGTCGTGAAGGCCGACGCCGACATCCTCGGCAAGAGCGCCCACAGTGCGCCGGAGGCCTGCTGCGGCGCCACCGCCTGCTGCACGCCGGACGAGGAAGCCTTCGACCCGTCCCAGAGCCCGGCCGAGGCGAAGGCCGCCGCCGGCTGCGCGTGCGGCGGCTGACCACGTAACCGGAGGAATGCGACGCCTTGGGAATAAGTGCTCTCCGCCGGTATGACAATGCGCGGAATTACAGCTGATGCAACATCGAACACGATGTACGCACCGCGCTGACCGAGGGTTCTTCGGTGAGATCGGCTGGCGGCTGATCTCGTCGGCCCACTCCTGCCTGGAGTGACGTAACCGATGCAACCTAGTTGCGCTGAATGCAACACGGGTCGGACGGCAGACCTTCCCGGATGCTGTGCACGTGCTGCTGGCGTCGGGACTTGACTGGAGCGGAGCCTTGGCAGACCGCTCTACAGTCGACTGACTCGGAAGGAGTGAAGTCGCCTCCATGGCGAGGGGCCGCGAACTGGCACGCAGTGCGGCGCTCCAGGAGGTTGCCGCGCCGGTGGCCGTGGTGGCGGTGAACCGATCGCGGGTTCCAAGGGTGATGTTCTCGGTGAACATTTGCTCAGACACCGGAGACGTGGGCGAGTTGGCCGACGGCGGCGGTGATGGCCATCGCGAGGCCGCCGCCGAGGACCACGCGCAGGGCGGGACGGAGGACCGCCGTACCCGCGGCGCGGGCGGAGAGGACGCCTGCCAGGGCGAGGCCGCAGAGGGTGACGGCAACGATCAGCCCCAGGCGTGCGGTGGTCGATCCGGCGAGCAGGCCGAGGAAGGGCACGAGTCCGCCGCCGAGGAAGCTGGCGGCGGAGGCGAGGGCGGCCTGGAGGGGGTTGGCGGCGGTGTGTTCGCTGTGGCCGAGTTCGTCGCGCAGGTGGGCCTGGAGCGGGTCGGCCTCGTGCAGGGCCTCGGCGACCTGCCGGGCGAGGTCGCGGGGGACGCCCCGGTTCTCGTAGATGGCGGTGAGTTCGGCGAGTTCGACCTGCGGGGACTCGGCGAGCTCGCGCGCCTCCTTGGCGCGGTCGGCGGTCTCGACGTCGACCTGGGAGCTGACGGAGACGTACTCGCCGGCGGCCATCGCCATCGCACCGGCGGACAGGCCGGCCAGGCCGCCGGTGACGACGGTGGAGGTGCTCGCCCCGCTGGTGGCGAGGCCGACCATGAGGCTGGCGACGGAGACCAGGCCGTCGTTGGCACCGAGGACGGCGGCGCGCAGCCAGCCGGCCCGGCCGGCGGCGTGGCTCTCGGGGTGCGGGGTGAAGCGGTCGTGGCGGGTCATCGGGGCGGCTGCTCCTGTCGGCTCGTCGAGATCAGTGTCGGGGGGAGTCGGGCGGCTGTCCCGTCCGGGCAGGCCGTCCGGGCATGGCGCTGTCGGTCACCGGCGGTCGCTGCGCAGGGCGAGGCGCGGGCAGGCCCGGACCGCGCGGCGGACGTGCACGCGCAGGCCGCGCGGGACGACGGCGCCGTGTTGGACGGGGTAGCCCCATTCGTCGAGGGTGATGAGTTCGGGGAGGAGTTCGGCGCACTGGCCGTGGCCGGTGCAGGCGATCCGGTCGATGCGCAGGACCTCGCGGTCGGTGGCTGTCATGTCCACTCCTGGGTGCGGGTCGTGGGTGGGACGGACAGGGTGGTCGGGCGGTGGCAGTGGCCGTGGCTCAGGTGGTGGTCGACGTCGTCGGTGAAGGTGGTGAGGGCGCTGGCGGCGAGGCGGGCGGCGCCGTCGGGGTGGCGGCAGGCGCCGCGGCCGGGCAGGAGGCCGATCCGGTGGCGGAGGCGGTCGAGGAGGTCGGGGGTGGCGTGGCCGTGGGCGAGGGCGGTGTAGTCGTCGGCGACGGCGGGCAGGCCGAAGAGGCAGGGGCCGCACTGTTGGGCTGCGTTGGCGGCCAGGTAGGCGAGGATGCGGGCGGTCTCGGCGAGGGGGCAGGCGTCGTGTGGAAGGGCGGCGATGACGCCGGCTCCGGGCGTGGCGTGTGGGGTGAGGCCCTCGCGGCTGAACGGCAGGCCGAGGGCGTGGGGGAGGCTCAGCCAGGTGCCGGCGAAGCCGCCGAGCAGGACGGCCTGGGGCGGCTGGTCCGGGCCGCCGGCCTGCTGGAGGAGCGTTCCGACGAGGGCGCCGGGTTCGGTTTCGAGGACGCCGGGGCGGTGGACGGCTCCGGCCACGGTGACCAGGGTGGTGCCGGGTGAGGCGGTGGTGCCGGCCTGGCGGAACCAGTCGGCGCCGTGGCGGGCGATCAGGGCGAGGTGGGCGAGGGTTTCGACGTTCTGGACGAGGGTGGGCCGTCCTCGAACGCCCTTTTCGTGGGTGCGGGGTGGGGAACTGGTGGGGCGGGCGGGGCCGCCGTTGAGCCAGTGGACCAGGGCGGTCGACTCGCTGGTGACGTAACCGTGCGGCAGCGCCTCGATCCGGATGGGGACGGAGTCGAGCCCGGCGGCCCGGCGCTCGTCGACGGCGGTGACCAGGGCGTCCAGCTGGGCGGCGCGGGTGCGGGGGACGCACACGTGGACGCGGTCGGCGCCCACCGCTTCGGCGGCCAGGACCGTGCCGTCCAGGACGAGATGCGGCGCGGTGGCGAGAAGCATCTGATCCTTGCGGCTGAGCGGCTCGCTCTCCATACCGTTGGCGACGACAACGGCCCGTCGGCGTTGCTGCTCGGCGACGGCCCGCAGCTTGCGGCCCGTGGGGAATCCGGCGCCGCCGCGCCCGGTGAGCCCGGCCTCCTCGACGACTTCGATCAGCGCTCGCCCCGGCCGGGGTACGGGGCCGTGGTGTCGAAGGTGCTCGGTCAGACCAAGCGGCCTGACAGTGGCGGACCAGCTGTTCAGTAGCCGCGGGGTGGTGCTCGGCTCGGTGAGCGCGCGGGCCGGTGCGGGGGTCATCGGATGCCTCCCAGGGCGGTGAGGGAGAGGGCGGCGGCGCGGTGGGACCAGCCCGGCTGCAGTGGCCCGGTGGCCAGGAACGCGGTGACCAGCACCGGTACGGCCAGAACCAGGAGACCGGTACTCAGCCGGATGGAGAGGTGGCCGGGCCCAGCTCGGTAGAGCCGCCAGCCTGCGGCGGCAGCCACCGCGGCCAGGCAGGCGGCATAGAGCCACAGTTGCAGCGGTAGACGGGTGTCGGTGCCGGTGCCGGCCGCGTGGAACAGGCCGATCGGCCAGGCCGCGTACGCCAGCCAGTGCACCGCCTTCCACCTCCCTTGGCCGATGCGCAGGCGCAGCGCGCTGGTGACGAGGACGGCGAGCAGGAGGTCGAAGGCGACGGTGCCCAGACCCAGCCACAGCGGCCGGTAGGAGGCGCCGAACGGAACGACGGCGGTGGCCCAGGAGAGGTGGACGTAGGGGTCGATGATCGCGGTGGCGATGTGCAGGGCGAGGAAGGCGAGGGTGAGGACGGCCAGGTTGCGGTGGAGCAGACCGATCTCGAAGCGGCCGATCCGGCGCGGTCGGGCCTTGCCTCCGATCGCGATGCCGAGGCCGACGGTCGCGGTGAGCAAGAGGAGAGCGATGGTGCCGCCGGCGCGGCTGGCGTACCAGAGCGGGCTGGCGGCGAGGGCGGTCGCGGTGGTCATCTCGGGCCTCCCGCCCGGTCGTGGGGCCAGCCGCCGAGGCGGGTAGTGGTGCCGTCGAGGCGGACCAGGCGGGCGGGCAGTCCGGTCCGCTCCAGCCAGGCGGTGGCGGCGTTGCCGAGCACGATCGCGGCGGTGGTGGCGGTGTTGGCGTCCACGCAGGTGCCAGCGGCGACCGTGACGGTGCGCCAGTACGCTTCGGCGGACCGGCCGGTGGCGGGGTCGACGATGTGGTGGACCACCTGGCCGCCGCGGCGCCACATGCGCACGCTCACGCCCGAGGTCGCCAAAGCACCGGAGGTGACGGCGACGACCGGGCCGGAGCCGGTGGCGGCGTGGTCGTCGGCCAGGCCGACGGCCCAGCCCCCGTGCGGGGCTTGGCCGGCGGTGGCGAGGTCGCCGCCGAGGTTGACCAGCACGCCGCTACCGGTGGCGTCGGCGATCCGGCGGGCGGCGCGGTCGGCGGCCAGGGCCTTGGCGGTCGCGCCCAGGTCCAGGACGGTGCCGTGCGGCACCAGCAGGCGCCGGGTGCCCGGGGCCCAGCCGACGGCCTGCCAGCCGGTGGCGGGGCGGGCCGTGGGCAGCGGCGTGGTGTCCTGAGGGCGCAGAGAGGTGAAGGTGCGGTCGTATCCGAGGGCGATCACGGCGCGGCCCACGGTCGGGTCGACGGCCCCGCCGGTCAGTTCGGCGGCACGCAGCGCCGCCTCCAGTGCTTCGGCGAACAGCTCGCTGACGGTCGTGGTGGTACCGGCGGTGGCGTTGATCCGGCTGAGTTCGGAGCCGGGCCGGAAGCGGCTGCACACGTGGTCGATGGCGGTGAGTTCGTCCATCAGGATCCGCTCGGCTTCGGTCAGCGTCCGCTGGCCGGTGGTCAACAGGGTGGCGGTGGTGCCGAGGGCGGGGAAGCTGGTGGCCGCGCCGAGGACGCGGTGGCCGTTCATGACGCACCGGTCCGGGTCTGCGGCATCTGGTGAGTGGGGGCCGGGGCTTGCGCCGGTGGGGAGAGAGTCGTGCAGGTCACCGTGGACTGCGGCGTGGCGGCGCTCAGTGCCGGAGCCGCGAGTTCCTCATAGTCGTCGCGGCCCTGCTCCTTGTCGCCGCGCGGCGGCGTGTTGGCCGGGGCGGGAGCGGCGGGTTGCTGGGTGCAGGTCACCTCGGCGGGCAGCATGCTCCGTGTCGGTGCGGATGCCGGCGCGGGCGCGCCGGTGACGCCGGGCGCGAGGCTGACGTAGGTGAGGCCGAGAGCGGCGGACCCGGCGGCGGCGGCCGCGACGGTCCAGCGGGTGGCGGTGAAGACCCGCCTCATCCCACGCTCGCGGTGCCCGGGCCCTTCCGGCTCAGGCTGGTTGTGGAGATCGGCCATGGCGGACGCTCCTCGTGGTCCGGCTCGGGTGTTTCCACTGACCACGATGCGTCGGGGCGCTTCTCGGACCTGCTCACAAGCTGTGCAGAACCGGTAAAGATCAAGGTGTTCGGCGGTCGTGCCACAAGGGCAGGTCGAGGACGACGGTCAGGCCGCCACCGGGCGTCTCCTCCAGGGCGATGGTGCCGCCGTTGACGGTGATCAGCCGGTGCACGATGGCCAGCCCGAGCCCGCTGCCCCGGGCCTTGGGGTTGCCGAAGCGGTGGAAGGCGACCGCGCGTGCTTCGGGGGTCATGCCGGGGCCGTCGTCCACCACCCGTACCCGGACAGCGCCGGCCACGGAGGTGCTGTCGATCGTCACCGTCCCGCCGTCCGGGACGGCATCCAGGGCGTTGGCCAGCAGGTTGTCCAGCACCTGCTCCAGGTCTCCCTTGCCCAGGGCGACCGGACCCGCAGTCCGGGAGCTGCTGGTGAGGTGGATGCCGCGTTCCTGTGCGACCGGCTCCCATGCCGTGATCCGGTCGGCGACGATCTCGTCCACGCGGACCGGCACGGGTCTCGGTACGGTCTGCTCGGCCCGCGCCACTGCGAGCAGCCCGTCCACCAGGCGCGAGAGCCGGGCCACCTCCTCCTGCGCGGAGGTCAGCAGCTCCGGCGCGCTCTCCGGTGCGGCGGTGGCCAGCAGGTCCAGACGCAGCCGCAACGCCGCGAGCGGCGTGCGCAGTTGGTGGGAGACGTCGGCGATGACGGCCTGGTGGCCGTGGATCAGGTTCTCGGTGCGGGCGGCCATGGTGTTGAAGGTCGCGGCCAGGCGGCGCACTTCGGGCGGGCCACTGTCCACGACCGCGCGTTCGCCGAGTCGGCCTTCGCCGAGTCTGTGCGCGGCGGTGTCCAGGGTGGTCAGTGGCCGGTTCACCCAGCGGGCGAGCCGGACCGAGACAAGGGCGGAGGCGGCGATCCCGGTCACGGCGACCAGGCCGATCCAGGCCCAGGTGACCGCGATCCGGGTGTTCAGCGGGGCTGCGGAGCGGGCCAGGACCACCGCACCGTCCGGCTGTCGGAACGTTCCGACGGGTTCGGCGGCCAGCAGCCGACCGTCTGTCTCGGGCGGTTCCGGCTCCCGGCCCGTGAGGGTCTCGGCCGCCAGCTCGCGGGCCTCGGGGGCCTGGGCGGCCTGGCACGGTGTCGCGGCCACCAGCCGGCCGTTCGCCTCGTACACCGCCGCGCAGTCCCCCGCCTTCGCCACGTCGGAGAGATCGGCGTTCATGGCGTCCGCCGGTGCCCGGTCGGACAGGTATTCCTCGGCGGAGGCAGCGATGACCCGGGTGGCGGCCTGAGCCTTGTCCCGGAACGCCAGGTGTTCGCGCTGCGTGATCGACAACCCCAGGGGTACCGCCGCCGCGGCCACCAGAACGACCGTCAGTGCGAGCAGGGCCAGCACGATCCGGCGGGTCACGGCGTCTCCGCGACCTCACCGAGCCGGAAGCCCCGCCCGTAGGCCGTCTCGATCAGACCGGGCACGCCGAGCTTTCGCCGCAGCGCGGCGACGTGGACGTCCACCACCTTCGTCGGCCCGTACCAGTGCGCGTCCCAGGCGCTCTCCAGGATCTCCTGACGGGTCACCACCCGGCCCGGGTCGGTCGCGAGACAGGCCAGGATGTCGAACTCCTTCGGCGTCACGGGGACCTCCCGGCCGCCGACCGTCACCCGGCGGGTGCGGCGGTCGACCGTGAGCGGGCCGTGGCGCACCGGCTCCTGCTCCGACGGGCGGGTGCGGCGCAGCACCGCGCGCAGCCGGGCCATCAGCTCGGCCAGGCCGAAGGGCTTGACGAGGTAGTCGTCGGCGCCTTCGTCCAGGGCCAGGACCCGGTCGGCCTCCTCGCCGCGCGCGGTGACCGCGATGATCGCCGTGTCCGACCGCTGCCGGATCCTCCGGCACACCTCGACACCGTCCATGTCCGGCAGTCCCAGGTCGAGCAGCAGCACATCGGGTACGGGCGCCGCCAGCGCGGCACGGCCGGTGTCGACGCTGTCGGCGACGTAGCCGACCTGCCGCAGGCCCCGCACGAGGGAGTCCGCGATCACCGGATCGTCCTCCACCACCAGCACCCGGAAGACGCCAGTGTCCGTCGCCGTAGTCATCTCGCCCGCTCCCTGGTCTGGCCAGCCGGTTCGGCGGTCACCGCCATCGTGCCCACACCCAGGGAATGATCGCTTGGGCCGAACAGTCCCGGCTCCACCCACAGCTGCCCGGGACACGATCAGGGCTCGCCCGGTACACGATCAGGGCCCGCCCGGCCCAGCCGATCGGTCCGAAGGCCCCTGGCACCTGAACGAGCCCGTGGGGTTCGGTGGACTGGAGGATCGGAGGTCCGGCATGACCGAGCTGCACGACGACCAGCAGGCGGCGCGGCGCACGACTCCCGGCACGCACGCCTGGCTGGAACCGGCCCTGCTCGCCGTCACCGGCGCGGCGCTGGCCGCCGGCGGGATCGCCTGGCTCGCCGGCGCCGGAACGCTCGCCGATGCGTGCTGGGCCGCCGGAACCGCGGTGGCGATCATCCCCTCCCTCGCCTGGGTGATCAGCGCCCTGCGCCGGGGCCGGGCCGGGGTCGACCTGATCGCCGTCCTGGCTCTAGCCGGCACCCTCGCCACCGGCGAGTACCTGGCCGGAGCCCTGATCGCACTCATGCTCGCCACCGGCCGCTGGCTGGACGCCGCCGCCGAACGCCGCGCCTCCCACGATCTGCGCCACCTGCTCGAACACGCCCCGCGCTCGGCCCGCCGCCGCACCGGCGACCAGGTCCGCACCGTCCCCCTCTCGGAGGTACGGGTCGGCGACCTCCTGGTGGTCGGGCCCGGCGAGGTCGTCCCCGTCGACGGCCGGATCGAGGGCGGCACCACCGTCCTGGACGAGTCCGTCCTGACCGGGGAGTCGGCGCACATCGAGCGGGCAGCCGGAGAGACGGTCCGCAGCGGCGGCGTCAACGCGGGCAGCGCATTCGACCTGCGCGCGACAGCCACCGAATCCGACAGCACCTACGCGGAGATCGTCCGCCTCGCCCAGCAGGCCGGTGCCGAGAGCGCCCCGGTGATCCGGCTCGCCGACCGGTACGCCGCCTGGTTCCTGCCGCTCTCCCTCACCGTGGCCGGCCTGGCCTGGCTGCTCAGCGGATCGGCGGTGCGGGCGGTGGCCGTGCTGGTCGTCGCCACCCCCTGCCCGCTGCTGCTCGCGGCACCGGTCGCGATCGTCTCCGGCCTGTCCCGCGCCGCCCGCCAAGGCGTCGTCATCCGCGACGGTGCAGCCCTGGAAACCCTCGGCCGCGCCCGCACCCTCGTCCTCGACAAGACCGGCACCCTCACCACCGGCCGCCCCCGTGTCATCGACATCGCCGCCGCCCCAGGCCACAGCGTGACCGAGGTCCTCACACTGGCCGCCTCCGTCGACCAGTACTCCCCACACGTCCTCGCCCAGGCCATCACCGACGAAGCCCACGCCCGCGGCCTGACCCTCCTGCCCGCACACGACATCGCCGAGGAGCCCGGCCGCGGCGCCACCGGCCACGTCGACGGCACGGTGGTGAGCGTCGGCAAACACGACGGCGCGCCCCTGTCCGCCTGGGCCCGCGCCGCCGACAACCGCGCCACCCTGGACGGCGCCGCCACCGCCTGGCTGTCCACCGACGACACGCCCACCGGGGCGATCCTGCTGCGCGACCCACTCCGCCACGACGCACCCCGCACCCTGCGCCGCCTGCGCGAAGCCGGCATCACCCGACTGCTCATGCTCACCGGCGACCGCACCGAGCCGGCCCGCGAGGTCGCCGCCGTCCTCGGCCTCGACGACGTCCACGCCCAGCAGACCCCCGCCGACAAGGTCGCCGCCGTTCGCGCCGAACGCGAGCGCGCCGTCACCGTCATGGTCGGCGACGGCGTCAACGACGCTCCCGCCCTCGCCGCCGCGGACGTCGGCGTCGCCATGGGAGCCCGCGGCTCCAGCGCCTCCTCCGAGGCCGCCGACATCGTGCTCACCACCGACCGCGTCGACCGCCTCGCCGACGCCGCGACCATCGCCGTCCGCGCCCGGCGCATCGCCGTCCAGAGCGCCCTCGGCGGCATGCTGCTCTCCCTCGCCGCCATGGTCGCCGCCGCGTACGGCCTGCTCCCGCCCGCCGTCGGTGCCCTGCTCCAGGAAGCCATCGACGTCGCCGTCATCCTCAACGCCCTGCGTGCCCTACGCCTCGACCGCACCGCCCTGCCCACCATCGAACCGGCCACCGAACAGCTCATCCGGCACTTCGCCGCCGAACACGACGACCTGCGCGAGGTCATCGAAGCCGTCCGCGAAGCCGCCGACCAGCTCGCCGACACCACCGGCCCGCAGGCCCTGCACGCCGTCCACCACGTCAACCGGCTCCTCACCGAACAGCTACTGCCGCACGAACTGGCCGAGGAGCACCAGCTCTACCCGGCCCTCGCCCCCGCCCTCGGCGGGCCGGAGGCCACCGCCACCATGAGCCGCGCCCACACCGAGATCCACCGCCTCGCCCGCCGGGTCGCCACCCACCTGCAACTCGCCGACGCCAACCACGGCCACCTGCGCGACGAACAGCTCGACGACCTGCGGGCCTGCCTCTACGGCCTCCACAGCGTGCTGCGCCTGCACTTCGCCCAGGAGGAGGAGAACTACTTCTCCCTCGCACACTGACCGAACGGAGAAGCCGGGGGCGGTCGAGTCGACCACCTCCGACTTCTCCTGCACCGTCCGAGCCGGCCCCGGCGGGGGCTCACCCGGAAACGGGGCGGTCACCCTTGGGGGTGGTCAGCCCAGGCCCTTGCGGGCGGTCTGGAACGCCTGGGCGTGGCCGGCCTCGTCGGTGGCGTTGTGCTGGAAGAGGGTGGCCGCGGCGGTGTCGCCGGCGGCCTTGGCCTGCTGGGCGAACGTCGGGTACATGGTCTGGGACTCGTAGGTCTCGCCGGTGATGGCCGTGGCCAGGTTCTGGCTCGTGGTGCCGACCGTTCCGGCCAGCGCCGCCTCGCCGGAGAAGTGCTCCTGCAGCTCCACGTTGGAGACGGCGGTGAACAGGCGCGCCAGTGCGGGGTTGCCGCTCTGCTGGGCGTGCTGGGCGTAGAGGGTGTACTTGGCGTGTGCCAGGGCCTCGCCGTGCATGGCGGTGTCGAGGTTGGCCTTGGTCTGCGCCGAGGTGACCTTGGGCTTCCCGGCCGGTACCGTCACGGGGTTGACGGCCGGAGGTGCCGGGATGGTGCCCTTGCCGTTGCGGAGCGCGGTGAGGGCGGCCTGGTACGCGGCCTGGTGGGCTGCCTCGTCCTTGGCGATCTCGGTGAAGAGGTCGGCGGCGGCGGTGTCGCCGGCCGCCTTGGCCTGTTGGGCGAACGTCGGGTACATGGTGGTGGTCTCGTACCCCTCGCCGGTGATGGCGTCGGTGAGGTTGGCCTCGTTGCCGCCCACGAGGCCGCTCAGTGCGGCTTCCTGGGTGAAGTGCTCACCCAGCTCCACATCGGCGGTCCTCCGGAAGAGGTCGGCGACCGCAGGCCGGCCCTCGCGCTGGGCCTGGGCCGCGAAGAGAGTGTAGGAGGCGTTGGCGAACGCCTCGCCCTTCATGGACTGCGTGAGGTTGGTCTGCGTCTGTTGCTGCAGAGTCGGGATCGCGGTCCTGGCAGCCGGGCCGTCGACAGCCGGTGCGGCGGAGGCGGCGCACATCGCGACGCTCGCGGCCAACGCACCGGTGACGAGAGCGCGTATCGGGTAGGCGGTCATCTCAACCTCCTTGGCGGACGCATTCGTCGGGCACCCTCGCCCAGCACAGCAAGACGCCCCGGATACGGCCATCCGGCCGCACCCATTCAGGTGAATACGCGGACGCAGTAGGTGGAATACGACACGCCGGAATATGTACCGGTATAACGGGTCGAATTGCATCCGATGCAACCATCGGATGCCTCGAACGGCCTCGACCTGGGGCTTCATCAAGTGGGGCCGACCCGAAGTCGGCCCCCCTTGATACGCCTTCCGCTACCCCACCGTGAGAAGGGAGAGGAGGAAGGGCGGGGCCAGCCGCCGCATCGCCTCACGGCCGTCGTCGTCAGTCTCCGCGAGCGTGGTGTTGAAGGCGTCAGCCATGAAGATCAGCTGCACGGCGGTGACAGTCTGCTCCGCCGGCGTCGGGTTCGGCTCGGCCAGGCCGGTCAGCAGGAAGGTCCGGCTGGCCCCGGAAATCATGCCCGTCGCCCACTGCTCGGTGGCCTCTGCCGGTTGGCCGGCGGCCAGCTCGGCTTCGACGGCTGCACAGCTGGTTTCTGCCCAGGCCGCGATCTCACCTGCCGCTGTCCAGGCCGCCTGCAGCCGCTCGATCGGGGCTGCCTGGGCCACGGTGTAGAGGTGATTGGCGATGCTGTCGGCCGGCAGGCCCGGGAGCTGGTGCAGCGGCGCGGCTGCCAGAGCAGCCAGCGGATCGCGGGGATCGGTCTCCAACAGATGGGCGGCCCACTGCGGAGCGCCGTCCGCGACGAGACCGCGAGCTGCCCGGGCGATCGTATCGGGAGCCATCTCGCCGGGACCGGCCATGGCCGTGATCGCCGACTGGAACAAGAAGTCGGTCCTGCCCAGCGGTTCGGCCTTGGCTGCTCCCGGATCGAGTTCGGCGGCGAACTGCCATCCCGGGGCGAGATCCGGCGTCGCCAGGACCTGCCGGTCGATCGCTTGGACGCGGCGCTGCACCGCGGTAGGGCGGCGCTCCTTGGTGCCGACGAGGTCGGCCGCACCGTCGTACACCCACTCCTGGAGATCACCGTCCACCGGCAGGGGACCGAAGCCACGGCGCAACTGCTTGGCCAGGTCCTCAGCTGGTCGGGCGAAGGCATGGCGAACGGTCTCTTCGGGCACGGGCAGGCCGGCGCCGAAGGCCCGCAAAGCGAGGTGGCCACGGTCCGCGCCCTGACGGCGATTCCGGGCGAGCCAGACCACCAGCGCCACCAACTGTTCGTCCGCCGTCGAGGAGCTGCCACCCAACGGCCGACCGGGGTAGTCCCGCTGGTGAGCTGGGAGCAGCGGGTTCGGACGACTACGCCAGCGTTCGAGATGACGCGCCGACACCTCGACGCCGTACTGCGCCGCGAGGTCGATCAAGCGTCGGTCGGCGGGGCTGGGGGAAGTTCTGGCCATGAACCGAACGTAGTGCCGCCGCGTGCGCTCTGACCGGGCTCTGGCGAACACCCGGCGGTCGGCCACGGCCCGGTGTAGTGTCCGCCCGCCGTAGAACCCCCCGAGGTTCACCCGGTTTGGGCGGAACGCCACTTGCTTCGATGAGGGCACGAAGCCGGAACAACCGGCCGGTGGCGCCAACGCGTGCAGGAGGGGCAGGAAATGACGACGAGCTCGATTGAGGCGGGGCCGGTCCATGGGGGCGACACGAAGCGCCGTAGGGAGGTGGGAGTCCGATGGCGGCGGTACCTGCGGATGGCCGGCGTCCATGCGCTGAGGGGCGCATCGTCGGCGGCGGGTGCCGCGGCCGTGAGCGGTGCGTTGTGGTGGTGGGGTCATCGGTGACGGACCGCGTAGGTAGGCCGGTCAGCGAGGAGGGCCGCCACCGATGTCGGTGGCGGCCCTCCTCGCCTTGGGTCAGCGTCCCGAGCCGGGAGGGGCAGACAGGGGAGTTGGTGGGCGGCGGCCAGTCGGTGAAGGCTGAGCCGGACGGCGGCCGGGTGCAGGCCGAGGTCGGCGGCGATCCCCTCCGGGGTAACGCCGGGACCGCGCTGCAGGTGGTCGAGGACGGTGTGGTCGGTCCGGTTCTCGGTGGCGCGGACGGGGCGGTAGGCGGCCAGCGCGCCGCCGCCGAGGGCCGTTCCGTGCCAGTACGATCTGCTCACCGGATCGGGCGATGAAGTTCCACTGCCACATCGCCGCCCACGAGGACCACGGCATGATGAGCTTCCTCGACGTGGTCCCGTAGACGGGGTCCGGTCTGCGGAAACACCCGCAGGTCGGACCACGGGACCAGCCATGCGCCGTGCAGGGGCCCGTCCTCGTCGCCGAGGCCGCCGTTTGCGGTGGGCGGGCGTCGGTAGTCCGGTTACGTTGATAGAGCACCTGGTCGGAGGGGGGTAACAAGCCCTAACCCACTGGGGACGCTGTATGACTGGCCTGACCATCATCCTGCTGCTCGTGGTCCTCGCCACGGCGGTGGCGACCGGTGCCCGGCGCTGGCGCCTGCCCGCTCCCTCGCTCCTCGTCATCGCCGGTCTGGTCGTCGGGCTCATACCCTGGGTTCCCGAGGTCCGCCTGGCACCTCACGTGATCAGCGTGCTGGTGCTGCCGCCGCTGCTCTACGCCTCGGCCGGGGAGATCTCCGTTCGCGACCTGCGCAGCGTGTGGCGGCCGGTGACCGGCCTGGTCTTCGGTCTGGTCCTGGTCTCGGCCGTCGCCGTCGGGTACGTCGCCCGCGCGATCACCCCGCTCACCACCGCGTCCGCGTTCATCCTCGGCGCCGTCCTGGCCAGCACCGACCCCGTGGCCGTGACCGCACTCGGCCGGCGCCTGTCCCTCCCGCCGCGGGTGCAGGCCATGGTGCAGGCGGAAAGCCTGTTCAACGACGCCACGTCGCTGGTCCTGTACAAGGTCGCCGTGGCGACCGCGGTCTCCGGCAGCGCCATCACCGTCTCCGGGACCATCGAGCAGTTCCTGATCCTCGCGGGCGGAGGAGCCCTCATCGGCGCGGCGGTCGCCGCCGTGGTGACCCTCATCCGCAGACGGACCGAGGACCCCGTGCTGGAGACCGTCATCGCGTTGGTCACTCCGTACGCCTCGTACGTCATCGCGGAGGACTCGCACGCCTCCGGCGTGACCGCCGTCATCGTGGCCGGGGTGGTCCTCGGCAGCACCGGCCACAAGCTCAGCAACGCCCCCGTCCGTCTCCAGGTCCACGCCGTCTACGACACCGTGACCTTCCTGCTGGAGAGCGTCGTCTTCGCCCTCATCGGTCTCGAGCTCCCCTTCGCGGTCCGTCACCTCGCGCACGACGAGCACGGCTGGCCGCTGTGGGTGCCGGTGATCGCCTTCACCGTGCTGGCGATCCGCCTGCTGTGGGTCTTCCCGCTGTCCGCCCTGATCCACTACCGGCACAAGGAGGGCGACAGCCGCCTCTCCTGGCGCGTTCCGGCCGTCCTGTCCTGGGCCGGCACCCGAGGCGTCATGCCGCTGGCCGCCGCGCTCTCCGTCCCCCTGGTCACCGACACGGGGGCGCCGCTGCCGCACCGGGCGCTCATCCTCACGCTCACCACCGGGACCGTCGCGCTCACCGTCGTCTTCCAGGGCTTCACCCTCGCTCCTGTCGTCCGCCGCTCGGGCATCGCCCTGGAACCGGAGCACACCGCCCGCGAGGAGGCCCGGACCCGCCGGCACATCGCCCACACCGCTCTCGAAGAGCTCAGACAGCTCGGCGATCTGGATGAGCTCGCCGAACTGGGCGCCGCCGCCGAGACCGCCTTGAAACAGGCTCGTCGCGATCTGGAAGCGCGCATCCACCAAGCGGAAGACGCCCACTACAGCGACCCGGACGCCCGTCCCGCCGACGCCTACCGCGAGATACGCCGGACACTCATCGGTATCGAGGCGGCCGAGCTCCGGCGCCTCTACGAAGCGAACATGATCAGCAACGCCACCCGGCGCCGGATCCAGCGCGAACTCGACCTCGAGGAGGCCAGCCTCCGTGCCCGCGACTGACGCCGGCCACCGTCGATGCGCGGACATTGGGGTCGGCCGGGGGCTGGGAAGATTGATCCGCGTCGACCACCAACGCGGCGACGAGACCCGCGTCCGTGCCCGCTATGTACTCGCCGCCGACGGTGTGAACTCCAGCGTCCGACAACTGCTGGGAATCGACGCCACCGGCCCCGGAGCGATGGGAGGCTTCACCATGCCCGAAGACGCCGCGCACGCCGATTGGCCCGACCTCCTCTCACGGGCCATCAGCCCCGGCGCCGAGGTACAAGCCGACGTACTGCGGGTTCAGCACTGGGTGCTGGAAGCTGGCCGGCGTTCTCCACGGGTGGGCCGGACCGATCCTGTTGGAAAGCTACGAGACGGAGCGACAACCCGTCGCCCACCGGACTCTCCGCCAAGCGGTGGCGAACACCCGACTCCTCCTCCAGGTGCAGGACCGGCGCCGCGAGCGGCGCCGAACCGGCGAAGCAGTCCCGGTCCACACCTCTGGCTCACATCCGACCGCTCCACGCTCGACGTCTTCGGCGAATGGTTCACCCTGCTCACCCCGGACCGCACTCACTGGGAGCAACAATGCACCGCACCATGGCCGCTGCACATCGAGGCCCTTCCCGACGAGCAGACCGACCTCTGCGGCCTGCGCCCGCACGGAGCACTGCTCATCCGGCCCGACGGCCACATCGGCGCCCGGTGGCGCGACCGCCCGTCGAGTGACGCCACCCTCCGCCACGCCCTCACCACAATCACCCGCCCGACACCCCCCGACAGTTCGGCGCCCCGCGGCACCAGCCACTGCTGATTCCCGCCCGCCCGCCGCCACGACCAGGCGGCCGAGGTGCGGGAATCCCGAACCTCGGCAGAATCGATGTGCGGGGGGATGGCCCCGGCTGCCTACGTGAGAGGACCATGTCATGCCCGACTTCCGCCCGAAGCACGATCACCTGATCGTCAAGCCGCTCGGGGGCCCGACCCCGCAGGACCCGGAGAGGTGGAAGGGCGAGGTGGTGGCGGTGGGGCCCGGCCGGCAGCTGGGGAGCGGCAAGCCGCACCCGGTGGACGTCAAGGTCGGCGAGAAGATCCTCTTCAACAGGTTCTCCGGATCAGAGATCGAGGTGGAGGGGCAGGAGTACGTCGAGCTTCCCGAGGACGAGGTCCTCGCGCTCTCCGCGGAGTAGGGACAGGGCGACGGGCGTGCCCGGCACCCGACGCCTTCGATCCCGACCGCCCCGGGCCCCCGAGACCTTTGGAGATTCCCGCCATGACCGAGCAGTCACCCGCCCGGATCGGCGTCACCGGACTGGCTGTGATGGGCCGCAACCTGGCCAGGAATTTCGCCCGTCATGGATACCGCGTGGCCGTGCACAACCGCACGCAGGCGCGGACCACGGCGCTGCTGGAGGAGTTCGGGCACGAGGGCGAGTTCGTGGCGGCCGGGACCACGGAGGAGTTCGTCGCGGCCCTGGAGCGCCCCCGGCTGATCGTGATCATGGTCAAGGCGGGGGCGCCGACCGACGCGGTCATCGACGAGCTGGTGCCGCTGCTCGACGAGGGCGACGTGGTGGCGGACGGCGGGAACGCGCACTTCCTCGACACCAGGAGGCGGGAGGCGGCCCTGCGGGAACGCGGACTGCACTTCGTGGGCAGCGGGATCTCCGGTGGTGAGCAGGGTGCGCTGGAGGGGCCGAGCATCATGCCCGGCGGTACACCGGAGGCCTACCGGGTCCTGGGGCCGTTGCTGGAGGACATCGCGGCCAAGGTCGACGGCAAGCCCTGCTGCACCCACGTCGGACCGGACGGTGCCGGTCACTTCGTCAAGATGGTCCACAACGGGATCGAGTACGCCGACATGCAGCTCATCGCCGAGGCGTACGACCTGCTGCGGCACGGAGCGGGACTGCAGCCCGACGCGATCGCCGAGGTCTTCCGGACCTGGAACGCGGGGCGCCTGGAGTCCTACCTGATCGAGATCACCGCCGAGGTCCTCGCCCGCACCGATGCGGCGACCGGGAAGCCCTTCGTCGACGTCGTGCTGGACCAGGCCGAGCAGAAGGGCACCGGCCGCTGGACGGTCCAGAGCGCGCTGGAGCTCGGCGTGCCCGTGAGCGGGATCGCCGAGGCGGTCTTCGCCCGGTCGCTGTCCGGCAGCGTGCCACTCCGGCAGGCCGGACGGGGGCTGCCCGGCCCGACCGAGACGTGGCTCGACAGCGCGGCGGCGGACCGGTTCGCGGATGACGTCGAGCAGGCTCTGTACGCCTCCAAGATGGTGGCCTACGCGCAGGGCTTCAACCAGATCCAGGCCGGCAGCGCGGAGTACTCCTGGCAGATCGACCCCGGTGAGATGGCCACGATCTGGCGCGGCGGTTGCATCATCCGGGCTCGGTTCCTGGACCGGATCCGGGCCGCGTACGAGGCGGACCGGGAGCGTCCCACGCTGCTGACCGACGCGCACTTCCGGGAGGCGCTCGGCTCCGCGCAGTCGGCTTGGCGACGGGTCGTCTCGGTGGCGGCCCAACTGGGGGTGCCCGCCCCCGGCTTCGCGACCGCGCTCGCCTACTACGACGGCCTGCGGGCGGAGCGTCTTCCGGCCGCGCTGGTGCAGGGCCAGCGGGACTTCTTCGGCGCGCACACCTACCGCCGGGTCGACCGGGACGGGACCTTCCACACTCGCTGGGAGGTCGAGGGCCGTCCGGAGGAACAGCGCTGACAGTCAGTCTCCGGGGAGGGTGAGATCGGCCCGCGCCAGCATGTCCGTGGCGGTCAGGTGCTCCTCCACAGCGCGCCAGCGCGTGAGCCATGCCTCGCGGTGCGGCCGCGGGTCGGCCCGGGTGTCCACCCGACGCAGACACGGTTGAAGCCGGAGGCCGGTCCGCCGAGCAGGAACCCGGTGGTCAGCGGCAGCAGGAAGATGCCGGCCCACAGCGGGGTGCGGTCGAAGGCGTAGTCGTGCAGTGGCAGCCAGATGCCCTGCAGCCAGATGATGGGGAGTGCACCCATGACTGAACGCATCACCACCTCGCCCACGGACCTTCCCGCGTTGAAACAGCGTCTGGGCCGCACCGGGGTGTGGCTCGCGTCGTTGTCCGCGGTGACGGCGGACGAGGAGCGGCGTGCCGTCGCCGCCATCGAGGACCTCGGCTACGGGACGCTGTGGATCGGCGAGCTCCCCGCCGGGAAGGAGGCGCTGACCCATGCGGCCCTGCTGCTGTCCGCGAGCCAGCGCCTGATGGTCGCCACGGGGATCGCCACCATCTACGGACGCGACGCGACGGCGGCGGCCAACGGGGCCAGAACCCTGCACGAGGCATGGCAGGGCCGTTTCGTGCTCGGCCTCGGCGTCAGCCACCGGCCTCTCGTCAGTGGCCGCGGACACGACTCCAGCACACCGCTGTCCGACATGCGGGCCTACCTGGACGCGATGGACGCCACGCCCTTCGACGCGCCGGCTCCCGAGCCGGTGCCCCGCGTGCTCGCCGCGCTGCGCCCGAAGATGCTGAAGCTCGCCGCCACCCGGGCCCAGGGCGTTCACCCGTACTTCGTCACACCCGAACACACCCGCCGGGCCCGCGCGGCGCTCGGCCCCGACCCGCTGCTCGCCCCCGAGCAGGCCGTGGTGGTCGACACCGACCCCGAGCGGGCGCGCGCCACCGCCCGCGCCTACGCGGCCGGCTATCTGCGCCTGCCCAACTACCTCAACAGCCTGCGCGAACTGGGCTTCACGGACGCCGACCTCGACGACGGCGGCAGCGACACACTCATCGACTCGGTCGTGCCCTGGGGCGACCCGCAGACGCTGGCCGAGCGCATCAGGGAGCACTACCAGGCCGGTGCCGACCACGTCGCCGTGCAGCCCGTCGCCGACACCCTGCAGCAGCAACTGCAGGACCTACGCCTGCTCGCCCCCGCCCTGATGCCCGGCTGAAGCCGCAGGGCAGCCGCCCACCGGTGGCAGCCCTGCACCGGCCAGGTTCCGTGGCTGGGCGGGGGCGGACGGTGTTCAGCAGTGTGCGGACTATCGCTCGGACGCGGTCGTCCGGTGCGGCGGGGTCGGTGGGGTCGGTGGGTCGAGTTTTCCGTCGAGGTGGCAAGGCTGGCCACCCAGCTCCTCGAAGCCTTCGCCACACCCACCCAGTAGCCCCGCCCCGCCAACCCACCCCAGAGCCCTCGTCCAGGACGGGCCGAGTGTGGTGGCGGTCTCAATGGCGGTCGCCCGGCGTTGACCCAGCGTGGTGGCGATGGGTCGGTCGGTGATGTCGCCGGGGTCTGTGCCGTGAGTGCGCTCACACCTGGACGGGGTGGACGAGGACGAATAGTAGTGTCCGTTTTGGGCCATTTTGAGACTATTTGGCGGGCGTTCGAGGAGCGTTTGCGCAGGCCGGGAGGGATCGGCGGGGACCGGCGCGCTCCGGGCGGCCCGCCCCTCGTGCCGGTACCAACCTCCTCGGCTACGACCGCGGATCGTAGCGAAGGGGGCTTGGCGACCGGCGATCCGCTCTGGCAACTTTGCATTCATCGCCAGCCGCACCGGCTCCTGTCCCTCCGGTGAACGGCTCACCGCCGAGTCACACCCCGCGACCGTTCGGCCCCTGTCCGGCCACGGTCGAGACGGGGCGTGACTGTGGCCCAACCCGATTGAGGTCTTGCTCTACATGCCCGCTTTCAAGCTCCGTATGCGCACCTCCGCCGCGATTTTCGCCGGCGCCGCCGGTCTGACCGCCCTGGGTGCCGCCGTGGTCCCCACCGTGGCCTCGGCAGCCGATGCCTCCCCGCAGGCGATCGCCGCGCAGATGGTGCCGGCGGACCAGCTGGCCTCGTTCAGCCAGATCATCTCCCACGAGTCCGGCTGGAGCGTCACCGCGACCAACCCGAGCTCGGGCTCCTACGGCCTCGGCCAGGCCCTGCCGGCCTCCAAGATGGCCTCGGCCGGCGCGGACTGGAAGACCAACCCGAGCACCCAGATCAAGTGGGCGCTGGACTACATGAACTCCCGCTACGGCAGCCCCAACGCCGCCTGGGCGTTCTGGCAGACCCACCACTGGTACTGAGCCGACCATCCCCCGTGCCTCGGGGGCCGGACAGGGACCACCGGGGTGCCCCACGAGGGCCTGGGCCCGCGCGACGTGCGCGGACCCAGGCCCTCGTGCCGTTTCCCAGCCGTCGCGGCCACCGACCGTACGGATCGCCGTCGCCGCTCCCGAGGACCCGCCCCGCCCCGCCGTACATGGCATGTCCGCGGCCGAAAGATTGCAGCTCAAAGCCCTGGCCACCGTTGACGCGCGGGTCTAGCATTCTCGTCACGGCGGCCCACCTCAGCACCACCGGGCCGCCGGCCAACGCAGCCACGCCGCGCTCCGACCCTTCGCTCCACTGGTGCTCGATGTCGGAGCCGGTCACCTCCAGCCGGCTGCAGCCGCGCCCGGTCTCCGCAGGTCAGGGCAGCGACCAGAACCGGGTCGTCACGAGGTAGAAGACGACGGCCCAGAACGCGATCACCGCAGCGACGATGCCGAGGCCGACGAGGTTGGTCCTCGCCGAGGGTTCGTCCGGTGACGGCCGCAGCCACCGCCTGAGCAGCGGGTTCACGTAGTAGGGCATCGTGAAGAAGCTCATGATGAAGCTCGACAGCAGGTTGCCCACCAGCAGCCCGAGCCAGAGCGGCATTCTCAGCGGCGACAGGACGAGCGTCAGCAGCACCACGGTCGGGTACAGGCCGACCCAGACCGCCACGGCGGTCTTGGTTTCCGAGGGGGGCGGCGCTTGCCGCCGGTCGCCTTCGAAGGCGAACCAGCTGCCGAACGAGTTGTCGATCGTGCGCAGTTCGAAGGAGCTGAACTCCTCGCCCTCGGCGAGGAGTTCCCGCCGCCTGGCCGACGTCAGCCAGGCGTCGAGGTGCTCGGCGGTGTCGAACCGGTACAGCGTGGTCCACTCGTCCTGAAGTCCCTCGACCGGGCGGAACAGCTCGGTTCCGCGGAAGCCTTCGAACGCGCTCTCCGCCTGGCCCATGCGGTCCTGCCAGGCCAGGAAGTCGCCGACGCGGCGCGGGTGGACCCGGTGGGTGACCACCACGGTCACCAGCGGATCCGCTTTTCGGGTGCCGCCGGTGACGACCTGCTGGGTCGCCGGGCCGTCGAAGTACTTGCTGCCGGCATCGAGGAAACGCTGCCGGGTCGCGCTGTTGATCCACACCTGCATGTGGGCGATCGAGTCGAACCGGTAGACGACGACCCAGTCGGGTTGCCGGGGCGTCGGTGGGGAGATCTCGGCGCTGAGGAACCCGGCGTAGCCGGCGGCGGCGGCGTTGACGTCCTCCTGCCACGTCTCGTACTCGCGCTCCAGCCCGGGCAGGACCTTCTGGCCGATGATCGCCGTCGCCGCGGTGTCCTCGTGCCGGCCGCTGTCCGGGTGCCTGTCCGTGTTCATGTGCTCAGGCCGCTGGCACCGACCGGCTCTCGTTGAGCCGGCGGTAGATCCGCTCCGGGGTCAGGGGCAGCGCGCGGAACCGGACACCCGTGGCGTCGTGGAGCGCGTTCGCCAACGCGGGGGCCACCGGATTGATGCAGCACTCCGCGATCCCCTTCGAGCGCATCGGCCCGACCGAGTCCGAGGAGGCCACCGTGAGCACGTCGGTACGGGGCACATCGGCGTAGGCGGGGATGCGGTAGTTGCGGAAGTTCGGGTTGACCATGACGCCATCGGCGTCGACGAGGTAGTTCTCGGTCAGCGTGAAGCCGACGCCCTGTGCGACACCGCCCTCCACCTGTCCCCGGACCTGCGCGGGGTTGATGATGTCGCCGGCGTCGGTCGCCTGGACGCTGTAGAGGATGCGGATCTCGCCCGTCACCCGGTGGACGGCGATGCGGAAGCCCTGCGTGTTGGAGGCGACGCTTCGGGGGGAGCCGTAGGCCTTGCGGGCGGCGGTGAAGCGGATTCCGCGCGCGCGGGCCAGGGCGACGAGCTCGGCCAACGACACCCGCCGGTCGCCGCACACGACGCCGTCGTCGTCCATCGAGCACAGCACGACATGGACGCCCGTGTGAGCGGCGGCGAATTCCAGGATCCGGTCGCGTACGGCGTTGGCCGCTCGAAGCACCGCGTTGCCCGCCACGAAGAGGCCCGCGCTCGCGAAGGCGCCGGTGTCGAATCCCGTGCGGTCGGTGTCGGACTGCACCAGGCGGATCCGCGACGGCGTCGTGCCCAGCTGGTTGGCCGCGATCTGGACATGGGCGGTGGGGGTGCCCTGGCCGAACTCGACCGTTCCCACGGCCAGCTCGTACCTGAGGTCGTCGCCGAGCGTGACCCAGGCCTCCGAGATGTGCTCGGTCGGGGGCGCGGTCTCGTGCAGGGAACTCGCCACGCCGACCCCGACGAGCCACCCGGGGCCGGGGGGCGGCTGATCGGCCGTACGGACCAGGGCGCCGTCCACGAGGTCGATGCACTTCGCGAGCCCGTCCTCGGTGGACAGCACGTCGCTGGGACCGTCGTCCAGGGCGACGAGCGGATCACCCGGTCGCACGATGTTGCGGCGCCGCAGTTCGAGCGGATCGAGGTGCAGGGCGCGTGCCAGTTCGTCCATCGCCGACTCCACGGCGAACGCCGGCTGCGTCATCCCGTAACCGCGCAGCGCCCCGCTCGGAACGGTGTTCGTGTAGACGGCGAAGGCGTCGTACTTCTTGTTGGGACAGCGGTAGATCATGCCGGCCGCGCCACCCGCGTACAGCGTCTCGCCGCCGTGGTTGCCGTAGGCGCCGGTGTTCGACACGTTGCGGACCTGGAAGGCCGTGAGCGTTCCGTCCGCCTTCGCGCCGAGCTTGACCGTCAGCGTCATCGGATGCCGGGGCGAGGCCGTGGTGAACTCCTCCTCGCGGGTGTACTCGAAGCAGACGGGCCGCCCGGTGTCCAGGGTGGCGAGCGCGACCAGATCCTCCGAGAACACCTCCTGCTTGCCGCCGAAGGCGCCGCCCACGCGCTTGCAGAACACGCGGAGCTGGTCCGGGCGCAGCGCGAACAGGTAGGCGAGTTTGACCTTCGCGATCGACGGCGACTGCGAACTGGTACGGACGTTCAGACGGCCGTCCTCCATCCAGGCGATCGAGCCGTGGGTTTCGAGATGCGCTTGCTGCACGCGCGGTGAGGAGTACGTGCCCTCGTGGATCACGTCGGCGTCGGCGAACCCCGCGTCGACATCGCCGATGTGCGCATGGAGCTCCAGCAGGATGTTGCGCACGGGATCGCGGACGAAGGGGTCGTGCGAGCCGTGCAGCTGCGGCGCCCCCTCGGCCATCGCCTCCTCGGGGTCGAAGACCGCCGGCAGCTCCTCGTACTCGACGGCGACCCGCCGGCAGCCCTCCTCCGCGGCCCCGACCGTGTCGGCCAGGACCGCGACGACCCGCTGGCCGACGAAGCGGACCGTGTCGTCGAGGATGAAGGTGTCGTCCGGATCGACGAGATGGTCGGTGTGGATCGCCGTGGTGAAACGCCTGCGCGGCACGTCCTCCCAGGTGTAGACGCGATGAACGCCGGGAACCGCGAGTGCGGCGCTCTTGTCGATCGAGACGATCCGGGCGTGCGCGTGCGGCGAGTGCAGCACCTTGAGGTGCAGCATGCCGTCGATGCGGGTGTCCATCGTGAACTCGGCGCGGCCGGTGACCACGTCGTCGGCCGCCGGTGTGCCGACACTCGTTCCCACGGCCTTCCCCGGGGCGGCCGTCTCGACACCGCTGACGCCCTTCAGGGCGTCCTCGATCGCCCGGTAGCCGGTGCAGCGGCAGAGATTGCCCTTCAACGCCCGTGGCAGGTCCGCCTTCTGGGCCTCGCTGAACGTCGCCGACGTCATGATCATCCCTGCGGTGCAGAAGCCGCACTGGAATCCCGGCGCGTCGCGGAACTGCCGCTGCACGGGATGCAGATCGCCCGGTGATCCGAGGCCCTCGATCGTCGTCACCTCACGACCGTCCGCGCGGAACGCGGGGGTGATGCAGCTGTGGATCGGGCTGCCGTCCAACCACACCGTGCACGCACCGCAATCGCCCGCGTCGCAGCCCTTCTTGACGCCGTAGTGGCCGAGTGAGCGAAGGAAGGTGCGCAGGCACTGGCCGGGGTCCGGTTCCTCGTCGAAACGTCTGCCGTTCACGATGTAGGTCACGCCGGGCTTCCATCCATGAGTTCGCGACGAATCTCTTCGGCGAAGTGCTGTGTCAGGTGACGGCGGTGATCGGGGGTCCCGTTGGGATCCGCGAACCAGACGTCGGCGGGGACGACGTCGATGCTCTGCCGCAGCGTCCGGGCATCGGGCATGGTGTCGAAGGCGAGGCGCACCGGCCGTGTGGTGCCGGCCGTGATGGTGAGCAGCAGGTCGTTCGTGCCGGGCGTCTGAGTGCCGATGAGGAAGACCGTCGATCGGCCGAGGCGGGTCAGCGTGAAGCGTCGGTGCGTGGTGCGTTTCCTCAGCGCGCGCGCCGGAATGGTGATGCGCCGCAGCACTTCCCCGGGAGTCAGGACGTTCTGGTTGTCGCCGGTCACGAAGTCGAGGGCATCGACGACGCGCGCGGACCCGTCCGGGGCGCACAGTTCGTACGTCGCCTCCAGGGCGACCGTCAGCGTGATCATCGGGCCGGCCGGCAGGGACATGCAGATGTTGCCGCCGACGGTCGCCGAGTTCCACACCTTGAACGAGGCCAGGAACGCGTCGCAGCTCGTCGCGAAAAGGGCGCCCGCGATCCAGTCGTCCGGCGGCACGAAGGCATACAGGTCACGGATGGTGCACGTGGCGCCGATCTCGAGGCCCGTGTCGCTCGGCACGAGGGCATCCCAACGCAACGCCGTCAGGTCGATCAGGCGACGCAGGCCCGGCTGCTCCGTGGAGAACAGCCACGTTCCGCCGGCGAGCCAGGCGTCGCCCTCGCGCCAGTCCACGCCCGGTCGATCCGGCGGGCGGCGGATGACTTCGGTGATGGTGTTGAGATCCACGGGAATCGATCTCCCTTACGACGATCACCGCGCGAGGGACCGCCACCGAACTCGACCGACCGACGGCGCGGCGCCCCCGTCCGCGTCCAGGACGGCACCGGGAGCGGCGCAACCTCGCGCGGCGGGATCGGACGCCGGCCGCCGCTGTCGAACACTGCCGCAGGAAGACCAGGCAGACGCGCGGATTCCCTTCGAGCCTATGCAGAACGGGTCGGCCCCGCCATTTCAGGTGTCGCGGTCGACCTGTGCGGGGCCGTGCGGGAGGCGGTCCGAGGCCGGCTGATGCAGGCTGGCAGCATGGGTGTCCCGGGTGCGGACGCCGGAAGAGCGGGGAACTCCGTGGCCGGAAGCGACGTGGCGCTGTCGGGGTGTGTCGCGCTGGTGACGGGTGCGTCCAGCGGTATCGGGGCTGCCACTGCCCTGGCGCTGGCCCGGGAGGGGGCGGCGGTGGCGCTGGTGGCCCGCAGCGCCGAAAGGCTGGAGGAGCCGGCAGCCACGATCCGGGCCCGTGGCGGCTCGTGCGCCGTCATCAGCGCCGATCTGCGTGACACCGTACGGGCCCGGGAGGCCGTCGAGGAGGTCGCCGAGCGCTTGGGGCGGCTGGACGTGCTGGTGAACAACGCCGGTTACGTCGCGATGGGGGCTGTCGAGGAGGTCGGCGCCGAGGAGGTCGACCGGATGGTCGACCTCAACCTGACGGCTGTCCTGCACCTGTCGCAGGCGGCGTTGCCGCATCTGCTGCGTGCTGCGGCGATCGGCCCGCGTGAGGTCGCCGACCTGGTCAACGTCAGCTCGGCCGCGGGCCGTGTGGTGCGCCGCGGCAACGGCGTGTACTCGGCGACGAAGCACGCGGTGTGCGCGTTCAGCGAGGTCCTGCGCCAGGAGGTGACCCGGCGCGGTGTCCGGGTGGGCGTGATCGAGCCGGGGCTGACCTCGACGCGCATGGCGACCGGTCCCGGACTCGCCGCGGCCCGCGGCATGGCGCAGGAGTCCTGGCTGCGGGCGGAGGACATCGCCCGCTCCATCGTCTTCATGGTCACCCAGCCGCCGCACGCCGCGATCAACGAGATCATGATGCGCCCGACGGCCCAGGAGCACTGAACCCACTGCGCGGCAGCCGGCCGCCCGTCGTGCGGCGCGCCCGGGGGGTTATGGCTCTGTGCCGAGGTCGGACGTCGTCCTGCAACGAGGTGAGCGGGTTCTGAACGGTGATGACCTCCAGGCCGGCCGCCTGGAGCAGCGGGATCACCTTCGACCAGGAGGAGCCGTCCGCGTAGGCACCGTGGACGAGCGTCACGTGGCGTACCGCGGAACGCCTGCGCGGCGCGGCCTGCGCCAAGGGGCCGGCAGCCAGCGACGCTCCGGCCGCACCGGCACTGAGCGGAGAGAACTGGTCACGGGCAACACCACTGTGATCGTGAAAGTGGACACCTGACACACTGTGCGCCATGACTGAGCACGAACATCATGCCCCGGCGCAGCTCTCCGAGGCGCTGCACCGCAGGTTGGAGCGGATCGAGCGGCTCCTGGAGCCCGAGAAGCCGGAGCGCCCGGCGTGGCGCTCGGTCACTCTCGGTGAGCAGCGTTGGGCGGTCTCGGTGGCCATCCTGGCCGCCGTGGGCCTGCAGCTGGCCCTGCCGACCCGTCTGACCATCCACCCGCATTGGATGCTGCCCGCCCTGGAGCTGGCGCTGCTGGTGGCCCTGGTGGTCCTCAACCCGCACAAGTGCATCGACCAGACGTCGCGGTTGCTGCGCATGCTGAGCCTGGCCCTGGTGGCGGTGATCAGCCTGGCCAACGGCTGGTCGGCGGTGAAGCTGGTGCGCGACCTGATCCACACTTCTGCCGCACCGGGCGCGCTGGCGCTGCTCGGTACCGGCGGCGCGGTCTGGGCGACCAACATCATCGCCTTTTCGCTCTGGTACTGGGAGTGGGACCGAGGCGGCCCGGCGGCCCGCGCCCAGGGGGTGAAGTCGTACCCCGACTTCCTCTTCCCGCAGATGCAGCAGGAGGGCATCGCGGAGCCGGGCTGGGAGCCCTCCTACCCGGACTACTTGTACGTGGCGTTCACCAATGCCTGCGCCTTCAGCCCGACGGACACCATGCCGCTGTCGGTCTGGGCGAAGCTGCTGATGATGACGCAGTCGGCGGTGTCGCTGATCACGGTGGTGCTGGTGGTGGCGAGGGCGGTCGGCATCCTGCAGTAGCGGCCACAGGTACTCGTGCCACCCACCACGGGTACTCGGCGATCAGGCGGCGATCCCGTGGGAGGCGATCACCGATCCGCGCAGACCCCGGTGCTCTGCCAGGGGGTGAACGCGTTGGTCACCGAGGACATCGCCGGACGCAGATCCGGGAAGTGGCGCAGCAGCACGGAGGCCATGGTGTTGTTCTCGACCCAGTCGAGACCGATGGGGGTGTACACCTGGGGGCTGTAGTCCTTGGTGAGGAACCGGTCGCTGTTCAGACGGCGCGAGGCCATCAGGATGAAGATGCGGAAGGCGGTGTCGCTGAACGCGAAGCCCTCGGGGCGGCGTTCGGCGAACATGCCGACCATCAGATCCACGCGCTCGATGTCGCCTTCGTAGATCCGACTCAGCTCCCTGGCCCATGCGGGGTCCGGTGTCAGCGACTCGAAGTCCTTGGCGGGTTTGAGGTGGAGCAGGCGCCGGAACTCGTTGT